>CAYOQR010000003.1:0-177513 GCA_964406155.1 uncultured Rhodospirillaceae bacterium | reverse complement strand
TGGGGCCAGATGAGCTTCTGGGGCGCCACCGTCATCACCAACCTGTTCTCGGCCATTCCGCTGGTCGGCGACAAGATCGTGACCCTGCTCTGGGGCGGCTTCGCCGTCGACAATCCGACGCTGAACCGCTTCTTCGCCCTGCATTATCTGATGCCGTTCGTGATCCTGGCGGTCGTCGTGCTGCACGTCATCGCGCTGCACCGCTTCGGTTCGAACAACCCGATCGGCATCGATACCAAGGGTAAGCAGGACACCATTCCCTTCCATCCGTATTACACCACGAAGGACATCTTCGGTCTGGGCATCTTCCTGATCTTCTATGCCTTCTGGGTGTTCTACGCGCCGAACGCGCTGGGCGATCCGGACAACTACATTCCGGCCAACCCGCTCTCGACGCCGGAGCATATCGTTCCCGAATGGTACTTCCTGCCGTTCTACGCGATCCTGCGCTCGATCCCGGACAAGCTGATCGGCGTGCTGGCGATGGGTGCTTCGATCGCCGTCCTGTTCGTGCTGCCCTGGCTCGACCGCTCGCCGGTCCGCTCGGGAACTTTCCGGCCCACCTTCAAGTGGTTCTTCTGGATGCTGGTCTTCGACTGCGCCATCCTGATGTTCGTCGGCAAGAACCCGCCGGATTGGTTCTGGCAGCCTTTCGCCTTCCATGTGACCCCGGTTGATGAAATCGTGGCGGCGGCCGGCGTCAGCGATGCCGATGCCCTGTGGCCGATCACCTTCGCCGGCGGCACCCTGGGGATCAAGATCCTGTTCCTGGGCCAGCTCGCGACCCTCTACTACTTCGGCTACTTCCTCGTCGTGTTGCCACTGCTCTCGATCTTCGAGACGCCCAAGCGCCTGCCGCTGTCGATCAGCGAGCCGGTCCTGAAGGGCGGCGGCCGTGCCGCGGCGGCAGCAGCCCACAGCAAGACGATGGAGAAGGCGTGATGAGTATCGGTTCCGTTATTCTGAAAGCTGCGACCGTCGTCGTCGGCGTTGCCGCAGTGATGTTCGTTGCGGCCGAACAGGGTGGCCATATCGCCATCCCCAAGGAGGACTGGTCGTTCCAGGGCTTCTTCGGCTCCTATGACCGGGCGCAGTTGAAGCGCGGCTTCCAGGTCTATTCGGATGTCTGCTCCGGCTGCCATTCGATGAATCTGATGTCCTATCGTAATCTCGAAGGCATCGGCTTCAGCGAAGACGAGGTCAAGGCGATCGCCGCCAAGGTTCAGATCCAGGACGGTCCGAACGATGCCGGCGAGATGTATGAGCGTCCGGGCAAGTCTTCGGACCACTTCCATGCGCCGTTCCCGAACGAGCAAGCGGCCCGGGCTGCGAATAACGGCGCCTTGCCGCCGGATATGTCGTTGCTGGCCAAGTCGCGTGCGGGCAAGGGCTTTGGCGGCTATGCCGGTGCCGATTACATCCATGCGCTGATGACGGGTTACGGGGAGCCGCCTGCCGGCTTCAAGGTCAATCCCGGCATGAACTACAACAAGTACTTCAAGGGCCATCAGATCGCGATGCCGCAGCCCTTGCAGGACAATTCCGTCACCTATGCCGACGGCACCAATGCGACCCTGGACCAGGAAGCGCGCGATGTTGCGACCTTCCTGACCTGGGCGGCCGAAGGCGAGATGGAGCAGCGTAAGGCCACGGGTCTCAAGGCCATGCTCTTCCTGGTCGTCTTCACCCTCTTGGCCTATGCCGCCAAGCGCAAGGTGTGGAAGAACGTTCACTGAGCCTCGATCCATCGTCATTCAGTGTCTGACCGGATGACGACGAACATGACGACCGCCGCCGAATAGCTTATGCTCGGCGGCGGTTCGTTTTTTGGCGGTAGGGGCCGCCGAAGCGAAGGGGTATCGGGACGGATGCCGGCGACCTGGCCGGTGCAACTGGGGGTGCAGGGATGACGCCGGGACGCGGCATCACCGGGATAGATCACACATTGGTCGGCGTTCGCGATCTGGAAGCGTCACGTGGCACCTGGACGCGGCTCGGTTTCACCGTCTGTCCGCGCGGGCGTCACATCGGCTGGGGCACCGGCAATTACTGCGTGATGCTGGACAGCGGCTATATCGAGCTGCTCGGCATCATCGATCCCGCCCAGTTCACCAACAATCTCGACAAGTTCCTGGAAACCCGCGAAGGCCTGATGGGGCTCGCTTTCGCCACCGATGATGCCGAGGCCTGCAAGCGGCAGCTTGAGGCGGGAGGGCTGCATCCCGACGGGCCGAAGGATCTGTCCCGCAAGCTGGAACTGCCGGAAGGCGATGTCACGCCTTCCTTCCATCTGCTGTTCCTGCCGCCGGAAGAAACGCCGGAGATGCGCGCCTTCATCTGCCATCACCGCACACCGGAGCTGCTGCGCCAGCCAGCCTGGGAGGTCCATGCCAATGGGGCGACGGCGCTGATCTCGGTCACCGTCGCCTGCGACGATCCGGTGGCGGCGGCTTTCGGCTATCTGCCGATCTTCGGGCCGGAACGCCTGAAGGTGAGCGACCGGCTGACCGTGGTCAATTGCGGCTTCGGCGCGATCCGCTTCGTCAAACCGGCGGAGCTCCAGGTGCTGTATCCCCGGCTTGCCGATTTGCCGGAGTATCCGACGCCCTGGATGGCGGCGATGAAGCTGGAGGTCAAGGACCGCAGCCTCTGCCTCGCCTATATGGAGCAAGTCGGTATTCCGGCCGTCCCCACGCCGGATGGCTGCATCCTGCATCCCCGCGACGCCAATGGCGTCATCCTGGAATTGGTCGGCCGATAACTCAGCAGATGCCGGGCGAGGCGTCCGGCTTCATCTGCCCAGTCCCAGATATCCAGTCTCAATGCCCCTGCTTCAGCACATGGCGCAGGCGGCGGATGCCGAACCAGACGGCACCGAGCAGGATCGGCACGGCGATGCCGGCTATCAGCTTCTCGCGGTCGTGCCAATCGCTCGGCACCAGGCCCTCGGCGGCGGTCTTCAGCAGGCCCAGCAGATAATAGCTGATGGCGAAGACGGAAAGGCCCTCGACCGCTTCCTGGATGCGGAGCTGGGTGCGGCTGCGCGTTTCCATGGCGCGTAGGAGATCGCCGTTCTGCGCCTCCAGATTGACGTCGACCCGGGTGCGCAGCATGTCCGCCGCCTGATCGATACTGGCAGTGAGGACATCCATCCGGCGCACGCAGGATTGGCAGGTGCGCATGGCCGGCAGGAAGCGGCGCTCGAGGAAGGCGCTGAGGCGCGATAATCCGTCGATCCGGTCCTCGCGCAATTCGTCGAGCCGCCGTTCGACCAATTGCGCATAGGCCGCCGTGGCGCTGAAGCGCGAGCGCGACCGGGCGGAGAGGGCGGCGGCCTCGGCGGCGATCCGGGTCAGGCGGTCGAGCAGCGCGTGGTCATCCTCGGGCTGCGCCGTTTCGGCGGTGCGGACGGCGATCTCGGTCAGACGGCGTTCCAGCTTGCTCAGCTCGTCGCTCGCCTCGCGGGCGAGCGGCAATCCGATCAGCGCCATCATGCGATAGGTCTCGACCTCCAGCAGGCGCTGCACGGCACGGCCGAGCCGTCCCGGCGTCTGACGGATGTTGCGCACCAGCATGCGGCCGAAGCCCTGGGAATCGAGATGGAAATCGGTCCAGACCAGGGCATCGCCGCCGCCGATCGACGAACCGACCATATCGCCACTGGGAAAGATCCGTGTCAGATGCCCGGCATCGGCTGCCACCGGCTGGTCCTCTTCCACCCGCAGGGTCAGGGCAACCAGGCAGCCGCCGGGCAGGCCGGCGACGAAACTGGCGATATCCGGCGGCAGATTGGGCCAGAGCAAATCCGGCTGCTTATCTGCGCGCACGAAGCAGCAGGAGACGAATTCCGTGTGCCATTCCCATTTGATCCAGCCATCGACCACCTGGATCAGGCCGTGCTTGCGCTCGGGCGAGGGGCCGGGGGCACCATGCCGGGTGCAAAGCTGGTCGATCGGCTCGATGGCGAGATCGCCCAGCCAGGCGAAATGGAAGATGACGGCTGGCGCTGTCAGACGCAGCGACGGGCGCGCATGTACCTCATCGTTCAAGACGCGCCGGAGCGGATGTTCGATCCGCCGGTCCAAGGCTAGCGAGGTCACCACGATCCCCTGTCATCGCGATTATCCGGGACGGGGAGGATAGCAAGCCCGGGTGACGGGACGAATGCTATCGCGCTTTGTACCGGGTACAGCGCGCTTTTGCCGCAGGCCGGATCCGGAGAAGCGGATAGGTGAGAGTCAGGAAACGCGGCCCATCAATCCGTGAAGCCCCTGGCGCGCAGCCAGGCCGCCATATCCTGCACCACCTTGGCCATGCCGCTGGTCTTATCCGGTTCGGCGAGCTTGTGGTCCAGCGTCGGATAGCGCCGGTAGTCGATATTGCGCCGGCCGGCCCGGTTGAGGTTCTGCACCATCTTTGAGACCGCTGTCGGCGAAACCGAGTCGTCCCGGCCGCCCTGGATGATCAAAGTAGGTACGGAGACTTTCAGCAGCACGGCACGCTGATCGAGGCCCAGCATTTCCTTCCACCAGGCATAGCCATGGTTGCTGGCCACCAGATCGGAAGCAGGTCCCGACCGGATATGCCGGGCAAATTCCCGCATGTTTTGAGCGGACTGAGCCTTTTCCGCGTCGGAGGCGGAGGATGCCGCGATGCTATGGAGGACATCGTCCAGGAACCATTGGCCGCCGCCATTGAAGGCGATGACGGCATTCACCTGCTTCGACCGGGCGGCCAGCAGATTGGCCACCACCGCGCCCTCGCTGCCGCCGATGGCGACGACCTGGCGATAGCCTCTGGTCTGCTTCAGCCGCGCGATCACCGCGGCGAGGTCATCGACACGCTGCGTCGGGCGGTCATGCTTGAGATAGGGCTTGGGGCAATCGGGCCGCTCGGGATCGGCGTCATAGGGCAGGGTGGCGTCGATGCCGTATTTCTCCACCGTCAGCAGGTCGGCCTTGGGCAGGGCCTTCGCCAGATATTGGCGGATAGCCTTGACCTCGGTGACGCTGTTGCAGTCCGAGCCCTGGAGGACGACCAGCAGGATACGCGACGGTTTGCTGGGGCTGCGGGCGTCCAGGTAATAGGTGATCGACGATCCGTCGGCGCGGCCGAGCTTGCCATCGGCGGCCCCGGCCGGAGACGTGAGAGCGAGGAAACCGACGGCCGCGAAAATAGCGGCCAAAAGGACCGTGGCCGGGAAGCGGGGCCAGAGAAAGGCCACGGTCCCGAAAACCCTCAGACGTTGAAACGGAAATTGAAGATGTCGCCGTCCAGGACGGTGTAGTCCTTGCCTTCGGCGCGCATCTTGCCGGCTTCCTTGGCGCCGGCTTCGCCGTTGCAGGCGACGAAATCGTCATAGGCGATGGTCTCGGCGCGGATAAAGCCGCGCTCGAAATCGGTATGGATGACACCGGCAGCTTCCGGCGCCTTGGCGCCGGCACGGACGGTCCAGGCGCGGGCTTCCTTCGGGCCGACGGTGAAGAAGGTGAGGAGGCCAAGCAGGCCGTAGCCGGCGCGGATCACGCGGGCGAGGCCGGTTTCCTCGAGACCCAGGGTCGAAAGGAATTCCGCTTTCTCTTCCTCGGTTGCGAGCTGGGCCACTTCGGCTTCGATCGCCGCCGAGATGACGACGGCGACGGCGCCTTCCGCCTTGGCCTTGGCGGCGACTTTCTCGGAGAGCGCATTGCCGGTGGCGGCGGCGCTTTCCTCGACATTGCAGGCATAGAGAACCGGCTTGCCGCTCAGCAATTGCAATTGCTTGAAGATCGGCATCTGTTCGGGCGTGAGCTTGGCGGCGACGGTGCGGGCCGGTTTGCCTTCACGCAGGGCGGTGAGCACCGGCTCGGTGATCTCGATCAGCGCCTTGGCATCCTTGTCGCCGCCGCGCGCTTTTTTAACCGCATTGTCGTGACGCTTCTCGAGGCTCTCGAGATCGGCCAGCATCAATTCGGTCTCGACCGTCTCGGCGTCGCGGATCGGATCGACCGAGCCCTCGACATGGGTGACCTCGCCCTCGAAGCAGCGCAGCACATGCACGATGGCGTCGGTCTCGCGGATATTGGCGAGGAACTGATTGCCGAGGCCTTCGCCCTTGCTGGCGCCGCGCACCAGGCCGGCGATGTCGACGAATTCGAGCTGGGTCGGGATGATCTTCGCCGATTTGCCGATCGCCGCGATCTTGTCGAGGCGCGGATCGGGCACCGCCACCCGGCCGACATTGGGCTCAATGGTGCAGAAGGGGTAGTTCGCCGCCTGGGCCGCTGCCGTCGAGGTCAGCGCATTGAACAGGGTGGACTTGCCCACGTTAGGCAGGCCGACGATGCCACAATTGAAACCCATGACTGCAATCCCCGATTGACGGTGCTGAACGATCCGGGCCGGGAAGGTAAGGCCTGGATCTATCGCGATTTCCGGCGCGATTTCCGAGGTTCCCAGCCGCGCGGCTGACCTATCAGGAAAGCCGCGGGCAAACAACCGTTTCCTCGTGTTTTGGTGATTTTCAGCGGTATCCAGGGAAGGCGGAACGGCTCTCCGCCAGGTTTCGATAGAAGGCGGCTATGGCGGCCATGCAAAGACAGAATTTGAAATGAGAATAATTCGCATTAACATATTAAGGGATAAAACGATGCTGGCGCCGTGCCGCCGGCCGGAGGTCCCAAATGACAGAGATCGCCTTACGGTCGCTCCAGATCACCCGCCAATATGCGCCCGTCGCCTTGCCGCGGTTGCTGCGCCGCCTGCTGGCTGTGGCCGGGCCGGGCTGGATGATCGCCGTCGGCTATATGGATCCCGGCAACTGGGCGACCGATATCGCCGCCGGTTCGGCTTTCGGCTACAGGCTGCTCTTCATCGTCGCCCTGGCCGGCCTCGCCGGCATGGTGTTCCAGATGCTCTCGGCCCGGCTGGGCCTCGTGACAGGGCAGGATCTCGCCCAGCTCAGCCGCCGGCGCTTCCATCCCCTGGTCAATCGCGGCCTCTGGCTGCTGGCCGAGATCGGCATCGTCGCCTGTGACGTCGCCGAGATCATCGGCACGGCGATCGCGCTGCAGCTTCTCTTCAATCTGCCGTTGCTGATGGGTGTCGTCGCCAGCCTCGGCCTCACCGTCCTGATGCTGTCGTTGGAGCGGCTCGGCCTGCGCAAGCTGGAAGCGGCGGTCGCCCTGCTGGTGGTGGCGGTCATTGCCAGCCTCGGCTTCGAGGTTCTGCTGGCGCGGCCCGATTGGATGGCGGTGGCGGGCGGGCTTGTGCCCGATGTGAGGGCGCTTGCCTCGCCCGGCGCGGCGGTGCTGGCGGTCGGCATCATCGGCGCGACCGTCATGCCCCATAACCTCTATCTGCATGGCGCTCTGGTGAAGCGTCACCGCCCGGTTGCCCGACCGTTGGAGGCCACCGACCTCAAGGCCGCCAGCACCGATTCCAATCTGGCGCTGGCCGGTGCCTTCCTGGTCAATGCGGCGATCCTGATCCTGGCTGCGGCGACCTTCCATGCGACCGGCCAGGAGAATGTCGCCGGGCTGAGTGACGCCCAGGCCCTGCTGGCGCCGATCCTGGGGCCGGCGGCGGCCGTCGTTTTCGCCATCGCCTTGCTGATCGCCGGACAGAACTCGACGGTGACGGCGACGCTGGCGGGGCAGGTGGTGATGGAAGGCTTCACCAATCTCAAGGTCTCGCCGGCGATGCGGCGCCTGGTCACCCGTGCCATCGCCATCGTGCCGGCGGCGGCGATCACGGCGCTCGGCGGCGAACATGGCGCGGAAAACCTGCTGGTGCTGAGCCAGGTGGTGCTGTCGCTGCAACTGCCCTTCGCCGTGGTGCCGCTGGTGCTCTTCTGTGCCGACCGTCGCGTGATGGGCGATCTCAAGGCGCCGTTCTGGATGACGGCGACGGGTGTGGGTCTGGCGCTGGCTTTGATCGCCGCCAATGGCGTGATGCTGTGGTTGGTCTTCGCCGCGTGACGTGCAGGGTTGGAATCCGGGATGGGATTCCAGAAGGCAAGCGTCAGGATGCCGGATGTTCGTGAAGGTGCCAGGCGTCGTCACGGAAGGTCAGGACCTTGAGGCGATCGACCTGGACCTCGATGGCGACGAAGAGGTCGGCACGTGCTTCGCCAATCGCCGTCACGGTGCCATCGGCGACATAATCGCGCCGCGTCGCAGCGCTGACCTCGCGCCAATAGCGATCCAGCGCGGCAATGTCGGTGACGATCCGGGCGGTGCCGGCCAGACGGATCTGGCAATCGGGATCGCGGCCCTCGGGATCACGACCATAGACCGACAGCTCGACGGCGGGGTTGCGCCGGATCTCGCGGTACTTGGCATCGTCCGAGCGGCAGAAGAAGACGAGCTTCAGCTCGGCTCGGGAGAAATGCCGGATGATGACAGTGCGGACCTGCGGACGGGGCTGGGGGCGGTCGTCGTCGATCGTCGCCAGGGCCGCTAAGCGGAACGGGCCGCGACGTGTGGCGACGGCATCGGCGAGGCGGGTCAGGGCTGTTTCGATCTCGGCCTGCATGACGCCTGCTGCCTCCATCGACATCGCGCCGTCAGTTCTCCGCCTTGCCGGGCGTGTCCTTTGCAGCCGGTGCGGCGGCCGGTTTGGCGGGCTTGGGCGGCGGCGGATTGAGAATGAGGCTGGTCTTGGTCATGAAGGGATTGTCGCCCCATTTGCCATCCTTGCCGATCAGGATGGGAAAGGCTTCGGTGACGGCCTCGACCACGGCTTTCACCTGAGGATGCTCGGCCTTGGCGAAATCCTGCAGGACGTAATGCTTGACCAGTTCCTTGACGCCGGGATGGTCGATGCCAAGCCGCAGGCGCCAGTAGTCATTACCAAGATGGGCATCGATCGAGCGCAGGCCGTTATGGCCGCCGGCACCGCCGCCGCGCTTCACGCGGAGCTTGCCCAGCGGCAGGTCGAGCTCGTCATGGATGACGACGACATCGTTGGGCTGCAGTTTGAAGAATTGCGCGGCGGCCTGCACGGCGCGGCCGGATTCGTTCATATAGGTCAGCGGGCAGAGGACGATGATCTTCTCATCATTGATGCTGCCCTCCCAGGTAACGCCCTGGAAGCGCTCGCGCCGCCCGGAAAACGAATGGCGGCGGACGATCTCGCCCGCCGCCATGAAGCCGATATTGTGCCGGTTGCCGGCATATGAGGGGCCAGGATTGCCCAGGCCGACAACCAGACGCATGACCGGATGTTACTTCTTCGCCGGCGCCTTGGCGGCCGGCGCCGCGGTCTTCGCGGCAGCGCCACCAGCAGCGGTCTTGGCAGCGGCACCCGCCGCCGGAGCAGCGGCAGCCGCCGCGGCCGGAGCAGCTTCGGCTTCGGCCTTCAGGCCGCTCGGCGCACCGATGGTGACGACGGTGAAGTCGCGCTCACGGATGGCCGGGGTCGCGCCCTGGGGCAGTTCGAGCGAGCTGATATGGACGCTGGCGCCGATATCGAGACCGGTGAGATCGACGACGATCTGCTGCGGGATGTTTTCCGGCGAGCAGATGAAGGGGATCTCGTGACGCACCAGGTTGAGCACGCCGCCGCGCTTCAGGCCCGGAGCGGCCAGTTCGTTCTTCACAATGACCGGCACGTTGACATGGATCTTGGTGTCCTTGCCGATGCGCTGGAAGTCCAGATGCTCGATCACGTCGGTGACCGGATGGAACTGAACGTCGCGCGGCAGGACGCGATGCTTCTTGCCCTTCAGGTCGATGTCGAGAAGGGTGGCCAAGAATGCCTTCTTGTGCACCAGCCGGTCGAGCTCCTTCGGATCCAGCGAAACCAGGGTTGCTTCCTGCTTTTCACCGTAAATCACAGCGGGGACGCGGCCTGCACGACGAGTTGCACGAGCGGCCCCCTTCCCGGCGCGGTCGCGAAGCTCCGCGGCGATAGTTTGAACTGCGGACATGTCTGTCTCCTCTTGTTCTCGCAGTCACCGACCATCCAACAGCGGATTGTCGGACCGATCGGCCTCCAGGGGTGCCTGATCGGATTTTCCGGCGGCCCGCGTGAGGGTAACCCTCGGGGCCGGCCGGTCTTCGGTCCTCAGTCGAACAGACTGGAGACCGACCGCTCCTCGCTGATCCGGGCCATGGCCTCGGCCAACAGGGGAGCAATGGTCAACTGGCGCACCGTCTGCGACACGCGCACGGCTTCGGTGGCCTGAATACTGTCGGTGATCACCAGCGATTCCAGCGGCGAGGCGGAAACGCGGGCGACGGCGCCGCCCGAGAGCACGCCATGGGTCACATAGGCGGCAACCGAGGTCGCACCGGATTCGCGCAGGGCGACGGCGGCGTTGCAGAGCGTGCCGGCGGAATCGACGATG
The DNA here is from genome assembly GCA_964406155.1 of uncultured Rhodospirillaceae bacterium. Classification (GTDB taxonomy): domain Bacteria; phylum Pseudomonadota; class Alphaproteobacteria; order Dongiales; family Dongiaceae; genus Dongia_B. The sequence goes on along the minus strand of CAYOQR010000003.1, from coordinate 167,183 downwards.
TCGTCCACCAGGATGCAGCGCTTGCCGTTGACATCGCCGATGATGTTCATCACTTCGCTGACCCCGGCGCGCTCGCGGCGCTTATCGATGATCGCCAGTTCGGCTTCCAGCCGCTTGGCGATGGCGCGGGCGCGGACCACGCCGCCGACATCGGGCGAGACGATGACCAGATCGCCATTGCCGCCCTGGGCGACGAAGCGCTCATTGATGTCCTTGGTCAGCACGCCGGCGGCGAACAGGTTGTCGGTCGGAATATCGAAGAAGCCCTGGATCTGGCCGGCATGGAGATCGACCGTGAGCACGCGGTCGGCGCCGGCCTTGGTGATCAGATTGGCGACCAGCTTGGCGGAGATCGGCGTGCGGGAGCCTGACTTCCGGTCCTGCCGGGCATAGCCGTAATAGGGGATGACGGCGGTGATGCGGCGGGCCGATGCCCGGCGCAAGGCATCCAGCGTCACCAGCAATTCCATCAGATTGTCATTGGCCGGGAAGGAGGTCGACTGGACGATGAAGATATCCTCGCCGCGCACGTTCTCCTGGATCTCGACGAAGACTTCCATATCGGAGAACCGCCGGATGCTGGCATTGATCAGTGGCAGGTTCAGATAGGCGGAGATCGCCTCGGCCAGCGGCCGATTGCTGTTGCCCGTCAGGATCTTCATCCGGTTCCGTTCCTTGGAGCCGTCCCCGGTCACCGGGCCCGGCTGCGCTAGACATCGTTGATACAACAATCGGGCGACTGGCTTCCGGCCGGTCTGCCCGCGATTCAATGCCAATACCCCGGGTCACATCCGCGATCCTCGACCATCGCAAGGATGACCGGCCGCAGGGCGGGCGCCAGGGGTGAAAAGCGCGCGGAATGTATCAAGGTGGACCCGGGCTGTAAATGGCTCCCGAGCAAATTGTCAACATTTAGTCAAGGCATTGATAGAGTTGACTTTTTGTTGAGAAAAACAACCCGGCGGCGAGGCGCTGCTCAGGTTGCCAGATAAAGCACGGTCAGGCCGATGAGCAAGCCGATTCCCATGAGCCAAAAATACGGCATCCACGCCTCGTTCCGTGTCCTCTCGCCGGGCCGGCGGTGTCAGCGCGTGACCAGATCGGTGGAGCGCTGCGACAGCACCTCGCAGGCCCCATCGGTCACCAGGCAGGTCTGGCCGCTGGTCATGGCCAGGCCGCGCTCGCTGTCGAAGATGATCAGATGGATGAAATAGACCATGCCCGGCTGCAGGATCTCCGGATTGCCGTGATAGAACATCGGCCAATCCATCCAGTTGGGAGCGAAGGTGGCGCCCAGGCTGTAGCCGGTCGCATTCATCCGGTGGGCCTGATAGCCGGCGGCATCGAGTACCCGGGCATGAGCATCGAACACCATGCCGAGGGTATTGCCGGGCCGGAGCGCTTCCTTGCAGGCTTCCAGGGCATCCACCGCCACCTTGTGCATCTCGACCTGGCGTGCGGGCGGCGTGCCGATCGGAATGGTGCGCATCAGGCAGGAATGGTAGTGCCGGTAGACGCCGCCGAATTCCAGGGTGAGCTGGTCCTGGGCCGAGAGGACGCGCCGGCCGGTCTTGTAGCGGCAGAGCAGGGCGTCCTCGCCGGAGCCGATGATGAATTCATTGGCGGGGTCGTCGCCGCCGCCACGGATGATGACCGATTGCATGGCGGCGAGGATGTCCGCCTCATCGACGCCCGGCCCGGCCAGCCGGTGGGCCTCGTCCAAGGCGAGATCGCCCAGTTCGGCGGCTTTGCGGACATAAGTGAGTTCAGTCGGGCTCTTGATCAGGCGCAGGCGGCTCACGAGATCCGAGGCATCGACCAGATCGGCGAAACCGTCGAAGGCTGCCTGCACCCGCATGCCGCTGCGGGCGGTCAGGCCATAGGCTTCCCATTCGACTCCGAAGGTCTTGCCGCTGAGACCCCAGCGGCGGAGATATTCGCGCAATTCCGCGGCGGGATCGGCATTGGGTGCGTCGATCCAGACGCGGATATCCTGGATATCGGAGGTGTGCTGGGCCTGGCGCAGGTCGGGGGCGCGGGTCAGCAGCATCGTGCGGCCGTCGGCGCCGAGATAGAGGCACTGGAAATAGACGTAGCCGAAGGTGTCGTAGCCGGTCAGGTAATACATGCTTTCCTGCCGGAAGATCAGCAGGCCGTCGAGGCCGCGCTTGACCATGGCCTCGATGGTGCGGTGGCGGCGGTCCGCCAGTTCGGCTTCGGCGAAATGCAGGGCCATGACCTAATGCTCCGTCTTCAGTCTATCGGTGATCCGTCACGGGACGTGGCGTGACCTTATTGGCACAACTTTAATACAGGCGCCCGCCATTGGGCACGGCCTGATCTGGTCCGATCATCACCACCTCGTCGGCACCGTCGGGAAAGCCGAGGACAAGAACCTCGGACATGAACTTGCCGATCTGCTTTTTGGGAAAGTTGACCACGGCGGCCACCTGTCGGCCGATCACTGTTTCGGCGGTATAATGGCGGGTGATCTGCGCGGAGCTGCGCCGCTGGCCGATTGCCGGCCCGAAGTCGATGGTCAGTTTCAGGGCCGGACGGCGAGCTTCGGGAAAGGGTTCCGCGGCGATGATGGTGCCGACGCGGATATCGATCTTCCGGAAGTCGTCGTAAGAAATCTCCGGCGCGATCGCTTCTAACTTATCGTGCACGAGCTTTACCTTGACTCAACTGGTCGCTGTGCGTCACGCTAGCAGCGGTCAATGTCAGTGGCAATGCCAAGCGGCGGAGCATTCCGGTGTGGGGACAGTCCGATGTTCCGCCCTGATTCGGACCGAAAAAGAAGGCCCGCCTGGACTTCCGTCCAGACGGGCTATGCTGCCTGTCCTCGTGCGGGGAGGCTCTGGGACATTGGCAGAAAACTGGTAATAAAGGCCTCGCCGTGGCGAGGCCTTTAATTTTTACTTCTTCACCTTGTTGAAGGCGTCCTTCAGCTCGTCGAAGCTGGCGGAAACGCGCTTGTTGATCAGCGAGGCCGCTTCGATATTCGCCTTCTGCAGCGTCTCGCTCAGATCGCGCAGGTTGCTGATCGCGGCTTCGAAACCGGTCTTGGCGATTTCGGTCTGCTTCAGGAACTTCTCTTCCGGGGTCGCCACGCTGGTCAACTCCTTGGTCGCCTTGGTGATGTCTTCGATCACGGTGCGGACGATCTCAGCCTGGCGCTGCGCCACGGCCTTGACGCCTTCGAAAGCCACCTGGTTGGCAGCGGTCAGGGCTTCGACGTTCTTGCGCTGAGCGGCGAAGAGGCTGTCGAGATCGAGGCTCGGCGCCTTGCCGTTGACGAAGAACTTCGAGAAGTCGTTGACCCACTTGTTGAAATCGGCCTGGACCTGGGTAAAGTCCGGGATCTTCACGAAATCGGTCTCAATGGTGTTGGTCTTGGCCATTTTGGCATCTCCAGATTGGGGCTAGCGCGCAAGGTATTTTGCGGCGCACAAAATCTGGAATGAATATGTTGCGGCGCAGCGGAAAGGTCAAGGGTTTTTGTGCGCCGCAACAAAAAAATTCTTCACATTAAATCAATCAATTGGAGGAATTGCTCCGACGATGCAGCAAGCCGAGCAGGCGTTCGGCCTGGTTCAGGCGCTTGTCCAGCAGGGCCATGGTGGCCGAGGAATCGTCGCTGTCATCCTTCAGCCACGCCCGCATGACATGGAGATAGAGCCCGGTCATCGCCTTGATGCGCAGGAGGCCCCGCAGGCCGCTGGTGGAGATGCCGGCAAGATCCAGCATCAGCGCCATCGACCGCCGCAGCCGGCCGGCGACGCAGACCGCCTCGCCTGGGCTGCGCGGCAAGGCATGGAACAGGTTTTCCAGGGCGGCCTTGTTGGCAGCCTGCAGATCCAGCCGGCGCATGACGAGATCGAACAGCCGGTCCCGCGCCGTCCCGTCCAACGGATCCGCTTCCAGACCGGCCAGCACCTGCTGGTCGATCTCGCCGGCCAGTCCATGCAGGACGCCCATCTTCGAGCGGTACAGACGATAGGCCGACGCGAGCGGCACGCCCGACGCCTGGACGATCTGGGCATAGCTGAGATCGCGCCAGCCGAGGCCGGCAAGCTGTTCGATCAGGGCCGCCTGCAACCGCTGCCGGATATCCCGGGGATCGGCGCCCGGCTGAGCTGCCGTGGCACCTGAGCCGGCCGCGCCTGATTTGCCGCGGGCTGTTTTGGCTCCGGTCGTCTTGGTACTGGCTGTCTTGGTACGGGAGGAGGCCGCCTTGCCGGTTTTGCTCTTGCCGCCTGTCCGGCCGGCCTCTCGGTCGGTTCCCAAATCGGTTCTGGGTCGTCGCGCCATATCCGCCTCCTGAAAGTGATCAGGCTGGGGGTGATCATTGCCATCCGGTCGGACCGGCCACCCTGCCAGCATGGTCGCTGCCGGCGACTCGATCCAGTTCCGTTATAGATCGCTCGATCATGACAATCACGGCTTAATGTCGGCAACCTGTCCGCCGGTGATGCGCTCCAGTTCGGCCGGGGTCAGGCGGAAAACCGCATGCGGCGAGCCGGCCGCCGCCCAGATCTCGGCATATTGCCGGAGATCCCGGTCGATGAAAACGCGGACATGCCCGGTATGGCCGATGGGAGCGACGCCGCCGATGGCGAAGCCGGTCTGATCGCGGACGAAATCCGCATCCGCCTTGCCGATCTTCTGCCCGAGTGCGGCCTCGATCTTCTTCTCATCGACCCGGTTGATGCCGCTCGCCACCACCAGCACGGCGAGACTGCTGCCCTTGGCGCGAAAGATCACCGATTTCGCGATCTGCGCCACGTCGCAGCCGATTGCCGCCGCGGCATCGGCCGAGGTCCGGGTCGAGGCATCGAATTCCTTGATCTCACAGGCAAGGCCGAAACCCTGCAACGCCTGGCGGACACGCCCGATGCTGCCACCGGCCAGGTCCGTCGTCGATGCGGCCTCGTCCGCCATGCGATGCGCCTTACCCGGCCGCCAGTTCGCGGGACCGGCCGGTCGCGGCGGCGATCGCCTTGGTCATCAGCGGCTGCAGGCCATCGGGTGCCATCAGCACGGCGATCGCCTGTTCCGTGGTGCCCTTGGGGCTCATCACCGCCTTGCGCAAGGCCTCGGCGGATTCGGTCGATTGATAGGCCAGCTCGCCGCTGCCGCAAACCGTGGAGCGGGCGAGGCGCATGGCGAGATCGGCCGGCAGACCTGCCGCCCGCCCGGCTTCCGCCAGGCATTCGATCAGCAGGAAGACATAAGCCGGTCCGCCGCCGGAGACGGCGGTGACCGCGTTGATCTGATCCTCGTCATCGACCCAGGCGATCTCGCCGACGGCCGACAGAAGCTCGGCGCAGAGCTGGAGATCGGCCTCAGCGATCTCCGGGCGGCGGACGATGACGGTCATGCCACGGCCGACCGCCGCCGGTGTGTTCGGCATTGACCGCACGATGGCGACGTCGCCCAACTGGCGTTTGAGATAGGCGAGGGTCTTGCCGGCCGCGATCGACAGGAAGAGGGTGCCGGGCCGTGCGAAACGGCGATAGGTCGGGAGCGCCTCATCCATGAATTGCGGCTTGATGGCAAGCAGCACGATGCCCGGCTGAAGACTGGCCGGCAGATCCGCCGGCTGCGTCACCACGGTGACGCCGGCGGCGATCACATCGTCCAGGTCGCGGGGGGCCGGATCGACCACGAAGAGTTGATTGCCCTTGACGCCACGGGCCAGCCAGCCGCGCAACATCGCCCCGCCCATCTTGCCGCAACCGACAAGCAACATGGGTCCTGGCAGATGCAGGCTCTGCCGTCCTTCACTCGGTGTTGTCATTTTGCCTCAGGCTTCGCCGACGGTCTCGAACATAGCGGCTTCCACCGCTTCCTGCGGTTTTTTACCGCCCCAGACGACGAATTGGAAGGCCGGGTAGAAGCGCTCGCATTCATTCAAGGCAGCTTCGACGAGATCCTCGAGCTGCTCCACCGAGACGCCCGGCGTACCACGCAGCAGGATAGTGTGGCGGAACATCGGCGCCATCTCTTCCGAACACAGGTCAAAATGGCCAAGCCACAGCCGCTCATTGACCAGCGACAGCAGTTCGGCGACATCGCGGCGCTTGGTCGGCAGGATGCGCATGTCGAACAGGCACGAATAGTACATCGCTCCCAGATCTTCCTGCCAAACGAAGAACATCCGGTAGTCGCAAAACTGACCCGTGAATTCGACAATCATCTCCTGATCGGTCGAACGGTCGTAACGCCATTCGTTGGCGTTAACCAATTCTTCCATTACGTCGAGGGGATTGATGTCCGTGCGGGTCGACTCGGCTGGGAGTAATGCCATTGCAGCGCCCTCCATGGTCGGCCCCTGGGCGCCAAACGCGGTGGGGCTGGGCCCCAGGATCTAGATTCAGATGAAAGATGCCCCACCAGATTTAGAGTCTCAGATTTGAGACTCTGGTGCAAGGCTTGTTTTAACAGGTTTTAATTTGTCATCCCAAGTTCACGTCTCGGTCGTTAAGCCGATCGCTTGAGCCTGTCGCTTAAGCCGTCAGGAAACGGTTGTCAGCTATCGCTGGGCGCATCCACCGTGATGGAATCGGTCGCGGCAGAGGTGGGTGAGGCGGGATTGGGCGCTGACTGCTGCGCCAGCCGCGCTTCCAGCTCGGCAACGCGCCGCTCCAGGCGGATCTGCTCTTCCCGGGCCGCTTGGGCCACGGCGCGGATCGCCTCGAATTCCTCGCGGCTGACCAGATTCATGCGGCCGATCAGACGCTCCAATTGCTGCTGCAGGCGTCCCTCGACTTCATGCCGCACGCCGGACAGCGAGCCGATGGCGCCGGTCGCCACTTTCGCCAGATCGTCGAGCAATCGATTTTCGGTCTGCATCATTAAACTCCCGGGCGACACCGGGTCGCGGCCCTGCCACGCCCATCGCCCTTAAACTGTTGGCCTAAAACTGTTGAATCGTAATCTATTGGATCGTAACTGGGCGCTGTATATAACGGAACCCCCATCCATTGACGAGTGTTCTCCATGGCTGCCGAGTCCGCCGGGTATTTCGTCTTCCCGGATTTCAATCCCGTTGCCTTGTCCCTGGGGCCGATCGACATCCGCTGGTACGCGCTGTCCTATATCGCCGGCATCCTGCTCGGCTGGTGGTATTGCGTGAAGCTGATCCAGTTGCCGCCGCAGCGCATCAAGCGTCAGCAATTCGACGATCTGCTGACTTGGATCGTGGTCGGCATCATCCTCGGCGGCCGACTCGGTCAGGTGTTGCTCTGGGCGCCGGACTATTACTTCCGCCATCCGCTGGAGATCTTCATGATCTGGCGGGGCGGCATGGCTTTCCACGGCGGCCTGATCGGCGTGATCCTCGCCATGTATTTTTACGGCCGCAGCCAGAAACTGGGCTTCTTCACCCTGTCCGATGTTGTCGCCTGCGGCACGCCGATCGGCCTTTGCCTCGGCCGGATCGCCAATTTCGTCAACGGCGAGTTGTGGGGCCGGGTGACGGATGTGCCCTGGGCGGTGATCTTTCCCAAGGCCGGTCCCGATCCGCGTCACCCCAGCCAGCTCTACGAGGCGCTGCTGGAAGGTCTTATCCTGTTCCTGGTGATGCATTTCTTCTCGCGCAACAAGGCGATCCGCGAGCGCACCGGCACGCTGAGCGGCATCTTCCTGATCGGTTATGGCTTCGCGCGCGGTTTCTCAGAAATCTTCCGCGAACCGGAGGTCAATCTCGGCGCCAATGCGGCGGTCACCTGGGGACAGATTCTCTGTGTCCCGATGATCCTCTTCGGCCTCTATCTGGTACTGCGCCGCAAATCCACCGCGGCCGCCTGAGCGCCCGGCTGTGACCGATAGGTCGGATCAGAGCAGGCCGGATCAGACTGCGGAAGAGACGGCGGCCAAGCTGCGGCGGCGGATGGCGCAGCAGATCGCGGCCCAAGGCGCGGTCACGGTCGCCGACTTCATGCGGCTTGCCCTGGCGGCCCGGCATCTCGGCTATTACGCCACCCGTGATCCGCTGGGGACGGCCGGCGATTTCATCACGGCGCCGGAAGTCAGCCAGATGTTCGGTGAGATGATCGGTCTGTGGTGCGTCGATACCTGGCATCGGCTGGGACGGCCCAATCCGTTTCGTCTGGCGGAGCTTGGTCCCGGCCGTGGCACACTGATGGCCGATGCCTTGCGGGCGGCGCGGGTGGCGCCGGATTTCCTGGCCGCCGCCGATCTGCATCTGGTCGAGATCAGTGAGCCGTTGAAGGCGGCGCAGGCGGCAGCGCTGTCGGCCTACCGCCCGAACTGGCATGAGACCTTGGGCGAGGTGCCGCCGGGGCCGATGATCCTGGTCGCCAATGAATTCTTCGATGCCTTGCCGGTCCATCAATTCATTCGCACGGCGGAGGGTTGGCGCGAGCGGGGCGTTACCCTCTCGGCCGAGACGAAAGGGGCAGCGCCTCATTTCATCTGGACCGATCTGCCGCCGGGACCGCAAGTGACGCTGCTGCGCCCGGTGCATCAGCAGGCTGCGCCGGGCGCGATCGCGGAAGTGTCACCGATGTCGATCACCATCTGCAGTGAGATCGCCGCCCGTTGCCATGCCGATTCAGGCGCGGCCCTGTTCATCGATTACGGCCCAGCGGAAAGCGGGGTCGGGGATACGCTGCAGGCGCTGAAGCGGCATCTTTATCACGATCCGCTGGTGGAGATCGGCACCGCCGATCTCACGGCGCATGTGGATTTCGCCATGCTCTGCGAGGTTGGCCGCGCCGCGGGTTGCCGCGCCTTGGGGCCAGTAACGCAGGCACGGTTCCTGCAAGCGCTGGGCATCGAGACGCGGGCGCAGATGCTGTCCCGGGGCCAGCCGGCGGATGTTGCGGCTGAGATCGCCGGTGGGTTGCATCGCTTGATCGATGCGCGTGAAATGGGCACCTTGTTCAAGGCCGTGGCGCTTACGGCACCTCACCTCACCGACTTGGCGGGCTTCTGATGATCGAACTCGACGCATTGACGGATTTGCCGGATATCAAGCACGGTTTCCTCACCCGGCAAGGCGGTGTCAGCGGTGGCATCTATGCTTCGCTGAATTGCGGCATCGGGTCAAAGGATGACACAGCGCATGTGATGGAGAACCGCGCGCGGGCGGTGGCGCGAGCCGGCCTGCCGGCGGGATCGCTGGTGACCGCCTATCAGGTGCACAGTGCCAAGGTCGCGGTGGTGGATGAGGTCTGGTCGAATGAGAGCCGGCCAGAAGTCGACGGTCTGGTGACGGCCAAGCGCGGTGTCACCCTCGGCATCCTGACGGCGGATTGCGTCCCGGTTCTTTTCGCCGACGCCAAGGCCAAGGTGATCGGCGCGGCGCATGCCGGCTGGAAGGGGGCGATCTCCGGCGTCCTGCAGGAAACCGTCCGCCAGATGGTCGAGCTCGGCGCCGTGCGCGGCCGCATCCAGGCGGCGATCGGCCCCTGTATCGGCCAGTTATCCTATGAGGTGGGGCCCGAATTTCCGGCACCCTTCCTGGCACAGGATCCGACCTCGGCGCGGTACTTCATCCCCTCGATCCGGGACCAGCGTTACATGTTCGACCTGCCCGGCTATGTCCAGGGACAGTTGCAGGGTCTGAGCCTCGCGGTGGTCGGTCTCGCCGGCCGCGACACCTGCGCCGAGGAGCAGGATTTCTTCTCCTATCGCCGCGCCACCATCCGGCACGAGCCGGATTACGGCCGCCAGGTCTCGGTGATCGGGCTGCTGCCGTAATCGGTAATATCAGAGCGTCAGAAGGGCAGGCGTATTTTTGCCCGCAGGCCGCCGAGCGGTGACGGCTTCAAGGTGAGATCGCCGCCATGGCTGCGCAGGATGTCGCGGGCGATGGTCAGGCCGAGGCCGGTGCCGCCGGTCTCGGTATTGCGCGACTGCTCCAGCCGAAAAAAGGGCTTGAAGACATCCTCATAGCTTTCGACCGGCACACCGGGGCCGTCATCATCGACGAAGATATCGATACCGTTGCGGGTGCGGCGCAGGGAGAGATGCTGGCGCGTGGCGTAGCGGTGGGCATTGCCGACGACATTGGCGAGGGCCCGGCGGAAGGCATCGCGACGCAGCGGCAGGATCAGTTCCTGCTCGGGCAGCTCGGTATCGATCTTGGCGCCCTCGCGGCGGGCATTGGCGACCACCTCCTCGACCACGCCGATCAGATCCGTGGGGAAGCTCTGCTCGGTGCCCTCGCCACGGGCGAAAGCGAGATAGGCGCCGATCATCCGTTCCATGTCGGCGACGTCGTTCTTCAGCTCGACCACTTCCGGGGTCGATCCCATCATCGCCAACTGCAGCTTCATACGGGTCAGCGGCGTGCGCAGATCATGGCTGACGCCGGCCAGCATCTCGGTGCGTTGCGCGATCTGACGACGGATGCGGTCGCGCATCAGGTTGAAGGCGCGGCCCGCCAGTTCCACCTCGGCGGCGCCATCGGGGCGGAAGTCGTCAATGTCGCGGCCCTTGCCGAAATCGTCGGCGGCCTGCGCCAGCTTTTTGATCGGCTGCACCTGACCCCGCATGAACTGCGTGGCGACGGTCAGCAAGGCGAGCGACGTGCCCACCATCCAGAGGAAGAAGATATAAGTCGTGGAGCTGAAAAGCCGGCGGCGGTTGACCAGAACATGCAGGACGCCGTCGGCAAGCTGCACATGGATCTCGACATATTTCTCCATCGACCGGCTGTCGATCAGAAAGGGCCGTTCGACACGGTCCTTCAGCGCGCTGGCCAACTGTCGGTCGACCATGTTCTGGCGCATGATGGTCGGATCGTTGGGCAGGATCTCGCCCGGCTTGAAGGTGATGTTCAGCTTCAGATTGCTGTTGGCGACGGTGAACAGGGCATCGGCTTTGGCAAGATCCAGCGGCTGGGGCAGAAGCTGGATGACGGTGGCGATATCGCCGGCGACGGATTGCGCCAGGCGGCGGGTCACGGTGTCCCAATGGCTGTCATAGAAGACCCAGGCCGAGACGACCTGCAATAGCACGATGGGCGTCACGATGATGAGGATCGACCGGCCGAGCAGCGAGCGCGGCAGAATGCGCTCAAGACCGGTCAGGGCTTCGGTGACGTAACCGCTCATCTCAATCAATCCGGCTGCAGCACATAACCACGTCCGCGCACCGTCTGCAGGTAGCGGGGAAATTTGGGATCGTCTTCGATCTTCTTGCGCAACCGTGTCATCTGGATGTCGATCATGCGACTGGCACCAAGATCACTTCCCTGATCGGACAATTCTTCCCGCGAAAGCGGTTCGCCGGGCCGACCGGCCAATTGGCTCAGAAGATCGGTTTCCGCATCCGTGAGATAGACCGGCGTGCCATAGCGCGTCAGCCGCCGCCGGTCGAGATCGAAAATGAAATCGCCGAACTTCACCATCTGCGATGCCGCCGACCGGTCGTCGGCGATGCCCCGGGTGCGTTTCAGGATCGCCTGGATGCGCAGGACCAGTTCGCGCGGCTCGAAGGGCTTTGGCAGATAGTCGTCGGCGCCGACCGACAGGCCGTTGATCCGGTCGCCGGATTCCCCCATCGCGGTCAGGAGCAGGATCGGCACATTGGTTTCGCGCCGCAGGCTTTCGGTCAGTTGCAGACCGGTTTCACCCGGCATCATGATGTCCAGCACCAGGAGATCGAAGGTGAAGTTTGTCAGTTTGCTGCGGGCCTCTTTGGCGTCATTCGCCGTGGTGACACGAAAGCCCTGTTCGGCCAGATAGCGGCCGAGCAGGTCCCGCAGGCGTTTATCGTCATCCACCACCAGCACATGCGGCTGGCTGTCGGCGCTGGCGGCCAGGTCGTCCTGCTGCAGATCGATGTCGGCCATCGCTATCGCAGACCCTCGCTCAGCGGGCGGTATTGGCGCGGAACCGGGGACGGTCCGGTTCGTTGATCAGGCCGATCGCCACTTTGCGGAACCCGTCCACCGCTTCGGCGCCTGCCGCTCGATAAGCCCGGGCCACCAGTGCCCGCTGTTCTTCCGTCAATTTACGCTCCAGATCCGCTCCAAGATCGGTCAGGCTCAGCAGGCGCTGACGGCGATCGATCGTTCCCGGCCGCTGGATGATGAAACCCTGGCGCACCAATTGGCCGAGGACGCGGCTCAAACTCTGCTTGGTGATCTTCAGGATGTCCAGGAGATCGGAGACCGTCATGCCCGGATTCCGGCCGACGAAATAGATCACCCGGTGATGTGCCCGCCCGAACCCGTATTGCGCCAGGGTCTGGTCGGCTTTGGCGGTGAAATCGCGATAGGCGAAGAACAGCAGCTCAATGCCCTGACGGAGGTCGTCTTCGCGCAGAAAGAGCGGATTTGCTGAAGTTTTTATGTCAGCCATGTTGACTTATTTTTCCGAATGTTTTAAATCTGGGGTCCATTAAGATCATCTTATAACCCTATACCCATCCCTGGTTCGGAGTAATCCCTGATGAGCATCCTGCCTTTCGATGATCGTGACGGCTTTATCTGGTTCGACGGCAAGATGGTGCCCTGGCGCGATGCGAAAATCCATGTCCTGACGCATGGCCTGCATTATGCCTCCTGCGTGTTCGAAGGCGAGCGCGCCTATGAGGGCAAGATCTTCAAGTCGAAGGAACACAGCCAGCGTCTGCACAATTCCGCTGCCATTCTCGGCTTCAAGATTCCCTATTCGGCCGAGGAAATCGACAAGGCGAAGAGCGACCTTGTCGCCAAGATGGGCTTCAAGAACTGCTATGTACGCGCCGTCGCCTGGCGCGGCAGCGAGATGATGGGTGTCGCGGCGCAGCAGAACACCATTCATGTCGCCATCGCCGGCTGGGAATGGCCGTCCTATTTCTCGCCGGAACTGCTGGAAAAGGGCATCCGCGTGAAATGGGCGAAATACCGTCGTCCGGCGCCGGATACAGCGCCGACCGCGTCGAAGGCCGCGGGCCTTTACATGATCTGCACCATTTCCAAGCACGAGGCCGAGGCCGATGGCTTCCAGGATGCCATGATGCTGGATTATCGCGGCCAGTTGGCCGAGGCGACCGGCGCGAATGTCTTTCTGGTGCAGAACGGCGAATTGCACACGCCGACGCCGGATTGCTTCCTGAACGGCCTGACCCGCCAGACGGTCATGGAACTGGCGCGCCGCCGGAAGATCAAGGTGGTCGAGCGGGCGATCATGCCGGAGGAACTGGCGAAGACCGATGAGGTCTTCCTGGTCGGCACCGCGGCGGAAGTGACGCCGGTCGGCCAGATCGGCGACTACAACTTCAAGGTCGGCCCGGTGACCCGGCAGTTGCGCGAAGACTATCTGAAGGAAGTCCGCGCCCATATCGCCAGCGCGGCGGCCGAATAAACGGCGCTTATAAGTAAGCAAGCCCCGCGTCACGCTGGTGACGCGGGGCTTTTGCTTTTCCGGCCTCTTTGATCAGGCCTGCCTCATTCCGCCTGTTCCAGGCCGGCCCGCCGATGGGCGACGCGGGCAAGGGCGGCGAAGTCGCGCTCGCCGTCGCCGGCGGCAATCGCCTCCAGCAAATTGTCACGCAGCAGGCTGGCAAGGGGCAACGGCACGCTCGCATCATCGCTGGCGGCAAGGGCGAGGCGGATATCCTTGAGGCCCAGCGTCAGCTTGAAGGCGGCCGGTTCATAGCGATCGGCCGCGATCAAGCCGCCATAGCCCTTATAGACCGGCGCGGCAAACAAGGTATTGGTCAACACGTCCAGGAGATCGGTCGCCGAGACGCCGTATCCCTGGGCCAGGGCCGAGGCCTCTCCCATGGCTTCGATCGCCGCGCCGATCATGAAGTTGCCGGCGATCTTGACGACATTGGCCCGTCGCGGTTCCTCGCCCAGGCGCCAGGTCTTCTGCCCCATGAGATCGAAGAGCGGCTGCACCCGGTCGATCAGGGAAGCCGCGCCGGCCGCCACGATATTGAGCTTGCCGGCCGCGGCGGCATCGGGCCGGCCGAAGACGGGTGCCGCGACATAGCCGAGCCCATGCTCCCGATGCAGGCGTGAGAGGTCTTCCGCCAGCGCCACTGAGATGGTGGCCATGTTGACATGGATCAGGCCCTTCGGCGCGGCGGCGAGGACGCCACTCTCGATCAGGGTCGTGCGCAGGGCGGTATCTTCCGCCAGCATGGAGATGACGGCATCGCCGGCGAAAGCCTCCTCGATCCGGCGGACCGGTTCAGCGCCGACGCTCCGCATCGCTTCGGCCGGTCCCGGTGAACGGTTCCAGACCCGCAGGCGATGCCCTCCTTTCGCCAGATTGGTGGCCATGGCTGTCCCCATGGCACCGAGACCGATAAAGCCGATATCCATGATCGCCTCCTTCATGAGCCGTCCTGTACGGGACAGGGGATGAGAGCGCTCCGGCCGATGTTTGGCAAGGCGCTGATTGCCGAAAGAAAAACCGGATGCATGACGGCGATCATGCATCCGGTCCGGTTGGAGCCGATAAGGCAGGCGCAGGTTATGCGGCGCTGGCCATTTCCTGCGCCGCCTGGCGGCGCGCCTTCGCCCAGAGATTGAGACCCTCGACCAGCGCCGAGAAGGCGATGGAGAAATAGAGGTAACCCTTGGGGATATGGAAGCCGAGGCCTTCGCCCAGCAATGCCATGCCCACCATCAGCAGGAAGGCCAGACACAGCATCTTCACCGAGGGGTGGCGATCGACGAAATTGCCGACCGAGCCGGCGGCGAAGATCATGACGACCATCGCGGCGACCACGGCGGCGACCATGACCGGCAGTTCATTGGTCATGCCGACGGCGGTGATCACACTGTCCAGTGAGAAGACAATGTCGAGAATGGCGATCTGCACGACGGCCGAGGCCAGGCCCAGATAGCTCTTGTTCGGATGATCCGCTTCTTCCGAGCCTTCTATATGGTGATGGATCTCGGTCGTCGCCTTGACCAGCAGGAAGAGGCCGCCGGCCAGCAGGATGATGTCGCGCCAGGAAAGGTCGAAGGACCAGCCCTGGGACTCCCAGTTAACGCTCCAGATCGGCGTCGTCAGGCTGGCGATCCAGGAGATCGAGGCGAGCAAAGCGAGACGGGTGAGCAGGGCGAAGGCCAGGCCGACCCGTCGGGCGAACATGCGGCGCTCCGGCCTCACCCGGGCGGCGACGATTTGCACGAAAAGCAGGTTATCGACACCCAGGACGATTTCCAGGATGGCGAGGGTGAGGAAACTCATAATGATATGGGGATCGGTCAGCAGATCGATCATGGCGGGGTCCGGTCGGGCCTCTTGAAGCTACGAAAGGCTTTCAAATGTGGTTCCGACCGTTAAAAATCAATCGTCGGGATTGCAAAAATTGCAGACCGCGACAAATCGCCGGCGAGGGGGCCGCTACTTTGCCCAGCGCTCGGCGGCCTGGTCGTCGCTTTCCTTGGCCTCGACCCAATGGGAGCCGGCCGGGCCATCCTCCATCTTCCAGAATGGTGCCCGGGTTTTCAGCCAGTCGATGAGAAAAGCACAGGATTCGAGCGCGGCCTGGCGATGGGCGGAGGCGGTGGCGACCAGGACGATCCGGTCGCCCGGCATCAGGCGGCCATAACGGTGAATGATCAGGCTGGCCTGCAGGGGCCAGCGCTGATGCGCCTCGGCCTCGATCGCCGCAAGCTGGCGTTCCGTCATGCCGGGATAATGTTCCAGGGTCATGGCGCTGATCGGCCCTTGCGGCGTCATGTCGCGGACCAGGCCCACGAAACTGGCGATGCCACCAACCTCCGTGCCGCCGCCGGTCAGCCCGGCCAGTTCGGCGCCGATATCGAAATCTTCCTGCTGTACCCGGATCATCGGCCTTGCCTCCGGCGGTTCTCAGCCGCCAATTCTCAACCGCCCGTGACCGGCGGGAACAGCGCCACTTCATCATTGGCGCGGATCGGATGATCGGGATCGACATAGTCCTGATTGACCGCCGTCTTGACCGCCGCCCGCGCCTTCAGCGCCTCGGCGTAATTCGGCCCGCGCGCCGCCAGCCAGTCGAGCAGGGCGCCGACCGTTACCACCTCGGCCGGCGGCGTGACGTCTTCTTCGGCGATGCCGATCTTGGCGCGGATCCAGGCGAAATAGAGCAGTTTCATGTCTTATCTCTAAACCAGGCCGCCGGACCTGCCAAGGTCGCAGAAGGGAGCATTATCGGAAGTTGTGTAAGGAGCTTGTGGCGTTCCGCCGATGGAAGTCTGTGGCGTCCCGCCAATGGAAGCGGCTAAGCTGGCATCGATATCCAGTCCTCCGGAGCCGAAACCATGAGCGTCACCATCTTCCACAATCCCAATTGCAGCACGTCGCGCAAGGTTCTCGGCTGGCTCAAGGAAAAGGGCGTCAATGCCAAGGTGGTCGAATATCTGAAGACGCCGCCCAGTGCCGCCGAGTTGAAGCGCGTGCTGAAGCTGATGGGTGGGGCCAAGGCGACCGATATCCTGCGCCGCAAGGGCGAGGCCTATGAAAATCTGGGCGATGTCTCGAAGCTGAAGAATGACGAGCTCATCGCCAAGATGGTCGAGGAGCCGGTGCTGATCGAGCGACCCATCGTCATCACCGAAGAGGCGGCGGTGCTGTGCCGCCCGGCGGAAAGAGTCTGGGACATCGTCTCCGGCTGAGCGCAACGATGGCTGAGCGTACCCATCACCGGTTGAAGCGGGGCGCTTCAACCGGTGAGGTGACGGCTAGGATCTCAATCAGCGCGTTTCAGCTTGGGCGTCGGCCTGCAGGCAGAGATACTGCCAGGCGATGGTGGCGGCGGCGAGCGCGGTGATCTCGGCGTTGTCGTAGACCGGCGCCACTTCCACCACATCCATGCCGACGAAGTCGATGCCGCAGAGCTGGCGCAGGATCGCCAGGATCTGCCAGGTCTGCGCGCCGCCGATTTCCGGCGTGCCGGTGCCCGGCGCCTGGGACGGATCGATGCAGTCGATATCGAAGCTGAGATAGGTCTTGCCCGATCCGACCTTCTCCTTGATGCGCCGGGCGATCTCTTCCGGCGCGATGCGATGCATCTCCGGGCCGGAGATGATCTCCACGCCCTTGCCCGTGGTCCAGTCATGCACGCTCTTCTGTACCGGCGAGCGGATGCCGATCTGGATCATGCGCTGTGGATCGACGAGGCCTTCGTTGATCGCATGATAGAAGACCGAACCATGGCCGTGCACCTGGCCGAAGGTGTCAGGCCAGGTATCGATATGGGCGTCGAAATGCACCAGGCCGACCGGCCCTTGTTTCTTCGCGAGGGCGCGCAGCAGCGGCAGGGTGATGGAATGGTCGCCGCCCAGGGTGATCAGATGGCCGATCTGAGCCGCCTGTTCCTCGATCATCGCCATGCTCTTCTCGACATCGCCGATACGGATGTCGAAATCGCCGAGATCGGCGATGTCGAGCTTCGTGATGTCGCTCCAGTCATGGGGGTTCTCGCCGTCCAGCAGCATGCGGCTGATCTGGCGGATCGCATTGGGGCCGAAGCGGGCGCCGGGCCGGAAACTGGTGGCGATGTCATAGGGAATTCCGGCGACGCAGAAACGGGCATCCGGCGTGGTCTTGCGGACGGACAGGAAACTGGGATAGCTCGCGAAAGTTGGCACGCCCGACATGCGGAGACTCCTGAAAATCGGCCTTGAGGTCTGGCAGACGTCATTCTGCCAGAGTTTCCGGCATCATAGCGATCAGGGGGCTGGCCGCAATCGGGACGACTTCAATGTCACAGCTTGTTCATCGTCGCCAGTTGCAGGTAAAGGGCGCTGTGGTCCAGGGCGCCATAGCCGTTCCCGGCGGCCTGCTGAAAGAGGTCGCAAGCGAGGCGGATGAAAGGCAGGTCGAGGCCGATCGCCTCGGCTTCGTCCAGGATGTTGCGGAGATCCTTGATCTGGGTGGTCACGGTGCCGCCGGGCTGAAAATTGCCGGTGATCATGCGCTCGCCGTGCAAGGCGAGGATGCGGCTGTCGGCGAAACCGCCGGTGATCGCCTGCCGCACCGCCGCCGGATCGGCACCGCCGCGCTTCGCCAGCAGCAGGGCCTCGGCGACCGCGCCGATGGTGATGCCGACGATCGCCTGATTGGCGAGCTTCGCCAATTGGCCGGCGCCGGTCGCGCCCACCAGGGTGGGGCGGCCGAGGGTGCGGAAAACCGGCAGGGCCCGTTCGAAAACCGGCTCGGCGCCGCCGGCCATGATCGCCAGGCTGGCTTGCGCCGCGCCGATTGTGCCGCCGGAAACCGGCGCATCGAGATAATCGACGCCGCGCGCGGCGAGGCGCCGGCCGTGATCGCGGGCCATGCGGGGGGCGATGGAGCTCATATCGATCAGCATCTGGCCCGGATGGAGATGCGGCTCGATCGCCGTCAGGATCTCGTCCACGACCGTGCCGTTCAGCAGCATGGTGATGACGATATCGGCGTCCCGCACGGCTTCGGCCGGATTTGCGGCACGCGACGCACCTTGCGCCAGGAGCGGTTCGATCTTGTCCGGGCTGCGGTTCCAGGCGGCCAGCGGATAGCCGGCGGCGAGCAGATTGCCGCACATCGGCGCGCCCATCAGGCCGATACCCAGAAAGGCGATGCGGGGAAACGCGATACGCGAAAGGGCGGTGGGGGGAGGTTGAGACATGACGCTCACCGGCGATCCGATTGATCCATCTTCGCGGCTACCTTGTCATGACGCTTCGGCGGCGACAAGGAGAGGAGCTTGGCCTGGCGAGGGCGGTCGTTAGGCGAGGTCGGGAGAAACAGGGCTGGGGAAGACGAGCGCGATGGTGGTGCCGCGTTCCTGGGCGCTGTCAATGACGAAGCGGCCGCCATGCAGCTCGACCAGCGATTTGACGATCGGCAGGCCAAGGCCGGTGCCGCTGTCGATATCCGGGATATTGCGCTGCTGGATCTGGCCGAAGGGCTGCAAAGCGAGGGTGATGTCGGCGCTGGTCATGCCGACGCCATTGTCGCTGACCAGCACCGCCAGGCAGGTCTCATCAAGACGCCGGACGCTCAGGCGGATATGGCCGCCGGCGGGGGTGAACTTGGCGGCATTGGACAGGAGATTGAGCACCATCTGCTTCATCCGCCGCGCATCGGCCTGCAGCGTCAAAGCGGGCTCCAGCATGAGATCGATGGTCTGTTCGCGGCGCGTGACCACGGGCAGGATCAGTTCGGCGCATTCGCGCAGCAGGGGCGCGGGGTCGAGGGGCTCGGGATTGAGGGTGAGCTTGCCGGATTCGATTTTCGAGAGATCGAGAATGTCGTTGATCAACGCCAGCAGGTGACTGCCGGCGGTATGGACCAGGCCGGCATAATCGGCATAGCGTTCCACCGCCTGATCACCGAAATGCCGGTCGCGGATGATTTCGGAAAAGCCGAGGATCGCATTCAAGGGTGACCGCAATTCGTGGCTCATCTCCGTCAGGAAAGCGCTTTTGGCCTGGCTTGCCGCCTCGGCCCGGTCCCGCTCCGCTTCCAGATCGCGGATCGTGTCGGCCAGGGAATTCGTCTCGAGGGAGCTGGTCTCACTCGCTGTTTGCGTCGCCGTCGCTTGTGTCGCCGTCGAGGTCTGGGTTTCCTGGGCCTGGATCTCTTCGGCTTCAGCCTGCAGTTGCGCCAAGGCTTCGGCTTGAACCTGAGCCGCGCTCCGCGCTTGGGCAAGGGCTTGCGCCTGCGTTACTTCGCGCTGTTTCAGATCGGTGATGTCGCCGAAGGTCACGACCACCGTCGGCTCGCCGGCATGCCAGGAGGTGCGGGCCGAGATCAGGACCCAGACCGTCTCACCGTCCTGGCGGTGCAACGCCGCTTCCAGGTGATTGATCTGGTCCCCGGTTTCCAGCCGGTCGAGCAGGTCCCGGCAAAGATCGGGATCAGCGAAGCGGTTCCAGAGCGACCAGTCGGCCGGAATGACCTCACCCAGATGCCAGTGAAACAGCTCGCGTGCGGCCAGGTTGGTGCTGATGACGCCGCCGGATGGGCGCCAGCAAACCATGGTCGGGACCGGCAGCCCGGCCGGCAGATCTGTGGTGATTGCCAGGGCCCCGCGTCCGATAATCAAATTCTGCATTCTCTATCGATTTCTGTTGTCGGGTGGCTGGCTCGGCCGGTTGGTTCGCATCATGTTATATAAGGGTGATGGCGCGAGGATGCTTGCTGGTTCAGTGGCTTGCGCTCACACCAGAATATGATTTCCTGGAAAATATTTCGTTAATATAGTCGTTAAAAATAATAATATTATATTCCTATATTAAGAACGATTTGCCGGCCCGTCACCCGTGAATGTGGTGGAAACGGCGGTTCCGCTCCGATAAGGTCCGGCCGCCGCGTCCGCGTCATCGGCCGAAACGAAGTTGGCGGATTATGGGTATCAGTTTTGTCGAGTCGCTCGACCGGTTCGGCGACGCGTCGGCGCTTTGTTTCGAGGACGGCACCGAAATCAGCTATGGCGCCTTGGCGCGCCGGGTCGCCGCACGCGCATCCACCTATGGCCGGCTGCGTCGCCTGCATCTGATCGAGGTGGGGCTGCATCTCGAGGCCATCGTTTCCTATCTCGCCGCCCTGCGAGCGGGCCACCCGGTCATTCTGGTGGCGCCGGAGAGCGATCATGCGGCGCTGATCGCCGATTATGCGCCGGAGACGATATCGGCCATGCGCGACGGCGTATGGCAGGAAGCGTCGGGGCCGGCTTCCACGAAAGACGCTTATCATCCGGATCTGGCGCTGCTGCTCTCGACCTCCGGCAGCACCGGCAGCCGCAAGCTGGTTCGGCTATCGGGCAGCAATCTCGACGCCAATGCAACCGCCATCGCTGCATTCCTGGAGCTGACCGCCGCGGATCGCGGCTTGCTGTCGCTGCCGCTGCACTACTCCTATGGCCTGTCGATCCTGCATGCGCATCTCGCGGTGGGGGCGAGCCTTTTCGTCACGGCATCATCGGCGATCGCCCCAGGCTTCCTTGCGCGGGTCGCTGCCGCCCGCTGCACCAATATCGCCGGTGTGCCCTATTCCTACGAGCTGTTCGAGCGGATCGGCTTGCGTAAGCAGGCCTTGCCCGATCTGCGGTTCATGACGGTGGCTGGTGGTCGTCTCGATCCCGATCTCGTCCGCATCTATGCGCGGTATCTGCAGGACCGGGGCGGGCGTTTCTATGTGATGTATGGCCAGACCGAGGCGACGGCGCGGATCGCCTATCTGCCGTCAGCCGCCGCGATCGATCATGCGGATTGCGTCGGCATTGCCATTCCGGGCGGTGCCTTGAGCCTGCGCGACGAAGCTGGCGCGGATATCGCGGTACCGGGCAAGACCGGCGAGCTGGTCTATCGCGGGGCCAATGTCATGATGGGCTATGCGACCGGGCGCGGTGATCTCGCACGTGGGCCCGAGCTGACGGAGCTTGCCACCGGCGATCTCGCCGAGCGGACGGTCGACGGCTATTTCCGCATCCTCGGCCGGAAGAGCCGTTTTTCCAAGATTGCCGGGTTGCGCATCGGTCACGACGAGGTGGAGCGGCATCTGGCGGCGCGGGGGTTCACGGTTGCTCTGACCGGGACGGAGAGGCATCTCATTGCCGTTCTTGAGCGTACGGCCCCGCAAGATGGGCCGAAGATATCGGATCGCCGGGATGGATTGGTACAGGCCCTGGCTGAGGCCAGCGGGCTGTCGCCATTGCAGGTCGCGGTGGTCGAGATCGATGCGTTGCCGCGCGGCGCCACCGGCAAGATCGACTATCAGGCCCTGGCCGATCTCGCCGCAGCGCGGATGGCCACGCGGTCGCTTCCGCAGGGAATGGAAACAGCGCTGGAACCGGTGGCGGAAGCCTTTGCCGAGGCTTTCCGCCCGCGTGAAGTGGAACCCGGCGACAGTTTTGTCTCCCTGGGTGGCGATTCGCTGACCTATGTGCAACTGACCCTGGCGCTGGAAAGTATCCAGGGCACCCTGCCGGCGGATTGGGAACGGCGCAGCATTGCCAATCTGACGGCCATGCTGACGACGCGGCTGCATCCGATCAGGACCGATAAGAAGGCAGTCCCGATGGCAGCCCGCAAGCGCGTGCCGCTGGATGCCAATCTCTTCCTGCGCGCGATCGCCATTCTCCTCGTGGTGTTGCATCACGCAACGCTCTGGCCGATGCCAGGGGGCGCCGCAACCCTGCTGATGCTGATGGGCCATAGCCTTGCCCGTTTCCAGCGCGACAAGCTCTGCGCCGGGCAGACAGGCGCCGTTCTCGGGCCGGTTCTGCGCAATGTCGGCTTCTATTACGCGATCCTGCTCGCCTATTGCCTGTCGGTCGGCAGCTTTCCCTGGCAGTCGCTGCTGCTGGTGGGGAACTGGGCGATCGACGGATATGACATGCTGGGCACACCACTCATCACCTATTGGTTCGTCGAGGCCTATGCGCAGCTCATGCTGCTGCTGGCCGGGCTGTTCCTCCTGTCGCCCGTGCGCCGAGCGGTCGCCCGGCGGCCCTTGGCGGCGGGGCTCGTCGCGCTGGCGGGCTGTGTTACCTTGCGCGCCGTCACGCCCCATGTCTGGGAAGCAGGGCCGATGCGGCCCTATGTCACCACCATGATCCTCTATCTGCCGGCCTTCGGCTGGTGCGTGCATTTCGCCGAGACGCGGCAGCGGAAATGGCTGCTGAGCCTTGCGGCCCTCGGGATATTCCCGCTGATAACCTGGATGGAGGGGGCGAGTGCGACGGCGCTTTGGGTGCGGACTGGCATCGGATCGGCGGCGGCGCTGACCCTGATCTGGCTGCCGCGCCTCAGCCTGCCGCCGCTCCTGGCGGGACTGCTCGCCCGCATCGCCGCCGCCAGCTATTTCATCTATCTGCTGCATAACGTGCCCCTCTTCCTGTGGATCATGGATCTGGGCTTTGCCTGGCCGTTGCGGGTCCTGCTGCATCTGGTCTTTGGAATCGGTCTCGGGGTCGCGGCCTATGCCCTGCAGCCGCTGGTCAGCCAGATGCTCATGCGCCGGCGCCGGCCGGTGTCGCCGATATCGGTGTAATCACCTGATATTCCACGGTTCTTTTAACTGCGGCGCCGGCCATTGCTCGGCCGTCATCTGTGTTGCGGGAAAAAAGTGGAAAAGGCCCTGCCGCTCCGATAGGTTGGCGCCGCCGCAGAAGGGAAGCCGGTGCGTCCGCCATCGGGAAGACCGATGCCGGATCAGGCCGGCACTGCCCCCGCAACTGTAGGATCGTTCGTGACAGCGCCGGCGACGGCCGCTTCATGGCGGCGCGGTGACGAAAGCCACTGACAGCCCCGGCCTCTTGCCTTGCGCAGAGCCCGGCGGGATGGTTGGGAAGGCATGCACCGCTCCGGCCGGGGAACCTGTCCCCGGGGCGATCGAGTCAGGAAACCTTGGCGGCGCAGAGTGCAACGCAGCCACCTCGGTGGGAGGAAAGGACTGACGATGTCGTTCGGGGCATCCAGAAGCAAAGTTCTTGGGAATAAGGATCGCGTCTTGGTCTCCAGCCTGCCGCCGGTGACCTTGGTGCTGGGTGGCGCCAGGTCGGGCAAGAGCCGCTTCGCTGAACAGCTTCTCGACCGCGAGCCGCGCAGCCGGGTCTATCTGGCGACCGCCGAAATCCATGACGATGAAATGGCCGACCGCATCCGGCGCCACCGGGTGCAGCGCGGCGATGCCTGGCGCACGCTGGAAACGCCGCTGGAGATCGCTCCCGCTTTGATCGAGGCGACCGACAAGGGCGATGCCGTGCTGGTCGATTGCCTGACGCTTTGGGTCAGCAATCTGATGGGGGCCGAGCGCGACATCGATGCCGAGACGGCGCGGCTGATCGAGGCCTTGCCGCAATTGGGCGGGCCGGTCGTCTTCGTTGCCAATGAAGTAGGTTTGGGAATTGTGCCGGACAATGCCTTGGCACGGGCATTCCGTGACCATGCCGGGCGGCTCAACCAGCGTCTGGCGGCGGAAGCGGATCAGGTGTTTTTCATCGCGGCCGGATTGCCGCTGAAATTGAAATAAGGAAGGCAAGAGAGATGAGCACGAAGATTCCGGCAACCGTGGTGACCGGCTTCCTGGGCGCCGGCAAGACCAGCCTGATCCAGAACCTGCTGCGCAACGCCAATGGCCGGCGCATCGCCCTCATCATCAACGAATTCGGCGAGACCGGCATCGACGGCGAACTGGTCAAGGGCTGCAAGATCGAGGGCTGCCCGGAAGAGAATATCGTTGAGCTGGCCAATGGCTGCATCTGCTGCACGGTCGCTGACGACTTTCTGCCGACCATCCAGGCGCTGCTCAACCGGCCGCTGCCGCCGGAACATATCGTCATCGAAACCTCGGGCCTCGCTTTGCCGAAGCCGCTCGTTCGTGCCTTCAACTGGCCGGAGGTCCGTACCCGGGTGACGGTGGACGGCGTGATCGCCGTGGTCGACGGTCCGGCGGCGGCGGCCGGCCGCTTCGCTGACGATCCGGACGCGGTCAACCAGCAGCGCAAGACCGATGAGAATCTCGACCACGACAGTCCGCTGGCGGAGCTGTTCGAGGATCAGATCAATTGCGCCGATCTGATCGTGCTCAACAAATCCGACCAGATGGATGACACCGTCCGTGCCGCTGCCGAAGCCGCGATCCATAAGGAATTGCAGCGTCGCGCCAAGATCCTGCCGGCCAGTTTCGGTGCCATCGATCCGACGGTCCTGCTGGGTCTCGGCGCCGGTGCCGAGGACGATCTCGACAGCCGTCCGTCGCATCATGAATTGGAGGGCGAGGATCACGATCAC
Organism: uncultured Rhodospirillaceae bacterium; assembly: GCA_964406155.1. Taxonomy (GTDB): domain Bacteria; phylum Pseudomonadota; class Alphaproteobacteria; order Dongiales; family Dongiaceae; genus Dongia_B. The sequence continues at coordinate 142,492 of CAYOQR010000003.1, read as the reverse complement.
GACGAGTTCGACAGCTTCCATGTCGACCTGCCGCAGCTCGCATCGCCGGATCAGTTGCTGCAGAAGCTGCTGCCGACCATCGAGCGTCACGACATCCTGCGCGTGAAGGGCTTCCTCAACGTCGTCGGCAAGGACATGCGACTGGTGCTGCAGGGAGTCGGCAATCGCGTGCAGCATTATTACGACCGCGCCTGGGAGGCGAATGAGAACCGTGCCGGCCGTCTGGTGGTGATCGGTCTGAAGGGCCTGGACCGCGCGGCGATCGCCCGGGATCTCGCCTTGTAAAATCGGCCGGGCTTAAGGCAGGCCGATGCATCTTCTGGCAGCAAAACCCGGTGTTATCGCCGACGGATCGGAAGCGATCGATCTCGGCCAGACACCGGGCGACATCGTCATCCTCAGCGCCGCCGATACCGAGCTTGCCTGCCTTGCGGCGGCGCAGGGGGCACTCGGCGACGATGTGCCGAGCCTGCGCCTCGCCAGCCTGCTGCAGCTCAATCACAATCTCAGCATCGACACCTATGTCGAGGACATCATCGCTCAGGCCCGCCTGGTGGTGATCCGCGTCCTCGGCGGCGTGCGTTACTGGCCCTATGGCATCGAGCAGGTTGCAGCGATCTGCCGTCAGCGCGGCATCGCCCTGGCGCTGCTCCCGGGCGACGACCAGCCCGATCCGGAACTGTCGGAGCAATCGACCCTGCCGGCCGAGGCGGTGCATCGCTTCTGGCAGTATCTGGTGCAGGGTGGGGTCGAGAATGCCCGGCAATTGCTGGCCTATGGCGCCACCTTGCTCGGTCGTGACACCGATTGGCAGGAGCCGCGGCCCTTGCTGCGGGCGGGTCTTTATTGGCCGGGCCGCGAGATCCTGCGGCTCGAAGACCTGGGCGCCGTGTGGCAGCCGGGCCGGCCGATCGCCGCCATCGTCTTCTATCGCGCCCTGCTGCAGGCCGGCAATCTCGCCGCCATCGACGCGCTGATCGCGGCGCTGCAGGCGCGCGGCCTCAATCCCTTGCCGATCTATACGACCAGCCTCAAGGAACAGGTGGCGGCGGATCTGATCGACAGTTTCTACCGTGCGGCCAAGCCGAGCGTGACGCTGAACTGCACCGGCTTCGCCGTCTCGCAGCCCGGCGCCAAGACCGCCCGGACACCCTTCGATATCGCCGATGCGCCGGTCCTGCAGGTGGTTCTGTCCGGCGATCGCCTGGAAGACTGGCGGGACGGCACGCGGGGCCTCAGCCCCAGGGACCTCGCCATGCAGGTCGCCTTGCCCGAAGTCGATGGCCGCATCCTCGGTCGCGCCATCTCCTTCAAGACGGCGGCGCGCTACGACGAGGCGACGCAATGCAATATCGTCATGCATGCGCCGGTGCCGGACCGCGTGGCGGCGGTAGCGGAACTGGCTTCCGGCTGGACCGCCTTGCGGGCGACGGCACCCGAAGACCGGCGCATCGCTTTGGTGCTGGCGAACTACCCCAATCGCGATGGCCGCATCGGCAACGGTGTCGGCCTGGATACGCCGGCCGGCACGGTCGCCGTGCTGCAGGCCTTGCAGGCGGCGGGCTATCGACTGGACGCACTGCCGGCCGACGGCAACGCGCTGATGGATCGGCTGCTCGCCGGCCGCACCAATGCGGCCGACAGCCGGACCAAGCCCAGCGACATCACTTTGTCGGCGCTCGACTACCAGCGTTTCTTTACAGGCTTGCCGGCGCGCCTTCAGCAGGAAGTGACGGCACGTTGGGGCGGGCCGGCCGAGGATCCGCATTTCGCCGACGGCGCCTTTCATCTGGCGATGTTCAGGCTGGGTTCGGCCTTGATCGGCATCCAGCCGGCGCGCGGCTACGATATCGATCCGGTGAAGTCCTATCACGACCCCGATCTCGTGCCGCCGCACGCCTATTTCGCCTTCTATGCCTATCTGCGAATCGTGGCCGAGGTGCAGGCCATCGTGCATATGGGCAAGCACGGCAATCTGGAATGGCTGCCGGGCAAGGCCATTGCCCTCAGCGATGCCTGCTATCCGGAAGCGATCTTCGGCCGCGTGCCGCATCTCTATCCCTTCATCGTCAACGACCCGGGCGAGGGCACTCAGGCGAAGCGCCGGACCAGTGCCGTCATCATCGATCATATGACGCCGCCGATGACGCGGGCCGAGAGCTACGGTCCCCTGCGCGCTCTCGAATATCTCGTCGATGAATATTATGAGGCGGTGCAGCTCGATCCCCGGCGCTGCCGCGATCTGCGCGAACAGATCCTCGATCTTGCCCGCGCCACCGGTCTTGCCGAGGATTGCGGCATCGCGCCCAGCGACGATACCGACACGGCGCTGATCAAGCTCGACAATCATCTTTGCGAGCTGAAGGAATTACAGATCCGCGATGGCCTGCACATCTTCGGCCGGCCGCCGGAAGGCGCGCAACTGACCGATCTGCTGGTGGCGTTGACGCGTCTGCCGCGCGGCCGGGGCGAGAAGGGCGATCAATCGTTGATCCGCGCCTTGGCGGCGGATCTCGCCTTGGGTGAGGCATTCGATCCCCTGGCGACCGGAATGGCGGAGCCCTGGACGGGGCCGCGCCCGACCGTGCTGCAACAGGTGGCCGAGGATAATTGGCGCACCGCCGGGGATACGGTCGAGCGGCTGGAGCTTCTGGCACTGCATCTGGTTGCCGGAGAACGTGCCTGCGATCCGGCCTGGACGCAGACCCGCGCCGTGCTCGATTTCATCGCCACTGAGCTGCGACCGATGGTCGAAGGCTGCGGTGCCAGCGAACTGGCGAGCCTGCTGCGCGGGCTCGACGGGCGCTTCGTCGCGCCGGGTGCCTCCGGTGCGCCGACCCGTGGCCGATTGGACGTGCTGCCGACGGGCCGCAATTTCTATTCCGTCGATACGCGGGCCGTGCCGACGCCGACCGCCTGGGCCTTGGGCTGGAAATCGGCGGGCGTGGTGCTGGCGCGCCATCGCCAGGAGCATGGTGCCTGGCCGCAATCCTTCGTGCTGTCCGCCTGGGGGACGGCGAATATGCGCACCGGCGGCGATGATCTCGCCCAGGCTCTCGCCTTGATCGGCGTGCGTCCGGTCTGGGATGCCGGCACGTCGGGGCGGGTCAACGGCTTCGAGATCCTGCCGCTCAGTCTGCTCGATCGGCCGCGCGTCGATGTCACGCTGCGTGTCTCGGGCTTCTTCCGCGATGCCTTCCCGGCGCAGATCGATCTCTTCGACAGCGCCGTGCGGGCCGTCGCCAAGCTGGATGAGCCGGACAATCTCAATCCCATCGCCGCGCGTTTCCGCCGCGAACAGGCGCAACTGGTGGCAAGCGGTCTTGATGCCGCCGAAGCCGAGCGCCGCGCCGGCTACCGTGTTTTCGGCTCGAAGCCCGGCGCCTATGGGGCCGGCCTGCAGGCCTTGATCGACGAGCGCGGCTGGTCGGAGGCCGGCGATCTCGCCCGTGCCTATCTCGCCTGGGGCGGCTACGCCTATGGCGCCGGCAGTGAGGGCCGGGCCGAGCAATCGATGTTCGAGAACCGGCTGCGCCAGGTCGATGCGGTCCTGCACAACCAGGACAACCGCGAGCACGATCTCTTGGACAGCGACGATTACTACCAGTTCGAAGGCGGCCTCGCCGCGACCGTCCAGCATTTGACGGGCCGCAAGGCGGTGGTCTGGCACAACGATCATTCACGGCCCGAGGCACCGCGCGTCCACAGTTTGGATGAGGAGATCGCCCGTGTCGTGCGGGCCCGTGTCGTCAATCCGAAATGGATCAAGGGTGTCATGCGGCACGGCTATAAGGGCGCCTTCGAGATGGCGGCGACGGTCGATTATCTGTTTGCCTTCGCCGCCACGGCCGATTGCGTGGCCGATCATCATTTCGATGCCGTGTTCGAAGCCTATCTCGGCGACGATACGGTGCGCGATTTCCTTGCCGCCAATAATCCGGCGGCCTTGAAGGAGATCGCCGAGAAGCTGCTGGAAGCCCAGCAGCGCGGTTTGTGGAAGTCCCGGTCGAACACCGCTTTCGACCGGTTGACGATCTGGGCAGGAGGGAAACTGGCATCATGAGCAACACCGATCCGTCAACCGAGGATGTCAATCGTCGCGCCAATGAGAAATCGGCGAAACGCAAGGAAGCCCGTGACAAGATGATGGCGGAAAAGACCCAGGAGAAGGGTCTCGTCATCGTCCATACTGGCAAGGGCAAGGGTAAGTCGACGGCGGCCTTCGGCATGGTCCTGCGCTGCATCGGCCATGGCATGAAGGTCGGCGTCGTGCAGTTCATCAAGGGCGCCTGGGGAACCGGCGAGCGTACCATTCTGGAGCGCTATCCCGAGCTCTGCGAGATCAAGGCGATCGGCGAAGGCTTCACCTGGGAGACGCAGAACCGCGAGCGCGACATCATGTTCTCGCGCCAGGCCTGGGACGAGGCCTGCCGTATGATGGACGATCCCAGTTTCAGCTTCGTGCTGATGGACGAACTCAATATCTGCCTGCGCTATGACTATCTGCCGATCGAGGAAGTCATCGCCAAGCTGAAATCGAAGCGGCCCGATCTGCATGTCGTCATCACAGGCCGTAACGCGAAGGACGAGCTGATTGAGATCGCCGACCTGGTCACCGAAATGACCATGGTCAAGCATCCCTTCCGCGACGGGGTGAAGGCGCAGCAGGGTATCGAATTCTAACGGGGCATCGATCGATCATGGCCAAGGCCGCGATCATGTTTCAGGGCACTGGATCCGATGTCGGCAAGTCGCTGATCGTCGCCGGTCTGGCGCGGGCCTTCACCCGGCGCGGCCTCATTGTGCGGCCGTTCAAGCCGCAGAACATGTCGAACAATGCGGCGGTGACGGCGGAAGGCGGCGAGATCGGCCGGGCTCAGGCATTGCAGGCACGCGCCTGCGGTGTCGCCCCCAGCGTGCATATGAACCCGGTCCTCCTGAAGCCGCAAAGCGAGATCGGCTCGCAGATCGTCGTCCAGGGCCAGGTCTTCGGCCAGGCCAAGGCCAGCGATTACCACCGCCTGAAGCCGCAATTGCTGGACAAGGTATTGCAGAGCTTCCGGCATCTGCAGGAGGAGGCAGATCTCATCCTGGTGGAGGGGGCGGGCAGTCCGGCGGAAGTCAACTTGCGCGCCGGCGACATCGCCAATATGGGTTTCGCCGAGGCGGCCGATGTGCCCGTCATATTGGTCGGCGATATCGATCGCGGCGGTGTCATCGCCAGCATCGTCGGCACCAGGCTATTGCTCAGCGATGCCGAGGCGGCGCGGCTCAAGGGTTTCCTGATCAACAAGTTCCGCGGCGATATCGCGCTCTTCACCGACGGCGTGCGGATCATCGAGGAAAAAGCCGGCCTGCCGGGTCTCGGTGTCGTGCCCTGGTTCGAGGGCGCGCATCTGCTGCCGGCGGAAGACGCGGTGGCGCTGGATGGCATGGCGGTGCGCGGCGAAGGATCGATCAAGATCGTTGTGCCGCGCCTGCCGCGCATTTCCAATTTCGATGATCTCGATCCCCTGCGGGCGGAGCCGGATGTGCGGCTGGAGATGCTCTCGCCCGGCCAGCCGATCCCGGGCGATACCGATCTCGTTCTCCTGCCGGGCTCGAAATCCACCATCGGCGATCTCGAGGCTTTCATCGCCGCCGGCTGGGACATCGATCTGAAGGCCCATGTCCGGCGCGGCGGCTGGGTGCTGGGGCTCTGCGGCGGCTATCAGATGCTGGGCCGGCGCCTGGACGATCCCGACGGCACCGAGGGACCGGCAGGTGCCCGGGATGGACTCGGCCTGCTCGACGTGACGACGATCCTCTCCGGCGACAAGACGCTGGTCGAGGTGACAGGGTGCGACCGTGCCACCGGCCAGCCGGTGCGCGGCTACGAAATGCATATCGGTGTCACCAGCGGCCCCGGCACGACCCGGCCGATGCTCGATCTGGCCGGCCGTGCCGACGGTGCCAGCAGTGCCGATGGCCGTGTCATGGGCTGCTATATGCACGGCCTCTTTGCCGCCGATGACTTCCGTCAGGCTTTTCTCGGCCGGCTGCGCGATCGCGCAGCCAGCGGCCTCGCCTATGATCTATTGGTGGAACGGTTGCTCGATGAGTTGGCCGAGCATCTGGAACGCCATGCCGATCTCGACCGCCTCCTGGCCATCGCCCGAGCCCGATAAATTAACGAGCTGAAATAAATTAACGGGCGAACCAGATGATCGCCAGCAGGACGGCCCCCTGGATCACGCAGGCGGTCACGTAAAGCTGCAAGGCGCGGCGGATATCCTGGGCGCTGGCATAGGGCGTGCCGCCCGATCCCATCCAATGGTCCATGACGAGATTGTTGTGATAGCGGCGCGGTCCCGCCAGCGCCAGACCCAGCGCGCCGGCCATCGCCGATTCCGGCCAGCCGGCATTGGGCGAGCGATGCTTGCCGGCGTCGCGCCGCATGGCGCTGAGCGCCTTCTGGGGATGGGCGCCCGGCATCACCATGGCGGCGAGTGTCAGCAAGAGGCCGCTGAGCCGCGCCGGAATGAGATTGACGAGATCGTCCAGCCGGGCCGAGGCCCAGCCGAAATGCAGGTGGCGCGGCGTCTTATGGCCGATCATGCTGTCGGCGGTGTTGATCGCCTTATAGGCAAGGATGCCCGGCAGACCGAACAAGGCGGCCCAGAAGACCGGGGCAACGATGCCGTCGGAAAAATTCTCGGCCAGCGATTCGATCGCCGCACGGCTGATGCCGGCGCGGTCGAGGCTTTCGGGATCGCGGCCGACGATGCGGGCGACGGCGATGCGGCCGCCTTCCGTGCCGCTGGTCTCGAGCCCGTTGGCCACCGCCGCGACATGGCTGTAGAGGCTGTTCTGGGCGATCAGGCTGCTGATCGCGATGGCCAGCCACAGATGGCCGCCGGGCAGCGCCAGCAAGATATGTTGCAGCACAGCGCCGACCAGCAAGGCGCCGATGAGCAAGGCGGCGGCTGCGACGATGCCCATGAATTTGCGACGCTCGGCGGTGCTGCCGGCATGGTTGAGGCGCTGGTCGGTCCAGGAAACGACCTTGCCGATCCAGACGACGGGATGGGGGAGACTGCGATACAGCCATTGCGGATCGCCGATCACCGCATCGATGAGCAGGGCGATCAGCAAGGACCCCGGTTGGGCCCAGAGGGCAAAGACGTCATGCATGAGAACTTTCATTGCGGATTTGCCGCCCCTCGTCAATAAGTGCGTGATGGAGGATGCCATGACGCAATCGGATGGCATGAAGGATACGGACGGCGCGGCCGGTAAGGCGGATTGCCCCGATCGGCCGAAGACCATCGCCGTCGGAATCGGCTGCGAATATCTGGCGGCGCCGGAAGACGTCTCGGTGCTGGCCGAAACCTGTCTGACGGCCGCCGGAGTCGCGCCGGAGCAGATCGCCTGCATCGCCACGCTGGCGCGCAAGGCGAATGAACCGGCGATCCGGGCCCTGGCCGAGCGCTGGGGCGTGCCGGTCTGCGCCTTTTCAGCGGTGCGGCTGGAAGCGGAAACGCCGCGCCTTATTCATCCCTCGGCGACCGTCTTCCGGATCACCGGCTGCCATGGCGTCGCCGAAGGCGCGGCCCTGGCCGCCGCCGGACCGGTGGCCGATCTCATCCTGCCGAAGCAGGTCGGCCGGCGCGCCACCTGTGCCATCGCCCGGGCGCCGGAGACGATCGATCCGGTGGCGGTTGCGCGGGAACAAGGCTATGACGAAGCGCAGGGTAGCGGCGCGCAGGGTAGCGGCGGACACGACGACGGGCACGGCGACGGATACGGGGATTGACGATGAGTGTGGTGCATTTCATTGGCGCGGGGCCGGGCGATCCCGATCTCATCACCGTCAAGGGCAAGCGGCTGATCGAAGAAGCGCCGGTCGTGCTCTATGCCGGGTCGCTGGTGCCGCCGGGGATCGTCGCTTTGGCGCGCGCCGATGCGACGGTGATCGATACCTCGCCGCTGCATCTCGACGAAATCATCGCCCATATCAAGACGGCGATCGATGCCGGCAAATCGGTCGCCCGGGTGCATTCCGGCGATCCTTCGATCTACGGCGCTATCGCCGAACAGATGCGGCGTCTGGACTACCTCGGCATCGATTATGACGTGACCCCTGGCGTGCCGGCCTTCGCCGCCGCCGCCGCCGCGCTGAAGAGCGAACTGACCCTGCCGATGGTCAGCCAGACCGTCATCCTCACCCGCACCGAAGGCAATGCTTCGCCGATGCCCAAGGGCGAGGACCTGGCGACGCTCGGTCAATCGGGGGCGACGCTCGTCCTGCATCTCTCAGTCCGCAACATCGACAAGGTGGTGGCGGAACTGACGCCGCATTACGGCACGGATTGCCCGGCGGTCATCGCCTTTCGCGTCGGCTGGCCGGATCAGGACATCGTGCGGGGGACACTGGCGGATATCGCCGGGAAGGTGCGGGCGATGAATGTCACGCGGACGGCGCTGATCTTCGTCGGCCGGGTGCTGGGCAGCCGCGATTTCAGCGACAGCCGCCTCTATCACGTCGCGCATCAACATGCGCTGCGGCCGAAGAAAAAGGACGGGCCGGTCGATTAAGTGTGACGCCGGTCGACGCCTGAATGGTCAAGCGCGATATCCGCTATCTGCTCGGCGCTTTCGCTGTGTCCGATCTCGGCGCCAAGGTGGCGCGGGAGGCGATGTCGTTGACGGCGGTGATCGTCCTGCAGGCGACGCCGGGTGAGCTCAGTGTGATGAGCGTCGCGGCAACGCTGCCCGTCCTGCTGCTGGGATTGCTGGCTGGCGCCTGGCTCGATCGGCGGCGGCGACGGCCGGTGATGATCGGTGCTGATCTCCTCCGCTTCGCTCTCTTGCTCTCGGTGCCCGCGGCGGTCTGGCTCGGCATCCTCACCATGACGCAACTGCTTCTCGTCGTGGCAGGCGTCACCACATTGTCGCTGCTCTTCGATGTCGCCGATCAGGCACATCTGCCGGGGCTGGTCGGCCGGGCAGAGCTGCTGAAAGCCAATACGCGGCGCGAGGCGATCGACGCGACGACCGAGGTGGTCGGGCCGCCGATCGGCGGCGTCCTGGTGCAGACGATCACCGCGCCCGTGACTCTGCTGATCGATGCCGTTTCCTATCTGCTCTCGGCGCTTCTCCTGCTGCGCATCCGCCAGCCGGAGCCGCCGCTTACCACGATTGAGGAGCCGACACGCCGCATCTGGCGGGATATCCGGCTCGGCTGGCAGGTTCTGTGGCACCAGCCGGTTCTCCGGCCGCTGTTGATCGCACGGGGACTGCGCACTTTTTTCGGCGCCATGCTCGGCACCTTCTATGTGCTCTATGTGATCAAGCATCTCGGCATGACGCCGACGGCCCTTGGCTTGATCGTCGCCTGCGGCGGCCTCTCCGCGCTGCTCGGGACCTTCCTGGCGCGTTGGACCGCCGGCTGGCTGCCGATCGGGCCGGGCATCATCGCGGCCTTCTTCATCAAGACCCTGGGCCTTGCCATGCTGCCGGCAGCCGGGCTGTTTCCGGTGCTGGCGGGGCCGCTGCTCATCGCCCAGCAGGTGCTGCAGGACGGTGTCACCAGCTATTTCGCCATTTATGAGCGGCATCTGCGCCAGGTCCTGGTCCCGCCGGAACAGCTTGCCCGGGCCAGTGCCACGGTGCGCGTGGTGAATGACGGGCCGGTTCCTGCGGGTGCCTTGCTCGCGGGCATGCTGGTGCCCTGGCTTGGCCTCGATGGCGTGCTCTGGCTGTCGGTCGCCGGTTACTCGCTCTCCGCCGTGGTGGCCTTGCTCTCGCCGGTCCGCACGCTGCGCGCGGCCTGATCCGAGATAGCTCTCAACCGGCGAAGCCAACCTTGCCGATAAGACCGCCCTTGCGGTCATAGACCAGGACCTCGATCTCGACCGCTTTGTCGCAGGCCTCAAGAGCGACGAGCCTCGCCTTGGTGGCGACGACATCGGCCAGGTTCAGCCCGGCTGCTTGAGTCATTTCCAGCACTTCCATCGCCGTATTGGCCTGCCGGACACGCTCCACGAGGTCGTCGGGCGCACCCAAATCGGCGGCGCTTTGCGCAAGGCTGTCGAGGCTGACCTGGCTGCGGCCGGAATGGAGATCGAGCGCGCCATCCGCCAGTTTGCAGAATTTGCCGAAACCGCCGGCCAGGGTCAGGCGGGGTACCGGATGATGCCGCAGATATTTCAGCATGCCGCCGACGAAATCGCCCATATCGATGAAGGCCATCTCGGGCAGGCCGTAAAGGCGCTGCACGGCGGCCTCGGTGGTCGAGCCGGTGCAGGCGGCGGCATGATCGAGGCCGGCGGCGCGGATGACATCGATGCCGCGATGGATCGAGGCGATCCAGGCGGCGCAGGAGAAGGGATTGACGATGCCGGTGGTGCCGAGAATCGAGAGCCCGCCGATGATGCCGAGGCGCGGGTTCCAGGTCTTGGTTGCCAGTTCCTCGCCGGTCGGCACGGAGATCTCGATCTCGATATCGCCCGGAACGCCATGGGCCGCCGTCACCTCGGCCACGACTTCCGTCATCAGGCGGCGCGGCACCGGATTGATGGCTGGTTCGCCGACCGGCAACGGCAAGCCAGCGCGTGTGATGGTGCCGACACCATGGCCGGCCTTGAAGACGAGGCCGCTCCCGGCGGGAAGCCGGCGCAAGGTGGCGCGGATCTCCGCCAGATGGGTGACATCGGGATCGTCGCCGGCATCCTTGATGATCGCCGCCATGCAACGGCCGTCATCGAGCTTTTCCGTCCGGGCCAGGGCGAAGCTCGGCTGCTCGCCCTTGGGCAAGGTGATCTGGACCGGGTCGGGAAAGTCACCGGTTAGCAGAGCGGTCAGGGCTGCCTTGGTTGCTGCGGTGGCGCAGGCACCCGTGGTCCAGCCACGCCGCAGGGGCTGGGTAAGGCCTTCAGGCTTGCGAGTCATGGCGCTATTCTAATGGTCGATGTCCAATTTTGACTAGCCTAGCGGTGGCTCCACTTTAATAAGTATAGAGCGCGACTCAGCCATCGGATCGAAGCTTTCCCGCTTCAATCCGATGGCGTCGCACTCTAGGATGACGCCATGAATGAGTTACTCGATACCTTGCCGGAACTGCAGCCGGGCTGGGTCTGGCTGACCGGTGCCGGACCAGGCGCCGCCGGCCTGCTCACCTTGCTCGCCCTGCGCGGTCTGCGACAGGCCGATGTGATCGTCTATGACGCGCTGGTGGATCAGAGCGTGCTCGATCTGGCGCGGCCGGGTGCCGAACTCGAATATGCCGGCAAGCGCGGCGGCAAGCCTTCGGCCAAGCAGCCGGATATTTCGCTGCGCCTGGTCCAGCTCGCGCGCGAAGGCAAGCGTGTTCTGCGCCTCAAGGGCGGCGATCCCTTCGTCTTCGGGCGCGGCGGCGAAGAGGCATTGACCCTGGTCGAGGCCGGCATTCCCTTCCGCATCGTGCCCGGCATCAGCGCCGGAATCGGTGGCCTTGCTTATGCCGGCATCCCCGTCACCCACCGCGAATGCAATTCGGCGGTGACCTTCATCACCGGCCATGACGCCAGTGGCGTGGTGCCGGACAATATCGACTGGATGTCGCTGGGCAAGGGCTCACCGGTCATCGTCCTCTATATGGCACTGAAGCATATCGGTCTGATTGCCGGCCGTCTCATTCGCGCCGGCCGCGCGCCGACGGAGCCGGTCGCCGTGGTCAGCAAGGCCACCACCGGCGATCAGCATGTGCTGGAATGCACGCTCGCCACCTGCGCGGCCGAGGTCGAGGCGGCGGGGATCGAGCCGCCGGCCATCGTCGTCGTCGGCGAGGTGGTACGCCTGCGCGCCGCCCTCGATTGGATCGGCGCGCTGGACGGGCGCAACCTGACACCGGACCCGCTCGGCCAGCGCCGCAAGCATCAGGCCGGTTGATCCCGGTGATGCAGCAGATGCCCCAGACGGCGCGCGGCCTGATCATCGCCGCCGCGGCTTCCGCCAGCGGCAAGACCACACTGACCTTGGGGCTCCTGCATCTGCTGCGTCGCCAGGGCCGGACCGTGCGCGGCTACAAGATCGGCCCCGATTACATCGATCCGGCCTTTCACGCGGCGGCCAGCGGCGTCGACTGCTTCAACCTCGATGCCTGGGCGATGCGGCCCTCTAGTCTCGCGGGCCTGATACAGGCGGCCGACGCGGCGGAGCTGCTGGTGGTCGAAGGCGTGATGGGGCTGTTCGACGGCGCGGCGATGCCGGCCGATGCGGCGCCGGGCGACCTGCCGATCGGCTCGACGGCGCAACTGGCCGCCCTGACCGGCTGGCCGGTGATCCTGGTCCTCAATGTCAAAGGCCAGGGCGCGACGGCGGCGGCGGTTGCGCGCGGGTTGCGCGACCATCATCCGGATGTCCGGATCGGCGGCGTCATCTGCAACAATGTCGGCAGCGCGCGGCATCGCGAAATCCTTCAGCAGGCCTTTGACGGCGTCTCGATCCCGGTGCTCGGCTATGTGCCGCGGGAAGCCCGGTTGAAACTGCCGGACCGGCATCTCGGCCTGGTTCAGGCCTCCGAACATATCGATCTCGCGGCTTTTCTCGAGGCCGCCGCCGATCATCTGTCGGCGCATCTCGCCGTTTCCGATCTGATCGATGCGGCGAAACCGGCGGCATCGATGCCGGTCGCGGATAGGCCGGCGAGCCTGCTGCCGCCGCTCGGACAGCGCATCGCCATCGCCCGCGACACGGCCTTCGCCTTTGCCTATGCCGGCCTGCTTCTGGCCTGGCGGCAGGCCGGCGCCGAACTCAGTTTCTTCTCGCCTTTGTCGGATGAGGCGCCGGCGGCGGAGGCCGAGGCCGTTTTTCTGCCCGGCGGCTATCCGGAGCTGCATGCTGGCCGATTGGCGGGCAATCGACATTTTCTGAGCGGTGTGCGAGAGGCGGCGGCGCGCGGCGCCACAGTCTATGGCGAATGCGGCGGGTACATGACCCTGGGCGAGATGCTGACCGATGCCGAGGGACAGGCGCATGAAATGCTGGGCCTGCTGCCGGTCGAAACCTCCTTCGCGCAGCGCAAGCTGCATCTTGGCTATCGCCAGGCGCAATTATTGGCGGGTCATCCGTTCGGCGCACCGGGCTGCGATCTGCGCGGCCATGAATTCCACTACGCGACGACCTTGCGGGAAGGCGATGCTGAACCGCTCTTCAGGGCATGCGATGCCCAGGGCCGGGATCTCGGTTCTTGCGGCCTGCGCCGGGGCAATGTTTCCGGCTCGTTCCTGCATCTGATCGACGCGGTTTAGAGGACGCGGCCGGACAGCACGTTTGCACCGGTGACGATCTCGGCATATTCGCCCTGCATATTGGCGAGGCTGAGCGCGTGGACGTCTGCGGCCGACCAGAGGCGGCCGTTGTAATCTCGGCGGCCGAAGGTGAAACAGGCATCCTCGACCAGCAGGACACGATAGCCGAGATTGCCGGCCATCCTGACCGTGGCTTCCACGGAATTGTTGGTGATGACGCCGCAGATCACCAGGCGATCGATACCGTTCTCCCGGAGATGACGGTCGAGCCCGGTGCCGATGAAGGCGCTGTTGACCTGCTTGGCGATGATCGTTTCGCCGGCCAGTGGCTGGGCCTCGGGCTTGAAGTCATGGCCGGGTTGCCCGGGCCGATAGGTCGAATGCGGCTCGACGGAATCGTGGCGGATATGCAGGACCGGCCAGGCATGAGCACGCCAATGATCCAGCAGGGCCGTCGCAGTTTTCTCCGCCTGGGGATTGTTGCGCGGGCCGTCCGCCGCCCATCTTGGATCATCGATCGCCCGCTGCAGATCGATCAGCAACAGGGCCGCAGGCTTCGGTTTAGCCTGGGCGTTCACCGTGCCTCCCTGCCTATCATCCGCGCGGCTGAGCGACCCTGCACCAGGGTGACGAGGATGACGCCGAGGATCATGGCGAGCAAGGCGAGCCAGATCCACATGTTGTGTGTTTCATCGAACAGCAGCCAGCCCCAGAGCGAGCCGCAGAGTGTGATCGTATAAGCCATCTGCGAGGCGAAGACCGGGCTGGTCACCCGGATGGTCCAGACATAGGTGATGGTGAAGAAGGCATTGACCAGCATCATGCCGGCGCCACAGGCGGTGACAATGCCCCAGGGCGGCAGGAAGGACTGGAAGCCGTCGAAGATCGCGGCGAAGGGAACCACCAGCAGGCCGCCGATGAAGAGCATCGCTGCGGTCTGCGTCAGGGCATCGGCGCCGGGCGGGCATTTCAGGGCGATATAGACATTCTGCGAGGCATAGAGCGCCGAGGCCGCCAGGCCGATGAAGACCCAGCCCGTCATCGAGGGATCCGGCAGGCTGTTCTGCGGCAGCACGATCATGAGGACGCCGGCGAAGCCCAGCAGGACGCCGGCGGCGCGCAGGGCCACGAACCGCTCGATGCGCAGCAGCAGGACGAAGAGATAGGTCATGACCGGCGCCAGCGGTATCAGCAAGGTGGTGATGCTGACCGGCAGATGCGGGGCGACGAAGAGCAGGATGACGGATGGCAGGGCCAGGCCGATCAAGCCATTGACGGCGTAATAGATCAGATACGGACGGCTCAGGCGCGGCCAGCGCCCGGTGGCCGCGCAGACGATCAGCAGCAGCAGGCCGCTGCCCAGGCCTTCCCAGATCGTCAGGCCGAAGGGCGAGCCGCCATGCATGGTGCCGATCTTGGCCAGGGTATAGCTGCCGCTCCAGCCCAGGCCCATGGAGAGCAAGGCGAGCGGTCCGACCACATAACGGAACAGCGGGGTCAGGGGCCGCCGTTCCATTGTGGCAGGGTCGGCCGTCACGGACGCTGGTCCTGGAACTCGAAGACCCGGTACATGACGCGTTGGTAGAGCCGGCGGAAAGCCGGGAACGGGAAACGCGGCAGGGGCACGCGCAAGAGGCTGCTGGCCTGCAAGCTGGTCGAGCCGGCCAGTTGATGCGCGAGCAGCCGGCCGCAATAGGTCGACAGCGCGACGCCGGTGCCGATATAGCCCAAAGCGTAATGCACGGTCCCGTCATCGGTGGTGCCGACATGGGGGCTCTTGTCCATGGTCGCGCAGACCCAGCCGTTCCAGAAATACTCGATATCCACTTTCGCCAGCGGCGGGAACATCTCGCCCAGGCGGCGGGTCAGCCAGGCGCGATGTTCCTGGCGGCTTTCCGGCGTATCCTCGATACCGCCGCGCGCGCCGAACAGGATCCGGTTATCGGGCAGCAGGCGGTAATAGAAGAGCAGATGCCGCGTGTCCCAGATTTTGCGATAGGTGAGCCAATTGACCGACTGCCGCTCGGCCTCGGTCAGGGGACGCGTCACGATGATGTTGGAGAGCACCGGCAGCAGGCGGCCGTTGAGATGGGGATGCAGGCGGTCGCCGGTATAGCCGTTGCCGCCGATCACTACCTGGCGCGCCCGCACGACGCCGCCCGGCGTCTGCAGCAGATGACGCTTGCCGTCGCGCCGCCAGGACTGCACCGGCGAGGCGCTGTGCAACAGGGCGCCGCGCTGTTGCGCCGCCCGGGCGAGGCCACGGGCATAGCGCATGGCATGCAGGGCGAAGCCTTCCTCATAGTAGAGCGCGCCATAGGCCTCGCGGCTGACCAGATGATCGCGTTCGAGATCCGCTTTGCCGAGAATGCGGGTTTCGACACCGAATTTCTCGCGCATGAAACGCTGGTCTTCGGCGAAATTCTTCACCCGGCTCGGCTGATGCGCCAGTTCCAGCCCGCCATCCGGCGTCGGCTCGGCATCGATCGCTTCGTTTTCCAGCAGCGATTTGGTCAGGCGGACGGCATCGCGGCTCTGGTTGAAGCAGTTGCGGGCCTCTTCCAGGCCCCAGCGGCGGATCCAGTCGCTCATGCTGGTCTTGCCGATGCCGATCGAAGCGAAGCCGCCATTGCGGCCGCTGCAGCCCCAGCCGATCTGGTTGGCTTCCAGGACATGGGCGGTCTGACCAAATTCCTTGGCGAGGTGATAGGCGGTGGAGAGCCCGGTATAGCCGCCGCCGATGATCGCCACATCGACATCAATATCCCCGGCGATGGCCGGCGTGTTCTCGACCTCGGCCCCGGCGGTGACGGCCCAGTAGCTGTCCACATGCGGCCGGCCGGCCGCCTGCGGATCGATGATGTTGATGGTCATACTATCCCCTCAATTGTCGTCCGGCCGAGCCGGTTCGTCGTTGCCGACACTATCCAGCATCAGCCCGGGGGCTGTCGAGACGGCAGATGAAGGGCGCAGCATGCCGTTCTTGCATGTCCAGCCCGCAAGCCGCCACCGGATGGTTTGGGTTACAGCAAGGCCTGCTGCAGCGGCAGAATACAGCGCGGATCGTCGATACGGACGCTGTTGACGGCATCGCCGACCGCGGTCTGGACGATTGGTTTTTGCGTATAAGGTTGAAGAAGATTTTGCGCGTCTGTTAGCGATGTCCTGGGATCGAGCCAGGCGGCATAGCTTTCCGTGGGCAGAATGACCGGCATGCGGTGATGCAGTTGTTCCAATTCGGGGATCGCCGTCGTCGTCACGATGGTGAAGCTGCGCAGGATCACACCATCCGGATCGCGCCAGCCTTCCCACAACCCGGCGAAGGCGAAGCACTGATCTTCGGGCAAGGTCAGGAGAACCGGCAGCTTGCGCTTGGTTCCCGTTTCCTTGGCCGCGCCCGGGGCGGTATCCGTCGCCGGCCATTCATAGAAGCCATCGACGGGAATGAGGCAGCGCCGCTTGGCGAAAGCCTGGCGGAAGGCCGGCTTCTCCTGGATGGTTTCCGACCGCGCATTGATCATGCTGGCCGCCATCTTGGTGTCCTTGGCCCAGGCCGGAACGAGGCCCCAGCGGAACGAGCGCAATTCCCGCCGCCCGTCCTGCGACAGGCCGATGACGCTGGCCTCCTGGGTCGGCGCGACGTTGTAGCGCGGCTGCAGGTTGGTTGCCGCCTGAATGCCGAAAAGCGCCTCCAGGGCCTCCAGCGGCGTGGTCAGTTTAAATCGGCCGCACATGTCGCCCGGTTCTGTTCCATGGCTTGTCCCAATTCCATGCTCCTTCCCTGGCATATCTACCGAGTCGCTGGCAATGCGCCGCTGCGGGCCATGCCGGGATCATATGAAGTGATGGCATATGGTGATGATTTTTGATCGGCTGGACCGGTTTCCGGGATTGGCCTATCCCAAACCTGGAGCACGATGCTTTTCAGATTGAAGCCGTCTCTCAGAGGGGAGCCGGCCGCCATGCCGGCAAAAACAGCAGAGGAAGGTCGGGCATTCATGCCGGCACATCAACTCGATCCGTTATTGAAGCCCGCGAGTATCGCCCTGATCGGCGCTTCGCCGAAACCGGATTCGGTCGGCCGGGGTATGATCACGGCGACGACGGCGCCCGGCACGCCGAGCCGGGTCTATTTCGTCAATCCGGCTTATCCCGAGATCGATGGCCAGCCCTGTTATCCCGACATGCAGTCCCTGCCCGAACGGGTCGATCTCGCGGTCATCGGTGTCGCCAATCAGCGTGCCGAGGCCGCCTTGCGGGATGCCGTCCAAGCCGGCGCCCGTGCAGCGGTGCTGTTCGGTAGCTGTTATCTACCTGACGATACGGAGCCGCCGCTGACCCGGCGTCTGGCGGCGATCGCCCGGGAAGCCGGCATGGTGATCTGCGGCGCCAATTGCATGGGCTTCTATCACCTGAATTTCGGCCTGCGGGTCTGCGGCTTTCCGCCGCCCGATTGGGTCGAGCCCGGCCCGGTTGCGCTGATCACCCATTCCGGCACGGTCTTCTCCGCCCTATGCCACACGGATCGGCGCCTGCGCTTCGGTCTCGCCGTCTCCTCGGGGCAGGAACTGGTGACGACGGCCGCCGATTATCTCGACTTTGCTTTGGCGCAGCCGGAAATCCGTTGCGTCGGCCTGTTCCTGGAAACCGTGCGCGATCCAGCGCGTTTCGTTGCCGCGCTCGAAGCGGCGCGCCGCCGCTCAGTGCCGGTCGTGGTGCTGAAGGTCGGGCGCACGGATGCCAGCGCCGCCATGGCGGCCAGCCATTCCGGCGCCGTCGCCGGCAATCACGCGGCCTATCGCGCTCTGTTCGACCGCCACGGCGTCATCGAGGTCGATAACCTGGACGATTTCGCCAACACGCTGCGGCTGTTTTCCGGGCCGCGCGAGCTCGCCGCAGGCGGCCTCGCCAGCATGCATGATTCCGGCGGCCTGCGTGAGTTGATGGTCGATCTCGCCGAGGATGCCGGTGTGCCCTTCGCGAAGATCGATGCGGCGACGCAAGCCAAGCTGGCGGCGCGGCTCGATTACGGCCTCGACCCGATCAATCCCCTGGATGCCTGGGGCACGGGGCAGGATTACGAAGCGGCCTTCGCCGATCTGATGACCGCCTTGCTGCGGGACTGCGATACGGCGATCGGCGTGCTCTGCGCCGAGACCCGCGATGATTACTATCTGGTCAAAGGCTATGCGCGGGCAATGCGGGAGGCCTTCGCGCGCACCGACAAGCCGGTGGTGATCAGCACCAATATCGGCAGCGGCGGCAGCGACCTGCTGGCGGCCGGCCTCACGGCGGAAGGCATTCCGGTCCTGAGCGGCATCGCCTCGACCTTGCGCGTGATCGGCAAGGCGATGGCGCATCGCGACTGGCTGCGCCAACCGGCGATCGAGCCGTGCCCGGCGCCGTCGGGGATACGGGCGAAATGGCAGAACCGGTTGCAGGAGGGCACGGCGCTCAGCGAGGCCGAGAGCCTGTCGCTGCTCGGCGATTACGGCGTGCCGACATTGCCCTTCGCCGTGGTGGAAACGGTGGAGGATACCCTCGCCGCCGCACGTCGTTTTGGCTGGCCGGTCGCCCTGAAGACGGCGATGCCCGGCATCCTGCATAAATCCGATGTCGGCGGCGTCCTGCTCGGCCTCGGCGATGAGGCGGCTTTGCGGACCGGTTATGACGATCTTGCCCGGCGTCTCGGGCCGCAGGTCCTGGTCATGCCGATGGCGCCGCGTGGATTGGAGCTTTCCTTTGGCGGTTTGTACGATGCGCAATTCGGCGCCCTGGCGATGGTGGGAGCGGGCGGCACCCTGATCGAATTGCTGAGCGACCGGCAATTCGCCCTGGCGCCGATCGATGCGCCCACGGCCACGCGGCTGTTGCAGCGCCTCGCCTTGCACAAACTGATGCAGGGCTATCGCGGCATGCCGGCGATCGATATCGAGGCGGTAGCGCGGGCCTTGGCGGCCTTCTCCGTCATGCTGGGCGATCTCGGCGATCTGATTGCCGAATGCGATCTCAACCCGATCATGGCCGGGCCGCAGGGCTGCGTCGCCCTCGATGCGTTGATCGTGCCCGCCGCGCCAAGCTCCGCCCCAAGGGCGCGCTGAGTGCCGGCCGACGCGGCGGGGCTATGGGCGTCTCGGTTTTTTAGAACGTGCCGGGATAGGTGCCGCCGTCCAGCAGCAGATTCTGGCCGTTGATATAGCCGGAGGATGCGGCGCAGAGGAAGGCGCAGGCGGCGCCGAATTCCGCCGGAGTCCCGAACCGGCCGGTCGCCTCACCCTGGCGCCACTCGTCATAAATATCGGCGGCCGTCTTGCCGCTGGCCGCCGCCGTGGTGGCGGCGCCGGATTGCAGGCGGTCGGTGTCGAATGAGCCGGGCAGCAGGCCGTTGATGGTGACGTTATAGCGCGCGACCTGACGGGCGAGGCCGGCGACGAAGCCGGTCAGTCCGCTGCGCGCGCCGTTGGAAAGGCCGAGCGAAGGGATCGGCGCCTTGACGGCCGATGAAGTGATATTGACGATCCGGCCGAAGCGGCGGGCGATCATGCCGTCGACCGTCGCCTTGATGAGTTCGATCGGCGTCAGCATGTTGCCATCCAGCGCCTTGATCCAATCCTCGCGTTGCCAGTCGCGGAAATCGCCCATCGGCGGGCCGCCGGCATTGTTCACCAGGATATCGGGTTCGGGGCAGGCTTTCAGGACGGCGGTGCGACCTTCCGGGGTGGTGATATCGGCGGCGACCACCGAAACCTTCACGCCGGTCGCGGCGCGGATTTCCGCCGCCGTGGCCTCCAGTTCCGGCAGATTACGCGCATTGAGGGTGACGTCGACGCCTTCCTGCGCCAGCGCCAGGGCACAGCCTTTGCCCAATCCCTTGCTGGAGGCGCAGATGATCGCCTTGCGGCCTGACAGTCCCAGATCCATCTTCCAATTCCTTTCTTCACCGGTCGGGCCGGATGCGATGCCATCAGCAGGCGACCGCACCCAATGCCGCTATTGGTAGCGCAAATCCGGTCGCATCTTCAAACCGCATCGGCGCCTGCGGTCGTCGTCTGTCATGGCGCCCTTGCAGGCCCCTTATGCAGGAAAGGCGGTCTAAGCGCGATGGACTTTGCCGGTGATCCTCTCCAGACTCCCACCGTCTGGGGAGCCCCGCACCGATGAATGCCGCACAACATCCGACCATTACCCGCGGGCTGCTGATCGCCGCCTCGGCCTATCTGATCTTTACCCTGCAGGATGTCCTGGTGCGGTTGCTGGTGAAGGCCGATATCCCGATCTGGCAGGTGTTGATCGCGCGCAGCATCGTCATCCTGATCGGTTGCCTCGCCTTCCGCGGACCCGGTGTCATTCTCGAAAGCCTTCGCGCACCCAGCAAGAAGAGCCTGATTGCCCGCGGCGTCCTGATCCTCGGCGCCTGGCTCTGCTATTACACTGCCTCGAAGACCCTGCTCTACGGGCAGTTGGTGACGATCTATTACGCGGCGCCGATCATCATCACCGTGCTTTCCATCTTCATGCTGAAGGAGCAGGTCAGCGGTTCCCGTTGGGGCGCGGTGATCCTGGGCTTCATCGGCGTCGTCATCGCCTGCGAACCCGGCAGCCTCGGTTTCTCGCTGCCGGTCTGGCTCACCTTGGGTGCGGCGGTGATGTGGGGAATATCGAACATTCTGCTGCGCAAGGCCGGGCTGACGGAAAACGTGCTGATGCAGATGTTCATGTCGAACGGCATCTTCGCCCTGGGCTGCCTCATTCCCACCATCCTCTGGTGGCACGAACCCACGGCCGGGCAATGGCTGATCCTCGGTGGGGTCGGGTTGTTGGGCGGTGTCGCCCAATACCTGCTGTTCAAGAGCTTCCGCATGGCGCCGGCCTCGGCCATCGCGCCGATGGAATATTCCTCGCTGCTCTGGGCCTTCCTGCTCGGCTATCTGATCTGGGGCGAAGTGCCGGATCACGGCATCTTCCTCGGCGCCGGCCTGATCGCCGCCAGCGGTATCGGCAATCTCTATATCGAGAGATGGCGCCAGCGGGCGGCGTTGCGGGGGATCGCCCAAGTCACGAAGTAAGGGTCGCGAAGTAAGGGCCGCGACGTAAGCAATCTGCGGAATAGGCGACTGACGACGGTCGTCGGCCGGGCTCAGCGGAAATAGAACCAGAGCAGCAGCAGAATTGGGATCGGAAGGCCGATCAGCCAGAGCAGGATGTATTGCATCGCATCCCCCCGCTTTGACACTTTCGAGACAAGCATAACGGGGAAGGCGGTGCTTGAGTTCCTGGCCAAGGTCAACGGCTCATCAAGGATTCGTGAGCGTGCCGCCGGTGAAGGCCGGCTGCTTAATCTGTTCCGCTGCTGACAGTGGCCGAGCGCTCGATCTGTCGATCCGCTGTCGGCACGATGCCGAAATGAAGCCGGTAGGTTTTGGCGAAATGCGAGGCTGAGACGAAGCCGCAAGCAAGGGCAACGTCCAGCACCGAGAAGGTGGTCAGCCGCAGCAGTTTTCGCGCCTTGTCGAGCCGAAGATGCAGGTAATGTTTGGCGGGGGTATGGCCGAAACTCTGGCGGAATAATCTCTCGAGCTGGCGGGTCGAGATCTCAAGCTGCTCGGCGATCCTGCCGAGTGGGAGGGGAGCGGCGATGCTGCGCTCCATCAAGGCGACTGCCTTGACGGCAACCGGATGCGAGAGACCCAACCGGTTGCCAAGCTCCATGCGCTGGGCTTCCCGTGCCTGACGCAACGTGCCGTGAATGAACTGATCGGAAATCAGCTTGGCCAGGGCCTCGCCGTGATGCTCCCGGATGAGCTGCAGCATCATATCCAGGGCGGCGGTGCCGCCGGCGCAGGTATAGATGCCGCGATCGATGACGAAGAGCTCGCTGCTGACGGCGATCTCGGGGAAGCTTTCCTTGAAGGCCGGCAGATAGTCCCAATGCAGGGTGCAGCGGCGGCCGTCCAGCAGCCCCGAGCGCGCCAGAATGAAACTGGCGGTGCTGACGCTGCCGACGATCAGGCCATGCCGTGTCGCCTGACGCAGGAAGGCGGTCAGCCGGCCGTTGCGATAGCTTTCGCAGCCGAGCCCGCCGCAGAGGATGATGAGGTCATACTCCATCCGCCCGCCGGATGGCAGATCGGTGGTGCGGACCTCCAGCCCGCCGCTCGAGGCGACCAGGCCGCCGCCCGGCGACAGATGGGTCCAGCGATACAAGGTCTCGCCGCGCATCAGATTGGCGCTGCGCAGCGGCTCGACCGTGGCGGCGAAGGCCATCAGCGAAAAGCCGGGCAGCAGGATCACGCCGATCCGGAAGGGCGCCTCGCCTGTACCTGATCCGGCCCGCAATCCTTCTGTCATTTCCTGTCCGCCAGTACCAAATCTCCCTATTCTGAAAATACTATCAAATGTCGAAAACAGAACAGAGGATTTTCCTGGCCCGGTGCCAGCCTGAGGGAAAGAGGCGTCCGGTGCAGGGCCGACGCCGATAGAACATGAGATCGGGAGCGCGATGGGCGGCGAACGAGCGAACCGACGGCATCGACGGGAGCGGGACGGTGGGGCAGGCCATCTGCGGCAAAGCGTGCCGGCCGGGTCTTTACGCAACAGTTTCGCGCCCATCGAGCCGCTCAGCCGCGATCAGCTCGAGGCGATCCATGAGGCCTCGCTGCGGCTGCTGGAGCAGATCGGCATCGAGTTCATGGGACTGGCGGCCTGCGCCGCGTTCCGACAGGCCGGCGCCGAGGTGGACGAGGCCAGCGGCCTGGTGCGGATTCCGCGCGGCCTGGTCGAGCAGGCCTTGCGCAGTGCGCCGTCGCATTTCACCCTGACCCCGCGCAACCCGGCACGCCGGCTATCGATTGGCGGCGATCATGTCGCCTTCGGCCTGGTGGCCGGTCCGCCTAATGTCCATGACTGCATCAACGGCCGTCGCTCAGGGAACTACGCCGATTACATCTCGCTGATCAAGCTGGCGCAGAGTTTCGACATCATCCATTTCCTCGGCAATCAGCCGACGGCGCCTATCGAACTGCCGGCGACGACACGGCATCTCGACTGCTATCTCGCCAATGTCACCTATGCCGACCGGGTCTATCATTGTTCGGCGATCGGCCGGCAGCGGGCGCTGGATGGCATCGATATCATGGCGCTGTCGCGCGGCAAGACACGGGAGGAGATGATCGGCGATCCCTCGGTGCTGACGATCATCTCCGTCAATTCGCCGCGCCGCTTCGACGAAGCAATGAGCGATGGGCTGATGGCGATGTCGGAATTCGGCCAGGCCGTGGTGGTGACGCCTTTCACCCTGATGGGCGCGATGACGCCGGTGACTCTGGCCGCCGCGCTGACGCAGCAGAATGCCGAAGCGCTGTCCGGCATCGTGCTCACGCAATTGGTGCGGCCGGGGGCACCCGTGGTCTATGGCGCTTTCACCTCCAATGTCGATATGCGCAGCGGTGCGCCGGCTTTCGGCACGCCGGAGAATGCCCGCGCCACTCTGGCTGCCGGGCAATTGGCGCGGCTTTATCATCTGCCCTACCGGGCCAGCAATTCCAGCGCCAGCAATGTCGTCGATGCCCAGGCCGCCTATGAATCGCAGATGTCGATCTGGTCCTCGGTGATGGGCCACGCCAATCTGGTTTATCACGGCGCCGGCTGGATGGAGGGCGGGCTGACGGCTTCCTTCGAAAAGATCGTGCTGGATGTCGAGATGCTGCAGATGATGGCGCAGACCATCCAGCCAATCCGCGTCGATGCCGATGAGATCGCCCTCGAGGCGATCGCCGCCGTGCCGACGGGCGGGCATTTCTTCGGCTCGCCGCATACCCTGGCGCGATACGAGACGGCTTTCTATCAGCCGCTGTTGTCGAACTGGCAGAATTACGAAGCCTGGGAAATCGCCGGCGCCCAGAATGCGACGGAGCGGGCGACCCGGATCTGGCAGCAGGCCCTGGCACAATATGAGCAACCGCCGCTGGACCCGGCCATCGCGGAAGCCTTGGCGGATTTCGTCGCCCGCCGCCGGGAGGAATTGCGCTCAGCCGATCTTTGAGGCGGCGTCTCCGGCGGCCTGTCCGTCAGAGCTTGCCGCTGGTGTCGCAGGCATTGAGGTCTCCGGCATTAAGCCCGGTCTTGAACCACTTCACCCGTTGGGCCGAGCTGCCGTGGGTGAAACTGTCCGGTACCACATAACCCTGTGCCTGTTGCTGCAGACGGTCGTCGCCGATGGCGGCGGCGGCGGTCAGGGCTTCCTCGACATCGCCCGGCTCAATGGTGATGTTGCGCCGGTCCTTCTCCGCATGATTGGCCCAGATGCCGGCCAAGCAATCCGCCTGCAATTCGATGCGGACGGAAAGGGCATTGGCATCGGTATCACTCATCCGCGCGCGCAACTGGTCCGCCTTGTCGGTGATGCCGAGCAGATGCTGGATGTGGTGGCCGACTTCATGGGCGATGACATAGGCCTCGGCGAAATCGCCTGGCGCGTGAAAGCGGTTCCGCAGCTCATCATAGAAAGAGAGATCGATATAGACCTTAGAATCGCCCGGGCAATAGAAGGGTCCCATCGCCGCCTGGGCATAGCCGCAGGCGGATCGCACACTGCCGGAGAACAATACGAGATGCGGCGGGACATAGCTGCGGCCGATCTGATGGAAGATATCCGTCCAGGTATCCTCCGTATCGGCCAGCACGACCGAGACGAAATCCTTCATCTCGTCCGGCTTGCCCGTCGCGGCGCCATTGCCGGTACCCGTGCCCAGGCCCGTATTTGTGCCGGTATTCTGTTGATAGCCCTGGTCGCTCTGATAGCCGGGGCCGGGCGTGCCGGCGATCTCTGAGAGCAGGGTCGAAGGATCGACGCCGAAGAGCAAGGCGACGACGACAATGACGATGAGCCCCAGGCCGCCACCGACCCCGACCCGTCGGCCGCCGCCGAAACCTCCGCCGCCGAAACCCCCGCTGCCCAATCCATCACCGCCGGGGCCACCCCCGCCGAGGCCACGTTGATCCTCGACATTGTCACTACGCCGCCCACCGCGCCAGAGCATGCCTCACCTCATCTCCCCGGTCAGATCGGCTCATTCTACCAAGCCGAGCGGAAACGACTAGGATGATTGGGCCTGACACGGAGATGTGAGGCGAGGGGATGTGAGGCGAAGGGGCGTGAAGCGAAGGCTGGGGATGTGAGGGCGTCAGATGACGCCGGCCTCCAGCCCGGCGGCCATCAGCATGCCGAGCTCTTCGCATTGGCCGATGAAGGCTTCCTGCCACGAACCGCGGCAAAGGACCGGCGGCTGGACGGCACGCCAGCGCAGGCCGGTGGTGATGGTCTCGACGCCGCGCCGCGTGCCGGTGCCGTCATGGCCGGCACGGATATAGAGCGCATAAGGCCTGCCCTGGGTTTCCTCCAGGCAGGGATAATAGATGCGGTCGAAGAAGTCCTTCAGTGCCCCGCTCATATAGCCGAGATTCTCCGTGGTCCCGAGAATGATGGCATCGGCCCATTTGACATCCGGCGGATGGGCTTCGAAGGGTGTCAGGACACGCAACTCGACATTGGCGATCTCCGGCGCCGTCGCGCCGGCAACCACGGCATCGCGCAGGCGCCGGGTATTGTCCGACGGAATATGCGCGACGATCAGCAGATGTTTCGATGTCATTGCCGTCTCAGACCGCAGGATCGACCGCCGGATCGACCGCCGTGTCGATCCGTATCTCGGAGGTCAGGGTACGATGCACCGGGCATTTGTCGGCGATTTCCCGCAATCGCTGCCGCTGGGTCTCGTCCAGCGGCCCGTCGAACCGGATCCGGCGCTCGACCAGGTCGATCTTCCGGTCGGCCTGGTCGCATTCGGCGCAGTCCTCGGCATGGACCTTGCTGTGGCGCAAGGTGACCTGCACGTTCTCCAGCGGCCAGGCTTTGCGCTCGGCATACATCCGCACCGTCATCGCGGTGCAGGCGCCGAGGCTCGAGAGCAAAAGGTCATAGGGGCCCGGACCGGTATCCGTGCCGCCGACCTCGACCGGTTCGTCGGCCCGCAGCAGATGACCGTGCGCGGAGATGAGCTGCGGGAATTTGCCGTCGCCCGCACCGGTCACGACCACCGTCCCGGGCGCGGCGACCGGGGGCGCAGCGCGGCTTTCATGCGCGCCGATGTAACGCTGTGCCCAGGTTGCGAGGATGTTCGCGATATAGGCTGCATCCTCCCGCTTCGAGAGGAAGTGATCGGCACCGTCCAAGGCGATGAAATTTTTCGGATGGCGGGCCGCCTCATAGATCAGCCGTGCATTCTCGATGCCGACGGTCTGGTCCGTCGTACCATGAAAGATCAGCAATGCCCGCTTCAGATCCCTCAGTGCCTCGCCGGGTTTGTGGCTCAGTAAATCCTGCAGGAATTGCCGACGAATGGTGAAGCTGCGTCCCGCCAGCGTCACTGTCGCGGTACCTGCGGCGTCGATTTCCGGCACGGCATCGGCGAAGAGGCGCTGCACATGGGCCGGGTCATAGGGTGCGTTGATCGTCGCGACTGCGATGCATTCGGGGATGCGGATCGCCGCCATCGGCACGGCCGCCCCGCCCAGGCTATGGCCGATCAGCAGTTTCGGTGCCTGGTAGCGGGTGCGCAGGAAATCGGCCGCCGCCACCAGATCCTCGACATTCGAGGAGAAGGTGGTATTGGCGAAATCGCCCTGGCTGTTGCCGAGGCCGGTGAAGTCGAAGCGCAGGACGGCGATACCCTGTTCCGCCAGAGCGGTGCTGATGCGCTGTGCCGCGAAGACATCCTTGGAACAGGTGAAGCAATGGGCGAAGAGGCCGACGGCGCGGGGTCGGCCCATGGGACTCTCCAACCGTCCCGCCAGCAGATCGCCTTGGGCGCCGGGGAATTCAACCTTTTCCGATCGTATCATGGATGTCCTCCTCGCAAGCTGCGGGCATGATAGCGTGCTTCGTCAAAAGAAAAGGGGGTGGCATGAGCGAATTCAAGGGGCCCCCGATGCCGCTTTGTCCGGATCGGCGTGCTTGGGATCGATCTGCCCCGGATCAGCTTGCCCAGGATCGTTCTGTTTCGGCTCCGCTTGCCGGACCGTCTCGAGGAAATCGTGGAAGGCGGGCGACAACTCGTTGCGCCGATACAAAGCCAGCAGAGGATGCGGCGGCGGCCGGTCGCCGATCGGCCGGATCACCACGCCGTCGCGCCCCTGGCCGGCGAGCGACAAAGGCAGCAGGCTGACGCCGAATCCGGCCGCCACGGCGCCAAGGGCCGTTTCCGGCTGATCCACCTCCATGGCGATCCGCAGCTTGATCCCGGCATTGCGGCTGATGCGGTGCAGATAATCCATGAAGTTCGGCTGCGCCTGCGTGCCGTAGGCAACGAAAGGCTCGGCTGCCAGAAGAGCGAAGGGCACGGTCTCCGCTGTTGCCAGGGGATGGTCGCTTTGCAGGGCGATGCCCAGGGTGTCGAAATGCACGACTTCCTGCGCGAACTCCTCCGTCTCAAGACGCGGGCGCAGAAAGCCGATATGAATGCGGCGGTCACGCAAGGCCGCGATCTGCTGATCCGGTGTCATCGCCGATAGCTGAACGTCGATCTCGGGATGGCACGCGCGGAAGGCGCGGAGGATGCGCGGCAGGTAACCGTACATCGCGGATTCCAGGAAGCCGATGCCGATCCAGCCCGCATTGCGCCGGCCGATCCGGTTGGCGCCGTCCAGGATCCGCTCGAACCCGGCCACCAGGTTCCGAGCCTCCTCGCGCAAGTATATGCCGGCCTCGGTGAGACGCAGGGGTTGGCTGCCGCGGTCGATCAATGGCGTGCCGATCGCCATCTCCAGATCGCGGATCTGCCGGCTCAAGGGCGGTTGGGCGATATGCAGCCGTTCCGCCGCTCGGGTGAAATTCAGCTCTTCCGCAACTGCCAGGAAGTACCGGAGATGACGCAGTTCAGGCATGACGGAATACCTCTTATATCTAAAAGGTATCAATTTAGACAAACTAGATCATAGACATATAGTCAACGACACGCAAGAAATCTGCCTGAAGCCTGTCACGGCTTTGTCATCCAGCCATCAGGGCTGCGGTGCCGATCGGCGCCGGTCTCGCGGGATTTTTGGGGAATCGCATTATGAAAAAGGTTTTACTGGGGAGCAGCGCGCTCCTTGCTGCCGGCTTCGTGGCCAGCCCGGCCTTGGCCGCCGACGGTATCAAACTCTCGATTGGCGGGTATATGAACACCGCCGTCCTGGTCAATATCGACGACAACAGCAAGCATGTCAGCAACAGCAACCGGAATCCCGATCTGGGTCACGGTCACTACAGCGACGGTGTGTTCCAGGATGCCCGGCTGAAATTCAGTGGCGAGACGACGCTCGATAACGGCGTCACCGTTGGTGCGCGCGTGACGCTCTATGCCGAACAGGTTTCCGGCAACCAGTTCCATGACGCTTTCGCCTATTTCCGGGGCGGTTTCGGTGACTTACGCATCGGTGCGCAGGATGGCGCCTTGCAGGCGCTCTGCGTGACACCGGTCGGCGGCACCGAGAATTTCGGCGCCTTCTCGCAGAACCAGGTCATCAACAACGCCTTTTCCGGCATGTCGGCCGGCGTCTGCAACGGTGTCGGCAGCTTCCGCAGCGCCAATGGCGATCGCGCCCAGAAGATCGTCTATATCACGCCGAATTTCGCCGGCTTCCAGCTTGGCCTCTCCTGGACGCCGAATGGCGACAAGAAGAGCGCCGATGACGGTGTCGGCGATTTCCACAGCGGCATGCCGAAAGTGACCGATGGCGAGCAGCGCAACATCGTCGATGTCGCATTGAATTACAGCCGCGACTTCGATGGTTGGAGCATCGACTGGGATGGTGCGGTCTCGTTGGCCCTGAGTCAGGGCGGTCACGATTATCCCCGTGACAACAAGGGTCGGTTCTACCAGACCGGCCTCAACTTGACCTTCGGCCAATGGTCGGTCGGCGGTGCCTTCCAGTATTACGACAACGGCCTCAACAACGCCAATGAAGACGAAGACGGCGTGGTCGGCAATCAGGACGGCTGGGTGGCCGGCGGCGGTATTGCCTATAATGTCGACGCCTGGACCGTTGGGCTGCAATACAGCCATTCGCAGTTCGACAATCTGACCAAGGCCAATCGCAGCCGTTCGGTGAACACGGTTGCCCTGACCGGCAAATATGATATGGGCCCCGGCATCGCCTTGGACAGCACGGTTCAATATACCTGGGCCAACGGCCAGCACGGCGATGCTGCCGCCGGCGGCTACCATGCCGTGTCGCTGGGCCTCGGTACCTCCTTCAATTTCTAAACCCTCGATCAACCACCGCCTGTATAGCCTCTCGAGCAGGCATGGTGGCCAAGCGGCCGCGCGATCAATCGATCGCGCGGCCGTTTCATATCTGCCTTGGCCGGGGTACCGGGACGGTGCCTTCCTGTCCCTTGGCTGACAAGGCGACGGCACTTCCCGGCGATGGCAGGGGATGATGGCCGGGCAAGATTAAAAATTCTTCATGTTTCGCCGAGCTGGCGTTAATCGTCAGCGCTCTATGCTGCGGCTCATCGACGGCCCGCGCCGGTGAGCGGGATTCTCCCTGGGCGGAATCTCCTGAACTGAATTTCCCAGACGGAATCGACTGGGCGGTCGTCGGAGATATCGCCGAAGGTCTGCCGCAGATGAATTACAAAACGCTGATCCCTCTCCTTGTGGTTGGTGCATTGGGCGCCATTGCCTGGCGCTGGTCGATGGAGCGGCCGGCCGAAGCCGATCTACCGGCGAAACAGGCACCAACCGTTTCCGTCGATACCGCCTCCGTCACGCGGCAGGATGTTCCGGTCTATCTGTCGGGGCTTGGAACGGTGACGGCCTTGAACACAGTCACCATCACGGCACGGGTGGACGGCCAGTTGCAGAAGGTGGCGTTCACCGAAGGGCAGGATGTCAAGGCGGGCGATCTGCTGGCGCAGATCGATCCGCGCGTCTACCAGGCAGCCCTGGATCAGGCGATCGCCAAGAAGGCGCAGGATACTGCGCAGTTGCAGAATGCCCAGCGCGACCTCGAACGCTATGTCGCTTTGTCGAAGAACGATTTCGCCAGCAAGCAGCAATTGGACACGCAGCGGGCCCAGGTCGCCCAGTTGCAGGCGCAGATCCAGGGCGATCAGGCGGCGATCGAGAACGCCAAGACGCAGCTCGACTACACCACCATCACGGCGCCGATCGATGGACGCACCGGCTTCCGCCTGGTTGATCAAGGCAATAATGTGCATACCTCGGACACGACCGGCATCGTCGTCATCACCCAGATCCATCCCATCACCGTGGTCTTCACCTTGCCGGAGGAAAATCTGCAAGCCGTGGCCCAGGCGCTGGCGGCAGGGCCGGTCCCGGTGACGGCGCTCGGCAGCGACAGCAAGACGGAACTGGCCCAGGGCCAGATCAAGCTGATCGACAACGAGATCGACCAGACCACGGGAACGGCGCGCCTCAAGGCGGAATTTCCGAATACGGACAACAAGCTCTGGCCGGGCGAGTTCGTCAATATCCGCGTCCTGTTGCAGACCCGGCACGATGCCCTGACCATGCCCTCGGCGGCGGTGCAGCATGGCCCGGACGGTGTCTTCACTTATGTCGTGAAACCAGACGCGACTGTCGAAGCCCGGCCGCTCACGATCGGTATCGATACCGGCCGGGTCGTCGTCGTCGATAACGGCCTCGATGTCGGCGAGCAGGTGGTGACCGCAGGCCAATACCGTCTGCAGCCCGGCACGTCGGTGAAACCGAAAGCGGTAGCCGTCGATCCACCCGGAACGCCTGGGAAGGCGGCAGGGCGGACCGCTACCGGGCAGACGACGGCCGGGCAGGCGACGACCGGGCAGACCGCGCCATGAATATCTCAACCCCCTTCATCAAGCGGCCGATCGCGACCTCGCTGATCATGCTGGGCGTGCTGCTGGCCGGCGCGGTGGCCTATCCGCTGCTGCCGGTGGCGCCGTTGCCACAGGTCGACTTCCCGACTATCCAGGTTTCCGCGACCCTGCCGGGCGCCAGTCCCGAAACCATGGCATCGACCGTGGCGACGCCGCTGGAGCAGCAATTCGCCAACATCCCCGGTGTCTCGCAGATGACATCGTCGAGTTCGCTGGGGAGTACCTCGGTCACGGTCCAGTTCGATCTCAACCGCAATATCGATGCGGCCGCCCAGGACATTCAGGCAGCCATCGACGCGGCGGCCGGTCAATTGCCGAAGACCCTGCCGAGCCCACCCTCCTATCGCAAGGTCAATCCGGCGGATGCGCCGATCCTGGTCTATGCGATCCATTCCGATGTCCTACCGCTGACGGTCATTGATGATTACGCGGAAAACGTCGTGGCGCAGCAGATCTCGCAACTGCCCGGTATTGCCCAGGTCTATATCGGCGGTCAGCAGAAACCAGCGGTGCGGATTCAGGCCAATCCGGCGAAGCTGGCGGCGCTCGGCATGTCGCTCGAGGATGTCGCCGGGGTCATTTCCTCCGCCACGGTCGATGCGGCGAAGGGCTCGGTCGACGGCCAGCAGCGCAATTTCACTATCTACGACAACGACCAACTGACCACGGCCAATCCCTGGAACGATGTCATCGTCGCCTATCGCAAGGGCGCGCCGGTCCGCATCCGCGATATCGGCCAGGCGATCGACGGGCCGGAAAACACCAAGCTGGCCGCCTATGAGAACGGCCAGCGCGGCATCCTCCTCATCATCTTCAAGGAGCCGGGCGCCAATGTGATCGATGCGGCATCGCGGGTCGAGGCGGCCATGCCGCATATCCGGCTGTCGGTGCCGCCTTCCGTTCATGTCGAGAAGATCAGCGACCGGACGACGACCATCCGCGCCTCCGTCCGGGATGTGAATTTCACGCTGGTCCTGACCATTGCCCTGGTGGTGATGGTGATCTTTATCTTCCTCCGGAATTTCTGGGCGACGGTCATTCCGGGGATCACCGTGCCGCTGGCCCTGGTCGGCACGGCCGGCCTGATGTTCGTGGTGGGATATAGCCTCGACAATCTCTCGCTGATGGCGCTAACCATCGCGGTCGGCTTCGTGGTCGACGATGCCATCGTCATGCTGGAGAACATCTATCGGCATATCGAGGACGGGCTCAGCCCATATGAAGCGGCGATCAAGGGAGCCGGTGAGATCGGCTTTACGATCATCTCCATCAGCATCTCCCTGATCGCGGTTTTCATTCCGCTGCTGTTGATGGGCGGGATCATCGGGCGGCTGTTCCGCGAATTCGCCGTAACCGTCACCATGACCATTGCGGTTTCGGCTATCGTCTCGCTGACCTTGTCGCCGATGATGTGCTCGCTGTTCCTGCGCGACGAAAAGCATCGACGGCACAACCACCTTTACATGGTCTTCGAGAAATTCTTCGATGGCATGGCCGCGCTGTACGGCAGGGGCCTCGATATCGTGCTGCGTCATCGCGGCATCACCTTGATCGTCTTCTTCCTGACGGTGGCTTTGAGCGGCTATCTCTATGTGGAGGTGCCCAAGGGCTTTTTCCCGCAGCAGGATACCGGCATCATCACCGGTTTCGCCGAAGCCTCGCAGGACACCTCCTTCGCGCAGATGTCGAAGTTGACGCGGCAGTTGATGGAGGTTGTTGCCAAGGACCCGGATGTTGGCACCTGGTATGCCTATCTGGGGGGCAGCCGAACCTTCAATACCGCCACGGCCCTGATCAGCCTGAAGCCGCGCGATGAGCGGACAGGCTCCGCCGATCAGATCATTGCGAGGTTGCGGCCGCAACTGGCGAAGGTCCAGGGGGCGGCCCTGTTCCTGCAGGCGGCCCAGGATCTCAATGTCGGCGGCCGAATAGCCCGGACGCAGTTCCAGTACACGTTGCAGGATGCGGATATCGATGAGCTCAATACCTGGGCGCCGCGTGTCGCCGCCAAGCTGAAGACCCTGCCGGAATTGCGTGACGTCGCCACAGACCAGCAGACCGGCGGTGGTACCCTGTCACTGGTGATCGACCGCGATCAGGCGGCACGCTTCGGTATCCAGCCGCAAGTGATCGACCAGACGCTGGACGATGCCTTCGGTCAACGCCAGGTGACGCAATATTTCACCCAGCGCAGTTCCTATCACGTCATCCTGGAAGTCGATCCGAAGATCCAGGGCGATCCGGATACGCTGAGCAAGATCTATATCAAATCGCCGTTGACCGGCCAGCAAGTGCCGCTCTCGACCTTCGCCAAGTTCGATACGCAGAAGGTGAGTTATCTCTCGATCAACCATCAGGGCCAGTTTCCGGCGATCACCCTGTCCTTCAATCTGGCACAGGGCGTTGCTCTCGGCGATGCCGTGGCCGCCATCCAGCAGGCAACAGCCTCGATCGGCATGCCGGCGGCGATCCTCGGTACCTTCCAGGGCAATGCCCAGGCTTTCCAGGCTTCATTGAAGAGCGAGCCTTATCTGATCCTGGCGGCGATCGTCGCGGTCTATATCATTCTTGGCGTGCTCTATGAGAGTTATATCCATCCGCTGACAATTCTTTCGACCCTGCCATCGGCCGGCGTCGGCGCCCTGCTGATGCTGATCATCTTCCATTTCGATCTTTCGGTGATCGCTCTCATCGGCATCATCCTGCTGATCGGCATCGTCAAGAAGAACGGCATCATGATGGTCGATTTCGCCATTCAGGCGGAACGAGAGCAGGGGCTCTCGCCGGAACAGGCAATCCGTCAGGCCTGCCTGCTGCGGTTCCGCCCGATCATGATGACGACCATGGCGGCTTTGCTCGGCGCCCTGCCGCTGATGCTCGGCCATGGCACCGGGTCGGAGCTACGCCAGCCACTGGGCTATACCATGGTGGGCGGGTTGCTGGTGAGCCAGGTCCTGACACTCTTCACCACGCCGGTCGTTTATCTCTATCTCGACCGTGTCAATCATTGGATGAGCCGGCATCGCCCCGGCGCCACCCGCCAGGAGAAACCGGCAATCGTTGCGGGAGAATGAGAAAGGACCGATACTATCATGGCTGTAGACCAATTACGGGCCGGCTGCATTCCGGCATCCGGCATAGGTAGGGCATGAAGATTCTGCTGGTTGAGGATAACGAGCGTGTGGCCCGGTTCCTGAAGAAGGGGCTGGCGGAATCCGGGCATACGGTGGATCACGTGGATAACGGTCGCGGCGGCATGTTCATGGCCGCCAGCGAGAGCTATGACGCCATCATCATGGACCGGTTGCTGCCGGGTGGGATCGACGGCCTGTCGATCATCGAGGCCCTGCGCAAAAGCGGCAATCAGACGCCGATCCTGATCCTCAGCGCGCTGTCGGATGTGGATGAACGCATCCGCGGTCTGAAAAGCGGCGGCGACGATTATCTGACCAAGCCCTTCGCCTTCGGTGAATTGCTGGCGCGGCTCGATGCGCTGGGCCGGCGCGGCCCGGCCAACAGCCAGATGGAAACGGTTCTGACGGTCGGTGATCTGCGGATGGACCTGCTGTCGCGCAAGGTGACGCGGGAGGGGCGGCCGATCGCTTTGCAGCCGCGCGAGTTCAAGCTGCTCGAATATCTCATGCGGCATAAGGATCAGGTGGTGACGCGGACCATGCTGATCGAGAATGTCTGGGATTATCATTTCGATCCGCAGACCAATATCGTCGACGTGCATGTCAGCAAATTGCGCCAGAAGATCGATCTCGGCTTCGCGAAATCCCTGCTGCGGACGATCCGCAGCGCTGGATACATGATCACGGCCGATGTTTAGGATCGCCCGGTCGTCCGCTTATGCCCTGGCTGCCGGCTATGTCGTTCTCAGCATCGTCGCGCTGATCCTGTTCGCGGCACCGCTCTGGCATGCCTGGCGCGAAACCATCGATGAGGGGCGGGCGGAGTTGCTGCGCGAGGATTCGCAGCATTTCGTGGAACTGTTCGACAAGCAGGGGGCGGCGGCGCTCGCCGCCTGGATCGAAGCGCGGCTCGACATGCAGATCGTCGGGGAGCGCATCCTGCTATTGGCCGATAAAGCGAAGGTGCCGCTGGCCGGCAATCTGAAGGCCTGGCCCCCGGAGGTACCTGCCAATCCCGGCACCTATACGCTGGCGATGAAGCTCGATGGCCGGCAGGTCCAGGTGGTGATCGTTCACACGGTCCTGCCGGACGGCTACAACCTGCTGGTCGGCCGCGACATCACCCGGCTGATGCCGCTCGAGGCCCGCTTCTGGTACGGCCTGATCGAGGCGATCGCCGTCCTACTGGTGGTCGGGGTCTTCGGCGGGCTGCTGATGCGCCGGATGCTCCTTGCACCCATTCACAGCATCAACCAGACGACCGCGGCGATCGTGGCCGGGGATCTTAAGCGCCGCCTGACGGTGCCGGCGCCGACGGCTGAGCTGGATACCCTGTCCCATACCATCAACGGCCTGCTCGACCAGATCGAACAACTGGTGCAGGGGGTCCGTAATGTCTCGAATTCGATCGCCCATGATCTACGCACCCCATTGACCGAGTTGCGCTCGCGCCTGGAGGAGCTGTCCCTGACACGCCCGGCACAGGAGGAGACCTTCGCTGAGATCGAGGGGGCGGTGGCCGATGTCGACCGCGTCATTCGTGTCTTCGATGCGCTGCTGCGTCTCGCGGAAATCGATACCGGCGCGCGGCGTGCGGGATTCGTTCAGGTCGATGCGTCGGAGCTGGTCAGCGAGGCGGCGGATTTCTATCTGCCGGCGGCGGAACTGCGCGGCATCTCGCTGGCCCTGGAAAGATGCGATCCGGTCACGGTCTCCGGCGATACGGTGTTGCTGGCCCAGGCGATCGGGAACCTGATTGACAATGCCTTGAAATATGCACCGACCAATGGCCGCATCACCTTGGCCGCGATCCGGGGTGGCGACGGTACGGTCGGTATCTCCGTCACCGATGACGGGCCGGGTATCCCGGCCCATGAAAAGACCAAGGTGGTGGAGCGCTTCTATCGCGGCGATGCCAGCCGGGGGACGCCCGGAACCGGCCTCGGCCTCAGCCTCGTCGCGGCTGTCGCCAAGCTGCATGGCGGCCGTTTGGAACTCGCGGACAACCATCCCGGCCTGCGGGCAACGATGGTCCTGGTGGCGTAAGCTTCATCGGTCCTGATTTTATGGCGGCAAACGCCAGCGAGCGGTTGCCGGGCCAGAAATTCCGAAAAGAATCAGTCATGTGAAGCCATACCCGGACAAGAATCGGCCGTAATTCCCTTATTATTAAAATAAATAAAATTTATGGGATAATATTCATCCTTTCTTTTTCCTTGCATCGAAAATCATAAGAAGTCATTGAATAAAAAAAATCACAAAAAGTGTGAGGGCCGCGCCATTTCGGGTGCGTGAATACTTGAAGATCGGGGAATTGGGGGATGCCATCTATTGCTGAAGTGTGCCGGGCCGCTTCTGCCGTGAAACGACGCTACGGCACCGTACTAAACGGGATCGCCGTCATATGCCTGATGGCCTTTCTTGTGCTCACTGTTATCGAAGCCGGAACTTGGAAGCAGTCGATTCAGTTTACCGGTCCGTTCGTTGAGGACGGATATGCCAGAACCATCGACTTGCAGGTACCCCTTCCGAAGCTGTTTTACTTAAAGGGCGACAGTACCAAAGACCCGCGCCGGAGCGAGCTCCAGCTCTCCGATCAATCCGGCCCACTGGGACCTGCGCATTCATCCGCTGAGGATATTCGTGCGCTGGGCGATGGCAGATATCAGTATTGGAAGAATCAGCTGATATTCTCGGCGCGCGGCAATCTTCCAGTTCAGCCGGGAGACACATGGACGGCGACGGCACCGATT
Organism: uncultured Rhodospirillaceae bacterium; assembly: GCA_964406155.1. Classification (GTDB taxonomy): domain Bacteria; phylum Pseudomonadota; class Alphaproteobacteria; order Dongiales; family Dongiaceae; genus Dongia_B. The sequence goes on along the minus strand of CAYOQR010000003.1, from coordinate 105,411 downwards.
TATCCGCGGCCATGGTTGGCATCCCTGATCAACTGGCTTGCCGCAATCGGCGCGGTGTGGTTCATCGCTGGCCAGTTTCATCGTATCACAGCCTTGCCGGCGGTGCAGTGGCTGGTGCGGAACAAGGATGCGGTCGCTGCTCGGACGAGCGCCATCGTCGCCATGCTGTTCCTGGCGGCGGCGATCATCGGTGTCATAACGCGCTTCGATGTCATCCGGGTGACTGAGAGGATCGACTTTGCGACGGCGGGTGCGAGCCCGGCCGGCGAATACGGCTATATCGTCAAGAGACCAATACTGTATCGTCCATTTATCAAGGTTGCTCCGATCGAATCCCAGGCCATGGTGATTAGGATTGACGGTGTCGATTACCCTTGTATCGATTCCGTCAAGGATGTCGTCACCCTCGGTGGCGGCAAATGCAATTACCAGAACGACTATCTCAGGATCTCCGCGCCGGATAATGCTCCCGTAGCCAGCGATGGCCGTGTCTATGAAGCAAGATTCCCGATCCGGGTTACGAGAGACGCCATCAATCTGTTGTTTGCTTGCGGCATCTTGTTTGGCGCCGCTGCGCGTATCGGCGCAAGCGCCTATCGATGGGTAAAATTTGTCGGGATCGTCTTTCTGCTCGTCGGGGCGTTTCTGCTGGCGGCCAATCTCACAGGGCTCACCCGATCCTTGAGGCACCCCGATCTTATGACGTTTAGCAAGCCGGGCGATCCTGTAACGCTCACCTATAAGGATGCCAAGGCTCTACTTGCCTGGAAGCCGGGTGATACCGCCGAGACCTACACGACACGCGCGACAATGACGATCCACCAGTCGGTCCTGCGCGATTATCTCGGTCGGGATTTCAAAGAGTTTCACGTCTACATACCCCTTTGGGAGAACTGGATTCTGCATTTCCTGGGGCAATTGGATCCGGAGGTAAGATCATACAGTTTCGCCAGCGGCGCGCGGGAGGTGAATCGGGGGGTGGGGCTTTGCGGCGATGTTTCTTCCGCGCTCGTCTGGTATCTCCGGAAACATGGCGTCAGAGCGAATGTTGTTGGCCTGACGGGCCATGTCGTCGTGACGGCGGAGGTCGCGCCGGGCAGGTGGGAGATATTCGATCCCGACAATGGCATCGTGATTCCCTACGATCTGGCAACGCTTGAAAACAATGCGAGCCTGGTCCGGCAGTATTATCGGCCGCCCGTTGCGGAGCTGGGGCTGGATCCCGACACGGGAATGGGAAAGGCGCTTGTCGATCTCTATGTCGATTTCTATACGAGTGCTGAAAACAATTATATCACCGAGTTCGACCCGCATTCTTCGCAGCTAGTGGGCGAGAAGCGGATGTATCGCCTGAAGTGGATCATCCCATTCTTGTTGATCGGTGCAGGCGTGGTCGTTGCCATCGGGGCAAGGATGATGCGTAGATATCTGTCGCGCGACGGCCACGTACTGGCATCCTGATATGATCCTGCGCTTGGCTCTGCTTGAGGGCCTGCTATCTTCCGACGGATGCTGAACTCATAGGCTCGCACATGCAGTGGATTACCATCAGTGACTGAGTTGCGGGCGATTCACAAGTTGCAGACTGGCTTGTACTCTCCTCGGGAATACTATCCAACTTCGCGTAATGCCGGGGCAGGGCTGTGGCACAATTAGAAGCAGGGGTGAGTCAGGTTGGAATCAGTCGGGCTCACGAGGGGAAATCCGAGCCAGGCTTTCATCCGGCCTATCGCCCTGACATTGATGGCCTTCGTGCCATCGCTATCTTGTCGGTGGTGGTCTATCACGCCTTTCCCATGGTCTTGCGTGGCGGGTTTATCGGCGTCGACATCTTTTTTGTCATCTCCGGATATCTGATCTCCAGCATCATTTTTCGCGGCCTGCAAAAAGGCAAATTCAGCTTTGTCGAATTTTACACGCGCCGTATCCAGCGAATATTTCCGGCACTGGCTGCCGTCCTGGCTGCCACCTATGTAGCAGGCTGGTTTGTTCTGCTGCCCAATGAGTACGAGCCGCTGGGTAAACACATGGCCGCCAGCGCGGCATTCGTTGAGAATTTTGTGCTTCGGCGTGAGGTCAGCTATTTCGACATAGCAGCGGAGCTGAAGCCATTGCTGCATCTTTGGTCGTTGGCGATCGAAGAACAATTCTATCTGATCTTCCCCGTGCTGATGTGGGGAGCTTGGCGGCTCCGGCTCAACCTCTTCATCGTCGCCGCCGTTTTGGCGCTGGCTTCGTTCGTCGCCAATGTAAAGGGCATCGACAAGAGTGTTGTGAAGACCTTCTATATGCCGAAGACGCGCTTTTGGGAGCTCCTGGCCGGCGTGTGTTTGGCCTATCCGCATGTCTTCAGGCAATCGAAATTCTTCAGTCGGCTGGGGCGCATTCTGCCCGCTGCTTTCCGACCGTCGAATTGGAGCGACCAGCGCTCAGGAGTCCTTGCAAACATCCTGTCAGTCCTTGGATTGATCACCATCCTGGCTGCCGTATCCATTATCCGCGCGGAAATGCGGTTTCCCGGCTGGTGGGCCATTGCCCCGGTTGCCGGAGCTCTCCTGTTGATAATGGCCGGCCCCCAGGCATGGGTGAATCGAACCCTCCTTGCGAACCGGGGAATGATTTTCATCGGCCTTATCAGCTATCCGCTCTATCTCTGGCATTGGCCGATTCTTTCCCTCGCGCGGATCGTGAATGGATGGGCGCCACCTTTGGAGGTCAGGATCGGCGCCGTTGCCGCGAGCTTTCTTCTGGCTTGGGCGACTTACCGCTTTGTCGAAAAGCCTGTGCGGTTCGGGCCTCAGTCCTGGATCAAGCCGGTTGCTCTCGTTGCTTCGGTCTCCTCGCTGGGTCTCATCGGCTTCGCGACCTATAAAGATAACGGATTTGAATTCAGGTTAGAGAAGGATGCGCTCAGGGTCGCGCGAGCCGCGGGCGAGTGGGAATATCCGGGCCAGATGACCAGCCAGGAGACGGGCGCGATCAAATACTATGCTCAGGAATCCGGCAAAGAAGACACGACACTCTTCATCGGCGATTCCAATATCGAGCAGTATTATCCGCGAATAGACGAACTCATCAAATCCGCTCCCGCGAACACGAACAGCGCCTTTTTCCTGACACAGGGAGGATGCCTTCCCATCCCCGGCGTCAACTATGACAGGGATCACGGATATTGCGCGACGCTGATGAGCGATGCCGCCGAACTCATAAGAACGGTGCCAAGAATTAAGACCGTTGTGATCGGCGCGCAGTGGAATGGACGCCTGGCGGAGGGGAGCAACCTTGCTGGTGAAACCCATTATGGAACCGATTCATACAAGGCAGCTCTCACGAATCTGTCGGGTTTCGTCCGGGATCTGGTTGCCCAAAACAAAGATGTTTACGTTGTGTTGAATATCCCGCTTGGACTCCCGCTGCATCCGAGATTCATCATCAAGCGCGACCTCACGAATTTTCCCTATGTGTTCCGGATCGGAAAATCAGGGGTAGACCGCACGGTGTTCGATGGGGATTTCGGGTTGGTTCAGGCAGATCTCGCGCGCGTGGCCACGGCGGCGGGGGCGATGGTGATCCGACCCATGGATTACCTGTGCCGGGAACGGTGCGAAGCGTTGGATAAGGAAGGCGAGCCGATGTACAAAGACAACTCGCACTTACGGCCTTCGTTCGTCCGGAAGCAGGTCTCCTTCCTCGATGTGACCGTCAGGAAGTAGAACGACGGATTCCGCCGGAGGACGCAAAACTCGCATGCGGCAAGGCGTGGTTCAAATGAACCACCCGCGTCCTACTCGATTTTCTGATAAGCGATTGAGGTGAATGGTGGGTGCGACAGGGATTGAACCTGTGACCCCTACCGTGTGAAGGTAGTGCTCTCCCGCTGAGCTACGCACCCGGGTCACCTGCGCCGGCGGAAACGAGCGGCGCGCTGGGGCGGTTCTTTAGCCGTGCAGGCGGCGGCTGTCAACCTTATGCGACGCTTCCCGGCCATAGCGCCGGCAAAAAAGCCGATCACACCCTCCTGACTTGACAAAAAATACCGGTCGAGGAAGTTGAAAGCCTTATCGATCAAGGCGTTGCCGTGGCCTATCGGGATTCCGGGCGGAGTTTCGGGCGCGGTACGCAACGGCCGGCATAGGCGGGAAAGGGACAGAATGAGCAGGCGACAAGCAAGGCATCCGGCGCGGCGCATCACGGGCTGGCTGGCGGCGATGGTTCTGACCGCCGGGACGGGGCTGGCGTTGTCGCCGGGGCAGGCCGAGGCCAAGGCGACGACCCTGACCTATGTTGGCTATCTTGCCGGCATTCCCGTGCTCAGCCTGACCGCCACCGTGGATGTGCCGGTGGTTCCCGCCGGCGCCGGCGTTGCAGCGGGGTCCGGTGCCTATCAGATGGGCGCCACCATCGCGACCAGCGGCAACTTCGCCGCGCTTTATCCCTACCGCGCCGAGATGGCCGCGCGCGGGAATATGGCGAAAGCCCGGCCGACACCGCGCCAGTATGATGCGAGCCAGACCATCTGGCAGCGCCGCGAGACGGTGACCTTGGCCTATGGCGGTAACGGGCAGGTGACGATCACCGCCAATCCCATGACCCGGCAGGCACAGCAGGCGGTACGCGAAGGCTATGCCAACGGCACTATGGATCCGGCGAGCGCCGTGATGGCCCTGGTCGCGGCCTTCAGCCAGCGCCAGGATTGCGGCGGCTCCTACGCGGTCTTTGACGGTGTGCGGCGCTATGACATCGCTGTGGAACGGGCCGGCAATGCCATGGTGAACGCGCTGCAGCAGTCGTTCTATCAGGGGCCGGCGACGGAATGCCGGGCAACGCCCAAGCTGGTGGGCGGCTTCCAGCAGGCGGCGGTGCAGTCGCAGCTTTATCCGCAGAATGCACGCCTCTGGCTGGCGCCGGCGCTGAAGGATTTCCCCGCCATTCCCGTCCGCATGTCCGCCACCAATGCCTTTGGTGAAATGGTGCTCGATCTGGTCGGTGCCCAATAAGGCGGAAACGACGATCAGAGCCGGGCGACGAGGTCCGGCAGATCGGCGAAGCGGGTGAAGCCCGGCGTGGCGGCGACCGCCTCCATGCCATAGCCCGAGGGCAGGATCAGGGCCGGAATGCCGGCATTGCGGGCGCAGGCAAGATCGGTGGCACTGTCGCCGATCATCACCGCTTTGTCGGCGCTGCCGCCAAGTGCCGCGACCGCCGCCCAGAGCGGTTCGGGCTGCGGCTTGCGCTGCGGCAGGGCATCGCCGCCGATCACCGCCTGAAAGAGATCGTCGATCCCCGCCGCCGCCAGGACGGCATGAGTGGCTGCCGTCGGTTTGTTGGTGCAGACGCCAAGGCGATAGCCGGCCGTCCGCAAGGCCGTCAGCGTCTCGCGGACGCCGGGATAGAGCGTCACCGCCCGTGTCGCGTGATGGTCATAAAATTCCATGAAGCGCGGCATCACGGTGGCGATGGATAGATCGAGGCCGGCCGCCGCCAGGGCCCGTTCCATCAGCTTGGGTGCGCCGTCGCCGATCATGCGGGTGATGGCCGGGAGGGGCAGGGCCGTTGCGCCCAGCTCCACCAGGGTGTCATTGGCCGCCGCCGCGATATCGGGGGCGCTGTCGACCAGGGTGCCGTCCAGGTCGAAAACCAGGCAGGACCGGCCTGGCAGGCCTTGACCGGCAATATTCCCGGCTTCGGTGTGGTGATTTTGGGGCATATCTGTGACCTGCGTGTTCCCGGCCATTCGGTGCTTGGAGACAGGCCGGGGATATGGCATTTTCCGCCCCGTCTCAACGAGTTTTCTCAACGACTTTTGCGGGTTGCCCGCCGGAGCCGCCATTTCGATGCCGTCACATTCGCCCTCAGCCTCGCCTGTTGCCGCCGTCATCCTGGCCGCCGGCCAGGGAACCCGGATGAAATCGCGCCTGCCCAAAGTCATGCACCGGATCGCCAACCGGACCATGATCGGCCATGTCCTGGACAATCTGACGCCGATCGGCGTGGCGCCCATCGTGGCAGTGATCGCGCCCGGCATGGATGACGTGGCGCGGGAAGTGGCGCCCCATGGCATCGCCTATCAGACCGAAGCCCTGGGGACCGGCCATGCCGTCCGGGCCGCGCGGGAAACGTTGAGCGGGATCAAGGCGGCAACGGTGCTGGTGCTGTTCGGCGATTCGCCTTTCGTCTCCACGGCGACCCTGCGCAAACTGATCGAACGGCGCCAGGCGGGAGATGATCCGGCGGTGGTCGTGCTCGGCATGCGGCCGGCCGATCCGACCGGCTATGGCCGCCTCATCACCGACGAGGCCGGCGCCATCGCCAAGATCGTCGAGCATAAGGATGCGAGCGACGCCGAGCGCCGGGTCGATCTCTGCAATTCGGGCGTCATGGCGATCGATGCCGCCGTCATGTGGCCGCTGGTCGAGCGCATCGGCAATGACAATGCCAAGAAGGAATACTATCTGACCGATATCGTCGCGCTGGCGCGGGAAGCCGGGCGGCGTTGCGCTTATGTCGAGGCGCCGGCGGAGGAATTGCTGGGGGTCAATAGCCGTCTCGATCTGGCGGGGGCGGAGGCGCTTTATCAGCAGCGCCGCCGCCGCGAAGCGATGAGCGAGGGCGTCACGCTGACCGATCCGGCCACCGTCTATTTCAGCAGCGATACCAGGCTCGGCCAGGATGTGGTGGTCGGGCCGAATGTCGTCTTCGGTCCCGGCGTCAGCGTCGCGGACGGGGTGAAGATCCGCGCCTTCAGCCATATCGAGGGCGCCCGGATCGAGAGCGGCGCGATCATCGGCCCCTTCGCCAGGTTGCGGCCAGGCAGCGAGATCGGCGCCAATGTCCATATCGGCAATTTCGTCGAAACCAAGAATGCGAAACTCGGGGTCGGCGCCAAGGCCAATCACCTGACCTATCTCGGCGATACCGAGGTGGGGGCGAAGTCGAATATCGGGGCCGGCACGATCACCTGCAATTACGACGGCTTCCTCAAGGACAAGACCGTGATCGGTGCGGGCGCCTTCATCGGCTCCAATGCCTCGCTGGTGGCGCCGGTGACGATCGGCGACGGCGCCATCGTCGCGGCCGGCAGCGTGGTGACACGCGATGTGGCGGCCGATGCCCTGGCGGTCGCGCGCGGCCAGCAGGTCGACAAGCCTGGCTGGGCGAGCAAGTTCCGCGAGGCACGCGCTGCCTTGAAGGCGAAACGGACGCAGAAGGATTGACGTTCGGCAAACGTCGGAATTGATGGACCGATGTATCGGGTCCTGCGTATCGAAGCTTGGGGGCTCTTGATGCAACGACAGGAGAGTTAAGACATCATGTGTGGCATCATCGGCATTCTTGGCAAATCGGAAGTCGCACCGCTGCTCTTCGACGGGCTGAAACGGCTCGAATATCGCGGCTATGATTCGGCAGGCATCGCCACTTTGGTCGATGGTCGGATCGACCGTCGCCGCGCCGAAGGCAAGCTCGGCAATCTGGAAAAGGTGCTGGCGGGCCAGCCGCTGACCGGCACCACCGGCATCGGCCATACGCGCTGGGCCACCCATGGCCGGCCCAATGAGGTCAACGCCCATCCCCATGCCACGGCGAAAGTCGCGGTGGTGCATAACGGCATCATCGAGAATTTCCAGGAATTGCGCGATGAATTGCAGGCGGCAGGGCATGTCTTCGTCACCGAAACCGATACCGAGACGGTGGCGCATCTCCTGACCCATTACCTCGACCGGGGCAAGACACCGGAAGAGGCGGTGGCGACGGCGATGGAGCGGCTGCAAGGCGCCTTCTCGCTGGCGATCCTGTTCGCCGGCCGGTCGGATCTGATGATCGGCGCCCGGCGCGGCTCGCCGCTCGCCGTCGGCTACGGCAGTGGCGAGATGTATCTCGGTTCCGATGCCATGGCGCTGGCGCCCTTCACCAGCCGCATCTGCTATCTCAATGAGGATGACTGGGCGGTGATCACGCCGGACGGGGCGACGATCTATAACCAGGGCCGCCGGGTCAACCGCGAGATCAAGCAGACCGCCTTGTCCGGCGCGTTGATCGGCAAGGGCAATTATCGCCATTTCATGATGAAGGAGATCGCCGAACAGCCGGCGGTGATCGGCGATACGCTGCAGGTCTTCCTCAATCCGCTGGAACGCCGCATCGACTTGCCGAAGATGCCGGTCGATCTCGCGAAGATCAGCCGCCTGACCATCGTCGCCTGCGGCACGGCCTATCTTGCCGGCTTCGTCGCGAAGTACTGGTTCGAGCAGGTGGCGCGCCTGCCGGTCGAGATCGATGTCGCCTCGGAATTCCGTTATCGCGCTGCACCCCTGCCGGCGGATGGTGCCACTCTCGTTATCTCGCAATCCGGCGAGACGGCGGATACGCTGGCGGCGCTCCGCTACGCCAAGGAGCAGGGCAACAAGATCATCGCCGTGCTGAACGTGCCGGAGAGCACCATTGCCCGTGAGGCCGATGTGGTGCTGCAGACCCTGGCGGGGCCGGAGATCGGTGTTGCTTCGACTAAGGCCTTCACCACCCAGCTCGTGGTTCTCGCGACCTTGGCGATCGCCACGGCGCGGGCGCGGGGAGCGATCGATGCGAAGCGCGAGGCGGAACTGTCCGGTGCGTTGATCGAAGTGCCGGCGCGGGTTGCTGAAATCCTCAATCACGACAGCCGTCTCAAGGACATTGCCGTCAAGGTCTCGGAGGCGCGCGACGTCCTGTTCCTGGGGCGCGGCACCTCTTATCCGATCGCCCTCGAAGGCGCCCTGAAGCTCAAGGAAATCTCCTATATCCATGCCGAAGGCTATGCCGCCGGCGAGATGAAGCACGGCCCCATCGCCTTGATCGACGAGGATGTGCCGGTCATCGTCGTGGCACCCCATGACGAGCTCTTCGACAAGACCGCCTCCAATCTGCAGGAAGTGCGGGCGCGGGGCGGCCGGGTCGTGTTCTTCTCTGATGCCGAGGGCATCGCCAAGCTCGGCGGCGATACCATGGCGGCGGTGGAATTGCCGAAAGTCGATCCCTTCGTGGCGCCGATCCTCTATGCGGTACCGGTGCAGTTGCTGGCCTATCACGCGGCCGTCGCCAAGGGCACCGATGTCGACCAGCCGCGCAATCTGGCGAAGAGCGTTACGGTCGAGTAAGACGCGCTGATGTGCCTGAGTGAGCCGGGGTCGTTGAATACAGCGCCGGCTCCCTCACCCCAACCCTCTCCCGCGAGGGGAGAGGGGGCTCAGCGAATGGTCGCTATCATTCAGTCAACCGCTCGAACATGAGCGCTAAGTGTGCATCGAGTGTCGGCAACAGTGCCCCCTCCTCCTTCGCGGGAGAGGATTGGGGTGAGGGGGTGTCCGCGACTGAAGTCTCCTCAACACCGAAGTGTCGCTTGTACGTCACGTATCAATGTTTCCCGTAAAGCAGCTTCAGCTTTTGTCGGGCAACACTGAACAAGATGGGCAATTTAAGATAGCAGAGGCGGCGGACGGCTATTTCTGCCGCTTGGCCACCTTCGGCTTCTTGCGCTCAACGGTCTTCGGTCCGGTAGTCGGCAACGGTTCCGGCCGATGCGCCTTGGCCCAGCGGGCCAGCAGTTTGACGGTCTGGGCGACGGCGCCGTTATCCGGCTCGTTGCTGCGGATCATGGCGCTCCATTGCAGGCGCAGCCCGGCGCCGAGATGCGACCAGGAGAGATCGCCGGACTGCAGATGCGGTGCGACGACGTCGCGGGAGAGGATGCTGAGGCCGAGCCCGGCCTTCACCATCTCGATGACGGCTTCGATGATGGAAACCTCGGTGCGGCGGATCGGCACCGATCCCAGGGGCACGAAGAAACGGTCATGCTCCCAGCCGCCGATATGTTCCAGGGAATAGGTATAGAATTCATAGGGCATGAAATCGCCGGGTACCAATGATGCCTTGCCGGCCAGGGGGTGGTTCCGCGCCATGATGGCGATCAGGTCGTCCTCGAAAAGCGGGATGAGGTCGGCCGAGCGGACCGAGGCCTGGTCATGGACGAGGCCGATATCGATGCGACCCTGATAAAGGGCGGTATAGATCTCGTCCTCGCGCATCGTGTTGACGGCGATGTCGAGATTGGGGCGCTGCTGGCGAAGCTCGGCGATGAAGCCTGGCAGCCAGCGGAACGGTCCATGCGCCGCCAGGCCGAAGATCACGGCACCCTTCTTGCCATTGGCGATTTCCACAGCCTCCGCCTCGGCGATTTCCGCCAGTTGCAGGATCTCGCGGGCCCGGCGCTCGAGGCGCATGCCGGCCGGCGAGAGGCGCAGATTGCCGGCAATCCTTGTCACCAGATCGAGGCCGAGCCTGGCCTCCGCCTCGCGCAGGCGATGGCTGGCGGCCGAGGGGGTGACGGAGAGGCGTTGGGCGGCGCCGGTCAGCGTCTGTTCGTCCTGCAGGGCGCAAAGGAGGCGGAAATGGGCAAGGTCGAGTTTGGGCGGCATGGTCGGGACCGGAATGGGCGGTGAGGCTATGAACCGAATTCAATAAACTTCAGAAATTTTTGCGCGTGCAAGGCGCCGGGGCGCCGCCTAGGTTTTTAGCACGACGCGGCGGGGCTGAATACGGCATGTCCGCCGGCGGAAAGACCAGATGTGATTGGGGGAAGTGATGGGCGTACAAGGGCAGATCGACAACGTGCCGGTTCTGGAGATCGACGGGCCGGCGCTCGATCTCGAACGTCTGGCGCGGCTGCGCCGGGCCATGGCCGCCGGCAATTGCCCGGCCGCCTTGTTCTACGATCCCGCGAATATCCGGTATGCGACCGGCACCAGCAACATGCAGGTCTATGCCGGCCATAATGCCTGCCGCTATGTCTTCGTGCCGCTGGAAGGGCCGGTGGTGCTGTTCGAATTCAGCGGCTGCGGGCATCTGTCGGACGGGCATCCCGGCGTCACCGAGATCCGCCCGGCGGTTTCCTGGTATCACTTCGTCACCGGCCCGCGCGTGCCGGAGAAGGCGAAAAAATGGGCGGCGGAGATTGCCAATCTGGTGGAGCGCTATACGGGCGGCGACCGCCGCCTGGCGGTGGATCGGCTCGACCCGCTCGGCACCTGGGAATTGCAGCGCCTCGGCGTCACCATCGAGGATGGCCAGGCCGTGATGTCGGCCGCAAAGCGGATCAAGGGTATCGAGGAGATCAAGGCGGTCCGCAATGCCGTCGCCTTGTGCGAGGAAGGCATGCGCCGCATGCGCCTGGCGCTCAAACCCGGCATCACCGAGCAGGCCCTGTGGTCGCATCTGCATCAGGCCAATATCGAGCTTGGCGGCGAATGGATCGAAACTCGCCTGCTGACCTCCGGCCCGCGTACCTTTCCCTGGTATCAGGAATGCGGCAGTCGGGTGATCGGGAACGGCGATATGATCAGCTTCGATACCGATCTCATCGGCGCCCATGGCTATGGAGCGGATATTTCCCGCTCCTGGATCGCCGGCGACCGCACGGCGCGCGATGCGCAGCGGCGGCTCTATGCCCAGGCCCATGAAATGTTGTCGCACAATATCGACCTGTTCCGCCCTGGCGTGACCTTCCACGAAATCTCTCAACGGAGCTTCCAATTGCCGGAGCCCTATGCCTCCCACAGCCTGCCGGCTTTGGCCCATGGCATCGGCCTGGTGAACGAATATCCGCTGATTCTTTCGCGGCCGCATTGGGAGAGCAGCGGCTATGACGATGTCGTCGATGCCGGCATGGTGATCTGCGTCGAGAGCTATTCGGCCGATGGCGAATGCGGCGAGGGCGTCAAGCTGGAACAGCAGATCCTGGTGACCGAGGACGGGCCGGAACTTCTGTCGCATTACCCGATGGAGGAACATCTCCTGTAAGCAAGGTACGGCGTCTGACCCTTATCGGTCCTGGAGCGGAAGCGGCAAAGCCTGATATAAGGGAGATGAGCGACTGACCTACCAGCGGCTGTCCCGAGGCGATCCGATGAGCATGTCCGATGCCGTTGCCGCCGATATCCATTTTCGCCGCATCACGGCGGAGACGGTGGAGGAAATCTGCGAATTGAGCGAGACGCTTGCGCCGAAGCATCGCGGCATGGTGGCCGACAACGCGCTCTCCATCGCCCAGGCGCATTTCTCCGAGAATGCCTGGTTCCGGGCGATCTATGCCGATGACATGCCGGTCGGCTTCATCATGCTGCATAAGGGGGCCGATTACGCCGACGGCATCGATTGCCCCGGCATCTTCCTCTGGCGCTTCATGATCGCCGGCCCGCATCAGGGCAAGGGATACGGCAAGCGGGCGATCGGGCAACTGGTGGAAGAGTTGCGCGCCCAGGGCGTGCGGGAGCTTTATACCAGTTGCGGCCTCGGCGATGGCAGTCCGGAGGATTTCTATCGCCGCCTGGGCTTTACCCGGACGGGCGGCCGGTACGCCGAGGAAGTGGAACTGGTGCTGAAATTGACTTGATCACAGTTGAAAGCAGGCAGGCGATGCCAGTGGATGGCGTCGCCTGCCTGCAACGACTGCTTTATTGGCCGCTGCGGAACTGCGACCAGACCCGGCTGACCGCCCGCTGCCCCTGATCCGTGCGGGTCCGCAACGTCGCAAGACGGGCGAGGTCGGCGGCGCCGGGATAGACCACGGGATCGCCCTTGCTTGCCGCCTCGACAAGGTCATTGGCGGCGAGGTTGCTGTTTGCGTAATGGGTATAATTCGTGATCTTGGCCATGACCTCGGGCTGCATCAGGTAATTGAGGAACTGATGCGCATTGCCGGGATGCGGGGCATCGGCGGGGATCGCCACCGTATCCATGCCGAGCAGGGCGCCTTCCTTGGGCAGAATGTATGAGAGCGTGATGCCGGTCTTGTTTTGCGTCGCGGCATCCACGGCAAGGCGGAAATCGCCCGACCAGATGATGGCGGCGCAGACCTCACCCGAGGCAAGATCGCTATAGGCGGCACCGCTGGCGATCTTGGCCACATTGGGACGCAGTTTCAGAAGCAGCCCCTTCGCCGCCTGCAGGTCCTGTTCGTTCTCGGTATTGGGGTCCTTGCCGAGATAGATCAGCGCCAGGCCGATGACCTCGTCGGGCGAATCGATGATCTCGATACCGCAGGATTTCAGCTTCGCCGCATTGGCCGGGTCGAAGAGCATGTCCATGCTGTCTTTCGGCGCCTGGGGCAGAAGTGCTGCGATCTTGTCGGTGTTGTAGGCGATGCCGACCGTCCAGCGCAGATAGGGGATGGTATGGGCATTGCCGGGATCGGTTTTCGCCAGCAGCGCCATGATCGAGGGATCCAGGTTCTTGCGATTGGGCAAGGCGGCATCGTCCAGCTCATGCAGGGTGTGCGCCTGGGTCAGCTTGGGCAGCATGGAGGCCGCCGGGAAGACGATGTCGAAGCCGCTCTGACCGACCAGGAGCTTCGTATAAAGCATCTCCCAGGAATCGAAGAGTTCGTAATTCACCTTGATCCCGGTCGCTTTCTCGAAATCGGCGACGGTGTCGGGCGCGACGTAGTCGGACCAGTTATAGATATTGAGAACCTTCTCCTCGGCCATGGCTTTGGCAGTCAGGGCATCGGAAGCGAGGCAGGCAAGCGATATGCCCGCCGCGATCAGGAGGCGGAATTTTGATGTCATGGCATGTCTCCGAAAGGTCAGTGAATCCGTATCCGGCCGTCAGTTTGCTTTACCGGGCATGCGGAGCGGCCCGAGTTCTCGCAAGGACGCATCCAATCCGCTCTTGCGGTCATAGACGGAAAAATCGACCCGGCGGTCGCGGAAGCTCTTCAGAACCTGTCCCAGGCCGCGAATACCGGTCTCCCGCTGGCGTCGCACCAGGTCGAGATCGATCTCCACGGGAATCTGTATCTCGGCGCTGCCGGCCTGATGGAGGACATAGCCGGCCGGATCGACGATGCAGGACTGGCCGACACCGCCATCGCCGACCCCGTTGATATTGACGACATAGGCTTGGAACTGGGCGGCGGTCGCGCGGGCAATCGACAATTCGATCTCGCGGTCGATCGTGTCGGTGAGAACCGGCTGCAGCAGGACCTCGGCACCCAGTGCGGTGAGTGTCCGGGCGACTTCCGGGAACCAGCTATCGTAGCAGATGGAAACGCCGAAACGACCCACTGCCGGCACGTCGAAGACGCAGAAGTTGTCACCGGCCGTGACGCCCGCTTCATAGGGACAGAAGGGAAAGAGCTTGCGGTAGCGCGCCACGACACGGCCTGAAGGGTCGATGACGGATGCGGTGTTGTAGATTTGGCCATCCTCGGCTTTTTCGAAGATCGAACCCGGCAGCAGCCAGATGCCGTGGGTCGCGGCTATTTCCTGGAAGGCGGCTTCGGCCGGTCCCGGCAGGGTCTGTGCCAGATGCAAGCCGCCGCCACAGGCCGCAAGCTCGCTGAAGACCACCATGCGGATCCAGGGAAAACGCGTCATCAGCGTCTGAAGCTGGGCCCGCATTGCCGGGACGTTATCGGCCTCGCCGGTAACGTGCATCTGGATGCCGGCGACGGAGAACGGCGTCATTGTCGTCACCACCAGACACTGGGCGTCGTGGTCAGCACCTCAGCGCTATCCTTGCCGATGATGATGTTGTCTTCATAGCCGGCACTGCCCACGCCCGGCATGGCGAGGAAGGCCTCCACGCCCATGACCATGCCTTCCTGGAAGACATCGTTCTCGCAGCCCATGTCGGTGGCGATTTCCGGTCGCTCGAAGAACAGGCCGAGGCCATGGCCGAAGAGGGGAAACTGCTCCGCCGCCTGGTCCTTGGCGCCGCCGAAATCGGCGACAAGCTGGTGTCCCAGTTTTGCCAGATCGCTCATGCTGCGGCCTGGTTTGATCTCGGCAATCAGTTTGGCCACGATGCCAGCACAGCTCTCGACCAGATGCTTCTGCGAATTGCTCGCCCGGCCGCAAACGGCGGTGCGGCCGGGATCCATCCAATATCCCTGGAACATCGGCCCATAGACCCAACCGCGCACCAGATCGCCATTGACCGGCGCGTCTTGGCTGAAGCCGTTCAGCGGATCGCGGGCGAAATAATGGATGAGCTTGCCATGGCTGACGGGGATCATGTGGATATGACCGCCCCGGCGGATGACCTCATGAGCCGCTGCGGCAGCGGCTTCCGCCTCGGTCTTGCCGAGCTGCAGCGATTCCATGAGGATCGTCAGAGCCTTCGAGACGGTGTGGCTGGCTTCGCGATAGGCATCCAGTTCGCGCGGGCTCTTGATCCAGCGGGCCTCCCGCACGAGATCGTCCTCGATCTGCCAATCGATCTGCGGCGTCAGCTTCTGCAGCGTGAACCAATATTTCATCGGGAAGAAGTCGGAGCCGACAAAGGCGACCCGTCCCTTGACTCCCTCTCGGGTTAGCAGGTCGGCCAGGCCCTGGACGGTATTCATGCTCCAATTGATCCGGTCCGTCGCCAGCAGGTCGGGATTGGGGCCGGGCTCGTCGGCCATCAGTTCCGGGGTCTGGCCCGGCCGCAGCAGCACCGCCGCGAAGCCACGGGCATAGGTCGTCGCGGTATCATAGGCTTGGCCGGATTCCGTGCCGTAGTAGTTGGTGAGATAGAGCACATCGGCGCAACGTTCGAAATTGCCGGCGGAGCGGCCCCAAATGACGGCGGCATCGAGATTGCGGCGTTTCAACCCGGCTTCGACCTTGCTCCAGCGCGCTTCGTATTCGCTCTGCGGGAAATACATGTCCATCGAGATTGCCCCTTTGTGTTCATACGCCGTGGAACGGCGCCCTGTCCGGCCGGCTTGGCCTCGCGTCAGCTCGGCATTGGACCCAAGGGGCGGGCTTCGGTACATTCCCTCGCTGAGGTATATCGATCGGGGTAGGGAATGGATGCCGGGGAGCGACGACGCGCGGCGGGAAAGGCGTCAGGTGCGGCTGAGGCAGCCGGCAAGACCAGGCCGGCGGCAACCGAGCCGACCGCAGGTGAGAGTCGACGCGACCCTGACGCGAAGCGGCATCTGATGTCGCGGGATTGGATGGAGGGCTGCGCCAGCCTGTTCAAGACGCTGGGCAGCTCGGCCTTTCCCACTGCCCTCATTCAGCAGTTTCGGCAGCTCTGCCCGGCGGTCAACATCCTGATTGTCGCCTACAAGGCGGAGCGGAAGCCGCGTATCCTCTATTTCGACCTGGTCTATGACCAGATCGAGATGTCGACCCGCTATTTCACCCGCGGCCCGTATCGGTCGGATCCGTTCTTTCTCGCCTGCGAAAATGGCATCGCGTCCGGCGTCTATCGGCAAAGTGAGCTGACCTCGCCGGATTTCCGCCGATCGGCCTATTACCAGAAATACTATCGGCATCTTCGCCTCTCCGAAGAGATCGGCCTGATCGTCTCGGCCGGACCGGACCAGAAGGTCGTCGTCTATATCGATACGGATTCCGAGGATGTGGTGATCAGCGCGGCCGAGATCGACGCGCTGCAGATCGCCTTCCCGGTCTTCGAAGCGGCCATCCTGTCCCATTGGCATCGGGAACTGACCCTCGATGACGCGGCCATACCGGCGGCCCTCACCGATTCCGGTGCTTGGGGCCAGGATCGGGGCAATCTATCGCCGCGCGAACAGCAGGTGATCGAACTGATCCTCAGCGGCCATTCCGTCCACGCGATCAGCGAGCATCTGGCAATCTCGGAGGGGACGGTCAAGGTTCACCGCAAGAACATCTATGCCAAGCTGAATGTTTCGTCCCAGGCGGAGCTCTTCGCCCTGCTGCTGACCGGCACGCGGCAGGGCCAGCTAACCTCGTAAATCGTACCGCCCGCCAGAATCCGTCAGCGGCCGATATCCCGGCGCATGACGATGGAGGTCTTCAGATCGGCGACGGCGGGATGACGGGCGATCTGGTCGCGGACGGCATTCAGCCGGTCGATGGAGTCGGCCCGCAATTGCAGGATGAGATCGATATCGCCGGCGACCGAGGCACAATCGCGGACCTCCGGCAGCTTTTTCAGATCCTCGACGAAATCCAGAGCCGGCGTGCGTTTCAGTTTGGCCAGGAGATAAGCGGCGACGGTATCGCCTTCCTCGGGCGCGATATCGACATGATAGCCGCGAATGACCCCATCGGCCTCCAGCCGGGCCAGCCGTTCGCGCAGGGAACTGCGGGCAAGGCCGACATTGGCGGCCAGGGTCTTCAGCGGCAGCCGTGCATCCTGGCGCAGCAGCGCAAGAATCTGCCGGTCGCGGTCATCCAGGCGGCGGGGCAGGGCGCGCGGTCTGTCCGGCAGGGGCTGCTTCTCGGTCAATCTGGGCTCGCGATCAAATGAACGGTGGATACCGCCAAAATGGCGGCTGCACCTGTCATAATGGCGGTTGTGGCCACCCGTCCAGAGGCCGCAGATTTATCGTTGTTCCGCAAGCCGATAGGACCCGCCGAGATGACCCAGACACAGTCTCAAACCCAGGCCCAGATCCACCTTCAGACTCGGGCCGAGCCGGCATCGGCGATCCTGACCAGTCCGCCGCCGGCCTTCGCCCTGACGGAAATCGCCGGGATCGCCCGCAGCCTCTATGGTCTTGGCGGCACCTTGTCGCCGCTCGACAGCGAGCGGGACCAGAATGTCAAACTGCTGGAAGCGGACGGCACCGCCTGGACGCTGAAGATCGCCAATGCCTTGGAACAGGCCGAGCGGCTGGAATTCCAATGCGACATGCTGCAGCATCTGGCGGCGATCGATCCCAGCCTGCCGGTGCCCCATATCCGCCCGGCGCTGGACGGCCGCATGCTGCCGCAGATCGAGGGCGCGAATGGCGCTCGGCATTTCGTCCGCCTGGTCGGCTATCTGCCGGGAGAGGCCTTCGCCGCGGCGGCGAAGACGCCGGCTTTGCTGGAGAGCCTGGGCGATGTGCTGGGGCGGATCGATGCTGCGCTGCAGAGCTTCGCCCATATCGGCGCCCATACCGATCTCGATTGGGATATCCGCCGGGCGGGCCAATCCCGAGGACGGTTGCATCACATCACCGATGCCGAGGACCGTCGGCTGGTGGAAGGTTTCCTCGATCGTTTCGACAAAATCGTGGCGCCGCGTCTGAAGCGCTTGCGCGTCTCGGTCATTCACAACGACGCCAATGACTACAATCTGCTGGTCGATGCCACGGGCAATGCGGTCACCGGTGTGATCGATTTCGGCGATGCGATGCAGAGCGTTCTGATCGGCGAGCTGGCGATCGGCTGCGCTTATGCGATCCTCGATACCGACGATCCGATTGGCGCTGCCGGACGGATTGCCGCCGCCTATCATCGCCATCACCCGCTGCAGGAGGCGGAGCTCGATCTGCTGTTCGACCTGATTGCCCTGCGCCTCGTGACCAGCGTCACCATGTCCGCCGCGCGCCGCGACCGGGCGAAGGAGAATGCCTATCTCAGCATCAGCGAGGCACCGGCCTGGAATCTGCTGCGCCGCCTCGGCGCCATGGACCCGATTCTCGCGACCGGCATCCTGCGGCGCGCCTGTGGTTTCGAGGCGGTGTCGGGGGCGACGCGCGTGACCGACTGGATCAGCGCCCATCGCGCTCAATTCGCGCCGATCTTCGACCGTCATCCGGCAACCTCCGAGAAGGGCCTGGTGCCGCTGGGCGATGCGACCGATCCGATCGCCATCGCCTCGGCTGTGCGGCAGCCGGTGGAGGCGCAGGTGCGCTGGGCGCAACTGGCGGCCGAGCGCGGCATCGAGCTTGGCGTCGGTCCCTGGGGCGAGGAGCGGGCGATCTATTCGACGCCGGCCTTCGCCTCGCGTTTCGCCAAGGATGTACGGCGGACCATGCATCTTGGCCTCGATCTTTTCCTGGCGTCGGGCAATGCCGTGCATGCGCCGCTTGCTGGAATCGTCAAGGATATCTACCGCACCGATGCGCCGCTGGATTACGGCTGCGCGGTTCTTCTCGAGCACGAGCCGGAGCCCGGTTTGCGCTTCTTCAGCCTCTGGGGTCATCTCGCCGGCAGGACCGCCGACAAGCTGAAGATCGGGGCCAAGGTCGCGGCAGGCGAGGTTTTCGCCTGGATCGGCGACGAGACGGAGAACGGCAACTGGCTGCCGCATCTCCATCTGCAGCTCGTCACCTATGAACCGGCGGCAGCAGCCGATGTGATCGGTGCCGCCGAGAGCGCCTATCATCCGGTCTGGGCCGATCTCTTCCCCGATCCGCGCCATCTCGCCGGCCTGCCCGACGAGACCTTCGCGCAAAGCGGCCGTGCGCCCGAGGAGATCGTCACCGCGCGGCGGCGCCAGCTCCTGCGCAATCTCAGCATCTCCTACCGCCAGCCGCTGAAGATTGTGCGTGGCGAGGGCGTCTGGCTGGTCGATGCCAATGGCCGCGCCTATCTCGACTGCTACAACAACGTCGCTCATCTGGGGCATGCCCATCCCGAGATCGTCGAGGTGGTGGCGCGCCAGGCGGCGATCCTGAACACCAATACGCGCTATCTGCACGACACGATCATCGATTATGCTGAGCGCCTCAGCGCCACCTTGCCGGCACCGCTGCGGGTCTGCGGCTTCGTCTGCACCGGCAGCGAGGCGAATGACCTCGCCTTGCGCATGGCACGGGCCCATACCGGCAATCGCGACATGGTGGCGCTGGATTGGGCCTATCACGGCCACCTGACCTCGCTGATCGAGATCAGCCCCTATAAGTACAAGCGCAAGGGCGGCAAGGGGAAACCCGACCATACCTGGGAAGCGGCCTTGCCCGACAGCTATCACGCTCCAGTCGATTGGCCGGTCGAGCAGCACGGCACGCGCTTTGCGCAATCGGTGCGCGATCAGATTGCAGCCATGGCGGCGCAGGGGCGCAAGCCTGCCGGCTTCATCGCCGAATCCATGCCGAGCGTCGGCGGCCAGATCGTCTTGCCGCCGGGTTATCTCAAGGAGGCCTATCGTGATATCCGCGCCGCCGGCGGCCTCGTGATCGCCGATGAGGTACAGGTCGGCTTCGGCCGCATCGGTACGCATATGTGGGCCTTCGAAACCCAGGACGTGGTGCCGGATATCGTCACCATGGGCAAGCCGATCGGCAACGGCCATCCGCTGGCGGCCCTGGTCACGCGGGCGGAGATCGCCGATTCCTTCGCCAATGGCATGGAGTATTTCAACACCTTCGGCGGCAATGCGGTTTCCTGCGGCGTCGGCCTGAAAGTGCTGGAGATCATCCAGCGCGACCGCCTGCAGCAGAATGCCTTGACGCTCGGCGATTATCTGATCGCCCGCATGTGGAAACTGGCGGAACGTTATCCGGAGATCGGCGATGTGCGCGGCTCAGGCCTGTTCCTCGGCCTCGATCTGGTCGAGGACCGGGTCAGCAAGAAGCCGGCGACGGAACGGGCGGGGCGCATCGTCCAGAAGGCGCGGGAGCTCGGCGTGCTGATGGGGACTGATGGCCCTTATGACAATGTCATCAAGTTGCGCCCGGCCATGATCTTCACCCGGGCCAATGCCGATCATCTGATGCAGGTGCTGGAAACGGCCTTCGCCGAAGCTTGAGGACCGCGAAGCGGGACCGGCTCTTTTCGGTCCCGCTTCGCAAATAATTAAACGCCCACACCGCTAAACGCCTACGCAGGGGCTCAAACCGCCGATCGGCAGATGGGCGTCATTGCCGGGCATCATCTTGAGGCTGTTGGAGGCGAGATAGGCCTCGCCGTTATCGAAGATCGAGACGAATTGCACGCCGCCATCGGGGCGCACGAACATGATGAAGCAGTTCGGCGCGTTGTTGCGGTAATTGGGATAGGCGTAACAGACCTGGCCGTTCTCGACCCACCATTTACCGGGATAGGTGCAGCCCTTCTCCCAATAGGCCGTGCGGCCGTCGGCCAGATGGTATTCGATCCAATCCTCGCCCGTATCGTTGTAGCGGCCATAGATGGTGACGTTGTCGAGCTTGGCCTTGATCTCGCCGGGATCGGTCAGGGGTTTCGATCCCGGCACGACGAGGTCCTGCGGCTGGTCCGTCGCCGCCAGGATATTGTTCACGCGCTGGATATAGGCCGGCGCCGTCTTCGTCAGGGAGTTATCCTGCCGGGGCGACTCGGCTCTTGCCGTCGCGATCAGGATTTCCGTGCTGGGGAGCAGCAGATTGGCGGCCACCAACAGCGCCATGCCAGCTTGCAGTTGCCGTATCGCCTTACGAACACGGATGGATGTCAGAATTCCGATCATGCTGCCTCGAGGAAGGCTGGTGAGTGGGGGTAACGGCCGAACGGCATGGTCCTGAAATCAGCTTCATCATGGCCCTATCGGACATCTCTTAACCACCCCCAAAGAAGCATCGCTTCTAGGCATTTTTGCGGCGGAACCGCACCAGGATAACGGTCCCTTCCCATGCTTTGCGGTGCTCCGCCGGCACGCCCTGCGACAAAAGGCCGGTGGCAGGGCGGGGGCCATTAAAATGCTTGTCGATTGCCGCTATTCCGCATACTCATCGGCATATCACAGTGCGGTATGCGTAAACCTCGATCATCACCTATTGATCATCCCCGATGATCATTCCCGGCATCGGGCCGGAACTTACCTGGGGAAGGGGCGGAAAATTACCCGATTCGAACAGAGGGCCCCGGATGGGAAGCGGGATGTAAGGGCGGACCGCCAAGCCTTGGAAGTCGCGGCTTGGGGGCGTTTGCCGTCGATGCGGTTGACATTCGACAGCCGGGACGTGCACCTGACGGCATGATCGACCTCCTTTTGATGCATAGCTGGATCTGGGCGCAGGGCGCCGCGATCGGATTCGCCGTGGCGGCCCCGGTCGGGCCGATCGGCATGCTGTGCATCCGGACGACCCTGGAAAAGGGCCGGCTGGCGGGGTTCTCCGCAGGATTGGGCGCCGCCGTCGCGGATACGATTTTTGCCGCGATCGGCGCGCTGGCGATCAGTTTGGTCGGCAATTTCCTCAGCATGGAACAAAGCTGGTTCAAATTGGGGGCCGGCATTTTCCTGATCGTTTTCGGCCTCTATCTCGCCCGCAAGCCGGCGACCGTGCCGGAGAACGGCGAGAAGGTGCAGCCGGGGCTGTTGGCGGAATTCGCCGTGACCATGTTGCTGACCCTGGCCAATCCCTCGACCATTCTGTCTTTCGCGGCGGTTTTCGCCGGCGTGACGGCGGGCGGCGGCTATGCCCTGGAAACCATGCCGGCGCTGATTTTCGGGGTCTTCGTGGGGGCCGCCGGCTGGTGGCTGACGCTGAGCGTCGTGGTCGGGTTGATCCGCCATCGGATCAGCCAGCGGGGCCTGCTCCTGATCAACCGGGGGGCCGGCCTGGCCCTGGTGGCCTTCGGCATCTTCACCCTGGTCCAGCTTTACTGGCGACAACACGGCTGACGGCCGGTTTTCCGCCGCCAAGACCGGCAGGCCGAGTCTGCTGGATGTTGCAGGAGCGGGGGCCTGGATGCTAGGTTCCGGCGCGATTTTTGATCGTTTTCTTGAGACTTGAACAGAACGGGTTACCCGATGTCGCTGGACACCAAAACCGTCGCCCATATTGCCAACCTGGCGCGCATCCGCGTGCCGGAACAGGACCTGGCCGGCCTGGCCCAGGAGCTGAACGGGATCATGACCTGGGTCGAGCAATTAGGCGAGGTCGATACCACGGGTGTCGAACCGATGGCGGGTGTCGAGCAACGCGGGCTGCCGCAACGGGCCGATATCGTCAATGACGGCGCCATGCCGGAGAAGATCCTGGCGAATGCGCCGGAACCGGCCCATGGCTTTTTCACCGTTCCCAAAGTTGTCGAATAACGGATCGATCCGATCATGACCGAACTGACGCATCTGACGATGGCCGCCGCCCTGGATGGGCTGAAGGCCAAGAAGTTCTCCTCGCGCGAGCTGACCGACGCCTATCTGGCGGCGATGGAGAAGCACCGGCATCTCAATGCCTATATCACCGAGACGCCCGAGAAGGCGCGGGCGATGGCGGATGCCGCCGACCAGCGCCGGGCCAAGGGCGAGGCCAATGGCCTGATGGACGGCCTGCCGATCGGCATCAAGGACCTCTTCTGCACTGAAGGCGTCCTGACCACCGCCGGCTCGCATATCCTCGACGGCTTCAAGCCGACCTATGAATCGACCGTCACCACCAATCTGTGGCGCCAGGGTGCCGTCATGCTGGGCAAGCTCAACATGGACGAATTCGCCATGGGCTCCAGCAACGGCACCTCGTATCACGGCGGTGTCGTCAATCCCTGGAAGCGCAAAGGCAGCGATGTGAAGCTGGTGCCGGGCGGTTCTTCCGGCGGCTCCGCCGCAGCGGTGGCTGCGCGTCTCGCCATGGCGGCAACCGGCACCGATACCGGCGGCTCGATCCGCCAGCCTTGCGCCTTCACCGGCACCACCGGCATCAAGCCGACCTATGGCCGCTGCTCGCGCTGGGGCGTCGTCGCTTTCGCCTCCTCGCTGGACCAGGCGGGGCCGATGGCGCGCTCGGTCGAGGATTGCGCCATCATGCTGCAGTCGATGGCCGGCCACGACCCGAAGGATTCGACCTCGGTCGATATGCCGGTGCCGGATTTCCGCAAGGCCCTGACCGGCGATGTCCGTGGCCTCAAGGTCGGTATCCCCAAGGAATACCGCCTGGACGGCCTGTCGCCGGAAATCGCCAAATTGTGGGACGAGGGCGTTGCCTGGTTGAAGGCGGCGGGGGCGGAGATCAAGGAGATCAGCCTGCCGCATAGCAAATACGCCCTGCCGACCTACTACATCATCGCTCCGGCGGAGGCCTCGTCCAATCTCGCGCGCTATGACGGCGTGCGCTTCGGCTTGCGTGTTCCGGGGAAGTCGCTGGATGAGATGTACGAACTGACCCGCGCCGCCGGTTTCGGCAAGGAAGTGAAGCGCCGCATCATGATCGGCACCTATGTGCTTTCGGCCGGTTATTACGACGCCTATTACCTGAAGGCGCAGCGTCTGCGGGCCTTGATCGCCCGCGACTTCACCGAGGCCTTCAAGGATGTCGATGTGGTCCTGACGCCCTCGACCCCGACGGCGGCTTTCGGTGCCGACGAAAAGAGCGACGATCCGATCGCCATGTATCTCAACGACGTCTTCACCGTGACGGTCAACCTGGCCGGCCTGCCAGGCATTTCCGTGCCGGCCGGGCTCGACAGCCAGGGCCTGCCGCTGGGCCTGCAGTTGATCGGCCGGGCCTTCGACGAGGAGACCCTGTTCCGTGTCGGTCATGCGGTCGAGAAGGCGGCGAATTTCACCGCCGTTCCGGCTGGTTACTGACGTGGCAGCGGGAACGGGTGAGGGAAAGACAATGAGCGATAACACGAAGAACCTGATCGAAGGCCGCACCGGCATGTGGGAAGTCGTCCTGGGGCTGGAAGTCCATGCCCAGGTGATTTCCAAGGCGAAGCTCTTCTCCGGCGCGGCCACCGCCTTCGGCGCCGAGCCGAACAGCCAGGTCAGCCTGGTCGATGCAGCCTTCCCCGGCATGCTGCCGGTGATCAACGAGATCTGCGTCGAGCAGGCGGTGCGCACCGGCCTCGGCCTCAATGCGCAGATCAATCTGAAATCGGTGTTCGACCGGAAGAACTATTTCTATGCCGATCTGCCGGCCGGCTATCAGATTTCGCAGTATACGCAGCCGATCGTCGGCCAGGGCACGATCATCCTCGATCTGCCGGACGGCTCGCGGCGCGAGGTCGGCATCACCCGCCTGCACCTCGAACAGGATGCCGGCAAGAGCCTGCACGACCAGCATCCGTCGAAGAGCTATATCGACCTCAACCGGGCCGGCGTGGCGCTGATGGAAATCGTCTCCGAGCCGGATATGCGCTCGTCCGACGAGGCCGCCGCTTATCTGAAGAAGCTGCGCTCGATCCTGCGCTATCTCGGGACCTGCGACGGCAACATGGATGAAGGCTCGATGCGCTGCGACGTCAACGTTTCGGTGCGCAAGCCGGGCGATGCCTATGGCACGCGCTGCGAGATCAAGAACGTGAACTCGATCCGCTATGTCGCCCAGGCGATCGAGCACGAGGCGCGGCGCCAGATCGAGATCATCGAGGATGGCGGCAAGATCAAGCAGGAAACCCGGCTCTACGACCCGAACAAGGGCGAGACGCGGTCGATGCGCTCGAAGGAAGAGGCGCATGATTATCGCTACTTCCCCGACCCGGACCTGCTGCCGCTCGTTCTCGAGCAGAGCTTTGTCGATGGCATCAAGGCGAGCCTGCCAGAACTGCCGGATGCGAAGCACAACCGTTTCGTCAAGGAATTCGGCCTCAGCGATTACGATGCGGGCGTGCTGGTCGCGGAACGCGAGACGGCGAATTTCTACGAGGACGCTGCCAAGGGCCGCGATCCGAAGCTGACGGCGAACTGGGTGATCTCCGAACTCTTCGGCGTTCTGAACAAGCAGGGCAAGGCGATCACCGAAAGCCCGGTCTCGGCGGCGCAGCTCGGTGAACTGGTGGGCCTGATCCAGGACAACACCATCTCCGGCCGCATCGCCAAGGACGTCTTCGCGGCGATGCTGGAAACCGGTAAGTCGGCTCCGGCGATCGTTGAGGAAAAGGGCCTGCGCCAGGTAACCGATACCGGTGCCATCGACGCGGCGATCGACGACATCCTGGCGAAGAATGCCGACAAGGTGGCGGAGTTCCGCAGCGGCAAGGACAAGCTGTTCGGCTTCTTCGTCGGCCAGGTGATGAAGGCGACCGGCGGCAAGGCCAATCCGGCGATGTTGAATGAAAGACTGAAGGCCAAGCTGCAGGGGTAAGGCGGCATCCGGTTTCGGTCGGGATGAGGAAGAGGCGCGTCGCAGGATGCGCCTCTTTTCATTTTCCCCCTGTTCGAGAGGCGATGACCGCGGCGCCGCAAGCTGCTACGGTCGGGGCGGATGCAATGACAGCGCCGCCGGAAGCCGATCCCGGCCAGGGCGGCCATCGACCGAGAGCTTGTCGTGACAGACTATATCCGGAAAATCCTCGATGCGCGGGTCTATGACGTGGCCGACCAGACGCCGCTTGATCCTATGCGGCGCCTCGGCCAGCGGCTGGACTGCCGGGTCCTGCTGAAGCGGGAGGATTTGCAGCCGATCTTCTCCTTCAAGATTCGCGGTGCCTATAACCGGATCGCGCGGCTGCCGATGGAAGCGCGGGCAGCCGGCGTCATCTGTGCCTCGGCCGGCAATCATGCGCAGGGTGTCGCGCTGTCGGCGCAGCGTTTGGGGATCGCGGCGACGATCGTCATGCCGGTCACGACGCCGCGCATCAAGATCGATGCTGTCCGCTATTGGGGCGGCAAGGTGGTGCTGCATGGCGATACTTTCGACGAGGCCTATGCCCATGCCCGTCATCTGGAAGAGCAGCAGCATCTGACCTTCATCCATCCCTATGACGATCCCGATGTGATCGCCGGCCAGGGAACCGTCGGCATGGAGATCCTGCATCAGCATCCCGAGCCCATCGAAGCGATCTTCGTGCCGATCGGTGGCGGTGGTCTGGCGGCAGGGCTCGCCTCCTATGTCAAATTCCTCCGGCCGGAAATCAAGGTGATCGGCGTCGAGCCGGTCGATGCTGCCTCGATGAAAGCGGCGATCGATGCCGGCGAGCGGGTGGTGCTCGACCGCGTCGGCCTGTTTGCGGACGGTGTTGCCGTGCGCCAGGCGGGGGCCGAGACTTTCCGCCTGTGCCGGGACCTGCTGGACGACGTGCTGGTCGTCGATACCGACGAGATCTGCGCGGCGGTGAAGGATATCTTCGAGGATATGCGGGTGATCGCCGAGCCGGCTGGGGCCCTCTCGCTGGCGGGCTTGAAGACCTATGCGGGCGCCTATCCGACGCGCAGCGGCGCTCTGATCGCCGTCAATAGCGGCGCCAATATGAATTTCGACCGGCTGCGTCACGTGGCCGAGCGTGCCGAGGTTGGCGAGGCGCGCGAGATCCTGCTCGGCGTCACCATTCCCGAGCAGCAGGGAAGCTATCGCCGTTTCATCCAGGTTCTCGGCCACCGCATCATCACCGAATTCAACTACCGCTATGCCGAGGGACATGAGGCTCATGTCTTCGTCGGCTTGAAGCTGGCGGATGCCCATCGTCAGAAGGCCGAGGTGATTTCCGAGCTTACGCAGCTCGGTTATGGCGTGCTCGATATCAGTGCCAATGAAGCGGCGAAGATCCATATCCGCTACATGGTGGGCGGCCGCGGGGCTGCCTTGCGCGACGAGGTCATCCTGCGATGCGAGTTCCCGGAGCGGCCCGGCGCGCTGCTGAAGTTCCTCGACGGGGTCGGGGCGGACTGGAATATCACGCTCTTCCACTACCGCAATCACGGTGCCGATTACGGCCGCGTGCTGGTGGGATTGCAGGTGCCGGCGGCGGATCGCCAGCGCTTCGCCGCCCGGCTTGGCGATCTCGGATATCCCTATGAAGATGAAACGGATAATCCGGCTTATCGGATGTTCCTGGCCAATTAAGACATCGACGCCACGACCAAAGGCGATCCCGTGTCGATGTCGGGAAAGTAATCCGCATCACCAATGACGTCTTCGCGGTGATGCTGGAGGCCGGAAAATCCGGCGATGTTGAATGAGAGATTGAAGGCCAGGCTGCAGGAGTAAGGGCCGCGTCCGGGTTCAGTCGAGATGAGGAAGGGGCTCATCGCAGGCTCGCGCCTTTTCCTCTTCAGATGGCGTTCGATGGTGGCTTGTTCAGGAGAGGCGAGATCAGCCGCCTGGGTGAAAGCCTTGGGCCGTACCGATATCCACGCCGAGCGCGACGACGATTCCAACCGCCGCCAGCAGCAAGCCGACCAGGAAGATGGTTTTGGCCCGGTTGTAATGCACCACATAGATCGAAGAGACAGAGAGCAGGGACGCCAGCGCTCTTACCTGCAGGATGATTCCAAGGAGCAACGGACAGATGGCGAAGACATCATACCTGCTCCAGGTTCCGGGACTGGATACCCACTGGCTCGCAAAGTTGAGCGAGAAGCCGGCAAGAATACCGACAGCGGTGATGGAGCCGCTTCGGAACACGACGTCGATCTTGTCGCCGTCTTGTTGCGTCTGCTGCGTGTTCTCCATGGTCCTGCCTCATTTTTGACCGATCGCGGGCACCGGGATTGACGGCTGACCTCTTCGCCCTCAGGCACGGCGCTCAAGCCATGTTGCCGCCCGGCCCCGAGACAGGCAAGGCGGTCGTGTATTTCATCTGTTCCATGGCGAAACTGGAACTGACGTCGCTCAGCTTGACCGATTTGATCAGCCGCTTGTAGACCCGGTCGTAATGGGCGATATCGGCGACCACGATCTTCAGCAGGTAATCGACATCGCCGCTCATCCGGTAGAACTCGACCACTTCCGGGATCGCGTCCACGGCATTGGCGAATTGCTGCAGCCAGGCATCGTTATGCTCGTTGGTGCGCACGGCGACGAAGACCGTGACACCGAGGCCGAGCTTGAAGGGGTCGAGCAGGGCGACCCGGCCGCGAATGACCCCTAGTTCCTCCAGCCGTTTGATCCGACGCCAGCAGGCATTGGCCGAGAGGCCGACTGTCTCCGCCAGGTCGGCAATCGCCCGTCCGGCATCCTGCTGGAGCGCTTCCAGGATGCGGGAATCCAGCCGATCTAAGTCAACGATGTGATTTTTAACCATGTAATTCATCTATGATGGGATAAAATCTCAAAATATGATCGGATTGTGAGGTAAAACGGGAAAAATTTCAACAGAAGTCGGTGTAATATTCGAGTCAGATGTTAACAATGACCCAGATGGGCTGGCCCGGCGAAGGAGCGACAGCATGTTCGACAAACTGTTCCTGGAGCATCCGCACTCGGTCGATGAAAGCTATTTCGAACATATGGGCGTCGCCACCAGTTTCGGCGCCAGGATGTTCATCGCCAGCCTGGCCTGTTTCGTCCATGCGGTGGTCCCGGGCTTCTGTGTGCGGACGGGCAGCACGGCGATCCGCGAGCTGCATGACCGCATGGTCACCAATCGCCGCGCCCGCAGCGGTACCGACCGCCAGGCCGCCCAGGCCATGGCGATGCATGGCCTGAGTGGTGATGCGATCTAACGACCGCCGCCGGGGCGCTTGAAGAGCAGCGTCGGCTGATCCTTGTAGTGCGTGGACAGTGTTTCCCGATATCCGCATTTCGTCGCGACGCGGATGGAGGCGAGGTTGCCGGGATTGATGATGCAGGCCGTCTCTTCGGCGTTGAGAACCCCGTCGCCCCAGGCAATGGCAGTCCGCAGCGCTTCCGTTGCATAACCCTTGCCATGCGCGGCCGGGATCAAGGCCCAGCCGAGCTCTGGAATGCCCTCCAGCGACGGTGTGATCTCGCGCTGGAAATCGGCGAAGCCAAGCTCGCCGATGAAGCGGGCACCATCTTTCTCCGTGATCGCCCAATAGCCGAAGCCGAGCAGCGTCCAATGCCCGACATAGCGCAGCAGGCGCGCCCAGACCTCTTCCTTTGAGAAAGGCCGGCCGCCGATATGGCGCGTGACCACGGGATCGGCCCACATGGCGGCGCAATCGGCGAAATCCGTACGCCGATGCGGCCGCAGGACGAGGCGCTCGGTCTCGATAATCGGTGCCGTCCGGTGGACGGGATCGGCGGCCGTCTCAGTGATCATCATCGATCCCGTTTCACGAGGCAGCCGCGACGTCTGCTTGGCTTGGTGACAGGGTGAAGATCTCGACGCCCGTCTCGGTAACGCCGACCGAATGCTCGAATTGGGCCGAGAGCGAGCGGTCGCGGGTGACGGCGGTCCAGCCGTCGCTCAGCACCTTCACCTCGGCGAGGCCGGCATTCAGCATGGGTTCGATGGTGAAGATCATGCCGGGCTCCAGCACCACACCGGTGCCGGGCTTGCCGTCATGCAGCACTTGCGGTGCGTCGTGAAAGACGCGGCCGACGCCATGGCCGCAGAAATCGCGCACGATGGAGAAGCGTTCACGCCCTGCGACCTGGGCGACGGCATGGCCGACATCGCCTAAGGTGGCGCCGGGTTTCGCCGTGCTGATGCCGGCCATCATCGCTTCGTAAGTTGCATCGACGAGGCGCCTTGCCTTCACCGAAATCCGGCCGACGCTATACATGCGGCTGGAATCGCCGTGCCAGCCGTCGAGGAGCGGCGTCACGTCGATATTGAGGATATCGCCTTCCGCGAGGATTTTATCGGCGGCGGGAATGCCATGGGTGACGACGTGATTGACGGAGATGCAACTGGCATGGCGATAGCCGTGATAGCCGATCGTCGCCGGTACCGCGCCGCTCTGGCGCATGAAATCCTCGCAGAGCCGATCCAGTTCCGCCGTAGAGATGCCGGGCCGGATGTGATCGGCGATGAAGTCCAAGGTCGCGGCGGCGATAGCGCCGGCGCGGCGCATGCCCGAGAAACCCTCGGCGCCATGCAGGGGGATACGGCGTCCGGTCATGTCCAGTTGGGTGGAATAGAGCTGCATCAGGCAGTGCTCCTCGTTTGAGCGCGCGACGGCGATGTAACGATGCTGGCCATTTGGTGCGCCGGGGCGGAAGGTGAGGTGACGGCGCGATGCATGTCGCGGATCAGGTCGTCGATGAAAGCGGGCGGCGTCCGGTTGGCCAGGAGATGTGGCCGCAGCAGCGCGATGGGGGCGTCGAACAGCAGGAACTTGCCGCGTGCCGCCGCCGCGTCCTCGATTGCATCACCCTGCGTACCGGCTGCCGGCGCGGTCTTTGCCAGATAGGCCCGGAAGGCGGCGTCGATCGCCTCTTCCTGCCGTTGGATCTCGGTGCGCAAGGCAGGGGGCGGTGTCGTCTCCAGCAGATTGCCGATCTCATGCAGCAGGAGGAAACGTGCCCGGACGAGATCGGTCCGTGCCCAGGCGGTGACGGCCAGGGCCGTGGCTAGGCCGTCTCCCGCCGTCAGCGGTGGCATCACCTGCCGAAGGAAGTCGCCATGGATGGCGACCCAGCCGGTGGCGAGGATCGCAGCACGCGAGTCGAAGCGATGATAGAGCGAGCCTGTCGGGGCGCCGATCTTCTGGGCGATGGCGGCCATGGAAGCGGCCGAGGGGCCGCCCTCGGCCGTCAAGGCGATGGCGGCCTGAACGATGGCATCGGCGGAATAGCGGGCGAGGCGAACCATTCAATTAGAATATATATTCTAGAATGACTCGTCCATATCATTCCGCCGATCGGTCACGGCAGCGATGCCGCTACGTCACGCATTCAGATGCTCGACCAGGATGGCGGTGCCGATGGCGATCAGGGCGATGCCGCCGAGCGCCTCAGCCCGACGGCCGAGCAGGGCACCGGCCTTCTTGCCGATCATGACGCCGATGGTCGACATGGCGGCACTGACCACGCCGATCACCGCACAGGCATAGAACAGATTGACGTTGATGACGGCGAGGCTGACGCCGACTGCCGTCGCGTCGATGCTGGTCGCGAAACCGGTCAGGATCAGCCGCATCGGGCTGAAATGGTTGCGCGGCTTTTCGGCCGCCTCCTCCGCCTGGGGCGTCAGGCTTTCCTTGATCAGATGCAGGCCGACCGCCGAGAGGAGCGCGAAGGCGATCCAGTGATCATAGGCCATGATATAGCGGTTGAGCGCGGTGCCGAGCAGCCAGCCGATGGCCGGGGTGATCGCCTCGCAGGCGCCGAAGGTCAGGCCGACTTTCAGTGCATCGCGAAACCGGTGCTCGCGGGCCGCAGCACCCTTGGCGATGGCAGCCGCAAAGGCATCGACGGCCAGACTGAAGGCCAGGACCAGGAGAACGGGGAAACTCATCTCGGAAAACCTCAAGCCGGCATGACCCATGACGCCACGCGCCCCCGGCTGATCGGGCGCAGCTACGTCATTGGTCTCGCCAGGCTGCCGGCGGCATCGTCGATGCCGGGTCCGGCTGTTGCCCGCACCACAGCCTCAATCGGCCGAGTGTGTTGATGCGGACCCCTTTCAAAGAAGGGCGGCTACTCCCCAAAGATGCAGGGGGTGTAGCGGATGACAGAGGATGCGTCAATCCTCCGTTCATGACACGCATCGGGCGTACCGAACGGAAAAGGGCCGACCCGGTGGGATCGGCCCTCGTTCCTTAACAATCGAATTGCCGTATCCGGTGGGATCAGGCCGCCAGCTTGCCGTCCAGCGCGGCGACGAAGATCTGGCGCAGTTCGGGGGCGCCGACCTTGATCGGGTTGCCGCCGGCCGAGGGATCGACTGCCGCCATTTCCGCGACCTTCTCGATCTGCTTGTCATCCACCTTGATCTCGCGCAGCGTGTGCGGGATGCCGATATCCTTGCGCAGATCGAGGATCCACTTCTGCACCGCGCCGAAAGACGGATTCGGCAGGTTGAGATAGCGGGCGAGGCTGGTCAGCTTTTCGTCGATCGCCTTGCGGTTGAACTCCAGCACATAGGGCATGACGACGGCATTGGTCAGGCCGTGATGGGTGTTATAGAGCGCACCCAGCGGATGGCTGATCGCATGCATGCCGCCCAGGCCCTTCTGGAAGGCGGTGGCGCCCATGGTGGAGGCCGCCATCATCTGCGAACGGGCAACCAGGTTCTTGCCGTCCTTCACCGCGACAGGCAGCCATTCCTTGACCAGCCGCATGCCTTCGAGGGCGATGCCGTCGGCGAGCGGGTGATAGCCGGGCGCGCAGAAGGCTTCGAGGTTGTGCGACAGCGCATCCATGCCGGTGGCAGCGGTGATATGCGCCGGCAGGCCGACCGTCAGCTCGGGATCGTCAATGACGATCGAGGGCAGGATCTTCGGATGGAAGATGATCTTCTTCACATGATTGACTTCATCGGTGATGACCGAGGCGCGGCCGACTTCCGAACCGGTGCCAGAAGTGGTCGGCACGGCGATGATCGGCGCGATGGCATCGGCATTGGCGCGGGTCCACCAGTCGCCGATATCCTCGAAGTCCCAGAGCGGGCGGGTCTGGCCCACCATGAAGGCGATGGCCTTGGCGGCATCGAGGCCGGAGCCGCCGCCCCAGGCGATGACGCCGTCATGCTTGCCGGCGCGATAGGCCTTCACCCCGTCCTCGACATTCTTGCCGACCGGGTTGGGCTGCACGTCGGAATAAAGGCCGGTGGGGATGCCTTCCGCCTCGTTGAGGGCGATGGCGTCCTTGATCATCGGCAGATTGGCGAGGCCGGGATCGGTGACCAGAAGTGGGCGCTTGATGCCGAGCGCCTTGCAATGGGCGGGGAGTTCCTTGATGCGGCCGCAGCCGAATTTGACGGAGGTCGGATAATTCCAGTTGCCGCGCAGGGCGGCTGCGTCATTGCTCATCTTTCAAGACCTTTAAGATCGCGGTGGTGGCGGCATTTTAGCCGCTCCGTTGGGCAGGAAAAGCGGTTTTCCAGGTCCCCTTCTTGTCTGACCGATATATGACCGGAGCCGCGCCCGCGGCGGACCGGAAAGGGACTGCCTGGCGTGCCATGGCAGGGCGGCCGGCGGCGTCCTTGCCGCACCGCAGCGCACGGCTTGGATGGTCCGCCATTCAAATTTAGCAAGACGATGCCGGCGCCGGGGCGGCTAGACTGCCCGGACAATCAGTGGAGCGAATATGTCGGCGGTCGATGTCTGTCTAGCGGTTCTGGTGCAAGTCCTGTGGGGGGCCGTGCTGACGCTGGCAAAGCCGCTGATCGGACAGATTTCCCCGATCCTGCTGATGGCGCTGGCTTACAGCATTGCGGCAGTGGTGCTCTATCCGGTGGCGCCGCGGCTGAAGACCCGGCCGCTGCATCTGCTGATCATTTCGGCGACCGCCGGCACTTTGCAGGCCTCGATGCTGCTCTCGGGCCTGGCGATCCTGCCGGCCTCGACCGCCATGCTGGTCCTCCAGTTGCAGATACCTTTCGCCGCCGTCCTGGCCTGGGCGGTTGGCCGGGACAAACCCAGCTTGCGCAATTGGATCGGCATGGCCCTGGTGCTGGCCGGCATCGCCGTCGTGATCGGCAGGCCGTCGGCGGAGAGCCAGATCCTCGGCGTTCTCCTGGTCGGTACCAGCGGCATCTTCTGGGCCGGCGGCCAGGTCGGCATCGCGGTCTGGGGGCGGGATTCCGGCCTCGCCATCTATGCCGGCCTGCTACGCTATGCGGCACCGCAGCTCTGGCTCACCACCCTGTTGATCGAGGGCAATCCGCTGCCGGTCTTCGGCGGCATGACGACCATGAGCTGGGCCGGCGTCCTGGTTCTCTCTTTCCTCGGCTGCGTCCTTCCCTACGCGCTCTGGTATCGCCTGCTGATGCGCTACCGGGTCGACGAAGTGATGCCGTTTTCCGTGCTGATGCCGGTGGTCGGCGTCATTCTCAGCATCCTGCAGCTCGGCGAGCCAGTGACCGTCGGCCTGGTGGCGGGTGGCTCTATCCTGGTGATCGGCTTGGGCGTGATCGCCTTTGGCGGCCGGTTTTTTCGCCGGGCCTCATCGGCCACAGCTTCGTGATATCCGCTTACGCGGCATCCGATTCCGGGACATCCGAGACAAGCTTTTTTAAGGCTAATGGGGCTATGATGGGGCGAATCAAGCGCACCTTGTGAGAGTGTTCATGCCCGACGCAACCCGCCAGAAGACCTCGCCCAGCTATCTACTGCCGGCGGAAGATACCGATTTCATGCTCAACCGCCGCGAATTGCGCGGCCTGCGGTTCGCCCTGGAATACAGCAAAGCCGATCTCCTGCTGCGGGACTGGCAGATCCGCTCGACCATCATCTGCTTCGGCAGCGCCCGGACGCCCTCGCCCGAGCGGGTCGTTGAATTGCAGCAGGCGGCCGCCACCGGCGATGCCGCTGCCAAGGAGAAGGCCAAGCGCGCCGAGACCCTGTCGCGTTTCTATCAGGAGGCCCGGGCCTTCGGCCGTCTCGTCTCTGAACGCGGCGGCGCCCTGCAGCCGGTCGAGGGCTGGCGCGACAACGTGATCGCGACGGGCGGCGGACCCGGCATCATGGAGGCTGCCAATCGCGGCGCCACGGAGGCCGGCGCACCCACCATCGGCTTCAACATCACCCTGGAACACGAGCAGGAGCCGAACGCCTATTCGACACCGGAACTGACTTTCCGCTTCCATTACTTCGCCATGCGCAAGATGCATCTGGCGATGCGGGCGCGGGCCCTGGCGGTGTTTCCCGGCGGCTTCGGCACGATGGACGAACTCTTTGAAATCCTCACACTGGAGCAGACCGGCAAGTCGAAGAAGGCGCCGGTCGTGTTGGTCGGCCGGGATTACTGGAACCGGGTGCTCAATTTCGACGTCATGCTGGAATACGGCGTGATCTCGCCGCCGGATCTCAATCTCTTCGAGATCGTCGATACCGCCGAGGAGGCCTGGCAGTCGCTGCTGCGGCGCGGGCTGCAGGTGCCGGCCGGTCGATAATTAACCTAGCCGGCCGTTGTCACGGCAACGGGGCGCGGAATCCGCGTGACCACAGGTGACACGGCTGGCAGTGACCCGACTGACGGGCGCGTGAGCGGTCAGTTCTGATTGCGGGCGAGGCTGCCCCAGAGGTCGTAATCCTCGGCGGCCTCGACTGTGACGCGGACGAGGTCGCCGGGCTGCAAGGCAGCGCCTTCCTCGCCATTGATGAAGACATTGCCGTCGATCTCCGGCGCATCGGCGGAGGACCGGCCGATGGCGCCGTCCTCATCGACCTCGTCGATCAGCACCTCGACGGTGGTGCCGACCTTGCGCGCCATCTTGGCTTCGCTGACCTGGCGCTGGGTTTCCATGAAGCGGTCCCAGCGGTCCTGCTTCTCGTCCTCATCGACGTGATCGGCGAGATTGTTCGCCGTGGCGCCGTCGACATTCTCGTATTTGAAGCAGCCGGCGCGATCGATCTGAGCCTCGTCCAGCCAGTCCAGCAGGAAGTTGAAATCGTCTTCGGTCTCGCCCGGGAAGCCGACGATGAAGGTCGAGCGGATGGTGAGATCCGGCACGATCTCACGCCATTTGCGCAGGCGCTCCAGCACCTTCTCCTGATTGGCGGGGCGTCGCATGGCTTTGAGGACCTGCGGGCTCGCATGCTGGAAGGGGATGTCGAGATAGGGGAGGACCTTGCCCTCCGCCATCAGCGGCATGATCTCGTCGACATGCGGATAGGGATAGACGTAATGCAGGCGCGTCCAGATGCCGAGCTCGCTCAGGGCCGAGCAGAGCTCGGTCATGCGCGCCTTCACCTTCTTGCCGCGCCAGGTGCTCTCGGCATGCTTGAGATCGAGGCCATAGGCGCTGGTATCCTGCGAGATCACCAGCAATTCCTTGACGCCGGCCTTGGCGAGATTCTCGGCCTCGATCAGCACCTCGCGGGCCGAGCGGCTGGCGAGGTCGCCGCGCAGGCTGGGAATGATGCAGAAGGTGCAGCGGTGATTGCAGCCTTCGGAAATCTTCAGATAGGCATAGTGGCGCGGCGTCAGCTTCAGGCCAGCCGGCGGCACCAGATCCATGAAGGGATCGTGCTTCGGCGGTACCGCTTGATTGACCGCCTCGACCACGGATTCATATTGTTGCGGCCCGGTCACCGAGAGGACGCTGGGATGCACCGAGCGGATGGAGTCTTCGTTGCCGCCCATGCAGCCGGTGACGATGACGCGGCCGTTCTCAGCGATCGCCTCGCCGATGGCGTCGAGGGATTCCTGCTTGGCGCTGTTGAGGAAGCCGCAGGTATTGACGATGACCACATCGGCCCCGTCATAGGAATCGGTGATCTCGTAACCCTGTGCTTTCAGCCGGCTCAGGATGCGCTCGGAATCCACCAGTGCCTTGGGGCAGCCGAGGCTGACGATGCCCACCCGCGGGTCGCGGCCTTTCGGCACGCGTTTGGTGGGTTGGCGGTTGGCGGCCGTCTTGCGCACGGGCGCATGGCTGGCGGTTTTGGTCATCGCGGTTTCCGATCCGGGGATACGGGCGGCGCTCCCTCTTCGGCTTCAGCGCCAGCCCTGGCGATAGCCGCCCTGGCCATCGCGGCGAAGGAGGTAACCGGAAATGCCGGCCAAAGCAAGGGTTTGGGCGATTTCCGGTCATGATGCGGGGTCGTGGAGTTTACAGAAAGTCCATGGAATCAGTGGGTTGAGTGGAAGGCCTGCACGGCAGTGCGGTCAGACGCGCTTTGCCGGTATGGATGGGGCGAGTGAGGTTCATGGCTCCGGCGCGCCGGCCGAGTTGCGACCCCGCATGGCGCGGGATACAGCTACCTGCGCGATTGCATAGTTGCACGCGTAATGGCTGTCGGAGAGGACCGGATGACGTCAGAAACCCAGATTGCGCTGCGGCCGGCCCGGGCGGGTGACGGCGCCGCCGTCTTCGAGGTGACCCGCCGGTCGGTCGCGGCTCTTGCCAAGGATCACTATTCCGCGGCGCAGATCGCCGGCTGGATGGGCGCGCGGACGCCCGCCTATTACGAGGCTCTGATCGCTGGGGGACAGATGGTGGTTGCGGAGCGGGACGGGCGGATCGTCGGCTTCGTCGATGCGGAGCCCGGCGAGGTGACCAGGCTTTTCCTCTTGCCGGAGGCGGCGGGAGCGGGCCTCGGCAAGAGATTGCTCGCCATCGGGCTCGACAAGGCGCACCAGGGGCATGACGGGCCGATCAAGGTCGAGGCCACCGTCAACGCGGAAGGCTTCTATCAGCGGCACGGCTTCCGCCGCATCACGCGCGGCTATTTCTCCCATGGCCTCGGCGGCGAGCCGATCGAGATCGTCCGGATGGAACTGTAACGCTCCGCTCCCGATAGGCTCAGACCCTAAAAGCCTCAGACCGCCAATCCCAGCCGCCGCCCTTCCAGAATGGCTGCCGGCGCATGACGGGGGGCGAGGCTGTCGCCGATCACCTGATGCGCGATGCCGGCCGCCTGCAACCCATCGGCAAGCTCGGTATTCGCCTGATTGGCGAGGGCGAGGACGAGGCTGTCGGCCGCGATCCGTTCCGCTTCGTTGTCGAGGATGCTGGTAATCGTGGCGCCGTCGCCATGCCATGTGGTGATCACCGTCTCGGTCCTGAAGACGACGCCCATCTTCTTCAGCCGGCTGCGCAGCGGCCAATCGGCCGAGGTGCGCTGGATCTCCTGGCCGATATAGGGGGCCGGTGTCACCATGATCACCTGATGACCCTTCTCGGCGAGATGCCAGGCGGTGCCGCAGCCGCGCCAGTTGCTGCCCTCGTCGACGATGACGACCCGCTTGCCGAGCTTGGCTTCGCGGCGCATGACATCCTCGGCCGACCAGACATTGCCGCGATCGATACCCGGCAATTCAGCGACCATGGGAAGGGCGCGCTGGAAGCCGGTCGGATTGGGCAGAGAGCCGGTGGCGACGATCACCGCATCGGGCTTCAAGGCGCGGATGTCATCGACCTCCATCAGCGTGTTGAAGCGGATCTGCACCTGATGCCGCTGCAACTGCCGCTCGTACCAGTCGATCAGATCGAGAATCTGCTGGCGGCGCGGCTGCAGGCCGGCCAGCCGGAACTGGCCGCCCAGTTTGTCGGTCGCCTCCGCCAGGGTCACGGAATGGCCCCGTTCGGCGGCGACGCGGGCGGCTTCCAATCCGGCCGGACCGCCGCCGATCACCAGCACCTT
Organism: uncultured Rhodospirillaceae bacterium; assembly: GCA_964406155.1. Classification (GTDB taxonomy): domain Bacteria; phylum Pseudomonadota; class Alphaproteobacteria; order Dongiales; family Dongiaceae; genus Dongia_B. Next base: position 66,903 of record CAYOQR010000003.1, on the reverse strand, counting down.
CTTCGGCGTTTCCGCCGGCTTGAAGGTGTCGCCGTCCCACTGATATTCCCGGCCCGATGACGGATTGACCAGGCAGGAGATCCAGTAGTCGCGCGAGCGCCGGCCCCAGCACATCTGGTTGCAGGAGATGCAGGGGCGGATATCGTCCGCGCGGCCTTCCTTCGCCTTGTTCGCCCAATGCGGATCGGCGATCTGGCCACGCACGATGCTGACCATGTCGGCCTGACCCGAGGAGACGATATAGGCGGCATTGTCCGGCGTGCGGATATGGCTCTCCGCCTGCACCTTCACATGCTTCACCACTTGACGGAGCTTCTCGGCATATTGGGCGCCGAGCTTGTCCTCATAGAGGAAGGTCGGCATGATGCGCGGGAAATCGTAATAGCCGCCGGTCCCGCAAGTGATGTAGTCGTAAAGGCCGCGTTCATCATGCCAGGCGGCCACTTCCTGATGCATCTCGATCGACATGATATCCGGCTGGCTGTCATCGACGCTGATCGCCATGCCGATGATGAAATCCTCGCCCACCGCCTTGCGCATCCTCGTCAGCAGTTCCTGGGTGAAGCGCATGCGCTTCTCGAAGCTGCCGCCATATTTATCTGTGCGGCGATTGCTGTAGGGCGACCAGAACTGCTCGATGAGGGCGTTATAAGCCGCCATCATCTCGATGCCGTCGAAGCCGGCCGCCTTGGCGCGCAGGGCCTGGGCGACGAAGCAATCGATGGTGATCTCGATCTCCGCTTCGGTCATGGCGTGGCTGACATCGGAATCATGCATCGAGGGGAGGCCGGAGGGCGACCAGGAAGCCTCGAAGGAATTGTCCCAGTCGCCATGGGCGCCGACATGGAACATCTGGCTGATGATGACGGTGCCGTGTTCATGCACGGTATCGGTGATCTTGCGGAAATGCGGGATGATGGCGTCGTCGCCGGCGCGGAACTGCCGGCCCGTCAAAACGGCGGTCTGATGCACCGGCACCGGCTCGACGACGATCATGCCGGCACCGCCCCGGGCGCGTTCCCGGTAATAGCCGTGATGCCGCTCGGAGGGCAGCCCGTCGATGCTCATATTCGCGGTGTGGGCGCCGAAGACGATGCGGTTCTTCAGTGTCTTGTGGCGGATGGTCAGGGGCTGAAACAGTTTGGAATGATCGGCCTGCATGGTGTTTCTCCCGGTGAAGTCCTCGGCGTCGCTCTTGCCGGTCGCGGTCTTGTCTGCCTCGGTTTCAAGGCTTAGAGCGCGATGCTCTCATTTATTGAAGAGAGGCGGATTCAGCTCACAAGCGAAATCGCGATAGCGATTCCACTTGTGAGCATCCGGCTCTAGCCGCGTTTCAGTTCCTCTTTGATCCAGGTAACGAAAGCCGTCGCCTGGGGCGATGTCTTGGTCGATTTGCGCCAGAGCAGGTAATAGGCATTGCGTGTCGGCACGCGCAGCGGGAAGCCCGCCACCAGTTCCCCGCTGTCGATATGCCGCCGGGTCATCTCGACGGGACCCAATGCGACGCCGGCGCCGTCGACGGCGGCCTGGACCACGACATTGGTGTCGTCGATCAGATGCCCGTTATGGGCGATCGTCGGATCGAGCTTGGCGGCGTTCAGCCAATCGCGCCAGCCGTCGCGATCGATGTCATGCAAAAGAATGGCCTGGGCGAGATCCGCAGGCCGGCGCAGCTTTTTCGCATTCGGCAGTTTCGTCGGCGACCACATCGGCGTGAAAGAGAGTTCCAGCAGCCGTTCGGCGACGCAATCGCTCCAGCCGCCATCGCCCCAGCGGATCGCGAGATCGACATCGGTGCCGAAGGTGTGCGGTGCGCGGCGGTGATAGAGCTGCAATTCGATGCCGGGATGCTGGCGCCAGAAAGCGGCGAGGCGCGGCCCCAGCCAATTGGCGCTGAAAGACGGTTCCAGTTCGATGGCGAGGCTGGTCTGCGGCGAGCCGGACTGCAATTGCTCGATGGTTGCTTCGAGCTCCGCCAGCGTTTGCGAGACCACGGGGTAAAGCAGGCGTCCCTCCTTGGTCAACGCGACATCCCGCAGATTGCGCTCCAACAGCTTGAAGCCGAGACGCTGTTCCAGAGTCTTGATCTGGTAGCTGGTGGCGGCCTGGGTGACGCCCAGTTCCTTGGCGGCGGCGGTGAAATTGCGCCGCCGGGCGACGGTCTCGAAACTGCGCAGAAGATCGAGCGGTATGTTCTTTGCTTTCATCACCCCTCCCGGACCGCCCTGACCTGCCGGGCGATCGCGGCATGATTAAGGAAATTTATGATGAGCCAATCCTCTCGATCCCGTCAATGGACTCTAGGTTTGGTTAATTTTTCACGATTTTACTGAGATTAGCTTCATATGGATGCCGATCGTAACGGATCGGATGTGATCGCACCGATAAATACAATTTGTGATTTTCGGCCTGCGCCCTTGCCACCGTCTGCGGTCCGGGGCACGATGCCCGAAAAGGCACCGATGCGATGAAATCGCCGTCGCAAGGCAGTCGGCCTGCGGCGTCTGGAGAGGACAAAGTGTTATGTTGACGATCGATGCGGCAACCCTGCATGGCCTTGCGGATTATCCGGGGCTGGTCGGTGCGTTGCGTGAGATGAACCGCAGCGGCGTCGATCAGGTCGAGCGTTTCTATCTGCAGCAGAAGCAGGCAGGCGGCGTCAACAATGACTGGTTGCTGCTCCCGGCCTGGTGGCATGACCGCATCTTCGGCGTGAAGCTGGTCAGTGTCTTTCCCGGCAACGAAGCCAGGGGACTGGAGACGGTCCAGGGCAGCTATATGCTGTTCGACGGCAAGACCGGCCTGCCCTTGGCGTATCTCGACGGTGCCGCGCTCACCTTGCGCAAGACGGCGGCGAATTCGGCGCTGGCAGCGGATTTCCTGGCACGGCCGGAAGCGGACACGCTGACGCTCCTGGGAGCCGGCGCCCTGGCGCCTTATCTCGCCGCCGCCCATGCGGCGATCCGGCCGATCAGACGGATCTTCTGGTGGAACCGCAACTATGCCAAGGCCGAGGCTGCGGCAGCGCAATGCGCCTTGCCCGGTATCGACATCATCGTCACCGAGGATCTGGAACCGGCTGTCCGCGCGGCGGATATCGTCAGTTGCGCGACGCGCGCGACGCGGCCGGTCGTTCAGGGCGCTTGGCTGAAGCCTGGGGCGCATCTCGATCTGGTCGGCGGCTATCTGCCGGAGATGCGCGAGGCCGATGATGCGGCCGTGCAACGTGCGGCCCGGCATTATGTCGATTCCCGCCTCACCACCTTGGAGGTCACCGGCGATGTCTGCCAGCCGATCCAGGCCGGGCTGTTGCGGGCGGTGGAGGTCATCGACCTTGGCCAGGTGGCGCGGGGCGAAAAACCGGGCCGGCTTTCGGCCGAAGAGGTCACTTGGTTCAAATCCGGTGGCGGCGGGCATGAGGATCTTGCCGTCGCGGATTACATCATGCAGCGGGCCGGTGAAATGAAATCGTGATATTTCAGATGATTGGTCGAAATATCATTACCCCTGATTATGCCAGACATGAGGCCGTTGCCAGTCGATGGCAGATCGGCCGAAGCCTAGAATGGAGTATCATTCTTGAGCCGAGGCAGATCCCATGAGCACCCAGACGACAGAGGCTTCCATCCCGAATTCCGGCACATCCGGTGCCGAAAGCGGCCGTGGCCGGACCGGCGGGCGGCGCCAGCGCGAGCGTGACAGGAACACGGCTCACGGCAGAACCCAGGGGCCGCGCTACATCACCCGCAAGATCCCCTTCTATGAGGTGCTGTCGCAGGAGGGGCTGGACAAGCTCGAGCACCAGGCGGAATGGATCCTCAAGGAAGTCGGCATGGAGTTCCGCGACGACGAGGAATCCCTGCGGCTGTGGCGCGAAGCCGGCGCGGATGTGCAGGGTACGCGCATCCGCTTCGAGCCGGGCCTCGTGCGCTCCGTTATCCAGAAATCGGCACCGCGCGAATTCACCCAGCATTCGCGCAATCCGGCGCGTTCGGTGCAGATCGGCGGCGACAATGTCGTGTTCTCGCCGGCCTATGGCTCGCCCTTCGTCAGCGATCTGAGGGACGGTCGTCGTTATGGCGCGCTCACCGATTTCGAGAATTTCGTAAAGCTCGCCTATATGTGCCCCTGGCTGCATCATTCTGGCGGCACGGTCTGCGAGCCGGTGGATGTGCCGGTGAACAAGCGCCATCTCGACATGGTCTATGCGCATCTGCGCTATTCCGACAAGCCGCTGATGGGTTCCGTCACGCTGCCGGAGCGCGCGGAAGAATCGATTGAGATGTGCCGCCTGGTCTTCGGCACCGAGATGGTCGATCAGAACTGCGTCATTCTCGGCAATATCAATGTCAATTCGCCGCTGGTCTGGGACGGTGTCATGACCGGTGCCTTGCGGGCCTATGCCGCCGCCAACCAGGCAGCGGTGGTGGTGCCGTTCATCCTCGGTGGCGCCATGGGGCCGGTGACGACGGCGGGGGCCATTGCCCAGGCCCATGCCGAAGCCATGGTCGGCGTCGCGCTGACCCAGTTGGTGCGGCCTGGCGCCCCGGTCATCTACGGCAATTTCCTCAGCTCCATGTCGCTGAAATCCGGCGCGCCGACCTTCGGCATGCCGGAGCCGGCGATCGCCTATCTCGCCGTTGGTCAGTTGGCCCGCCGTCTCGGCGTGCCGCTGCGTTGCGGCGGCGCCCTCACAGCCTCGAAGGCAGTGGATGCCCAGGCGGCGCAGGAGAGCGCGGATTCGCTGCTGCCGGCCTTGCTTTGCGGTGCCAATTTCATCCTGCATGCGGCGGGCTGGCTGGAAGGCGGTCTGGTCATGAGCTATGAGAAGTTCATGCTGGATTGCGATCATCTCGGCATGATGCATGTCTTCATGAACGGCCTCGATCTCAGCGAGAATGCCCTGGCCGGTTCCGCTTTCAGCGAAACAGGTCCCGGCCAGCATTTCCTCGGCACCGGCCATACGCTCGCCAATTACGAGACCGCCTATTACATCCCCGAGCTGACCGATTCCGAATCCTATGAGCGCTGGGTTGAGCTCGGGGAGAAGCGTGCCGATCAGCGGGCCGGCGACCAAGCGCAGCGCTGGCTGAAGGAGTATCAGGCGCCGGCGATCGATCCCGGTGTCGATGAGGCGTTGAAAGCCTATATCGCCGAACGCAAGGCATCGCGGGCGGATGCCTGGTATTGAGAATTGAGATTGACGACCAATCCTGGCCGCCGTCGCGACTGGCGGCCGGCATAAAGACGATGGGAGAAGAGTGAGATGGCCGATCCGTTGCTGCAACCGTTTCAACTGAAACATTTGCGGCTGAAGAACCGCGTGATGAGCACCAGTCATGAGCCGGCTTATTCCGAGGAGGGCAAGCCGAAGCTGAAATACCAGCTCTATCACGAGGAAAAGGCCAAAGGCGGTCTCGCGCTGACCATGATCGGCGGATCGTCGATCGTGGCGCTGGATTCGCCCCAGGCCTTCGGCAATCTCGATGTCAGCAGTGACGAGATCATCCCCTATTTCCGCCAATTGGCGGCGCGGGTGCATTCGCATGACTGCGCCGTGATGTGCCAGATCACCCATCTCGGTCGGCGCACGAATTGGAACAAGGAACACTGGCTCCCCATCATCTCCGCCTCGGCGGTGCGCGAACCCACCCATCGCGCCTTCCCGAAAGAGATGGAGCTGTTCGATATCAAGCGGGTAGTGAAGTCCTATGGCACCGCCGCGCGGCGCTGCCGCGAGGGTGATCTCGACGGCGTGGAGATCGAGGCCTATGGCCATCTCTTCGATTCCTTCTGGTCGCCGCGCACCAATCTGCGCCACGATGATTACGGCGGCAGCCTGGAAAATCGCATGCGCTTCGGCATGGAGGTGCTGGGCGAAATCCGCGAGCAGGTCGGATCGGACTATATCGTCGGCATCCGCATGGTGGTGGATGAGGATGCCAAGAACGGCATCAGCAAGACCGAGGGCCTGGAGATCGCCAAGCGCCTCGCCGAGTCAGGCCTGGTCGATTTCATCAATGTGATCAAAGGCCATATCGATACGGATGAGGCCCTGTCGCATGTGATTCCCAGCATGGGCACGCCATCCGGTCCGCATCTCGAGTTGGCGCATTCGGTGAAGAAGATCGTCAATCTGCCGGTCTTCCAGGCGGCGCGCGTGGCGGAACTGGCGACCGCACGCCACGCGATCGCGGCGGGCCTGGTCGATATGATCGGCATGACCCGCGCCCATATGGCCGATCCCTATATCGTCAAGAAATTGGAAGCGGGCGAGGAAGACCGCATCCGTCCCTGCGTCGGCGCCAGCCATTGCATCGACGGCATCTATCTCAGCGGCGCGGCTTTCTGCATTCACAACCCGGCGACGGGTCGCGAGCAGACCATCCCACACAAACTGACCAAATCCACAGGGCCGAAGAAGAAGGTCGTCGTTGTCGGCGCCGGTCCGGCGGGCCTTGAAGCGGCGCGGGTCAGCGCGGAGCGTGGCCACGACGTCGTGCTGTTCGAGGCCGGCGACCGGCCCGGCGGCCAGGTCAATCTCGCGGCCAAGATCCAGCGCCGCAAGGAGATCATCGGCATCACCGACTGGCTCTATGCGGAGGTCCAGCGCCTCAATGTCATTTTGCGTTTCGGTGTCTTTGCGGAAAAGGAAGATGTGCTGGCGGAAAAGCCCGATGTGGTGATCGTCGCGACCGGCGGCATTCCTCATGTCGGTTATCTCGATGCCGGCGAGGATTTGGTCACCACCTGCTGGGATGTGCTTTCGGGTCAGGTCAATCTGGCGCCGGACGTGCTGCTGCATGACGATCACGGCGGCTACGAGGCGTCAACCTGCGCCGAATATGTCGCGCAATCGGGCTCGAAACTGGAGATGCTGACACCCGACCGTATGATCGGCCCGGATGTCGGTGGCTTGAACTACCCCGCCTTCTACAAGGCACTCTATGCCGCCGGTGCCACCCTGACGCCGAATGAACGGATGACGGGCGTGAAGCGCGAGGGCAACAAGCTGGTGGCGACCGTCTACAATGAATACACCCACACCGAACGCGAGCGCCGGGTCGATCAGGTGATCGCCACCAACGGTACCCTGCCGGCGGCCGATCTCTATTTCGACCTGCAGCCGCAGAGCAGCAATGGCGGCGAAGTCGATATCGACGCGCTGATCGCCGGCAAGCCGCAGACCATCGTCAGCAATGCGGCAGGTACGTTCCAGCTTTTCCGCATCGGCGATGCCGTGGCCTGCCGCAGCGTCCATGCCGCGATCTATGATGCGATCCGGCTCTGCAAGGAGTTCTGATCCAGGCTGAAAGGATATGACGATGGCTGTGACGGACAGGATCGAGGTCGTCCAGGGCGACATCACCAAGCTGAAGGTCGATGCCATCGTCAACGCCGCCAATGAAACCTTGCTCGGTGGCGGTGGCGTCGATGGCGCCATCCACCGAGCCGCAGGGCCGGAGTTGTTGGCGGAATGCCGAACCCTCGGCGGTTGCCCGACCGGGCAGGCGAAGCTGACCAAGGGCTACAACCTGGCCGCCAGCTATGTGATCCACACGGTCGGGCCGGTCTGGCATGGTGGCGGCCGGAACGAAGCGGAATTGCTGCGGGGCTGTTATGCCAGCACCTTCCGTCTGGCGAGCCATCACGGTATCGGCACGATCGCCTTCCCGGCGATCAGTTGCGGCATCTATCGTTACCCGGTCGATCAGGCAGTGGCGATCGCGGTCGATGAGACGATGACCTGCCTCGCCGGCAATCCAGCTATCACGCAGGTGATCTTCGCCTGCTTCGGCAACGAGATCTATCAGGCCTATCGGCAGCGGCTTGCTGCGCTCTAGTCAGCGCCAGTTACGGCAGCGGGAGACGGCGTCGCCGAACCTTGCATGCAGGTCAGTGGAGACAGTCTGTTCCGGAGTGATGACGCGGCTCGCCGGCGGTGCGGGCGGCAGGGTTTCCAGGGTTGCAAGACCCGCGCCGATCATCGCCAGTTGCGCGGCACCCAGGCCGGTCAGTTCGGCGCTGGAGGGGATGGTGAGCCGGCGATCGAGGGCACCAGCCAGGAACCGGCAGAAATAGCTGTTCCGCACCACGCCGCCATCCACGGAGAGCTGATCGCTGATCGGTATCAGTTTTGCCATGGCGTGCATCACTTCGCTCGCCCGCAGCCCGATACCTTCCAGCACGGCCTGCATCATATCGGCCTTGCTGGTATCGAGGCCGAGGCCGAGCCACATGCCGGCCGCGCTGCGGTCCCAATAGGGACAGCCGAGGCCGGAGAGGGCCGGCACGAAGACGATGCTGCGGGCGATGGCGGCTTCCGCCGGGAAGCTGTCGATTTCCGTATAATCGGCGAAGAGGCCGAGGCTTCGCGCCCAGTTGATCGCGGAGGCCGCATTGTAGACGCCGCCATCCAGGGCATAGGTGCAGGGCGCGTCGCCGATCTGCCAGGCGATTGTCGGCAGCAGCCCGCTGGCGGCGTCGCGCAATGGCGTGTCGCCGGCGATGGCCAAGGCAAAGGCGCCGGTGCCGAAGGTGATCTTGGCATCGCCTGGCTGGCGGCAGCCATGGCCGAACAGGGCTGCCTGCTGGTCGACCACATTGGCGGTCAGCGGCACCTTGTCGATCTCGCCCAATTGGCCGGCGGTCGGCCCGATCTCCGGCAGGCAATCCATCGGCACACCGAAGAGCTCGCAGAGGACCGGGTCCCAGGCCAATGCCTCCAGATTCATGAGACTGGTGCGTGAGGCGGTGGTCACATCGGTGCGGAACTGACCGGTCAGGCGGTCGAGAAAGAAGCTGTCGCTGGTGCCGAGCCGCAAGCGCCCTTGCCGCCGCAGGTCGCGGGCTTCCGGCACATTGTCCAGCAGCCATTTCAGCTTGCTGGCGGAGAAATAGGGATCGAGCGGCAGGCCGGCCCGCTGCAGCGTTTCGCCTTCTGCGCCGGCCGCCTTCAGGCGTTGGATCTCACCCTCGGTGCGGGCATCTTGCCAGACGATGGCATTATAGATAGCCCGCTTGGTCTGGCTGTCCCAGGCAACCACGGTCTCGCCCTGATTGTCGAGGCCAATGGCCGCCGCATCGGTCGCCAGATGGATGCAGCGTGTCACATGGTCGATGAGCTCTTCCGGATTGTGTTCGACCCAGCCGGGCTGGGGGAAGATCTGTTTGTGTTCGAAGCCGCCGATGGTTTCGAAAGTACCAGCCTGATCCAGGCGATGGACCTTGGTGCCGGTCGTGCCCTGATCAATGGCAATGACAGATCTTTCCCCCATCTATCCTACCCCGCGAAGTTGTTCTTGAAGACCTGGCCGCCCTTCATGACGAAGCCGACCTGCGACACCGCCTTGATATCGTCCAGCGGATTGCGCGCATAGGCGACGATATCGGCGAGATAGCCTTCCTTGATCTGTCCCAGCTTGTCGTCCCGGCGGATCAGCTTGGCGGCGTTGACCGTCGCCGCGCGGATGCTGTCGATCGGCGTCAGGCCGCTATCGCGCACCATGACGATCAGCTCCTGCCAGTTCTCGCCGTGATGATTGCCCGGCGTTCCGGCATCGGTGCCCATGGCGATGGGCACGTTCAGTTCATAGGCTCGCCGGGTCGCCTCGGCGGAAATCTTGCCGCTTTCGATCATGCGGTCGACCTGATGCGGCGGCATCGCCGCCATCGCTGCCTTGTCGTTCAGCATGCCGTCCAGGGTGCATTGCGTCGGCACCAGGAAAACGCCCTTGGCCGCCATCTCGCGCAACACCGCCTCATCGGCATAGGTACCGTGCTCGATGCTGCTGCAGCCGGCGGCGACGGCGTTGGCGATGCCGCGGCAGGCATGGGCATGGGCGGCGATATGCTTGAAATTGTCGTTGCCGATTTCCACCGCCGCCTTGAGTTCTTCCTGCGTGAACTGGATCGAGCGCGGATCCTCGCTTTCCGGCGACAGGACGGCACCGGTCGCCATGACCTTGATGAGATCGGCGCCATTGGCGAGCTGCTTGCGGGCGGCGGCCTTCACGGCATCGGCCCCATCGGCGATCTCATACATGCCGGGATAGAGGTCCATGCCCGCCGTGGTGATCGAGAGGATGCGGCCGGCAAGCACCATGCGCGGGCCGACATACTCGCCGCGTTCGATGGCGGCACGCACCGCCATCTCGACATAGTTCCAGCCGCCGACATCGCGTACCGTGGTAATGCCGCAGAGCAGGGTGCGTTCGGCCGCCTTGGCCGCATAGAGGGCGACTTCGGCGTCGGTGCGCTGGGTATAATCGACGTTATCGGTCGGCAAGGTCAGATGCACATGGCAGTCGATCAGGCCGGGCAGGATCCAGGCACCTTTAAGGTCGATCACCTGATCGCCCTTGGCCGGTGCGCCGCTGGCACCCAGCTTGGCGATCTTGCCGCCCTCGACGGTGATGTTGCCGCGCCGGAAGGCGCCGGCTTCGACATCCAGATACTGTCCGTTGATCAACCACTGCATAATCTCAACACCTGTTCCTGACATCCGGCGGGGTCAACCGTCGGCAATCTCGATTTGAATACGTTGTGCGCCGCGCAGCAGGCCGGCCGGCAGATGCCAGGCCAGACGCCGTTCGGGCAAGGCCTGTATACTGCGGGACCACACGGTTTTTCCATCGATACTGACCTGGAGCCGGCCCCGCGTCGCATGCATGACACGGGCCTTGAACAGCAAGGGCTGATCGGTCGGGCCGGCGGGATCGATCCGCTGGGGATAGACATAAGCGAGTGGCGCCGAGACGTTCACCGGGACGGAAGCGACAGGGGCCGGCAATTTTTCACGCAACGCGTTCAGGATGTTCGCTGCCACGGCGCGTCCCTCGCGGAAGCATTGTCCGGCGGTCTCGATGCTGCGCAACAGATTGCCGGCGGCGAAATAGGCGGGATCGCTGCAGCGCATGAACTGGTCGATGACCGGGCCACGGGTTCCGGGATCAATCTCGAGACGGCTCGGCACCACCAGGGCGGTTTCCGGCCGGAACCGTCCCGTCAGGATGACGCCGTCGCAATCGAGGCGCTCGATGCCCTGGCCACGATCGATCTCGATGCCTTCGACGCGGTCGATGCCGAGGATGCGGATGAGCTTTGTACGGGTCAGGACCGGCACGCCGAAAGCGAGGCGGGTGATGAGATCGGCCGGGCGCCGCGCCGTGATGCGATCATTGGCCTCGATCATCGCCACCGGCTTGACGCCGATATGGCGCAGCGTCAGCAGGGTCGAGAAGGAAACTAGTTCCGTACCAATGACGACGGGGCGCTCGAACGGCTTGCGCCCCTGCAGATAGACCATCTGCTGCAGCATGCCGGTATTCATCACGCCCCAGGGCCGTGTACCGGTCAGCAGCCGGGCGCTGCGTGGCGTCTCGCGGGCGCCCAGCGCCAGCAGCACCTTGCCGGCGGATATCCGCATCGGGCCGTCCGTGCCGGTCACCTGCACCACGCCATCGGGCTCCAGGCGCAGGACCGTCGTCTTGGTGCGCAGATCGAGGCCGGAGACCTCATCAACCAGCCGCCTTGCATAGCCGGGACCGGTCATCAGGCGGGAGAACTCGCGCAGGCCATAGCCGGTATGACCGCAATGACGGGGAATGCCGCCGGCCTCGGCTTCGCGTTCCAGGATGATGATGTCGCGCAGGCCTGCTTGCTTCAGAGCCCGCGCACAGGACAGCCCGGCGGGGCCGCCGCCGACGATGACGACTTCGGCCGATGTCGTCTTGCTGCTCATGTGCCCAACCGCCCTTCGGCCATCCGGGTCACCTCGGCGCCGCAATAGAATCCCTGGCAGCGGCCCATCATGCATCGCGTCCGTCGCTTGAGGCCGCCGAGATCGCCGGCGGGGAAGGGACCGCTCAGCGCCGTTTCGATTTCGCCGCGCGTGACCCATTCGCAATGGCAGACGATATCCGTGCCGGCGCCTGTCTGATAGGGGCGCTGCCGGTATTCGCAGATATTGGGAACTGGTGTCCAAATCGGCTCGGCCGGTACCGTGCCGTTGAAATGCTGCTGATGCAAGGCGGCGACATGCCGGGCGATGCCGAGCGCCCCGGTGAGGCCGGTCGAACGGATGCCACCGACGGTGATCCAGCGGCGCTCGGGCAGCGCCTCGATCTGATAGTCCTTGAACTGCGTCGCCGGCCGCAGGCCGGCATAGGTGGCGTTGACGGTCTGCTGCCGCAGGCCCGGCAGCATCTCGATGCCTTTGTCGATCAGATGCTGCAGGGTGGCCTGATCAACCTCGGCCAGGGCACGATCTTCCTGGTCCTCGGCGGTCGGCCCTACCAGCAGATTGCCGAAGGCGGTGCGGCAGATGACGATGCCCTTGGTGCGCTCGGTCGGCACCGGCAGGATGATGGCATGGACCAGTGCCGCGGCAGGCTTGTCGAAGACCACGAACTGGCCCTTGCGCGGCGTCACCTTGAAGGGGCTCGGACGGCAGATCGCCTCGACGAGATCACCGTAATTGCCGGCGGCATTGATCACGATTCCAGCCGAGACTGTTCCTGTCGTGGTGGTGAGGCGCCATGTCGCGCCATCGAAGTCGCCGCCGGTGACGCGGCAGCGCCGGCGTACTCGTCCGCCATGGGCGAGACCCTGCAGCACATAAGCCAGCGGCGCCGACCAGGGGTCGATGATATGCTCGCCGGGCACCAGCACCGCGCCGCATGCATGATCGGCAAGTTGCGGCTCACGGCGGCGAAGATCGTCTTGATCGATCTCGCGCGCATCGAGGACATTGTTCTGATGCGCCTTGGCGACGATCTCCGGCAGCTTGGCCAGTTGCTCGTCATCCCAGGCGACGACCAGTGCACCGCTTTCCACCAGCGGCAGATTGAGCCGGTCCTTGATCTCGATATATTCGCGATAGCCGGCCTGCATGCAGGCGACTTCCAGACTGCCCGGCGGCGCGTCGAAGCCGGTATGCAGCAGGGCGCTGTTGCCCTTGCTGGCACCGGAGAGAATGTCGCCGCCGGCCTCGAGCAGCAGCGGCTTCAGGCCCATCAGGGCGAAGCGCCGGAACAGGGCGCAGCCGACAACGCCGGCGCCGATGATGACGATGTCGGATTGGTCGCTGCCGCTCATGCCCTACCCCGAAACGAAAACCCCCATCCTGGAAGGATGGGGGTTGGATACATCATCGCCTGAGATGATCGAAAGTCAATTCGATCAGCGCCTCGATTAGATCTGGCGCAGATGGAACGACTTCGGCCGGGTCAGCATTTCATAGCCGACCTTGCTCAGGGTGGCACCACGGCCGGAATCCTTGACCCCGACCCAGGCCAAAGCCGGGTCCAGATAGTCGCAGCGGTTCATATAGACCGTGCCGGTGGCGATCTGGTCGCCGATCTTCAAGGCGGCCTGTTCGTCCATGGTCCAGAGCGCGGCGGTCAGGCCGAACTTGCTGTCGTTCATCAGCTTCACGGCTTCGTCGTCGGACTTCACTTTCATGATGCCGATGACCGGGCCGAAGCTTTCGTCCGACATGATCGACATGGAGTGGTCGACATTGACCAGTACCTGGGGGGCGAGATAGGGCGTGCCGGCCTTGTTGGCGGCAAAGCTCTTCGCATCGACCAGGGCCTTGGCGCCGCGCTTCACGGCATCCTCGATCTGGCCGCGCACGAATTCCGCCGCCGAGGTGCGCACCATCGGCCCGAGATTGGTGTTGGTGTCGAGCGGATTGCCGAGGCGATACTTCTTGGTCAGATCGACGAAGCCGTCGACGAACTTGTCGTACAGGCTTTCATGCACATAGATGCGCTCGATGGCGCAGCAGCACTGGCCGGAATTGAACATCGCGCCGTCGACCAGGTTCTCGACCGCATGATCGAGATTGGCATCGGCCCGCACATAGGCCGGGTCCTTGCCGCCAAGCTCCAGGCCGATGCCGATGAACTTGCCGAGTGCCGCCTGCTGCACCGCATGGCCGCCGGCCACCGACCCGGTGAAGTTGACATAGGCCACTTCCGGCGCGGCGATCACCTTCGCGGTGTCGTCATGGGTCAGGACCAGATGCTGGAACAGGCCCTTGGGCAAACCGGCCTTGTCGAAGGCATCCTGGAAGCCCTCGGCGCAAAGCGGCGTCTGGGCCGAATGTTTCAGGATGACGGCATTGCCGGCCATCAGCGCCGGGACGACGCCGTTGACCGAGGTGAGATAGGGGTAATTCCAGGGAGCGACGATGAAGACGACGCCCAAAGCTTCACGGCGGATGAAGCGGGTGAAGCCCGGCTTGTCCTTGGCCTCAATGTCGGCCAGGGCTTCCGGCGCGAGTTGGATCATGTAGCGGGCACGTTCCTCGAAACCGCGCATTTCGCCCGGGCTCTGGGAGATCGGTCGGCCCATCTGCCGGGTGATTTCCTCGGCATAGCGATCCTTGTTGATCAGGAAGATGTCGATCGCCTTGTTGAGCAGCTTGGCACGCTCGGCGAGCGGCGTCTGCTTCCAGACGATCTGCGCCTTCCAGGCCACGCTGAGCGCGGCCTGGATCTCGGCCTGGCTGTTATAGGGCCGCTCGACATAGACGGAATTGTCGATCGGGGTGATGGTTTTCTGCACTGCAGACATGATGCTTCCTCAGATGATCTCGAAGTAGCGCGACAGTTCCCAATCGGTGATGTGCTTGCGGAACTCGCGTTCTTCCCATTCGCGGGTCGCCACCCACTGCTCGACGAAGGCATCGCCGAACAGCTCGCTGGCGGCCTTCGACTTCCTCAGTCGCTGGGCAGCTTCCCACAAAGTCCGCGGCAAGTCGAATTTGGCCGGGTGCTTCTGGGCATAGGAATTGCCGACGATCGGTGCGGTCGGCTCGATCTTGTGCTCGATGCCGTAGAGGCCGGAGCCGATCGCCGCCGCCAGGGCGACATAGGGATTGCAGTCGGCCGCCGCGATCCGGTACTCGACGCGCTGGGATTTTTCCGACCCCGGAATGACGCGCAGCGCGCAGGTGCGGTTCTCGACGCCCCAGGTGGCGTCGGTCGGCGCCCAAAAGCCCGGGATGAGGCGCGAATAGGCATTGACGGTGCTGGCGACCATGCCGAGCAGTTCCGGCATCAGGGCCTGCTGGCCGCCGATGAACCAGCGCTGCAGATCGCTCATCTGATGCGGCTTCTTCGCGTCATAGAAGACGTTCTTGCCCTTCTTGTCCTTCAGCGACAGATGGATATGGCCGCTCTGGCCGGGCCAGTTGTTCGACCATTTCGCCATGAACGTCGCCATCAGGCCGCGGCGCTGCGCCAGGACCTTCATGAAGGTCTTGAAGAGCGAGGCGCGGTCGGCGGCTTCCAGCGCCTTGTCATAAGTGAGGGCGGCTTCCAGCACGCCGGGGCCGGTCTCGGTATGCAGGCCCTCGATCGGCATCCGCATGATTTCGCAGGTCTCGAGGATCTCCTTGTAGAGATCGGCCCAGACCGTGTTGCGGATCACCGAATAGCCGAACCAGCCGGGGGTCATCGGCGTCAGGTTGCGATAGCCTTTTTCACGGACGCTTTCCGGCGTTTCGTCGAACATGAAGAATTCGAACTCGCAGGAGCCATAGGCCTCGAAGCCCATCTTGGCGGCCTTGTCGAGCACCCGGCGCAAGGTGCCGCGCGGGCAGACCTCCGCCGCCTTGTCGACGAATTCCGCCAGGAAGAAGAGCATGTTGTCTTCGAAGGGAATCTCGCGGCAGCTTTCCGGGATGACGCGCACGAAGGCGTCGGGATAGGCGGTATGCCAGCCGGTATAGGTGGTGTTGTCGAAGAGCTGGTCGCTGCTGTCCCAGCCGAGGACCACGTCGCAGAAGCCGAAGCCACCATCCAGCGCCGAGAAGAATTTTGCCGTCGACATGTACTTGCCGCGCAGGATTGCGTCGCCATCGAACACGCCGACCTTGACATGCGTCAGGCCACGCTCCTGGACGATCTTTTTGGCATCGGCGATCGTCTTAACCTGTTCCGGCTTCAAAGGCATACTTCCCCCAGATTGTTTGGCTGTGATTTCGAGTCAGTTCGCGAGCGACCGCCGGCTGATCATGCGGCGATCGTTTTCCCCCTTGATGGCTCATATGGGCCGATAGCGGCCGAGGTGAACAGGCGCTGGCGATCTTCGCTCGGCCGTGTTCCATACGCGTCGGTATAGCATTTCGAGAAATGTGAAAGCGAGTCGAAACCGACATCCCCGGCGATGGCGGACAGGGTCGCCGTGGTGCATTGCATCAGTTCCCGGGCGCGCTGCAGGCGCAGGCGCAGATAGAATTCCCGGGGGCTGGTGTTCAGGTGGCGCCGGAACAGCCGCTCCAGATGCCGCAGATGAATCCCCGCCCGCATGGCGATGACCCGCAGCTCGACCGGTTGCTGGGCATGGCGTCGCATGATCTGCATGGCCCGCTGCAGGGCCTGGCCGCCCGCCGCATGCTGTGTCAACTGGGCTTGCGGCTGCAGTTCGCCGGCCTCGCGGGCACGGTCCCGCAGCAACTGGCCGGTGACGCGGCGGGCGGTCGCATCGCCCAGGATCTGCCGCACGGCATTCAGCATCATATCCGAGGTGGCGCAGCCGCCGGCGCAGGTAAAGCGGTTGCGATCGATCACGTACAGGTCCGGATGCAGGCTGGCCGGCCCGCGCTCGCGACAGAACAGTTCCTTGCTGCCCTTCTGGTCCGACTCGGTCATCGCCATCTGGCCCGGCGTCGCACAGGCATAGCCGCGCAGCAGGCCCAGTTGCGAGAGGAGGACGGCAGCATTGGATACGGCACCGATATGCGCGCCGGCCCGGTCAGCTTCCTGTAACCAAGCGACGAGCCCCCCTTGGGCGGTGGCGGCGGTGGAAAGAGGCTGTATCTCCGACAGGACGAGGATGTTGCCGGCCGCCGGCCCATCGCCGATGCTGCATTCCGGGTTGACGTCGATGGCGCTGGCGGAGGGCACGGGCCCGCGCTCGAGCCCGACGGTCTGCCAGCGGAAGACCTGCTTGCCGATGATGCTGTTGGCGGTTGCCAGCGTATCGACCACGCGGGCGAGATCGCCCAAAGCGAAGCCCGGAATCAGCACCAGCGAGAGACGGACATTGCCATCGGGATCGCGGCGGAAGATGGCGGTTTCATCGGCCGTCGTTTCCGATGCGGCCGTTACGGTCTCGACAAGCGGGACATCGCCCGGTGGAGTCCGATCGTCAAATATGTCCGCCAAAATACCCTCCGACAGCGGCGAAACGGCTCGCCCGGCAGATTGTGCCAGGTGGCGCTTCCCCCCTCTGTCTCGGGACCTGAGAGATTGGCCGTGCCCACGGCTTTCGCGAAGAAAGGGTGGACAGGTTTACTCCGTCGGTGGGACGGCCGAGCAATCGGCGTGTCCGCTTTCCAGAGTGTAGTTCCGCCCTGGTCCTTTTGCCTGAGAGTTTCCGGGGGCGGTTGCTCCTTCGGCGCCAGCCACCTCAATCGGTGACCGATCTCTCCCAGCGGCGGGATTTGATCCGTCGCAGTCTCCGGCGATGCCGGGACGGCGTCAAGCGGGATTCGCGGAAGTTGTTGGTCAGACAACAATAAAGATGGAGAAAACCGGCAAAGAAAAAGGGGAGGCCGGATGGCCTCCCCTGAAGCGTGAGCGATTTGATCTCAGCCTTTCGCCAAGGCCGCTTCTTCGCGGGCGATTTCCGCCTGGCGAGCCTTCACGGCCTCTTCGGTCAGCGGCGGGCCGGCGAAGCGGCGCTTCTCGAAGGCAAACCAGACGACGATGAGGACAGCGACCATGACCGCCAGGAATTGGCCGACCAGTTGGTACGGCGGCTGGAAGCCGACGAAAGCCAGGACAGCACCGCCGAGGACCGCCAATGCGGCGACCGGCTTGGACCAGACGCCGAGATTGAACGGACCCTTCTTCGTCCAGCTCTTGCCTTCGGCAAAAATGCCGCAGGCGATCGGGATGATGTAGGACACGTAAAGGAACACTGCACAGCCCGAGGCCAGGATGATGTAGGCCTGCGCATTGGCGCCGCAGGCATAGCCGAGGATCATGCAGAGCACAGCACCGACGGCAATGGCCGTGCCCGGGGTGCGATACTTCGGACTGACACGACGCAGCAGATGCGAACAACCGGGGATGCCGCCGTCACGGGCGAAGGCATACATCATGCGCGAGAGCGAGGTCATGCCCGCCAAGGCACAAAGGAAGTTCGACAACACGATGCCGACACCAATCAGGTTCTTCAGGACAGTGGGCATATGGCTGGCGTCCAGCACATAGGCGAAGACCGAGAAGCCCTGTTTCGCACCGTCATCCAGCGAGGGCATCGCCAACAGAACGGAAACAACCAGGAACCAGCCAAACAAGCCCGACCAGAACACGGAGGTCAGCATTCCTTTCGGCACTGCCCGTTGGGCATCGCGGGTTTCTTCCGAGGTATGCGCGGAAGCATCGAAGCCGGTGATGGTGTAGCAAACGTGCAGCATGCCAAGCACAAAGGCGAAGAACAGGCTGCCCGTTGCGGGCCAGGTACCTGCGCCCGGGTCACCGGTGTAATTGTGGAAGGTCACCAGACGGGAGAAGTCAAACGAGACCGGCGAGCCGACGAGCAGGCCGACGATAATGACCACCGAAACCAGGAAGATCAGGTAGCCCGAAAAGTCGGTCAGGATCGTGGTTGCCTTGATGCCGACATAGTTCAGGATTGCCTGCACCAGGGTGATCGCGACGACGCCGACCGTGAGCTGCGTCGGCGTGAATGGATCGGTATGGAACCCGAACAGGGGCACGAAGACAAGGTCATGTGCCAGTAGCACCACGCCGTAATTCACCGAGGCGACGACGAAGAGCAGACCGATCAGGTTCAGCCATGCCGTGCCCCAGCCAATGCCCTTGCCGCCGAGGATCGAAGCCCAGTGGTAAAGGCCACCGGCCGTCGGATAAGCCGATGCGATCTGGCCCATGGCCGTCGCCACCAAAAGCGTGAAGATCGAACCGACGATCCAGCCGATACCGATGGATCCGCCGCCGCCGGCGCCGAAGGCCACGGCATAAGCGCCGATACCGCCGGCCAGAATGCAGATGATGGAGAAGGAGATGGCGAAATTCTGGAACCCGCCCATACGTCTCGAGAGTTCCTGGGCGTAGCCCATACTGTGGAGGACTTTTACGTCCTCGTCATGTGAGTGATCCTGCGTAGACATAATGTCTCCCCTTTATATTGGTCGCACAGGACAAGCGGGCCCAATCAGCCGGAACGGATCATGCCGGGTCGGCCAAAGCCGACATAGCCGATACTGAGCACCCCCAGATTTGTCCCGAATCGACATTCCAGCGACAATATGTCGCTTGGTGTTCCAAGTATGCGTCGGCGTTAAGGAGTTGTAAAGGCGAGCCATCACGCCATTAAGGCGTCGTAAGGGCGATTTTCCAACCGTTTGCAAGGAATCTTGACCACATTAGGTGTGATTGCTGCACTGCAGTGGAAACAACCTAAAGCATAGAGATTTTCTCAGCGTTGCGCGAAATGCGTGCTGCAGAAGTCGACAAAAGCGGTCGCCTTGCGGGTCGGCCGGGTTCCGGCCAGGCGGGCGAGGCCCAGTTGCGTCGGCCGCAATCCCTCGGTGAGCGGCCGATAGGCGAGGCGCCGGCCGTCCAGGCTCCAATCGCTTGCCGGCCTTGAATGCATGATGGAGAAGCCGTCGCCATTGGCGACCAGGCCGCGCATCATTTCGAAACTCGGGGTCTCATAGGCGATGCGCGGTTGCAGGCGCTGGCTGTAGAGGATCGACAGGAAATAGTCGCGGCTCTGCGGCAGGGACAGCAGGATCATCGGATAGGCGACCAGTTCCTTGAGCGAGACGCTGGATTGCTTTGCCAAGGGATGGTTCTCGGCGATGAAGGCGTAAAGCGGCACCTCAGCCAGGGGGGTGAAGTCGATGTCCTCGCCGAGATTGAGATCATAGGTCAAAGCCAGTTCGGCCCCGCCGCCCCGGAGATCGTCCCACACGCCCTGAACATGGTTTTCATGCAAATGGACCGTGATATCGGGGAAGGCAACGCCGAATTCCCGCAGGAGCTGCGGCAGGACCATGGGGGCGAAGGTCTGGAAACAGCCGATATGGAGATCGCCGGCCAGGTCTTTCCCGAGGCCGATGGCGCGCTGGCGCAGATCCTCGGCATGGTCCAGCAGGCCCCGGGCCTCGGCCATCAGGCGGCGCCCGGCCGCGGTCAGGCTGAGCCCCTGGGCGTGATGGCGGATGAAAAGCGCCACCCCGAACCGCTCCTCCAACTGGGCGATGGCGGCGGAAATCGAGGGCTGGGAGACGTGCAGGCGCTGGCCGGCGCCGGTCACGCTGCCGGCTTCAGCCGCCGCGACGAAATACCGGAGCTGCTTCAGCGTATAGTTCATTGGAAAAACCGATCTACATTTAATTATAAAAATATTTTCCCTTTTCAGGGGGCAGCGTCAAGATTTCCCCGATCACATTTTCGGCCGAAAAGCTGACCGCAGGCGCGGCACACCAGCCCGAAGGGGAGAGAAGCAATGTTAAGGACCGGCGAACAATATCGCGAATCGCTCCGCGACGGCCGACAGGTCTGGATCAATGGCGAGAAGGTGAAGGATGTCACCACGCATCAGGCCCTGAAGCCGATCGTGGATATCCGCGCCCGCATCTACGACATGGCCCATGAACAGGGCAGCAAGGAGATCATGGCCTATCGCGACGAGGCGACGGGCGAGGAAAACAATATCGGCTATAAGCTGCCGCACAGCCAGGACGATTGGCACGCCAAGCGCCGGGCCGTCGACACGGTGATGAAAGACATCAAGGGCTATGCCGTCCGGGTCGGCGACGAGACGATCGGCGAGATGTGGTCGCTCTATGACGGCCGCGATGTTCTCAACGAGGTCGATCCCCAGTTCTCGAAGAATATCGAGCATCACATCCAGCATGCGCTGACCTCCGACACCTTCCATGTCTCGGCCAATACCGATCCCAAGGGCGACCGCTCGAAGCGGCCGCAGGATCAGGACCCGGACATGCTGCTGCATCTGGTCAAGGAGACCGACAAGGGCATCATCGTGCGCGGCGCCAAATACGAGACGGCCGCCGCCTATGCCAACCAGGCCTTCGTCAAGCCGACCATTGCCAATTGGGGCGACGACAAGCTCAGCGACTACGCACTCGGTTTCATCTGCGACATGGGCGCGCCGAGCCTCAAGCATATCTGCCGCACCGGCTTCACCGGCCGCGCGCCGGCCAAGGACTACCCGCTCTCCAATCGCTGCGACGAAGTCGATACCCTGCTGGTCTTCGACAATGTGCTGATCCCCTGGGAGAACGTGCTGTTCTATCGCCACACCAAGGCGGCCAGCTATATCCGCGGCACGCTGCACCGTTACAGCGCCTTCCCCTTCACCCAGCGCGTGCTGACCATCGCCGATCTGCTGATCGGCACGGCGATGTTCAACGTGAAGCAGACTGGCCTCGATGCCCAGCAGGCGGTGCGGGAGAAGCTCGCCGAACTCATCTGCTACCGGGAATCGATCAACGCCCATCTGACGGCGGCGATCGCCACGGCGCAGAAAAGCCCCGGCGGCCTGCTGATGCCGAACCAGTCGCTGCTCTATACCGGTCGCAAGCTGGCCTGTTCGCAACTGCCGGCCATGATGCATCTGACCCGCGAATTGTGCGGCGGGCAGATCTGCGTCACACCGGACTCAACGTCCTTCGAGAGCCCGGAAATCGCCGAATGGCTTGAGAAGTATTATCACGTCAATGAATTCTGGTCGGCGGAAGACCGGCGGCGGTTGCTGGCCTTCGCCCGCGATCTCGTCAATTCCGATCGCGCCGGCCATATGGTGACCTTCGAGCTGTTCGCCCAGTCGCCGCCTTTCGCCCATCTCAATGCGGTCTATATGAATTTCAATCCCTCCAACGCCTTGCAGATGGTGCAGAATGCCGCCGATCTGTCCGACAAGGTGATGGAACAGTGGCAGAAGCGCTGACACCGTTTCGCATATCCGTCTTTCCCGGCAGCCTTCCCCTATGGAAGGCTGCCGAACGTGCAACAAGAACAGGCAATCCATAAGAGGACAAAATGGCTTACAACCATATCCGGTTGCGGAAGTTCAACACCAAGATCACCTATCCCGAACAGAACCTCGATAACGATCTCTCCATGTCGGTGCGCGCCGGCAACCAGGTCTTCCTGCGTGGCCAGGTGGGCCAGGATCTGCAGGGCAACATGGTCGGTATCGGCGATCCCCGGGCCCAGACCGAACAGGCGATGAAGAACGTCAAGCAGCTCCTGGAAGAGCAAGGTGCGCGCCTGGAGGACATCTGCAAGATCAACGTCTACATCACCGACCGGGCCTATCGCGAAGAAGTCTATCAAGAGATCGGCAAGTGGCTGAAGGGCATCTATCCGGTCTCGACGGGCCTCATCATCAACGGCCTGGCGCGGCCGGAATGGGTGATGGAGATCGATGTCTGGGCGGTCATTCCCGATGAGCGGATGGGCAATCTGCCGACCCCGCCGGCCAGCCTCGAATGGCGCGACGCCAAGAACAAGGCGGCGGCCACCAAGGGCGGGGCGAAGCGTGGCGCCGGCCGCAAGACGGCCAGCCGGACGAAAGCCAAGAAATGACCTTCTCGGTCGCAGGACGTTGCCCGAAGACGGGCATGTTCGGCGTGGCGATCACGACATCGTCGATCGCCGTCGCCAGTCGCTGTCCTTGGGCCCGGGCGGGTGTCGGTGCCGTCGCGACCCAGAACATCACGGATCCCAGCCTGGGTCGGAAGGGCCTGGACCTGATGCAGGGGGGGCTAGCCGCGCCGGATGCCCTGGCGAAGCTGATGGAGGCGGCACCATATGCCGATTATCGCCAGGTGACGATGATCGACGCCGCCGGGCGCACGGCGGTCTGGAGCGGCGGCAAGACGCTCGGAACCTATGGCACGGCAAGCGGCCGCGATTGTGTCGCAGCCGGCAACCTGCTGCGGTCGTCCGATATCCCGGCCGCCATCGTCCATGCTTTCGAGACATCGAACGGTGCGCATCTCGCGGACCGGCTGCTGGATGCGTTGCAGACCGGGCTCGAGGTCGGTGGCGAAATGGGTCCGGTGCATTCCGCGGGATTGCTGGTGGTGGACAAGACCGAATGGCCGCTGGTCGATCTGCGTGTCGACTGGGCTGAGGAGAATCCGATCTCGTCCTTGCGGCGTCTCTGGGAAGCTTTCCAGCCGCAAGCCCAGGATTACATCACCCGCGCGCTCGACCCGCGCAGCGCGCCGGCTTACGGCGTGCCTGGAGATCCCTGACGCGGGCGATCCCTGCAACGCTCCCTATCAGGGAAAAAGGCGGCTTCCTTGGAAGCCGCCTTTTTGTTTCAGTGCTGCTCCTTCTTCTGCAACGGCACCGGTCAAGGCTGTTTGCGCAGACGATACGGGACGTCGATGACGATGCGGTTCTCGCCATTGGCGCTCTTGTGGAATAGCAGTTCTGCCTGCAGGAGCAGGGCGGTCTGATTGTGCAGCAGGGGCTGCCACCATTTCGCCGGCATGAATTCCGGCACCACCACCACGGCCTGGCCGCGATCCTCGTCGCGCCGGTCCTGCTGTTCCAGGAAATGCATCACCGGCTCGATGACGGCACGATAGGGACTCTCCAGAACGACCAGCGGCTCCTTGAGCCGCTTGGCTGTGTCCTTGGAATCGATATTGACGGTGACGGCGGTCACGTCATGGCTGATGGCACGCGCGAGTTCCAGCGCGGCCAGCATGCCGGGTGTTGCTTCGTCGCGGCGTCTGGCGATCTCAGCCAGATCGGGCAGCTCGGCGCCGGCTTTTTACGCGCCCTCAGTCATATGTTTCCTCCTCGTCCCCGGGATTCCTTGATCATGGAGTTCGGTCAGGCGGCCACGCTGCCACTATCATCATCCGTTCATCATCACCGCTTATGCGCCTGCAGGCGGTTTGGGCTCGGCAGTGGCCTGGCAATCCGTCGGCTCCGATGTTCTTGAGACGGCACCACTGTTGGCATCGGATGGAGCCGGGCTACAGGGGCACACTCCCACGCCGCAAGCTGCATGGGGCGAGGAATACAGCTATCTGTCCAATCAGGCGGAGGTGCGTCCCGAACGGGCGATATAGAGGCAGCAGCCGATCACGATTGCTGAGCCTAAGATCATGATCTGGTTCGGAAAATTAAACCAGATGACGATATCGAAGAAGATCGCCCAGATCATGCCGCTATATTCGAACGGCGCCAGCAGCGAGATCGGCCCGTAGCGATAGGCTTGGTTCAGGCAGAATTGGCCGAAACTGCCGAGGATGCCGGTCAGCAGGAACAGACCCGCATCGGTCCAGGTGAGCGGCATCTGCCAATAGGACGGCTGCAGAATCATGAAGCCGCCCAGCGCGATGATGACCGTCAGGGCGTAATAGAAGAGAATCGTGTGGCTCGATTCCGAGGTCGAAAGACGGCGGGAGCTGACCAGGGTCAGGGACCAGGTGACGGCGGAAATCAATGCCAGAAGAGCACCGGTGCCGATGCCGGTCTGCGGATTCGGCTGCACGATCAGGGTGATGCCGACGAAACCCAGGATCACGGCGATCCAGCGGCCGAGAGGTACTTTTTCCTTCAGCATCGGAATGCTGAAGAGAGTCATGAAGATCGGCGAGGCGAGGCTGATGCAGACCGCGTTGGCCAGGGGAATCTTGCTCATGGCCAGGTAGAAGGTCAGCATGGTGGCGATATTGAAGACCGAGCGCCAAAGATGACTGGGCAGGCGCCGGGTCACCAGGCTGCCGAGTCCGGTGGCGCTCGCCTGGGCCAGGCCGATGGCGACGACCAGGCCGACGACATAGCGTAGGCAGGCGATCTGATAGACGGAATAATGGGTGGTCAGCCATTTCACCACCGCATCCATGGTGGTCAGCAGAAAGGCTGCCGTTAAGCTATAGAGAACCGCCCGCTTCGGTTCAGAACGCAGATTGGCCAGGTCGCCATGCATCGGATTTGCTCACGCGGGTCAAAGCGGGTAGAAAAATCGAATGGAAACTGCCGCGATTATGCAGATTGAAGGCCCGTTTGGCTATGCCGCTCGATATCGTTCATAGCGCCTGCCCGCATGACTGTCCCAGCACCTGTGCGTTGGAGGTGGAGCGCCTCGATTCGCGCACCATCGGCCGGGTCCGGGGGGCAGCGGCCAATGACTATACGGCCGGAGTCGTCTGCGCCAAGGTCGCCCGCTATGCCGAGCGCCAGCATCATCCTGACCGCCTGGCGACGCCGCTGCGGCGAGTCGGTGCCAAGGGCGTGGGACGCGCCGCCTTCGAGCCGATCGACTGGGAAACGGCGCTGGACGAGGTGGCGGAGCAGTTCGTCCGCGCCGCCCAGCGTTACGGGGCTGAGTCGGTCTGGCCCTATTACTATGCGGGGACCATGGGGCTGGTGCAGCGCGACGGGATTCACCGCCTGCGCCACGAGATGAAATATTCGTTGCAGAAGGACACGATCTGCGTCGCCTTGTCCGATGCGGGCTGGCTGGCCGGCGTGGGGACGATGCGCGGCGCCGACAGCCGGGAGATCGCCGAGTCGGACCTCATCGTGATCTGGGGCGGCAATCCGGTCGCGACCCAGGTCAATGTCATGACCCATGTGTCCCGTGCCCGCAAGACGCGCGGCGCCAAGATGGTCGTGGTCGATCCCTATCGTACCGGCACCGCCGAGGTGGCGGATCTTCACCTCATGCTGCGGCCCGGCACCGATGCGGCCCTGGCCGTCGCGGTGATGCATGTGCTGCTGCGGGACGGCTTGGCGGACCGGGACTATATGGCGCGTTACACCGACGATCCGGCGGCGCTGGAAGCACATGTGCGGACCCGGACGCCGGCCTGGGCGTCGGCGATCACCGGCATTCCGGCGGCGGAGATCGAAGCCTTCGCCAAGCTCTACGGCACCACCAAGCGCAGCTTCATCCGCATCGGCTACGGCTTCTCGCGTTCCCGCAATGGTGCGGCCAGCCTGCACGCGGTCAGTTGCCTGCCGGCCGTGAGCGGCGCCTGGCGATATCCCGGTGGTGGCGCGCATCATTCCAATCGCACGATCTATCGCATCGACAATACGCTGATCACCGGCCACGAGCTGCGCGACCGCAGCATCCGGTCCCTGGATCAGTCACGCATCGGTGCCGTTCTGACCGGCGACAAGCGCGATCTCGGCGACGGGCCGCCGGTGACGGCGATGATCATCCAGAACACCAATCCCGTTGTCGTCTGTCCCGACAGCCTGAAGGTGCGGGACGGTTTCCTGCGCGACGATCTGTTCGTCTGCGTTCATGAGCAGTTCATGACGGAGACGGCGGCGATGGCGGATATCGTTCTGCCGGCCACCACCTTCCTCGAACATGATGATATCTATCGCGCCAGCGGGCATACCTATCTGCAGATGACGAAGAAGGTGGTCGAGCCCTATGCCGAAGCGCGCTCCAACCACGACGTGATCTGCGCGCTTGCCAAGCGGCTCGGCTGCACGCATCGCGGCTTCTCGATGAGCGCCTGGGAGCTGATCGATGAGACGCTGAAAATCTCCGGATGGTCGGATGCCGAGACGCTCTATGCGGCCCATTGGCAGGATTGCGCCCTGTCGTCGGAGAGCATGCGGTTCCTGGACGGTTTCGGCCATGCCGATGGTAAATTCCATTTCAAGGCGGATTGGTCGGCAATCGGGCCGCACGGAGACGCTTTGCCGAGTCTGCCGGATTTCGCACCGGTGATCGACTCGGCCGATGCCGAACACCCCTTCCGACTCGTCGCCGCGCCGGCGCGTCAGTTTCTTAACTCAACCTTTACCGAAACCCCGACATCTCAGAAGCGGGAAGATCGTCCGACGATTCTGATTCACCCCGATGATGCCGTGCGGCTGGGAGTCGCCCAAGGTGACCGGGTGCGGATCGGCAATCGTCAGGCGGCGATCATCGTGCATGCGAAATTGTTCGACGGCGTTTTGAGTGGGGTGGTGGTGATCGAAAGCATCTGGCCGAATGCGGCATTCGAAGGTGGGATCGGGGTCAATGCCCTGGTCAGCGCCGAACCGGGCCTGCCCAATGGCGGCGCGGTCTTCCATGACACGGCAGTCTGGCTGAGGGCGGCATGACGACATCGGACCGGCGGCCTCATGTGATTGTGCTCGGCAACGAGAAGGGGGGCTCGGGGAAATCGACCACGGCGATGCATGTGATCGTCTCCCTGCTGCATGACGGCTATCGCGTCGGCTCGATCGATCTCGATGCCCGACAGGGATCGCTCTCCCGTTATGTCGAGAACCGGCGCAAGACGGCGGCGGAGATGTTGCTGCCGCTGCCCATGCCGACCCATATTCCGATCGAGCGTTCCAAGGCGGACAGTGCCGCCATGGCGAAGCGCGAAGATGAAAGCCGGATGGCGCAGGCCCTGAATGAGCTCGATGCCTGCGACTATATCGTGATCGATACGCCGGGTGCCGATACCAGCCTCTCGCGTCTCGGACATACGCTCGCCGATACCTTGATCACGCCGGTCAATGACAGTTTCCTCGATCTCGATCTCCTCGGCCGGATCGATACCGACGGGGCGAAGATCCTGAAGCCCAGCGTCTATGCCGAGATGGTCTGGGAACAGCGCAAGACGCGTGCCATCTATGGCGGCAAGCCGATCGACTGGATCGTCATGCGCAACCGCCTGAGCAGCCTCGATGCCAAGAACAAGCGCGATATCGGCCAATTGCTGGAACTGCTGGCGAAGCGCGTCGGGTTCCGTGTGGCGCCGGGCTTCACCGAGCGCGTGATCTTCCGCGAATTGTTCCCACGCGGCTTGACGCTGCTCGATCTCAGCCGCAAGGATGCCGGCGTCTCCTGGCGCATGTCCCATGTCGCCGCCCGGCAGGAAGTGCGCGATCTCATTATCCTCCTGGGCCTGAACAAGGCAAAGGAAGGCCAGGCATCTCAGCAAAGTCCCCGCGCGGCCGAACCGGCCGCGTGACGCTAACTGGCGGGTGACGTGCTGCGGTGCCCGGATGATGCCAGGTAGTAACTTTTCCGTGCTGGAAAAGGGCCGGGGTTGATGACGTACATCCGGCATGGCACAACTGCACAGCCGTAAGTTGGCAAATTTCGAGGGCTGAAACAGATGCGCAAACCCTTGCGTAAGGCGATTTTCCCGGTCGGCGGTCTTGGCACACGCTTTCTGCCGGCGACCAAGGCCATGCCGAAAGAAATGCTGTCGGTGGTGGATAAGCCGCTGATTCAATACGCGGTCGAGGAAGCGAAAGCCGCCGGGATCGAGGAATTCATCTTCGTGACCGGCCGCGGCAAGTCGGCGATCGAAGATCATTTCGACTATTCCTACGAATTGCAGCACACGCTGGAAAGCCGCGGCAAGAAGGCGGAGATGGAGCTGATCACCGGCCTGCTGCCGCTGCCGGGTCAGGTCGCCTATATCCGCCAGCAGGAAGCCAATGGCCTCGGTCACGCGGTCTGGTGCGCGCGCAATCTGGTCGGTAACGAACCTTTCGCCGTGCTGCTGGCCGACGACCTTGTGCAATCCGATGTCCCCTGCCTGCGGCAGATGGTCGAGGTCTATAACGAAGTCGGCGGCAATGTCGTCGCGGTCATGGATGTGCCGCGCGAGCACACCAACCGCTACGGCGTCCTCAAGACCGGAAAGGAACAGGGCCGGATCGTCGAAGTCGAGGGACTGGTCGAGAAGCCGAAGCCGGAAGAGGCGCCTTCCACCTTGTCGATTATCGGTCGCTATATCCTGCAGCCTGACACGTTTGCGCATCTTGAGGAGCAGTCGCCGGGGGCCGGCGGCGAGATTCAGCTCACCGATGCGCTGGCGCGCATGACCGGCCGCAGCCGCTTCCACGGCTACCGTTTCGAAGGCCGGCGGTTCGATTGCGGCGACAAGGCCGGTTTCATCGAGGCGAATATCGCTTTTGCTCTCAAGCATCCGAAGATCGGCCCGGCGGTGCGCAAGACCGTTCTGGAATATGCCGGACAGATCAAGGGCTGATTGCTCTTCGCGCCTTTAGCGGTGATCGTGAAACGGCGGCATCGGATGATGCCGCCGTTTTGTTTTGCCCGATCGCAGGCCTCACGTATCGTGAAAGGCAATCGCCACGATGATCATGTCGATGCGTCGGCCGTCGCCCGCCAAGGGCAGCAGCAGTGTTTCGTAATGAAAGGGACGGCCATCGGCGCTGAAGCCGCGATAGCGGCGGCGCGGCGAGCGGTTGTCGACGATGTCGCGGTAATTCTCATAGAGCGATTCCCGCATCACCGGCTCGGGAAAGTCGTCCAGCATCCGGCCGGTCATATCGAAGCCGAAATGTTCGACATGCCGAGTGCCATCCAGTCGGAAGCGGAACCGCAGCGGTTCATACATCACATCGACGAGCGTGATGTCGCCGAGCGCATAGGAAAAATCGAGAGGATCGATATCGGCGCGTCCCGGCAGAAGGTTGTCGGTATGCCATTTGCCGCGCCAATAATCGTACAGCCGCCGCAGGACAGGGCTGCGCAGTTCCTCGTTCAAATTGCCCAGGGTGACGGTCGCCATCAAAGGGCTCGATCTCCGTGCAATGCCGAGTTGCGGCAATAACCATACCATGATCGTACCGTGAAGGGGCCTGCGCATTTCAAGACTCGATGACCATGCTGATTCTTGCGTCGCAGCGGGGTCTTTCAGGCGACTGTCCGATGCCGTAATTTTAAGGCTTGTGTTTTAGGGGCGGTTCGACCTCAAATAGGCCACAGGGACATGCGCGGTCGTACGCATAAAAATTGTGATCGCGTGCAATGGGGTAAAAAACCCAAAAGATAAAAAACGTCAATAAAAACTGATCGATAAACGATCCAACAGGAGGCAAACGCATCATGAAACGGAGTTTCTCGACTCTGGCCGCATGCGGCCGGCCAGTCATTGCCGCCACATTGCTGGCGCTGGTCTGCATTCATCCCGCGATGGCGGATTCCAATAAAATCGGTAATTGCGATGTCACCGGTGAAAAGGGTTCCATTCCTTTCAAGCCGGCGGTTCCGGGACAGGTGACGGTTGAGGTTAACTTGCCGGCACCCGGTTGGTGGAATGGCGATACGCCGGACACGATCAAGGACGGCTACGAATACTGCATGGCGGCGAATATCGCTTGGCGCGGCGGCTTCGACAAGGTGAAGGTCGTCAATGTCGCCTGGGATGCGTTGGTTGCCGGCCAGACCAAGGACTATGACTTTGCCCTCTCGGAAGCGTCGATCACGCCGGAGCGCAAAAAGGTGGTCGATTTCTCGGTGCCGTATTTCAACTCCGATGTCGGTGTCCTGGTGAAGAAGGGCACGACGGTGGATGAGAACTCGATCAAGAAGATGCGCATCGGCGTGCAACAGGCGACGACCGGTGCCGATTTCGTCGCCAACAAATTGAAGCCGGCCGGTTTGAAGGTTTTCCCCGATACGCCAGGCATGTTCACCGCGTTGATGGCGGGGCAGGTCGATGTGGCGATGACGGATACCGCCATCGTGCTGGGTCAGGCAGCAACCTCTAACGGTGTGATGGACGTGGTCGGCCAGTATTCGACGGGGGAAACCTATGGCGCGATCTATCCCAAGGGATCGGCCAATGGGGCGACCATCGACAAGATCATCCAGGCCTTGATCGATGACGGCACGTTGAAGGCTCTGTCGGCGAAGTATCTCGCCCAGGCCTGGGGTGCCGATCCGGCGAAGATCCCGTATTTCAAGCCGTAACAGTGATCTGACCGGTCATCGTCGGATGAGCATAAACAGTGAAAGCGGAGGGGGCGGCGCCTTGCGCGGCCCCCTTGGCGGCGAGCGGCGCTGGCGTGCCGGGACCCCGCCGAAAGATGCCACCAATTGGGCCATCACGGCCGTCATCGTCGGCCTGCTGGTCGTCCTCGGCAGTTGGAGCACCCTGTCGGCGTTGCGGGACGCATTCGCCACGCTCCAGATCAGCGGCCTCTGGATCGATGTCCTGCTGGGCCTTGTGGGCCTGCTAGTTCTGATCCTGCTCTGGCCGGCAGGGCGCAGCCTCAGCCAGGCCCGGTTGGCGAAGGCAGCGCTCGGCAGAAGTGATCTGATCGAGGCGCGGGTAGCCGGAGCCGCTTCCCGCGGGCTCGCCTGGGCCACCTTCGGCTATGCCGCCGCGGTCATCCTTCTGATGCTCTGCGTGCAGTTTTTCATCGCCAACAATCTGGCGGTCAGCCACACCTTCTTCCTGATGCCGGTCATCATCAGTTCCTTCATGCTGGTGCTGCAGGCGTTCTGGACTAACGTTTACATCTTCGTGGTGGCTGAGGTCCTGGTGCTGGTCTGGGGGCTGGTCATCGCCGTGGCTCGCCTGATTCCGGGTGAGGCCGGCCGGCCGATCCGCATCATCGCCACGATCTATACGGACATGTTCCGCGGCCTGCCGGCGATCATCAACATCTACCTGATCGGTTTCGGCATCCCGCTGACCGGATTGCCGATCCTCAAGGATCTGTCGCCGGAATCCTTCGCCATCCTCGCGCTGACGCTGACCTATGGCGCCTATGTGGCCGAAGTCTATCGCGCCGGTATCGAGAGCATTCATTGGAGTCAGATGGCGGCGGCGCGATCGCTGGGTCTCTCCTATCTGCAGACTCTGCGCTATGTGATCGTGCCACAGGCGGTACGCCGGATCATTCCGCCTTTGCTCAACGACTTCATCAGCCTGCAGAAGGATACCGCCCTGGTCAATGTGATCGGCGCCATCGATGCCTTTAACCAGGCAAAGATCGTCGCCAGCAACCACTTCAACCTGTCGCCGGTGACCACCGTCGCCATCCTGTTCATCATCATCACCATTCCCCAGGCGCGCTTCGTCGACCGGTTGGTCGAACGCGATCAGCGCCGGATGCGGGCTGGTGGCAATTAAGGGCCGGCAGCGTCATGGCACTGATTGAAATCCGCGACATTCGCAAGCGTTTCGCCGAGCATGTCGTCTTCAACGGCCTCAGCCTGGAGGTGGATGAGCATCAGGTGGTCTGCCTGATCGGCCCCTCCGGCTGCGGTAAATCCACCCTGTTGCGTTGCATCAATGGCTTGGAGACCATTCAATCCGGCGAGATCCGGATTCATGGCGACCGCATGACGGGGCCAGGCGTCGACGTCAATGCGCTGCGCCGCGATGTCGGCATCGTGTTCCAGAGTTTCAACCTCTTTCCGCATATGACGGTGCTGGAAAATGTGACCCTGGCACCGACCAAGATCCTGAAAATGGACCGGGCCGAGGCGGAGGCAAAGGCGATCGCCCTGCTGAAGCGGATCGGCCTGGAACATAAGGCGCGGGAATATCCCGACCGTCTCTCCGGTGGCCAGCAGCAGCGTGTCGCCATCGTCCGGGCCCTGGCCATGGGCCCGATGATCATGCTGCTCGACGAGATCACCTCGGCACTCGATCCGGAGCTGGTGTCGGAGGTGCTCAACATCGTGCGCGACCTCGCGGCGGAAGGCATGACCATGCTGCTCGCCACCCATGAAATGGGCTTTGCCCGCGAGGTGGCCAGCAAGATCTGCTTCTTGTGCGATGGCGTCGTCCATGAAGAGGGGCCACCGGCGGAAATCTTCGGTGAGCCGAAGAAGGAACGCACCCGGGCCTTCCTGCAACGCATCATCGAAGCCGGGCGGCTATAGAGCGTGATGCCCGGAGGGGGCGCCGCCGCGGCGTCCACCTCCGGGCATCACGCTCAAGAATGGATTAAAGCGACATCCCGGGCAGCGCTGCGACCGAGCCGGTTATCGCGGGCAATTCGACAATGAAAGTGGAGCCGATACCCGGCACGCTATCGGCGCGGATGTCGCCGCCCATGGCGCGGCAGATTTGCTGGCTGAGGGCGAGACCAAGACCGGTGCCGCCGAACTGGCGGGCGATGCCGGGATTGGCCTGATGGAAATTCTGGAACAGGCTGGCCAGCTCCTCCCGGGAGATGCCGATTCCGGTATCGCGGACGACGAATTGCAGGCGGTGCCCACGATCATTGTCGATCCGCGAAACGCTCAGGGAAACCTCGCCGTCCTTGGTGAATTTGGCGGCGTTGCCCAGCAGGTTCAGCAGCGTCTGGCGCAATTTCACGATATCGGTCCGCACGGTACCGAGGGACTTCGCCTGGTCGACCGACAGGTGGTTGCCGTTGTGCTCGACGACGGGCCGGATGGCGGTCGTCAGTTCGCTGACGAAGCGATCGAGATCGCAATCCCGGTAATCCAATTGGATCTTGCCGGATTCGATCCGGGCGAGGTCGAGGATATCGTCGATCAGGTCGAGAAGATGCCGGCCGGCGAAGATGACATGCTGGATGTATTCCGCCTGACGCGGCGCAAGCGGGCCGCAAATGTCCTGGGTCAGTGCGTCGGCGAAACCGATAATGGCGTTCAGCGGCGTTCGTAGTTCATGGCTCATATTGGCCAGGAACTGGCTTTTCGCCTGGCTCGCCTGAATGGCCGTGTTCCGTGCCCGCTCCAATTCGATCGTGCGTTGCCGGACTTTGACTTCAAGCTGGTCATGCGCCTGTTGCAGGGCGAACTCGGCATTGCTGCGTTCGCCGATTTCCGCCCGCAGCTTTTCATTGGCGGCCGACAAGGCTCGGGTGCGTTCCTGGACCAGTTCTTCCAGCTTGATGTTCTCCATGCGGGTATGAATGTCGCGGATATTCAGGACAATGCCGTTGACATTGCCATCCGCGAGCAGATTGCTGGCGACGATTTCGACCTGGCCCCAGCGGCCCTGGGCCTGACGCAGCCGGAGATCGATGGAGCGGATCTCGCCATCCAGACGGGTTACCTGATCGAAGAAAATCGATAGCCGGCCGGCCTCGTTGGGATGCACGAGATCGAAGATGCTGCGGCCCAACAAGGCGGCTTCGTCATAGCCGAGGACACCTTTTGTCGAGGGGCTTTCATAGCCGATCCGGCCGTTCCGGTCGGTGAGGATGATGGCATCGGCGGCGTTCTGTACCAGGGAGCGGAACCGGGCCTCGCTGCGCCGCAGCCGTTCGGCTTCCGCTGCCGTGCGGACCGAGAGATGACGGTCGATGATCGCCATGACGAGGCCGAGGGAAAGCACGATGAAGGTGACGCCGGCGATGCCGATGGCAAGCCAAGAGGTGCGCAGCCCCGTTTCGCTGCCGGGAGGAGGGGTGGGGCAATTGGCAAAGCTCGCGGCATACATGGCGCAATAGTGCATGCCGCAGACCGCGGCCCCCATCGCCAGGGCGGCGGTGATGGCGCTAAGCAGCGTTTTCTGTCGGAAAGTGAGCCACAGGGCGGCCGTCGAGGCGACGATGGCGATCAGCACCGAGAGTATGACGAGGCGATCGTCATAGCTGACCAGGGCCGGCATCCGCATCGCCGCCATGCCGGTATAATGCATGCTCGCGACGCCGGTTCCCATGAAGAGACCTGCCAGCAGCAATGTTCGCAGGCGCGCCCCGAAATGGAAGGTGATGCAAATGCCGCCGGCCGTGAAGCCGATCGCCAGCAGCAGGGAAACAATCGTCAGCTCGACATCGTAAGTGATGGGGACCGACAGGGAGAAGGCCAGCATGGCGACGAAGTGCATGGCCCAGATGCCGCCGCCCATGGCGACCGCCGCCGCCGTTAGCCAGCCGTAGCACGCGCCGCCATCCGATTCCCGCATCCGTTGCGCCAACTGCAACGCGGTGAACGAGGCAAAGACGCTGATCAGGATGGAGAGGACGACAAGACCGGGATCGTAAGAACTTATCATGGCGGGTCGTCGCTCATGGTTGGGCGGTTGAATGAGTGTCCAAGTCGGGTCTGCATCCTGTGACTGCAGGATGAGGTCCCAGGTATCTCAATGATTGCTCAGCATTTCCTACGAGATGTTTAATTTTTCCCAGGAACACGATCTTGGGTGGTGCGGAGTTATATTAACCATTTCAGTGTTTTAGGTTTAAATCACGACACCTTTCTGTCGAATGATTGACGGCTGCCCTAGGAAAACCTGCTGGATTCCGGGTGAGAACCGGCAAACGGCTTGACCTCGACCGCCCAGTCAGGAATCATGAAAAAAATTTCAGGAACTAAAAATAAATTCCATGGCGAGGAAAAAGCAAGCGGCCGATGCCGGTGACATCGAGCTCAGCCTGGCGGTACGGGCCGCCTGGTTGTCCTATATCGGCGGCCGGACCCAGGCCGAAATCGCGGCCCGGCTCAATATTTCCCAGGCCAAGACCCATCGGCTGATCGCCGAAGCCTTGGAACGCGGCCTTGTCAAAGTTTTTATCCAGGGCGAACCCGCCGAATGCATCGCGCTCGAAGACCGGCTGGTTGCCGAATTCGGCCTGCGCCAATGTGTGGTCGCCCCCGACATCGATGGCGGACAGACGGCGAGTGTGTTCCAGGCTCTGGGCGCCGCCGGCGCGCGCCTGCTGCATCACGAATTAACGCAGTCGAAACCGATGGTGCTGGGGGTCGGGAAAGGCCGAACGCTGGCCGCCGTTGTCGACCATCTGCCGGATGTGGCGCGGCCGGAGATGAAAATCGTTTCCGTCACGGGCAGCCTGACCCGCAATCTCTCGGCCTATCCTTTCGATGTCGTCTTGCCGTTGGCGGCACGCACCGGCGGATCGGGTTACTTCCTGCCGGTTCCCTATCTCGCCGCCAGCGTCGCCGAGCGCGATATCCTGCTGCAGCAGCAGAGCGTCAGCGCCATGCTGGATCTCGCGCGGCGGGCTGATCTGCTGCTGATCGGCATCGGCAGCCTGGACCCCCAGGCGCATCTGCATCAGGTCGAAATCGTCACCGAGGCCGAATGGGCCGAATTGCGCGCCCATGGGGCGATCGGCGATCTGCTCGGCACTTTCATCGATATCGACGGCAAGCCGGTCGCCCTGGAGATCAACAGGCTGGCAGTCGGGCTCAGCCTGACGGAATTGCAGGGCCGCCGCGTCGTCGCCTTTGCCGGCGGCATCCAGAAGTCAACCGCCATTCTGGCGACCTTACGGACCGGCTTGATCAGCGATCTGGTCATCGACGAGGCAACCGCCCAAGCGGTGGTCGCGCTGATCGAAAGCGGGGCGTGCAACGAGACCATGAAACGGGAATTAACCGTATAAAAAGCCACCAAACGGGAGAAGCATAATGCATCATAAGATGAAGATAGCCGGGATAGCGGCGGCACTGACGGTTGCCACCACGGCCTATGCGGCTGAGATCAAGCCGGCGATCGTGTTCGATATCGGCGGCAAGTTCGACAAGTCCTTCAATGAAGGCGTAGTCAACGGTGCCGAGCGCTTCAAGAAGGAAACCGGCATCAATTACACCGGCTTCGAAACCGTCAACGAGACGCAGTTCGAACAGGCGCATCGCCGCTATGCTCAGCGCGGTCAGGACCCGATCATCGGGGTTGGCTTCTCGCAGACCAATGCCGTGCAGACGGTGGCCAAGGAATTCCCCAAGACCCACTTCACCCTGATCGATGGCGTGGTGGATGCGCCCAATGTGCAATCCGTGCTGTTCAAGGAGCATGAGGGCTCGTTCCTGGTCGGCATGCTGGCGGCCATGGCGTCGAAGAGCGGCAAGGTCGGTTTCGTCGGCGGCATGGACGTGCCCCTGATCCGCAAATTCGAATGCGGCTACGAACAGGGTGCCAAATACGCCAATCCGAAAGCGGAAGTCGAGGCGACCATGACCGGCACCACGCCCTCGGCCTGGAACGATCCGGGGCGGGGCGGCGAACTGGCCAAGAGCCAGTTCGATCGCGGTGTCGATGTGGTCTATGCGGCAGCCGGCAATACCGGCCTCGGCGTGTACCAGGCCGCGAAAGATGCGCATAAGCTGGCGATCGGTGTTGATTCCAACCAGAACCACCTGCATCCCGGCACCATGCTGACCTCGATGGTGAAGGGCGTCGATATCGCCACTTATGACAGCTTCAAGGAGGCTAAGGATGGCACCTGGAAGCCCGGTATCGTCTCGCTCGGCCTGAAGGAAGGCGGGGTGGATTACGCTTACGACAAATATAACGAGAAGCTGATCACACCTGAGATGAAGCAGAAGGTCGATCAGGCCAAGGCGGATATCATCGCCGGCAAGATCGTGGTTCACGACTACATGTCCGACAATAGCTGCAAGTACTAAGGCGGCGGATTGCGCGATGGTGGTTCCGATCACGAAACAGGGCGCGGAGTCGATCGGCCCGGCCGGGCCTTCGGTCCTGCCGGCGATCGAGTTGCGGCATATCGAGAAACGTTTCGGCACCACCGTCGCCAATCGCGACGTGTCGCTGACGATCCAGCGCGGCACGGTCACCGGCATCATCGGCGAGAACGGTGCCGGCAAATCCACCTTGATGAGTATTATCTACGGCTTCTATACCGCCGATGCGGGGGAGATCCTGATCGACGGTAAGCCGGTCACGATCCGCACCGCCCATGACGCGATCGCCGCCGGCATCGGCATGGTGCATCAGCATTTCGTGCTGGTCGATACCTTTACGGTGCTGGAAAACATCATGCTGGGCGCCGAAGGCGGCTCGATCCTGCGGCGCGGCAAGGCGGCGGCGCGGCGCGAGCTGGAGCGGCTGGAGGCGGAATACGGGCTCGGCATCGATCCCGATGCCCTGGTCGGCGACCTGCCGGTCGGTGCGCAGCAGCGTGTCGAGATCCTGAAGGCGCTCTATCGCGGCGCGGAGATCCTGATCCTGGACGAGCCGACCGGTGTGTTGACACCGCAGGAAACCGATCAACTGTTCCGCATCCTGGCGGCGTTGCGCGCCCGAGGCACTACCGTCATCCTGATCACCCATAAGCTGCGCGAGGTGATGGCGATCACCGATGCGGTCTATGTGATGCGTGCGGGCAGCATCGTCGCGCACCGCCGGACGACGGCAACCGAATGCGAGGAACTGGCGGAACTGATGGTCGGGCGCAAGGTCAGGCTGCGTCTGGAGAAAGACGCGGCGAAGCCGGGTGCGGTCATGCTGCAGACACGGCATCTGTCGCTGCAGGACGAGCGCGGCGTCACCTGCCTTGACGATATCGATCTTACCCTGCGGGCCGGCGAGATCGTCGGCATCGCCGGGGTCAGCGGCAACGGCCAGAGCGAATTGCTGGAAGTCCTGGCCGGCATCCGCGTGCCGACGGCCGGGAACTACACACTTTGCGGGCAAGAGATCACCGCCGGCCGGCCGGTCGATCCCGCCGGGATGCGGGCCTTGGGCCTTGCGCATATTCCCGAGGATCGCCACCGCCTCGGCCTGGTGACGAATTTCACCGCGACCGAATCGGCCATGCTCGGCTATCAGCGCGATCCCGCCTATCGCGGCCGCTTCTTCCTCGACCGGCCGGCGATCGCCCGCCATTGCGGCGAGCTGATGCAGGAATTCGATGTGCGGCCGAAACTGCCGGATCTGCGCTCGGCCAATTTCTCCGGAGGCAATCAGCAGAAGCTGATCGTGGCGCGGGAATTGGCGCGGCGGCCCAAGGTTTTGCTGGTCGGGCAGCCCACCCGTGGCGTCGATATCGGTGCCATCGAATTCATCCACAGCCAGTTGATCGCCCATCGCGATGCCGGCTGCGCCATCCTGGTCGTTTCGGTGGAACTGGACGAGGTCATGAGCCTCGCCGATCGTATCCTGGTCATGTGTGCCGGACGTATCGTCGGCGAGGTGCCGGCGGCAAGTGCCGATGAACGGCAACTCGGCCTGATGATGGCCAATGCGGTCGGCGCCGGATCGCGCGGATCGGCACCGGAAGCGGGCGCGGCTCCTCTCAGGACAGCGAAGGCGGCATCATGACGAAAGCCAAATTGCCGCGCTGGGTCGATATCGGCCTCATCCCGTTGACCAATGTCCTGCTGGCCTTCCTGGTCGCCGGCCTGATCGTGCTGGCGATCGGCGAGAATCCCCTGACGGCGACGCAGCTCATGCTGACCGGCGCGCTCGGCAGCAGCGAGGGCATCGGCTATACGCTCTATTACACCACCAATTACATCTTCACCGGTCTTGCTGTGGCCTTTGCCTTCCATGCCGGCCTCTTCAATATCGGCGGCGAGGGGCAGGCCTATATCGGTGGCCTCGGTGTCGGCCTCGTGCTGCTCGCTTTCGACCACAGCCTGCCTTTCGCGGTGCTCCTGCCTTTGGCTATCCTCGCGGCGATGCTGTTCGGCGCCGCCTGGGTGCTGATCCCGGCCTATCTGCAGGCCTATCGCGGCAGCCATATCGTCATCACCACCATCATGTTCAATTTCCTGGCCTCGACACTGATGGTCTATCTGCTGGTCAATGTGCTGACGGTGCCGGGGGCGATCTCGCCGGAGACCCGCGACTTCCTGCCCAATGCACAAATGCCCTTCGTGCATGAGATCCTGGCGCGCTTTGGCTATCAGATGCCCTCGACCCCGCTCAATCTCTCGATCCTGCTGGCGCTTGCCGCCAGCCTCTTCGTCTGGCTCTATCTCTGGCACACACCCTGGGGCTATGAGCTGCGGACATTGGGGCAGAGCGAGAAGGCGGCGATCTATGCCGGCGTCAGAACCAAACGGGTGATCGTTGTCGCCTTGTGCATTTCCGGCGCACTGGCCGGCCTCGTCGGCGTCAACGAGATCATGGGCGTGCAGCACCGCCTGCTCCTGAACTTCAATGCCGGCTACGGTTTTGCCGGCATCGCCGTGGCGCTGATGGGCCGCAACCATCCGGTCGGTGTCATTCTGGCGAGCTTCCTGTTCGGCGTGCTGAGCCAGGGCGGCGCCGAGCTTGCCTTCGACATGCCGACCATCACCCGCGACATGACCGTGGTGATCCAGGGCCTGGTGATCCTGTTCTCAGGCGCCCTGGTGCATTTCACGCGGCCCTGGTTCGACTGGCTGTTCGCGCGGTTGACGCAGCGCGCCGCCGTCGCCCGGGCAGCGCAGGCAGGCTGAGATGACCGATTTCGACGCTATCATGCTGACCTTGAGCGCCACCTTGAGGCTGGCGACGCCGCTGATCTTCTGCGCCATGGCCGGGCTGGTTTCGGAGCGTTCCGGGATCATCGATATCGGCCTGGAGGGGAAGATGTTGGCGGCGGCCTTCGCGGCGGCGACGGTCGCGGCGTTGACCGGTTCAGCCTGGTACGGCCTCGGTGCCGGTGTCCTGACGGCGGTGATCATGGCGCTGCTGCATGGCTTTGCCTGCATCACCCAGAAGGGCAACCAGGTGGTGAGTGGCATCGCCGTCAATATCCTCGCCTCGGGCCTCACCGTCGTCATCGGCTCGGCGCTTTTCAATCAGGGCGGACAGACCCCATCCTTGTCCGAGGATGCCCGCTTCATGCCGGTCGGCCTGCCCGGCGCCGATGCCGTGCAGGATGTTCCCGTCCTGGGCGCGATCTATCACGATCTGATCAGCGGTCATAACCTGCTGGTCTATGTGGCGCTGCTTTCGGTTCCGATGATCTATTGGCTGATCAATGAAACCCGCTTCGGCTTGCGGTTGCGGGCGGTGGGCGAGAAGCCCGAGGCGGTGGATACGGCCGGCGTCTCCGTCGCCTGGCTGCGCTACCGGGCGATGCTGATCTGCGGTCTGCTGACGGGGCTGGCCGGTACCTATATCTCGATCGCGCAGAATGCCGCCTTCAGCCGCGATATGAGCGCCGGCCAGGGCTTCATCGCCTTGGC
Source organism: uncultured Rhodospirillaceae bacterium (assembly GCA_964406155.1). Classification (GTDB taxonomy): domain Bacteria; phylum Pseudomonadota; class Alphaproteobacteria; order Dongiales; family Dongiaceae; genus Dongia_B. The sequence continues at coordinate 26,250 of CAYOQR010000003.1, read as the reverse complement.
CGCGATGATCTTTGGCAAATGGCGTCCGCTGCCGACCCTGGGTGCCTGCCTGCTGTTCGGTCTCCTCGATGCCATCGCCATCCGTATGCAGGGCGTGAAGATCGCCGGCATCGGCGAGGTGCCGGTGCAGTTGATCCAGGCCTTGCCCTATATCCTGACGGTGCTATTGCTGGCTGGGTTCATCGGCAAGGCGGTGGCGCCGAAAGCCAGCGGCATCCCCTATGTGAAGGAAAGATGAAGATGAGCGCATCGCGCGGAGAGGCGCCCGGCACGGATAGGGGCGATGCGGCCAAGATCGATGCGGAGATGATCGATCTGGCGCGCAAGGCGATGGCGCGGGCCTATGCGCCGTATTCGCGGTTTGCCGTCGGCGCGGTGCTGCGCGGGCGAAACGGCAAGCTCTATGCCGGCTGCAATATCGAGAACGCCGCCTATCCGCAGAGCAATTGCGCCGAAGCTTCGGCCATCTCCGCCATGATCATGGACGGGGAGCATCGGATTGCCGAAGTACTGGTCATGGCCGGCGGCACGGAGCTGGTGACGCCTTGCGGCGGCTGTCGTCAGCGCTTGCGCGAATTCGCAACCGAGGATGTGCCGGTTCATCTCTGCGGCCCGGATGGTACCGGGCGCAGCGTGACCTTGGGTGCTCTGCTGCCGCTCTCCTTCGGCCCGGATCATCTCGAGCGTAAATGACATGACTATGTTACCCCAGGGAATGCTGCCGCAGGAAATCATTCGTCGCAAACGCGAGGGACAGGCACTGGATGCGGCCGAGATCGCCTTTTTCGTGCGCGGCATCAAGGACGCCTCCATCACCGAGGGCCAGGTGGCGGCCTTCGCCATGGCGGTTTTCTTTCGCGGCATGGATATGGCCGAACGGATTGCGCTGACCCGCGAGATGACAGCATCCGGGACGGTGCTGGACTGGCGCGACCTCAATCTGCCGGGGCCGGTGCTCGACAAGCATTCCACCGGCGGTGTCGGCGACAAGGTCAGCCTGATGCTGGCGCCCATCGTCGCCGCTTGCGGTGGCTATGTGCCGATGATCTCCGGCCGGGGACTTGGCCATACCGGCGGTACGCTGGACAAGCTCGGTGCCGTTCCCGGCTACAATACCGTGCCGGAATCCGACCTGTTCCGTCGCACGGTCAAGGAAGTCGGCTGTGCTATCATCGGCCAGACGGGTGATCTCGCCCCGGCGGATCGCCGCTTCTATGCAATCCGCGACGTCACGGCGACGGTCGAATCCATCCCCCTGATCACCGCCTCGATTCTCTCGAAGAAACTGGCGGCCGGGCTGCAGGGCCTGGCGATGGATGTGAAATGCGGCAACGGCGCCTTCGCCGCGACGCCGGCCGCCGCGCGTGAGCTGGCAGAGAGCATCGTCGCGGTGGCGACCGGCGCCGGCCTGAAGACCACGGCCCTGGTGACCGACATGAATCAGGTGCTGGGCCGCACCGCCGGCAACGCGCTGGAAGTGGTGGAGACCGTCGATTACCTCAAGGACCATCGTCGGGCCGATCCGCGTTTGCATGCGGTGACCCTGGATCTTGCCGCCGAGATGCTGCAATTGGGCGGTCTCGTGGCAACCGTGGAAGAGGGGCGAGGGAAGGCCGAGGCGGCACTTGCCGATGGCCGGGCCGCTGAGATCTTCGCCCGGATGATCGCCGCGCTGGGCGGGCCGGCCGATCTGCTGGAACGGCCGGCGGTGCATCTTGCGCCGGCCCCGGTTGTCATCGATTGTCCGGCGCTAGGCAGCGGCTTCGTGTCGGCGATGCAGGCGCGGGAGATCGGCCTCGCCGTGGTGGCCCTGGGCGGCGGCCGGCGCCGCGCCGAGGACACAATCGATCCCCGGGTCGGCCTCAGCGATATCTGCCAGACCGGCCAGCAGGTCGCGGCCGGCGAGCCGCTGGCCAAGGTGCATGCAGCCGATGCCGATGCGGCGGCGGCGGCGGTCGCCGCGCTGCAGCGGGTGATCCGGTTGGATGACCGCCCGCCCGCCGCCGCGCCGGTGATCCAGGCCCGGATCGACGCGGCGGCCGTGGCCGGCGTCGCGTCACGCAGTTAGGGAGGCGAAGTATGGCTCGCGGCATCATCCTCGTCATGGATTCATTTGGCATCGGTGCCAGTGCTGATGCTGCCCGCTTCGGCGATACAGGGGCCGATACGCTGGGCCATATCGCCGAGGTCTGTGCCGCCGGCGGCGCGGATCAACCGGGCCGACGTGCCGGTGCGCTGTATCTCCCCAACCTGACCCGGCTCGGCCTCGGCCGGGCGGCGGCGGCGAGCAGCGGCAGGATGCCGCCGGGCCTCGCCGATGATGGTGCGATCCAGGGCGCCTATGGCTATGCGGCGGAAGTCAGCTCCGGCAAGGACACGCCCAGCGGCCATTGGGAGATCGCCGGCCTGCCGGTGCTGTTCGACTGGGGCGGGTTCCCCGACACCAAACCCTGCTTTCCGCCGGAGATCGTCCGGGTCCTGATCGACCGCGGCAATCTGCCAGGCATTCTCGGCGATTGCCATGCCTCCGGCACCGACATCATCCGCGATCTCGGCGAGGAGCATCTGCGGACCGGCAAGCCGATCTGCTATACCTCCAGCGATTCCGTCTTCCAGATCGCGGTCCATGAGGAACAATTCGGCCTGCAGCGCCTCTACGATCTCTGCGTTCTCGCCAAGCAATTGCTGGAGCCGCTCAATGTCGCCCGTGTCATCGCCCGGCCTTTCCTCGGCGATTGCGCGGATAATTTCGCGCGCACGCCCAACCGGCGGGACCTGACGACGCCGCCCCATGGTGAAACCCTGCTCGACCGGTTAGTCGCCGGCGGCGGCAGTGTCCTCTCCATCGGCAAGATCGCCGATATCTTCGCCCATCGCGGCATCAGTCGGAAGGTGGCGGCGAAGGACAACATGGCGTTGTTCGATGCGACCCTGGCGGCCTTGCGTGAAGCGGGGCCGGACAGTTTGATCTTCGCCAATCTGGTCGATTTCGACATGCTCTACGGGCATCGCCGGGACATTGCCGGCTATGCGGCGGCGCTGGAAGCCTTCGATGCGCGGCTGCCGGAACTGGAAGCCCTGATGCAGCCGGGCGATCTCGCCCTGATCACCGCCGATCACGGCTGCGATCCGACCTGGCACGGCACCGACCATACACGGGAGCATGTGCCGATGCTGTGGTTCGGTCCCGGCGTGCCGGCGCGCGATCTCGGCCAGCGCCCGACTTTCGCGGATATGGGCCAGACCATGGCCCGTCACCTCGGGCTGGCGCCGCTGGCTCATGGCGAGGATTGCTTCGCCTGACCGACCGGCTAGCCCGGCACTGTTAACCGAACAATGTCTGCTCGGAAAATGCGGGTTGTGCCGGCTGCCCGGCCGCCGCAGGATAGGTGGCGACCGGCGCGGATCGGGGATGGCGCCGATGCTTCTTCGTGCAGGGAAGGTTGCCGTTCATGCCGCAGATGTTTCCGCATCTCTTCTCGCCCCTGCGCATCAAGGGTATCGAGATCGCGAATCGCATCGTCTCGACCGGGCATGACACCGATCTCGCACGCCAGGGTCTGCCGAGTGACGCGCTGATTGCCTATCAGCGGCGACGGGCGGCGGGAGGGGCGGGTCTCATCATCGTCCAGGTCGTCGGCGTGCATGACACCGCCTGCTATACGTCGGAAGTGCTGATGGCCGCCGATGATGCGTGCATTCCGCATTACCGCCGGCTGTTCCAGGCGATCAAGGCGGAAGGTGCCCGTGCTTTTGTGCAACTGTTCCATCCCGGCCGGGAATTGCTGGGGCGGCGCGACGGCATCATGCAATCGGCCTATTCCGCTTCGGTGGCGCCGGCCGAACGCTTCCGCATCGTGCCCCGAAGTCTGGCACGCGAGGAGATCGCCGAGATCGTGCAGGGCTATGGCCAGGCGGCGCGGCGTCTGGCCGAGGCGGGTGCCGATGGCGTGGAGATCGTCGCCAGCCACGGTTATCTGCCGTCGCAATTCTGGACCGGGAAGATCAATGCGCGGCAGGACGAATATGGCGGCTCCTTCGACAACCGCCTGCGCTTCACCCGTGAGGTGATCGCCGCGATCCGCGACCTCGCCCCGGCGGAGTTGATCGTCGGGCTGCGCTTCTCGGCCAATGAATTCGATGCCGACGGCATTTCAGAAAACGAGACGCTGGCAATTTGCCGGGCCTTGGCCGTTGAGCTTGATTACTTCAACGTCATCGCCGGCACCTCGGCTTCGGCGGCCGGCGCGGTCCATATCGCCCCGCCGATGACGGTTCGCAATGCTTATCTGGCGTCCTTCGCCAAGCGGCTGAAACAGGCGGTCGCCAAACCGGTTCTGGTCGCCGGGCGTATCAACCAGCCGCAGGAAGCAGAGCGGATTCTGGCCGAAGGTGCCGCCGATCTCTGCGGCATGACCCGCGCCATGATCTGCGATCCGGAGATGCCGCGAAAGGCGCAGGCGGGTCGGGTGGAGGATATCCGTGCTTGCATCGCCTGCAACCAGGCCTGTATCGGCCATGCCCAGTTGGGTCTGTCGATCTCCTGCATCCAGCATCCCGAGACCGGCCGCGAGCTGATATTCGGGCCGCGCGTGAGAGCCTCCAGGCCGCGCAAGGTGATGGTGATCGGCGGTGGGCCGGGCGGCATGAAGGCGGCGGCGGTTGCCGGCGAGCTTGGCCATCAGGTGACGCTCTATGAGAAGAGCGCGCGTCTCGGCGGCCAGGCGCAGCTCGCGCAATTGCTCCCCCATCGCAGCGAATTCGGCGGCATTGTCACCCACCTCGCCCGTGAGATGGAGCTGCAGGGCGTGACGCTTCGCCTGAAGACCGAAGTGACGCCGGAGCTTGTCGTGCAGGAAAGGCCCGATGCCGTCATCCTGGCGACGGGCAGTTTGCAAACCATGCCGAGCATCGAGCAGGGCGAGGGGATCGGCGTGGTGCTTGGCAACGATGTGATCGCCAGCCGGGCGGCGACCGGCGGCCGGGTCGTGATCTATGACTGGCTGGCCGATTGGCGCGGCATCGGCATCGCCGAGAAACTGGCCGTCGAGGGCGCCCATGTCCGTCTGGCGGTGAATGGCATCTGCCCCGGCATCAGCATCCAGAATTATGTGCGTGATGCCGCCATCGCGCGGCTGCATCGCCTCGGCGTGGAGATGCTACCTTTCATGCGCTTCTACGGTGCCGATGCCGGCACGGCCTATTTCCTGCACACGGCCTCGCAGGAGCCGGTCGTGCTGACGGATGTCGAAACCGTCGTCCTGGTCACGCCGCACCGGCCGGTGGACGATCTGCTGGTGCCGCTCCGGGCGCAGGGGATCACGGTCTGGCCGATCGGTGACGCGGTCACGCCGCGGACGGCGGAGGAAGCGGTTTTCGAGGGACTGAAGGCCGCGATGCGGATATAGGTCAGGATGCGGAACAGCTTGAAGGAGGGCGGGATGCGCGAGCCGAAGACGATCAGCGTGGAACGGGCCGATCCGCGTCATCCGCCGGTCACCGCTTTGGTGCGGGAGCTTGACCGCTATATGGAGGGGCTCTATCCGGCGGAGAGCAATCATCTCCTCGATATCGAGGCCCTGGCGGCGCCCGATATCCGCTTCTTCGCCATCCGGCTGGATGCGGATTACAGCGGCTGCGGCGCCATCAGGGTGCACGGCAGCGACTATGCCGAGATCAAGCGCATCTTCGTGGCGCCATCCGCGCGTGGCTACGGTCTCGGCCGGCATATTCTCGTGCGGCTGGAGGAAGAAACGCGGCAGCTCGGACTGCCGTTGATGCGACTCGAAACCGGCATCTATCAACCGGAGGCGCTCGGCCTCTTCGCGGCCATGGGCTTCGATCGCTGCGGACCGTTCGGAGATTACCCTATGGATGATCCGCTCAGCGTTTTCATGGAGAAGAAGCTCTGAAAGCTGACCGTCCGACGGTGGTTCGGCCCTAATGGCTTGCCAGGAATGATTTCCGCAAGGCTTCCAGGCTTGCATTTGGATACCTCGTCTGTATAAATTGGTATCCAATCTATCCTCTTTGGATAGCCTATTTGATCCAGGACAACGCGACGGGCATCACCGGCGCGAGGGCGGGCCAGTCTATGGAGCGGACAGGGTGAGCGGACGGTCGGAACAGATTGCAGCGACGATCTGCGAGGCGATTCTCGCTCATCGGCTTGTGCCCGGCGCCAAATTGGGCGAGCGCGAACTCGCCGATATCTTCGATGTCAGCCGTATCGTCATCCGCCAGGCCCTGATCCGCCTCGCCGAAGACGGCCTCGTCACGGTCGAGCGCAATCGCGGCGCCTTCGTCGCCAAGCCCAGCCAGGCCGAGGCCATTGAAGTCTTCGAGACCCTGACCATGGTGGAGCAGGGCGTGATCGCCCAGCTCGGCAACCGGCCTCGCCTCAGCCTGCTCACCGAATTGCGCGGCAATATCGAACGCCAGAAGACCGCCATGGGCCAGGGCAACGAGCAACTGGCCGGCGAATTCGGCATGGAGTTTCACGATCTCCTGGTCTCCCTCACGCGGAACCGGGTGGCGATTGAGCTGCACGCCCAGTTGAAGCGGCGCGCGCGCCTGCTGGAAGCGCTTTATCGCTGCGAATTCGACCATTGCCAGCTCTGCGACGAGCATGAGCGCCTGGTGGTGCTGATCGACCGCCGCCAATGGGCCAAGGCGCAGCAATTGCTGGACGAGCATTACCGCCTGGTGGCGCGCGGCTATCGCATCGAGGACGAGGTGATGGCGGGTCAGCCTCTGCATCTCGCCTTCAGCAATGCAACACCGGCATTTTCCACGGAGACGCCGGCCGCCGCGATCGTCGCGACGCATCGGCATAACGGCAAACATCAGCATCGGGCCAAGGGAGAGAGATCATGAGCAAGCTGAAGGCATTCATCGAGGAAATGCCGAAATGCGAGCTGCACGTTCATGTCGAGGGGACGCTGGAGCCGGACATGAAGCTGCAGCTTGCCAAGCGCAACAAGATCAAGCTCCCCTATAAGAACGAGAAGGCGGTCCGCGCCGCCTATGATTTCGACGATCTGCCCTCCTTCCTCGCGGTCTATTACGAGGGCATGAGCGTCCTGCTGACCGAGCAGGATTTCTTCGATCTGACCTATGCCTATCTGAAGAAGGCCCGGTCGCAGAATGTCCGCTATACCGAGATGTTCTTCGATCCCCAGGCCCATACCGCGCGCGGCGTTAGCTTCGACACGGTGATCCGGGGCATCCGCCGGGCCCAGATGGAAGCTGAAACGGCGCTCGGCATCCAGTCGCAGCTCGTCATGTGCTTCCTGCGCGACTGGAGCGCGGAATTCGCCATGACGACCCTGCTGCAATCGCTGCCCTATAAGGAATGGATCATCGGCGTCGGCCTCGATTCCGATGAAAAGAACAATCCGCCGATCAAATTCGCCAAGGTGTTCCAGCGCGCCCGCGAGGAAGGCTATCTCCTCACCATGCATTGCGATGTCGATCAGCAGAATTCCGTCACGCATATCTGGCAGACGGTACGCGATATCGGCGTCAACCGCATCGATCACGGCGTCAATTCGCTGGAAGACAAGAAGCTCTGCGAAGAGATCAAGCGCCGCAAGCTGGCGCTGACGGTCTGCCCGATCTCCAATGCCTATGTGACCGATGGCAGCAAGTCCGAAGCCATCGCGAAGATGCTGCAGGCCGGCATGCGCGTCACCGTCAATTCCGACGACCCGGCGTATTTCCCCGGCTATATGACGGAGAACTATCTGCGGGTGCAGAAGGATGTCGATCTCGGCAAAGCCGAGCTGCTGCAACTCGCCGAGAATGCCTTCGAAGGGGCCTGGCTGCCGCGCGCGGCCAAGGATCGCTATATCGCCGAACTGAAGGCCTATGCCGGCTAAACACTGACAACGCATTTCATCGATTGACGGAGCGACGGCAGGACGCCGCCGCTTCTTGAAGGGAAGTATTGGTATGGATTTGTCCCAGCTCATCAAAGCCGGCCGCGCCGAACTCAAGGCGGATCTCGTGATCAAAGGCGGCAAACTGGTCAATGTCGTCTCCGAGGAGATCTATCCGGCGGATATCGCCATCTATGGTGACCGCATCGTCGCGACCGGCAATGTCGATGTCTATGTCGGGCCGAAGACCCGTATCATCGATGCGACCGGCAAGTATCTCTGCCCGGGCCTGATCGACGGGCATCTCCATGTCGAATGCTCAAAGCTTTCCATCACCTCCTTCGCCAAGGCGGTGGTGCCGCTGGGGACCACGTCGATCATTTCAGGCCTCGACCAGATCCTGGTGGTGGCCGGCCTGGAGGGCGCCCGCGAATTCCTCGACGAGGCGAAGGCGAGTCCGCTGAAGGTCTTCTGGGGTGCGCCCTGCAAAACCCCCTATACCCTGCCGCGCTCCAATGTCGGTCATTACTTCGGCCCGGACGAGCACCGCGCCACCCATGACTGGCCGGAATGCGTCGGCATCTGGGAGACGGTGCGCGAATTCATCCAGGAGCTTGACAGCGATGCGCTCCAGGCCCTGGAAATCGCCGGCAAGAGCCGTCTGCCGGTCCTCGGCTGCGCGCCGATGGCGCGGGGCACCAAGCTCAACTCCTATCTCGCCGCCGGCATCCGCCTCGATCATGAGAGCTATACCGCCGACGAGATGCTGGAGAAGCTGCGCAACGGTATGTTCGTGGTGATCCGCGAATCCTCTATCTCGCATTTCCTCACGGAAAATCTGCGGATGGTGACCGAGATGGGCATCTCGGCGACGCGGCGCATCAGCTTCTGCTCCGACGATGTCGTGGCGGCCGATATCCTCGACCGGGGCCATCTCGACAACATGGTGCGCATGGCGATTGCCATGGGCATTTCGCCGCTGACGGCCATCCAGATGGCGACGATCAATTCGGCCGAAGCCTATCGCATCGATCACCTGGTCGGCTGCATCGCGCCGGGCCGTCTCGCCGATATCCTGATCGTCGACGATCTGCGCAATTTTCGCATCGAGCGTGTTGTGACCAACGGCAAGCTGGCGGCCGAGGGCGGCAAGCTCACGGCGCCGCTCAACCCGCCCGCCCGCAGCGAGCTCCTAACCCGTACCTTCAAGGTCGATCCGGTGAAGCCGGTGGAAATCGCCGTCAAGAGCAGCGGCAACCGCGACAAGCAGGCGGCTCTGGCGATCGCCGTCACACCCGAGCAGATCTTCGTCCGCAAGCGCCGCGACGTGATACTGCCGGTGAAGAATGGCGAGGTGCAGGCCGATGTGGCGGCCGATGTGCAATATGTGACGGTGGTTGAACGCTATGGCCGGACCCGCAACCGTCCGACCGCCTTTGTTTCCGGCTTCGGCCTGAAATCCGGTGCGCTCGCGACCTCGACGGCGCCGGATGACAACAACATCGTCTGCGTCGGCACCAACCAGGAAGATATGGCGGTCGCGATCAATCACCTGATCGCCCATAACGGCGGCCAGGTGGTGGTCGATCAGGGCAAGGTCGTGGCCTTCCTGCCGCTGCCGATCGGCGGCATCGTCTCCGATCTCGAGCCGGAAGCGATGGCGAAGCTCGAAGGCGAGATGGATGACGCGGCCCGGGCGTTGGGCTGCGCGCTGCCCTGGCCCTTCATGTATATGTTCGTGCTGCAGATCACGGCCATTCCCGATTACGCCATCACCGATCTCGGGCCGATCGATTGCGTCGCGCTCAAGGTTTTCGATCCGGTGACGGCATCGTTCTGAGTTGATTACAAGCAACAGAAACCGCCAGACGGGAGGATGAGATGTTGAAGAAAGTATTATCGGGCATGGCTGCCTTTGGCTTGACGGCAGCCTTGCTCGCGGCTCCGGCTCTCGCCGAAACACCGACGAAGCTGCGGATCGCGGCGGTGCTGTCGGCGGGCAAGGAAGCGCCCTGGGAAAAGTCGCTGATCGATTCGATCAACCGCGTGGTCGCCGCCAAGCCCCATGGGCTGGAGATTTCGGTCGATTACACCGAGAACGTCTATGACAATGCCGAGCAGGTCTTCCGCACCTATGCCGAAACCGGCGATTACGACATCGTCTTCGGTGACACCGCCTATGCCGATGCGATCGATAAGGTGCGGGGCGAGTTCCCGAACACCATGTTCGTGATGACGGGTTCCGGCAATCGCGGCCTCGGCGGCAATGCCTATTGGATCTTCATCCATGCCCATGAGCCGGCCTATGCCATGGGCGAGCTTGCCGGCAAGATGACGAAGTCGAACGTGATCGGCATTGTCAGTACCTTCCCGGCCGAGGACACCAACGACCAGATCAACGCCTTCATCGCCGGTGCGAAGGAAGCCAATCCGTCGGTGAAGCCGAAGATCACCTTCATCCAGTCCTGGTTCGATCCGCAGAAGTCCAACGAGGCGACGACGGCGCAGATCGCCGCCGGTGCCGATCAGGTCTTCCAGATGTCGGGCTCCTTCGAGGTCTGCCAGAAGAAGAAGGTACTCTGCTATGGCAACTATATCGACATGTCGAGCGCCGCGCCCGACGCGATCCTCGCCTCGACCGTGGCGAAGTGGGACCCGCAGCTCGATTACCTGATCGAGCAATGGTGGAAGACGAAGACCACCGACGGCAAGTTCGCCGCGCCGACCGAGCCGGTCTGGTTCGGCTGGAAAGACGGCTCTGGCGACCTGGTGGTCAACAAGGCCCTGGAAAGCAAGGTCCCGGCCGATGTGATGTCGGCGGTGGAGAAGGTCTCGACCGAGATCAAATCCGGCGCGAAGACCATTCCGCTGGACCTCAAGGAACCGAAGCCGGAATAAGCGACGTGGCCGTTGCACAACATGCGATGACGGGTGGCGGGCCGCAGGCCGGCCACCCCGATCGCCCCGCCCCAGCCGGTCAGCCGCGATTGCAGGTTCAGGGCCTGACCAAGAAATTCGGCGCGCTGACGGCCAATGAAGCCGTCTCGCTCACGATTATGCCGGGTGAACTGCATTGCCTGCTGGGGGAGAACGGGGCCGGCAAATCGACTTTGTCGGCTTGTCTCTACGGCCTCTATCAGCCGGATGCCGGCGAGATACTGATCGACGGCAAGGCGATCCGCTTCGCCTCGCCGGCCGATGCGATCGCCGCCGGTATCGGCATGGTGCATCAGCATTTCGTGCTGGTCGGCACCTTCAGTGTCTTGGAGAACATCGTCGTCGGCACCGGGCGGGGCTGGAAGCTGGATCTGAAAGCCGCCCGTCGCGATATCGAGGCGATCTGCAAACGGCTCGATCTGACGCTCGACCTCGATGCCCATGCCGAGGATCTGTCGGTCGGCCAGCAGCAATGGGTCGAGATCGTCAAGGCGCTCTATCTGGGCGCGAAGCTGCTGATCCTCGACGAGCCTACCGCCGTGCTGACGCCCCAGGAATCCCGCCTGCTGTTCGCCAGCCTGGAGCGGATGATCGCCGACGGTCTGTCGGTCATTCTGATTTCGCACAAGATGAACGAAGTCATGCGCTCCGACCGGGTCACGGTGCTGCGGCGCGGCAAGGTCGTCGGCTCGGTCGTGACCGCCGAGGTGACGCGGGAGGATCTCACCCGCATGATGGTGGGGCGCGATCTCGCGACCCTGGAAGCGGGTGACAACGCCGCCGCCGGTGCATCCGTCCTGTCGATTGCCGGCCTGTCGGTCCGGGATGCCCGCGATGTTGCTGTCCTCAGCGATATCACGCTCGATCTCCGGGGCGGTGAAATTCTCGGCCTCGCCGGTATTGCCGGCAATGGGCAACGTGATCTGTTCGAAGCGATCTGCGGGTTGCGCAAAGTTGAGGCCGGGGATATCCGGCTCGATGACGCCTCGATCCGTGGCCGCAATCCCCATGACATTTCCCGGCTCGGCCTCGGCCATGTGCCGGAGGATCGCTTCAAGGACGGCCTCGTGCCGGATTTCTCCATCGCCGAAAACCTCATCCTCGGCGATCATCATGAAGCGCCCTGGCGCCGGGCGGGCCTGCTTGATCTCGGCCGCATGAGCGCGGCGGCGGTCCGGGCCATCGGCGATTTCTCGATCATGGCGAGCGGCCCCGATGCCGTGGTGCGGCGCCTCTCGGGCGGCAATGCGCAGAAGGTGATCTTGGCGCGCGAACTGGCGCGGGCGACGAAAGTGCTGCTCTGCAACCAGCCGACGCGCGGTCTCGATGTCGGCGTGATCGAATATGTCCATCGCCAGATTCTTGCCAAGCGGGATGCCGGCGTCGCCATTCTCCTCGCCAGCGAGGAATTGGAGGACCTGATCGCCTTGGCGGACCGCATCGCGGTGATCTTCCGGGGCCGCATCATGGCGGTGCTGTCGCGGGCCGAAGCCGATATCGCCACGATCGGCCGGCTGATGGCCGGCGGCAACTTGTCTGCGACTGATTCGGCCGGCAGCGATCAGGCAGGTGCCGCATGACGGCCTTGATCGCCCGTTTCGGCTATCGGCTGGAGCGCCGCCCGAACCGTTCATCTTTTGCCTGGGCGCTGGCCTTGATCCTGGCTGCCTTGTGCGCCGTCCTCATCTGCGGCGGCCTCTTCATGGCGGCGGGTGCCGATCCCCTGGTTGCCTTCGGCGCCTTGCTGAAAGGCGGGCTCGGCACCAAGCGGGCGATTGCCGAGACTTTGGTGAAGGCGACGCCCCTCATTCTGACCGGCCTCGCCACCATGATCGCCTTCCGGGCCAAATTGTGGAATATCGGCGCCGAGGGTCAGGTTTTCGCCGGGGCGATGTTTGCCTATTGGTGCCAGAGCTCCTTGGGCCCGGCGGCCCCGGCGGTGATGCAGATCCCGGTGATCGTGATCGGCGCGCTGATCGGCGGCGCCTTGATGGGTGGCCTCGCCGGCCTTCTCAAGGCGCGCTTCCAGGTGGATGAGGTCATCTCGACGGTGATGCTGAACTACATCATCGTCTATGTCCTCTCGCTGCTGCTGCAGAACGGCCCCTGGACCGAGCCCGGCGCTTTCTTCGAACAGACGGCACTGATGCCGGACAATGCCAAGCTGCCGATCATCCTGGAGAATACCCGGCTGCATCTCGGTTTCCTGTTCAGCCTCGTCGTCGCAGCCCTCATTCATGTCCTGATGCTGCGCTCCTCGCTCGGTTATGAGATGCGCGCCGCCGGCTCCAATCTGCGGGCGCTGGAATTCCAGGGCGTCAGCGTCTTCCGCCTCGTCATCGTTGTCATGGCGATCAGCGGCGCGGTCGCCGGTCTGGCCGGTGCCTTCGAGGTCTATGGGGTTCAGTATCGTCTGAAGAGCGGCACGCTCGGCGGTCTCGGCTATACCGGCATCATCATCGCCATCCTGGGACAGTTGCGGCCCCTGGGTGTCGTGGCGGCGGGTCTAGTTTTCGGCATGCTCCTGAACGGCGCCACGCTGATGCAGATCAAGTCCGGCGTTCCCTCGGCGCTGATCTATGCCGTCGAGGCGATCATCCTGATGTTCTTCCTGGTCGCCTGGGCGGCCAGCGAATTCCGCCTGCGGAGGATCCACCATGTGGAGTGATCTTCTCAATCTCGGCATCATCGTCAGCGTCCTCGCGGCGACCATCCGGATCGCGACCCCCATCCTCTTCGCGGCACTTGGCGAAATGACGGCGGAGCGGGCCGGCGTCTATAATATGGGGATCGAGGGCACCATGCTGATGGGCGCCTTCGTCGGCTGGCTGGTGACCTATGAGACCGGATCGTCGGTGGTGGGGATCGGCGGAGCTCTGCTCGCCGGGGCGGTAATGAGCCTGCTCTTCGCCGTCATGGTGATCGGCCTCGGAATCGATCAGATCGTCACCGGCCTTGCCCTCAATCTGCTGGGCTCTGGCCTCTCCACCTTCTGGCTGCGGGCGGCCTTCTCCAACATGGAAAAGGTACCGGGCATCAGCGTGCTCGGCACGGCGCCGATTCCGGGTCTTTCGCATATCCCCGTCTTGGGCCCAATCCTCTTCGATCAGGGTGCGCTCACCTATCTCGCTTTCGCTCTGGTGCCGATCCTCTGGCTGTTCCTGTTCCGCTCGCGTCTCGGCCTGGAGATCCGCTGCATCGGCGAGAATCCCAAGGCGCTCGACATCAAAGGGCACAGTGTTGCGGCACGGCAATATGCGGCGGTCGTTTTCGGCGGCGCCATGGCCGGCCTGGGCGGCGCCTGCCTGACCATTGGCTCGACGGCACATTTCGTTCCCGACATGGTCAACGGGCGTGGCTGGCTCGCCATCGTCATCGTCATCGCCGGTGCCTGGAGCCCCGGCCGGGTCCTGGCGGCGGCGCTGTTCTTCTCCTTCCTCGACGCCTTGCAATTGCAGATCCAGGGCGTCGGCATCGCCATCCCGTATCAGATCCTGCTGGCATTGCCCTATATCGCGGCTATCCTGGCCCTGATGGTGCGCCGCAAGGCGAGCCGGGCGCCAGCCATGCTCGGGGTCGCCTATCGGCGCGAATAGCAGGTACGGGGTTCGGTGGTCAGCAGGGAGCCGCATGCCTGACTCGGATTCGATCCTGGCAACCGGCTATCGATACTTCCTCGCCGTCGCCGAGACCGGCTCGGTGCGGGCCGCCTCGCGCAACCTGAATGTCGCCGCCTCGGCGATCAGCCGCCAGCTTCTGTTGCTGGAAGGCCAGCTCGGCGTCGATCTCTTCGAACGCCATGGCCGTGCCCTCAGCCTCTCCGAAGCCGGCAAGGTCCTGCTGAAAAGCCTGAAGGCCCTGCAATACGGTCATGAGGAGACCTTGGCGGCACTGAGCGGCTTCAAGGATCTGACCCGGGGGCGGGTCAGGATCGCCACGGTCGAAAGCATCTCCGTTTCCATCCTGCCCGATCTCATCGGCGAATTCGCCAAGGCCTATCCCGGTATCCAGGTATCGATCACCGTCGCCGGATCGGATTCCGTCATCGAGCTGGTGCGCGATCACGACGCCGATCTTGGCTTCGCCTTCAATCCCACCACGCTGGAAGGCCTGGCGATCGAGTTCGAGCGCGGCTTTCCCTTGGGCGCCACCATGGCACCGGACCATCCCTTGGCAGGCAAAGCAAAGCTCGCATTGGCGGATTGCCTTGCCTTTCCCGTCGCCTGGCCGGCCCAGGGGCTCAGCCTGCGCACGATCATCGATCAAGGCCTGGAACGTCCTGCCCGAACGGGGCGGGCGTCACAGCCGGTGGCGGTCTTCGAATGCAATTCCCTGCAATTGATGGCGGCGCTTGCCCGGCGCGGCACCTGCATCGCTTTCCAGACCAGGGTCGGTCTCGAGCAGGAGATCAAGGCGGGTCATCTGGTGTTCCGGCCGCTCTCCGACCGCCACCTGCCGCCTGACCGCCTGATGCTGGTGCGGCGCCATCACCTGGCGTCGAAGACGGCGGCGGGGGCCTTTCTCGATCTCGCCAAGCGCCGCCTGCCGAGGATGGCGGAGGGCGGAAAGGCCCGATGAATCGATGCTGTACGCTTTCCGTGCACAGCATGTCATCAAGACTGTTCTTTTTCGTACAGCCGTCTCGTGATTAAATAGTTCAAGGCCGCCGGCCACAGGAGCGGTCGACTGAACGAATGATGGGAGAAGCGCGTGGGTCGATTGACAACGCATGTGCTGGATGTCGCGACCGGCCGTCCGGCCGCGGGCCTGAGCATCGAGCTTTGGTCGCAGCAGGAATCGCCGCAACTGATCAAGCGCGTCGTGACCAATGCTGACGGGCGGGTCGATGGGGCACTGCTCGACGACACGGCCTTTCGCACCGGCATCTACGAGCTGCGCTTCTTCGCCGGCGATTATCTGCGCCGATTGGGGACCGCCTTGCCCGATCCGGCTTTCCTGGATGTCATTCCCATCCGTTTCGGCATCGCCAATGCCGATCAGCATTATCATGTGCCGTTGCTGCTTTCGCCCTACGGCTATTCGACCTATCGGGGGAGCTGAGCATCATGGCGCGTGACCGTATCCGTTTTCTGCGCCGTGGCCGCATCGTCGACTTGGACGCGGTGCCGCCGACCCGGACCTTGCTCGATTATCTGCGTCTCGAGGAAAAATCCCGTGGCACCAAGGAAGGCTGCAACGAGGGCGATTGTGGCGCCTGCACCGTGGCGCTCGGCAGTCTGCGCGACGGCCAACTGGTTTATGAGGGCGTCAATGCCTGTATCCTGATGCTGGGTCAGATCGACGGCAAGGAACTGGTGACGGTGGATGACCTGGCGGCGGATGGTTCCCTGCATCCGGTGCAGCAGGCACTGGTCGATCACCACGGGTCGCAATGCGGCTTCTGCACGCCGGGTTTCGTCATGTCGCTCTTCACCCTGTATCATGCCGGCGGCGCGCCCGACCGGCGGCAGGTTGCGGATCATCTCGCCGGCAATCTCTGCCGCTGCACCGGCTACCGGCCGATTGTCGATGCGGCGCTCGATGCCTGTATCGGGCCGGCAGTCGGTGGTATGGCAGCCGATGGCTGGGAGAAGCGGGCCGCCGAAACGGTCGCGACGCTGCGCCAACTTCAGGATGGCGCGGATATTCTGATCGGCGACGATAAGAGCTTCTTCGCCGCACCCGCCACCGGAGATGCCTTGGCCGATCTCGCCAAGTCGCATCCGGACGCCACGCTGTTGGCCGGCGCGACCGATGTCGGGCTGTGGGTGACGAAACAGCTTCGCACCTTGCCGAAGATCATTTATCTCGGCCGTGTCCCTGAACTGCACGCGATGGACGAGCGGCCAGACGGGCTGAGCTTGGGTGCCGCCGTGACCTATGCCGAGGCGGAACAGGCGTTGGTGAGGATCGATCCCGATCTCGGCGAATTGCTCCGCCGCATCGGCTCGAAGCAGGTGCGTGCCTCAGGCACGATTGGCGGCAATATCGCCAATGGCTCGCCGATCGGCGATACCCCGCCAGCCTTGATCGCCCTGGGGAGTATTCTCACCTTGCGCCACGGATCGGACCGTCGCCAGATGCCGCTGGAGGATTTCTTCATCGCCTATGGCAAGCAGGACCGTCGACCGGGCGAATTGGTCTGGTCGGTCGATATCCCGAAGCTGCGCGCCGGCGACATCTTCCGCTGCTACAAGATCTCGAAGCGCTTCGATCAGGATATCTCAGCGGTCATGGGCGCCTTCAAGCTGACGCTGGACGGCCGGCGGATTGCCGCTGCCCGGATTGCCTATGGCGGGATGGCCGCGACGCCGAAGCGGGCCGGGCAGGCAGAGGCGGCGTTGGCCGGGATCGACCTCGACGACATCGCCTCCTGGAACGGCGCCATCGCGGCGCTGGTGGACGATTACCAGCCGATCGGCGATATGCGGGCGTCGGCCGGTTATCGCCTCGACGTCGCGCGCGGCCTGTTGCGGAAGGCCTTGATCGAGATCGCCGGCACGGAAACCGGATTGACCCGGGTGACGGGTCAACGCGAGAAGGTGGCCTGAGATGAGCGCCAAGTCGCAGTTTCTGCAAACCGCCACGGTCGGCCTTGCTCTGGCGCATGACAGCGCCGCTTTGCATGTCCAGGGATCGGCCGTCTATATCGACGATATGCGAGAGCCGGACGGGACGCTGCATGTGGTGCCCGGCTATGCCGCGCGCGGTGCGCGGGGGCGGATCGTCTCGCTCGATCTCGATGCCGTCCGACGGGCGCCGGATGTGGTTGCGGTCCTGACCGCCGGTGACATCCCAGGTGTCAATGACTGCAGCCCCGCTTTGGGTGATGATCCGATCCTGGCAGCGGATCGGATCGATTTCCACGGCCAGGTGATCTTTGCCGTGGTGGGGAAGACCCGCGAGGCCGCTCGCCGCGCCGCGCGGCTGGCCCAGATCGAGATCGCGGTCGAGAAGCCCGCGATCAGCGCCGATGATGCCCTGGCGATGGAGACGCAGGATGTACTGCCGGCCTATGCCTTCAAGCGCGGCAATCCGGCGAAGGTGCTGAAGGGAGCGGCCCATCGCATCGACGAGAGTTTCCTGATCGGCGGGCAGGAGCATTTCTATCTGGAGGGCCAGGCAGCTTTGGCGGTGCCGGAGGAGCGGGGCGGGATGACTGTCTATTCCTCGACCCAGCATCCAACTGAGGTGCAGCATTGCATCGCCCGCATGCTGCAGGTTCCCGATGCCATGGTGGTCTGCGAGTGCCGGCGCATGGGCGGTGGCTTCGGCGGCAAGGAAAGCCAGGCGGCGCAATGGGCGGCGCTGGCGGCCCTGGCTGCGCGTCTGACCAACCGGCCGGTCAAATGCCGGCTCGACCGGGATGACGACATGATCATGACCGGCAAGCGCCACGACTTCCGCGTCAATTATGCAGCGGGCTGTGACGAAAGCGGCCGGCTGACGGCCGTCGAGGTCGACTTCCTGTCCCGCTGCGGCTATTCCGCCGATCTGTCTCAGGGCGTCAACGACCGCACCATGTTCCATGCGGATAACGCGTATTTCTATCCGCAGGTGGAAATACGCTCGCGGCGCCTGCGCACCAATACGGTGTCGAATACCGCCTTTCGGGGCTTTGGCGGCCCCCAGGGCATGGTCTTTGCCGAACGCATGATGGATGCAATCGCGATCCGCCTGGGCCAGGACCCGCTGGATGTGCGCAAGCGGAACCTCTACGCGCCGGACCGCGATGTGACGCCTTATGGCATGAAAGTCGAGGACAATATCGCGCTTGAAGTGGTCGAGGCCCTGGAGTCTACGTCCGACTATCGGGCACGGCGAAAAGCGATCGCCGCCTTCAATGCGACGAACCCGTATCTGAAAAAGGGCATCGCCCTGACGCCGGTCAAGTTCGGCATCTCCTTCACCCTGACCCATCTCAACCAGGCGGGTGCCCTGGTTCACGTCTATACCGATGGGTCGGTGCATCTCAATCATGCCGGCACGGAAATGGGGCAGGGCCTCTATACCAAGGTCGCCCAGGTGGTGGCCGAGGAATTCGGCATCGGCATCGACCAGGTACGGATCACGGCGACGACGACCGGCAAGGTGCCGAATACCTCGCCGACGGCGGCCTCGTCGGGTTCGGATCTCAACGGCATGGCGGCGCGCAATGCCGCCGCCGCGATCAAGAACCGGCTGATCGATTTTGCCGCCAAGCAGTGGAAGACGCCGAAGTCAGCGATCCTCTTTGAAAAGGGCCAGGTGATCATCGGCAATCACAGCCTGAAATTCGGTGAGCTGGCGAAGAAGGCGTATGAGTCCCGTGTCTCGCTTTCCTCGACGGGTTTCTATGCGACGCCGAAAATCACCTGGGATCGCGCCAAGGCCAAGGGCCGGCCCTTTTATTATTTCGCCTATGGCGCTGCCTGTTCGGAAGTCACCATCGATACCCTGACCGGCGAAATGAAAGTCGATCGGGTCGATATCCTTCACGATGTCGGCCGCTCGCTCAATCCGGCGATCGATATCGGCCAGATCGAGGGCGGCTTCGTGCAGGGCATGGGTTGGCTGACCACCGAGGAACTGGTCTTCGACGATCAGGGCCGCCTGCGGACCCATGCGCCTTCGACCTACAAGATTCCCTGTGCGTCCGATGTGCCGGCGGATTTCCGGGTCGATCTCTTCGAAAGCGCCGGCAATCCCGCCGATACGATCTATCGTTCCAAGGCCGTCGGTGAGCCGCCGGTCATGCTGGCGATTTCCGTCTGGTCCGCGATCTTCCAGGCGATTGCCAGCCTCAAGCCGGGAACTGTTCCGTCACTGAATGCCCCGGCGACACCCGAAGCCATTCTGACGGCGGTGAAAGCGTTGCAGTGATGCAAACCTGGCCAGCCATTCTGAAAGCCATCGATGCCCATGGGCGCTGCGCCCTGGTCTCGGTGGTCAAGGTCGAAGGCTCGGCGCCGCGCGAGACAGGCGCGCGGATCGTCGTCACGCCGACGGGCAGTCATGGCACGATCGGCGGCGGCACGCTGGAATGGCAGGCCATGGCCGAAGCCCGGGCGTCGTTGGGCGCAGCGGCTGAGGGGAACACGATTGCGCCGCATCTAACGCGGCACGCGCTGGGTCCGGATCTCGGGCAATGCTGCGGCGGCCGGATCGAATTGATGACGGAGGTCTTCGATCAAGGTGCCCGTGACATCGTGGCGGATTTCGCCCGGCGCGAATCTGCCGGATCGTTCCGCCTGACCGGCCGGATCGTCGCGCCGGATTTCGTCGAGCTCTTCGGTGAGGACCGGCGTCCGCTGCTTCTTTTCGGCGCCGGACATGTGGGGCAGGCTCTGGTGACGGCACTGGCGTCCTTGCCTTTCGAAATCACCTGGATCGATCCCCGGGCTGATGCCTTTCCGGCAACGATGCCGGAAACTGTCATGCCGCTACGGGTGGATGATCCCGTGGCCTTGCTGCAGGCCGCCGCACCCGGCAGCTTCGTCCTCGTCATGACTCATAGCCATGCGCTGGATTTCGACATCGTCGCGGCGGCACTCGCGGACCGGCGCTTTGCCTATATTGGCCTGATCGGCAGCGCGACCAAGCGAGTGCGGTTCACCCATCGGCTGCAGCAGAGCGGCCTGCCCGATGCCCGCATCGCCAATCTGGTCTGTCCGATCGGGTTGCCCGGCATCCAGTCGAAGCATCCGGCGGCGATTGCCGCCGCAACCGTGGCGCAGATGCTGATCGTCGATGAAAGATTGCGGCCGCAGCCGGCCCGCACCAAGACCTCGGTCCTGCGCGATGCCTGCTCTGCCGATGACATGGCGGTGCGCGACAGCGTTTCAGGGGGAACTGCTGCGGGGTCACTCGCCTCCGCCTGCCAAAGCTGTGCGGGGCATGCGGCCTCGATCACGACACATCACAGGGGAAAATGAACGTGCAGATGGGGCACCAGCCGCGATATTGGGCGGCGGATAGGAATATGCGGCCGGGAGCGATGCTTCTTCTTGATGTGCGGAGCTTCACGGAATGAATCCGTTCTTTGCCGATTGGCTCAATCTGCTGATCCGTTGGGGGCATATGATCGCGGGTATCGCCTGGATCGGCACCTCGTTCTATTTCGTGGCCCTGGATTTCTCCCTGAAGCGTCGTCCGGATCTGCCGAAGGGCGTCTATGGCGAGGCCTGGGAGGTGCATGGCGGCGGCTTCTACCATGTGCAGAAATATCTGGTGGCTCCGGCGGAATTGCCGGCGGATCTCATCTGGTTCAAATGGGAAGCCTATCTGACCTGGGTCACCGGCTTCCTCCTGCTGATCGTGCAGTATTACCTCAATGCCTCGGCCTATCTGATCGATCCCAGCATCCTGCCGCTGGCGCCGTGGCAGGCGATTGCGATCTCCGTCGGCGGGCTCGCTTTCGGCTGGATCGTTTATGACGGGCTCTGCCGCTCGCCGATCGGCAAGAAAACGGGTCTGCTCGCGACCCTGGTCTTCCTGCTGATCCTGGCGGCCAGCTACGCTTTCACCCATATCTTCTCCGGGCGGGGCGCGCTCATCCATGTCGGTGCTTTCATCGGCACCATGATGGCTGCCAATGTCTTCATGGTGATCATTCCCAATCAGCGCAAGATCACGGCGGCACTGATGCGCGGCGAGGCGCCGGATCCGGCGCTGGGGGCGACCGGCAAGCAGCGCTCGCTGCACAATACCTATCTGACCCTGCCGGTCCTGGTGATGATGATCTCCAATCACTACCCGATGATCACCAACCATCCGCAATCCTGGATCCTGGTCGGGCTGATCGTGGTCGGTGGCGGCGCTCTCCGGCACTTCCTGATGCGCCATGAGGTCGGCGATCCGCTGCGCCAGATCGCCTGGACCTTGCCGATCATCTTCGTCGCTTTGTTCGCCGCTTTGGTGCTGACGGCGCCGGCGACCCGCAGCCTGCCGGCCATGGCCGTTTCCGACAGCGAGGTTCTCGATATCACCCATGCCCGTTGCATCATGTGCCATGCGACCAAGCCGACGCAGCCGGGCTTTGCCGAGGCGCCCAAAGGTGTGAAACTGGAAACGGTGGAGGAGGTCAGGCGCTATGCCGCCCAGATCGATCTGCAGGCGGTCAAAAGCAAGGCCATGCCGCTTGGCAATGTCAGCGGCATGACGGATGACGAGCGCAGCAAGCTCGGTGCCTGGATCGCAGCGCAATGAAAGCAGGACAATGACAACGCTGGCTGATGTGAATGCGATGACTGTCGAGGCCTTCGTCGCCGCTTTCGGCGACGTGGCGGAGCATTCGCCCTGGGTGGCGCGGCAGGCGGCGGCATCGCGCCCCTTCGCCAGCCGCGATGTCATGGTCGCGGCCTTCGCCAATGCACTCTATGGCGCCTCGCATGAGATGCAACTGGCCTTGATTCGGGCGCATCCCGATCTCGCGACAAGGGCCAAGCTCACCACGGATTCCACCCGCGAACAGGCCGGTGCCGGCTTGGACACGCTGACGCCGGCGGAATTCGCACGCTTCACGGAATTCAACGATCTCCACAAGCAGCGTTTCGACTTTCCTTTCATCTTCGCCGTCAAGGGGGCGACCAAGCATCAGATCCTGGCGGGCTTTGCCGAGCGGATCGATTATCCCCTGGCACGGGAATTCGCCATCACCCTGGAACAGATCTGCCGTATCTTCCGCTTCCGGATCGAGGATCGGGTAACGTCATGACGCGCGTGATACGAGGGCAAACCGTTACCTTCGGCGCAAGCAGTGCCGATTGCCGGTATGAGGCGAAGGGCGCCGTCGTCATCGGCGATGACGGCCGGATCGTCTGGCAGGGGAGCTTCTCAACCTTGCCGCCGGCTTTCGCCTCGGCGCCGGTCGACGATTACGGCGATTGCCTGGTCATGCCGGGCTTCATCGATGCGCATATCCATCTGCCGCAATATCGCATGCTGGCGGCACCGGGGAAGGACCTGCTGGATTGGCTCAACCGCTTTACCTTTCCGGAGGAAGCGCGTTATGGCGATGCGGCTTATGTCGAACGGATCGCCTCTCTCTTCATCGACCGCCTGTTCCAGCATGGCACCACCTCGGCTCTCGCTTATTGCTCCGTGCATCGGGTCTGCGCGGAGATGCTGTTCGCGGCGGCGGCCAGCCGCAACATGGCGCTCGTCACCGGCAAGACGCTGATGGACCGCCATGCGCCGGCCGCGGTACTGGACGATGTGGAGAGCAGTATCCGCGACAGCGCGGAGCTATATCGGCAATGGCACGGCCGGGGACGCCTGCGCTATGCCCTGACGCCGCGTTTCGCCATCACCTCCACCGAGGCGCAGCTCAAGGCCTGCGGTGAGGTCCTGAGCGATCTGCCCGGCGCCCTGATGCACACCCATCTGTCGGAGAGCCGGGGCGAATTGGCCGCCGTCAGCGAGCTCTTTCCCAACGATGCCGATTACCTGGCGGTCTATGACCGGTTCGGCCTCGTCACCGAGCGCAGCCTTTTTGCTCATGGCGTGCATCTTTCGGAACGCGAATGCCGGCGCCTGCACGAGGCGGGATCGGTGGTGATCCATTGTCCGACCTCGAACACTTTCCTCGGTTCCGGCCTGATGCCGCTCGCGCGGATGCGGGAGGCGGGCCGGCCGATCGATTGCGCGCTGGCGACGGATGTGGGGGGCGGAACGAGCTATTCCATGCTGCAGACCATGGGCGAGGCCTATAAGGTCCAGATGCTGAGCGGATACAAGCCGACCGCCTGCGAACTCTTCCATCTGGCGACCCAGGGCAATGCCGATCGGCTGAAACTGGGCGGCGAGATCGGGTCGCTCGATGCCGGCAAATGGGCGGATATCGTCGTCCTGGATCCTCGTGCTACACCTCTCCTGGAGAGCAGGTCCGACTTGTCGGAATCATTGGAAGACACCCTTTTCGCCCTCGCTCTGCTCGGTGACGACCGGGCGGTGCGGGCGACATATGTGGCAGGGAGCAAGGTTCATGAGCGTCTATCCGCGTGACATGCAGGGGTATGGCCGCACGACGCCGAAGGCGTGCTGGCCGGACGATGCCTATGTCGCGGTGCAGTTCGTCCTCAATTACGAGGAAGGCGGCGAGAACAACATCCTCCATGGCGACGCCGCCTCGGAAGCCTTTCTCTCGGAGATCGTCGGCGCCCAGCCCTGGCCGGGCCAGCGTCACTGGAACATGGAATCGATCTATGAATACGGCGCCCGGGCCGGGTTCTGGCGGCTCTGGCGGCTGTTCACCGGACACCGGGTGCCGGTGACGGTCTATGGCGTGACGACGGCGCTGCAGCGCTCGCCGGAACAACTAGCGGCGATGCTGGAAGCGGATTGGGAGATTGCCTCCCATGGCCTGAAATGGGTCGAGCATAAGGACATGCCGCCGGAGGTCGAGCGCGAGCAGATCCGTGAGTCGATCCGGCTGCATACCGCGCTGACCGGTGCGCGGCCGCTGGGCTGGTATACTGGGCGTTGCTCGATGAACACGGAGCGGCTGGTGATCGAGGAAGGCGGCTTCCTCTATTCATCGGATTCCTATGCCGACGATCTGCCTTACTGGGTGGATAGCCCGAAGGAGGGGAAGCATCTCATCATCCCCTATACGCTGGACGCCAATGACATGCGCTTCGCGACACCGCAGGGCTTCAATGCCGGCGACCAGTTCTATGCCTATTTGAAGGACAGTTTCGACTGCCTCTATGCCGAGGGCAAAGCGGGAGCGCCGAAGATGATGTCGGTCGGTCTGCATTGCCGCCTGATCGGCCGGCCGGGCCGGGTTCAGGCGCTGGCACGCTTCGTCGATTACGTGCTCGGACACGAGCGGGTCTGGGTGCCGCGCCGGGACGATATCGCCCGGCACTGGCACGCGCATTTCAAACCCTGATCAGGACAGGCTTGATCAGGGCAGGCCTGATCAGGGTAGGAGAGTGATGGTCTCGTTTTTGTCGAACGAGGCGCTCTTGTCGAACCAGCCCTCCTCGAGATTGGTGCCGGGACCCTTGCGGTCGGCGATCAGGAAACGGCTGCCGGGATCGAGCACCAGCAGCGGGTGATGCCACACATTGCGGCCGTAATGGACGCCCTGGCGGCCGGTCGCGCGGAAGGCGCGCAGGCTTGCCGGTGTCAGCGGATCGCTGGCCACCACTACCAGCCAGTCGCGGTCCTGCAGCGGAATGAAGGCTTGGCTGCCGAGGGGATGCCGCTCCATCAGCTTGATTTCGATCGGCAAGGGCCGCGGCTCCGCCGTGCAGAGGCTGATGATCGCCTGACCGCCTTCCGCATCGATCGTCGCCAGATCGTGGAAGCGCTCGGCAAATCCCTGGTTGATGGGAAAATGCCGGGCGCCGTCGCTCTCGATGACATCGCCGAAGGGGGCGAAGGCCGCTTTGGTCAGCGGTTCCAGAGTCAGGATCATGCCAAACGTCCGAAGATCCGCAGGCGGGAGATGCCGCCATCGGGGAAGACATTGAGCTTCACGTAATTGACGGGACCGAGCTTGGCGATCTGGTTGCCGGAGAAGCTGTGGATATGATCCGCCTGCAGCTTCTGCTGGGCCATCAATTGCGGCCAGAACATCGCCTCGGTGATGATGGACTTGTCGGTGGCCGAGGTGACATGCGCGGCCTGGAGCGAACAGGAATCAGGGTAATTGCCCTTGTAATGGCAGGTATCGACCTCGATCTTTTCCACCAGGCCCGGCGCACCCAACTTCACGATGATCCAGTCATTGCCGGGCTCGCGCCGCCGCCGCGTCTCCCAGCCATCGCCCATATTGACGCCGCGACCGGCCGTCAGCATGGTCCAGACCGAGCCGTAATGGGCGTCGTTATAGGCGATGATGCGGCCGCCGTTATTGGCCAGGGAAAGTTCGTGGACGGCCTTCGGGTCCTTGCCCTCCCAGGCCGGCACCGGCTCGCCATAGACCCGCAGCCGCGCGACACCGCCATCGGGATAGATGCTGAGCCGCAGATGGGTCCAGGCCTGCTCGCTGGCGATGGCATGGAAGTGATGGGCCGAGGGGCCGAGGGAAACGGGTGCCAGGATTTGCGTCCAGGTCGTCTTGTCGTCGGGATCGGTCTCGGCAACGCAGGCTTCCAGGGCGGCAGCCGGCGGATAATTGCCGGTGAAGTGGCTGGTATCGATGTCGACGCCGCGGATGACGCCCTTGGTACCCAGTTTCACGATGCAGAAATCATGTCCGCCATTGCGTCGGCGCTTTGATTCCCATCCGTCCATCCATTTGCCGTTGTTGTCGTATTTGTCCGGATAGAAGACGGCCGGCGTGTCCTGCAACATGCGCGATTTGTCGGCGAAGAAATCGTCGGTCGCATAGAGCGCCTTGGCGCCGAGCCGCGTGGAGGCAAGGTTGATCGCATTGACGGCAAAAGCTGGCAGGTCGGTCATGATGTCGTTGGTCCCCTTTCTTATCGGCAAAAAGTATGTG
>CAYOQR010000002.1:0-195580 GCA_964406155.1 uncultured Rhodospirillaceae bacterium | reverse complement strand
GCAGATCCGCCGTCCGCGTATCCCTTCTCTTCCATCAACAATGTCAATCAGCAGACACCGCAAGCGCGATGCTTCGAGACCTGAGTCGGCCCGAGGCAAGCGAGCAATATAGCGATGCCGTAACAGCGTTTCAAGCGCCCTGACGGGCTCTTTCCGCTATCAGACCGGTTGGCGATCTGCCTTCCGGACCGTCCGTCGCCCGGCGCTTCGTGCCGGCCTCGTTCGGTGGGGCGGGTTTTAGGCGAGTCACCTGGAACTGTCCAGCAGAAAAAACATCGATCTGAAACTTTTTTCAAAAATCTAGGGATACCGCCATTTTCACAGCCCTCACGAGAAGCGCGGCCTGGAGAATCATCCCGCCGGAAACCTGGACGCGGTACTCCTGATGAGATGCCTGACCTGAAAACGGCTTCCCGAACACTCTCAACAAGAGCTGCAGCGATCCCAGGGACGATCGAATCATCCTCACAGTCTGCGCGATGACCAGGCCGGAGAGACGATTCGTCGTCAGATCAGGCCCAGGCTTCGAAGTTCGTTGAGCATTTCCGCCGGCAATTCGGCTTCAGCCGAAACCTGCTGCAGCGCTATGGACTGATTCGGCAAATCCGGCGGCGCATCGGCAGCCTCGAGATACCGCCATCCCTGGAAAGCCCGCTTGGGCCTGGCTTCCGTGACGATCACCGCCGGATCGTAGACGATCGAACAGAAGGGATTGCCCGCTTCGTCCTCCACTTCGTCCAGCCGCAGGATCCGGTGCCGCACACAGATCGTTCCCCGGATGACCCAATAGAGCGAACCGCCATCCAGCACTTCCTCGGCCCGCTTCGGCCGATGCCGCGTCCAGTGCTGATCCTCCAGCGGCTTTTTCTTCTTGCCGAGGCGGCGGATCAAGTCTTCCCGGTAGGTGATCAGCTCCTGAATGGAGCTGATGCCGACACATAATTTCACCAAATGCACCGTCATCCGGGATGCCCTTCACTCTTTCCGCCACACGATTCACCTTGATTAATTGAATCGCCGGCATAGCTTACAAATATACGTCCCGCTAACCGGGACCAGTTCGACCATTGAGAGCGGCACGCTTCCCCTTTGACATACTTCAGGCAGGGAACGCGCACCTAAAGCCCGCAGCCGCGCCGATTAGGAGAAAACACCATGGCCCGCCGCCTTTCGTCCAGCCGTTCTCGTCTTGCGCCCGCCATTATGGGCCTTGCCCTTCTCGGCGGCTGCTCGCTCGGGAAAATCGATTTCCGGCAGGTCAATTCCGCGTATGACGCCAATCAGTATCAATGGATCCCCTATACCAAGGGCATGCATGCGGATATCTCCGGCAATCCCTTCGCCATGCCGCAAACCGACTTCAACGCACAGGTCAGCAAGACGATCCAGGCTGAAGGCTTCGTCCCCGTCAGCACTGGCCCGCGGGTCCGTCTGGTCTTCAATCACGCCGCCCCCGACGGCAATTATATCTGCGAAAGCTCAGGCGACACGGGCAATGGGGCCAACGGCAATGCCAATCCCCCTGTCGGTCGCGACAGCGGGGGGAAAATCAGCATCTCGGCGGCTTATTGCAGTGGCAGCGACGTTTTGACTTATGCCACGGGCTCGATCACCGATGTGACCAGCCCCGACGATCCGCAATTCCGGTCATTCCTGCGCAATATGGTCGTCTATCTATTTCCCAGCCCGGTCACGCCCGGCCTCTCCAATGCCTGTGTCGGCAGCCTGGGTTGCTGAACCGATCGGGCCCGTCCCGCACTTCCGACTCGCATAACGGCGGCGGCACAGCCTTCTTTGATTGTGGGCATGGGCAGGAACGCCCGCGCCCGCTTTTTCGGCAAGGCAAGACCATCCGGCATGCTCTTCAAGCATGGCTCCTTCCCGCTTTTTGCCAGGGAGGGTGGCGCGGATCCGGCCCCCATTTATTGACAAAAGCCGCCCAGCCCCTATAGTTCCGGCGTTTTTTGGGGGCAGCCTCAAGGGGGCCAGCTGCCTTGAACGGTCTGCCATGACAGATCCGCCGTCGGTACCCATTTCGAGCAACATGACATTTTCCGAGCTGGGGCTCAGCCCCGAAATCCTGCAGGCGATCTCCGAACTCGGTTACGCCACCCCCACCCCGATCCAGGCTCAGGCGATCCCCTTCGTGCTGATGGGCCGCGATGTTCTTGGTTGTGCCCAGACCGGTACCGGCAAGACCGCCTCCTTCACGCTGCCGATGCTGGAGATCCTGCATAACGGGCGCGCCAAGGCCCGCATGCCGCGCTCGCTGATCATCGAGCCGACCCGCGAACTGGCGGCCCAGGTGGCTGAGAACTTCGACAAATACGGCAAGTACTGCAATCTCTCGATGGCGCTGCTGATCGGCGGCGAGAGCTTCGCCGATCAGGAGAAGAAGCTCGATCGCGGTGTCGACGTCCTGATCGCGACGCCAGGTCGCCTGCTCGACCTGTTCGAGCGCGGCAAGATCCTGATGAGCGACGTCAAGACGCTGGTCATCGACGAAGCCGACCGCATGCTCGATATGGGCTTCATTCCCGATGTGGAGCGGATCGTCGGCCTGCTGCCGAAGCTGCGCCAGACCCTGTTCTTCTCCGCCACCATGGCGCCGGAAATCCGCCGCCTGGCCGATGCCTTCCTGATGAACCCCAAGGAAATCACCGTGGCGCCGCCGGCGACCACGGCTTCCACGGTCACCCAGGGCATGGCCATCGTCGATGAGATGGACAAGCGCGAAGCCCTGCGCCGCTTGATCCGCGCTGAGCAGGTCACCAATGCGCTGATCTTCTGCAACCGCAAGCGCGACGTCGATATCCTGTATCGCTCGCTCACCAAGCACGGTTTCAATGCGGTGCAGTTGCATGGCGACATGCCGCAATCGAAGCGGATGGAGACCCTGGAGAAATTCAAGCGCGGCGAAGCCAGCCTGATGGTCTGCAGCGATGTCGCCGCGCGCGGCATCGATATCGCCGCCTTGAGCCATGTCTTCAATTTCGATGTTCCCATTCACGCCGAGGACTACGTCCACCGTATCGGCCGGACCGGCCGGGCCGGGCGCGAAGGGCATGCCTATACTTTTGCCCAGCCCTATGACGGCAAGCATGTCGCAGCGATCGAAAAGCTGATCGGCAAGGAAATCCCCCGCATCGCCATCGACGGCATCGAGCAGCTTCCCTTCGAGGAAGGCGATGGCAAGGACCGTCGGCGTGGCCGCCATGGGCGCAAGAAGTCCGCCGAGGCTGCACCCCGCGAGAAGGAACGGGGCGATCGGGAGCGCGGCGACCGAGAACGCGGTGATCGGGACCGGCGCGGCAGGCGCCGCAAGGGTGACGATGCGCGCAGTGACGGTCGCAGTGACAGCCCACGGGTCGACGGCCAGCGAGGCGACGGTCACCACAGCGGTCAAAATATCGCCGCTGCCGAGATCGATGCCGCCATCCCGCATCCCAGCGCGGCGCTGCATCGTCACCAACAGCTCGAATCCTCCACCGCGCCGGCTGTCGTTCTGCCGGCCAAGCCGGCGCCGCTCGAACCGGTCCGGCAGCAGAACCGGCATGAAAGGCGTGCCGCCGACCGCGACCGGGACGACGATACGCCGATTCTCGCTTTCGGCGACCATATGCCGGCCTTCCTGATGCGTCCGGTCCGCCTGCCCAATACACGCTGAGTTTGTAGACGGCAGGCGCGCATTCCCGCGCCTGCCGTTTCCACCATCATTCTGAAACAAAAAGCCAAACCCCGCCGGAGTCTCATTGAAGCGACGGGCGTTTACTCCTATGCTGCCGCCTGATATTTCAGCGGCGACCGGCCGGGTTCTTTTCGAATTTCCGGCCGTTTGGGGGCCAAGCCGTTGGGGGCTAACTAGATTAGAGGGTCGTGCCTGTTCCGGGAGCCTTGTTGCTGGCACCCGGAAAGGAGCACGGGGGTTCTGATATCCATGTTCATTGTAAGAGAATTGCTGAAACGCAAGCTCGCCTTGCTGGGTTTGCTCATCATTTCGATCATCGTTCTGGCGGCGATCTTCGCGCCCTGGATCTCTCCTTATGCGCCGGAAGACCAATTGCCCAACGGGCTGACCGATATCGGTGAGCCGCTGGCGCCCAACAGCCAATTCCTTCTCGGCACGGATCTGCTCGGCCGCGATCTGCTGTCCCGCCTGATCTACGGAGCCCGTGCTTCACTGATCATCGGTCTGCTCGCCAACGGCATCGCCATCGCCATCGGCGCCGTGATCGGCGTCACCGCCGGCTTCATCCGTGGCTGGTTCGGCAGTGTGCTGATGCGCTTCACCGACCTCATGATGGCTTTCCCCTCGCTGCTCCTGGCGATCGTTCTGGCCGCCATCTTCCGCCCCAGCCTGTGGATCGTGGTGATCGTCATTTCCATGGTGAACTGGGTACAGATCGCGCGGGTTCTCTACACGGAAACCACCTCGCTCTCCGAGCGTGAATATGTCATGGCGGAGCGCAGCATCGGCGCCAGCACCAGCCGCATCCTGTTCCGCCATATCCTGCCGCATCTGGTACCGACCATCACCGTCTGGGCGACATTGGGCATCGCCACAACTGTTCTCCTGGAAGCCGCCCTCTCCTTCCTGGGCGTCGGCGTCCAACCGCCGACACCGAGCTGGGGCGGCATGATCAATGAAAACCAGAGCTATTTCCAAAGCTTCCCCTGGCTGGTCTTCTATCCCGGCATCGTGATCGCCGCCCTGGCTTTGTCCTTCAATCTGCTGGGTAATGCCCTGCGCGATATTCTCGATCCGACCTTGCGGGGTAAGCACTAATGCCGGCCTATATCCTTCGCCGACTGATCCAAGCCCTGCTGATTCTGCTTGGTGTCAGCATCATCACCTTCTGCCTGCTCTATATGCTGCCGGCCGATCCGGCGCGTCAGGTCGCGGGCCGCACCGCCAGCGTCGATCAGGTTGAGCGGGTGCGTGAGCAGCTTGGCCTCAATCTGCCGATCTGGCAGCAGTACGGCCGCTATCTCTGGAAGCTGCTGCAGGGCGATCTTGGCCGCTCCTATATGCAGCGGAGCGAAGTCGTCGCCCTGATCCTGCCGCGCCTGCCGGCGACCGGCCTGTTGATGGTCGGAGCGATTTTCTTCGAGCTCATTCTGGGCCTGACCTTCGGCCTGCTGGCCGCGCTGAAGCGCAATACGGCGCTCGACCAGGTCATCATGGCCTCGACCTTCATCTTCATCTCGATGCCCGCCTTCCTGCTGGGCCTGCTGCTGCTCTATTTCTTCTCGGTCTATCTCGGCTGGTTCCCGATCGGCGGCTATGGCGAATTCAAGCATCTCATCCTGCCCTCGCTCTCGCTCGGCCTGCTGGGTGCCGGATGGTATGCGCAGCAGATGCGCTCCACCGTCATCGAAGTGCTGCGCCAGGATTACGTGCGCACGGCCCGGGCCAAGGGCCTGGGACGGCTGCGCATCATCGGCCTGCATGTGGTGCCGAATGCCCTGCTGCCGATCATCGCGATGATCGGCCTCGACATCGGCTATTTCTGCGGCGGCGCCGTCCTGATCGAATCCGTTTACGGCTGGCCCGGTATCGGCCAGTTGACCTGGCAGGCGATTCAGCAGCTCGACATTCCCATCATCATGGGCGTCATGCTGGTCGTCGCCTTCGCGGTCGCGTTGGGCAGCCTCATCGCCGACCTGATCGCGCCGTTCATCGATCCGCGCATCAAACTGCGCTGATCATTCGCCGCAGAGGGGCGGCTTGAAGGAGGGGAATATGAAACGTCTTATGGCATCGGTCTCGATCCTGGCGCTGATCGCGCTGGGCGCCTGCGATCAGAAGAAGGAAGAGCAGCAGCAATCCAATGCGGCACCGGCTACCAGCACCGCGCAGCCCGCCGCCACGCCGTCCGGCGAGATCAAGCAGGGTGGTGCCGCCATCGTGACCTTCAAGGATGACATCCCGACCCTCGATCCGGCAATCGGCTATGACTGGAAGAACTGGTCGATGATCAAGGCCGTCTTTGACGGCCTGATGGATTACAAGCCCGGCACGACGGAACTGGTGCCCGATCTTGCCGAGAGCTACGAGGTATCGCCGGACGGCCTCACCTATACCTTCAAGCTGCGCAAGGGCGTGAAGTTCCATAACGGCCGCGAGATGACTTCCGCCGACGTCAAGTATTCGCTGGAGCGGACCTGCGATCCGAAGACCCAGAGCCCGGGTTCCGGCTATTACGCTTCGCTGAAAGGCTTCGATGAATTCCAGGCCGGCAAGGCCAAGGAACTGACCGGCGTCACCACACCCGACGCCGATACGGTGAAGATCGAACTCAGCCATCCCGATGCCACGCTGTTGCATCTGATGGCCCTCAATTTCTCCTTCGTCGTGCCGAAGGAAGAGGTCGAGAAATACGGTCCCGATTTCGGCCATCACCCGGTCGGCACCGGTGCCTTCAAGATGACCGATTGGACGCCCGGTCAGCGCATCATCCTGGAGCGCAATAAGGATTATTACAAGCCCGGCCTGCCGCGCCTGGACAAGATCACCTTCGAGATCGGCCAGGATCCGACCGTCGCCCTCACCCGCATGCAGAAGGGGGAGATCGATATTCCGGGCGATGGTATTCCGCCGGCGAAATTCGTCGAAGTGACCCAGGATGCTAGCCTGAAGGATCAGATCGCCATCACCGAGCAGTTGCACACCGGCTACGTGGCGATGAATGTCAACATCAAGCCGTTCGACAATGTGCTGGTGCGCCAGGCCGTCAACATGGCGATCAACAAGGAACGGGTCGTCAAGCTGATCAACGGCCGCGCCGTACCGGCGAACCAGCCGCTGCCGCCCGCCATGCCTGGCTATGAGAAGTCCTATGAGGGTTACAAATACGATGTCGAGGGCGCGAAAGCGAAGCTGAAGGAAGCCGGTATGGAGAACGGTTTCGAAACCGATCTCTATGTCATGAATACCGACCCGCAGCCGCGCATCGCCCAGGCGATCCAGAGCGACCTCGCCGCGATCGGCATCAAGGCCAATATCAAATCCCAGGACATGGGCACCGTGATCGCCGCCGGCGGCAAGAAGGACGGCGCCCCCATGATCTGGTCCGGCGGTATGGCCTGGATCGCCGACTTCCCCGATCCCAGCAACTTCTACACCGCTATTCTCGGTTGCGGCGGCGCCGTCGATGGCGGCTGGAACTGGGCCTGGTACTGCAACAAGGATCTCGATGCCCGGGCCGAGAAGGCCAATGCCATCACCGATCCCGCCAAACAGGCCGACCGTGCCGCCGAATGGGGCAAGATCTTCGAGGACGTCATGAAGGACGCGCCCTGGGCACCGGTCTTCAATGAAAAGGCCTATGTGATCCATTCCAAGCGCGTGGCCGGCCCCAACGGCGTCTTCGCCGACCCGATCCACATTCCCGTCAATTACGACGAGATCTATGCGACGGATGCCCAATAAGCGCAGGCATCACGTGCCAGCGTTCTGACCGAGTTCCCCTCCCCGGCTTCTAGCCGGGGAGGAAACATTAAGCAGCGTTCCAACAGCAGAGGGGATTTTGATGACCAGACGTTTCACCCTGGCCGCCAGCTTCACGCTGGCCCTGATGGCCAGCACGGCTCTGACCGCGGCCCTGGCGCCGAGCCAGGCGGAAGAGCCGAAGAATGGCGGCAGCTACACGATCGTCTTCAAGGACGATTTCGCGACGCTCGATCCGGCCCTGGGCTACGATTTCCAGAACTGGTCCGCGATCCGCGCGATCTTCGACGGCCTGATGGATTACAAGCACGGCACCAATGATCTGGTCCCCGATCTTGCCGAAAGCTACGACATTTCGCCGGACAACCTGACCTATACCTTCAAGCTGCGCAAAGGCGTCAAGTTCCAGAACGGCCGCGAAATGAAGGCTGCGGACGTCAAGTATTCGATCGACCGCGTGGTCAATCCGAAGACCCAGAGCCCCGGCGCCGGCTATTTCACGACCATCAAGGGGTATGATGATGTCGTCAATGGCAAGGCGACTGAGCTCAGCGGTATCGAGACGCCGGACGATTACACGGTGGTGTTCCACCTGACCCAGCCGACCGCCACCATGCTCCACATCATGGCGATCAACTTCTCCTATGTCGTGCCCAAGGAAGATGTCGAGAAATACGGCGACGATTTCGGCCACCATCCGGTCGGCACCGGCGACTACGCGATGAAGGAATGGGTGCCGGGTCAACGCATCGTTCTGGAGCGTTCTCCCTATAGCCATCACGCAGGCATGCCCCATGCCGACCAGGTCATGATCCAGTTCGGCCTCGAGCCTGTCGTGCAGGTTCTGAAGGTGCAGAACGGCGAAGCCGACGTCACCGGCGATATCTTCCCGCCGGCGAAGTTCCTGGAAGTCTCCAAGAACGCCGCGCTGAAGGACCGCTTCTACGACGTCAATCAGCTGCACCTGATGTACATGACCATGAACGCCAATATGAAGCCCTTCGACAATCTGAAGGTGCGTCAGGCGGTCAACATGGCGATCGACAAGGAACGCCTGGTCAAGATCGTCAACAATCGTGGCACGGCGACGCAGCAGATCCTGCCGCCGGCGATGGCTGGCTTCGATCCGAACTTCAAGGGCTATGCCCACGATCCGGAGAAGGCCAAGGCGCTGCTGAAGGAAGCCGGCTTCGAGAACGGCTTCTCGACCGAGCTCTATTTCGTCAGCACCGATCCCTGGCCGCGCGAAGCACAGTCGATCCAGAAGGATCTCGCGGCGATCGGCATCAAGGTCTCGCTGAAGGGCGTCGACAACACCACCCTCACCGGCATCGCCGGCAAGGTCCAAGGCGCGCCGATGAGCCTGACCGAATGGTATGCCGACTTCCCGGATGCCAGCAATTTCTACACCCCGATCCTGGGTTGCGCGGCTGCGGCCGAGGGCGGATACAACTACGCCCACTACTGCAACAAGGACATCGACGCCGAAGCCGAAGCCGCCAATGCCATCGCCGATCCGGCGAAGACGGCGGATCGCGCGGCCGCCTGGACCAAGATCTTTTCCGAGATCATGATGAAGGACGCACCCTGGGTGCCGCTCGTCAACATGAAGCGGTACACGCTGCGTTCGGAGAAGCTCCAGGGCGAGACTGCGCTCTTCGACGACGTCATCCATCAGCCGATCCCCTATGAAGATGTGTGGGTAAAGCAATGACACAACATCCGCATGCCGTGACTTGTACGATTCACGATCACCAGCACCATATCGGCTGGGATAATTCCCTGCCGCCGATCCTCAAGGTCGGATCGGGCGATGTCATCGAGTTGAAGTGCAAGGATTCGTCCTGCGGACAGATCACGCCGGAGTGGACGGCGGGCGATATCGCCCGCCTCGACTTCGGCAAGATCAACCCGACATTGGGGCCGATCGAGGTCGACGGGGCGGAACCCGGCGATGCCTTGAAGGTCACGATGCTCGGCTACAAACCTTGCGGTTGGGGCTGGACCGCCAACATTCCCGGTTTCGGGCTGTTGGCGGATCAGTTCAAGGAACCCGCCTTGCATATCTGGAAGTATGACGCGGATACCCTGGCGCCGAGCATGTTCGGCTCGCTCGCCAAGGTGCCGCTGAAGCCCTTCGCCGGCACGATCGGTGTCGCGCCGGCGGAGCCGGGCCTGCATTCCGTGGTGCCGCCGCGCCGTGTCGGCGGCAACATGGATATCCGCGATCTCGGCCTGGGCAGCGAGCTCTACCTGCCGATCGAGGTCAAGGGCGCCTTGTTCTCGCTGGGCGATCCCCATGCGGCCCAAGGTGATGGCGAGGTTTGCGGTACCGCGATCGAGAGCCAGCTCGACGTCACGGTGAAACTTGAACTGGTGAAGGGCGCCAATCTGAAGATGCCGCGTTTCCGGACCGCCGGTCCGGTGACACGCCATCTGGACGAGAAGGGCTACGACGTCACCACCGGCATCGGACCGGACCTCATGTCCGGTGCGCGCGACGCCGTGAGCGGCATGGTCGATCTTCTGACCCGCCGCCACAAGATCCCGGCGGTCGATGCCTATATGCTCTGCTCGGTCTCCGGCGACCTCCGCATCAGCGAAATCGTCGATATGCCGAACTGGGTTGTGTCCTTCTACTTCCCCCGCATCGTCCTCGACTGAAAAATTGGACTGAGACCGAATGACCGCCTTGGCAAGCACACAACATCCGACCGCTCCCCGCTCCATCGGGGAGCCGATTCTCGAGCTCAGCGACCTGGCGGTCCAATTCGCCACGCCGTCCGGGCCGCTGACGGTGGTCGACGGTCTCAGTTTCAAATTGCGTCAGGGCGAAACGCTCTGCATCGCCGGCGAATCCGGCTCCGGCAAATCCGTCAGCTCATTGGCTCTGATGGGATTGCTGCCGAAGCCGGGCGGACGTGTCATCCGCGGCACCGCGACCTTCAATGGCCGCGACCTCTTCAAGCTCGATGAAGCGACGATGCAGGGAATCCGTGGCAACGACATTGCCATGATCTTCCAGGAACCGATGACCTCGCTCAATCCGGTGCTCAGCATCGGCACGCAGATGAGCGAAGCCCTGCGCCGGCATCTCGGCCTCAGCGACAGCGCCGCCCGCAAGCGCGCCATCGAGGTGCTGCAGGCCGTGCGCATTCCCGAGGCGGCGAAGCGCCTGAAGCAATATCCCCATGAAATGTCCGGTGGCATGCGCCAGCGCGTGATGATCGCCATGGCCATGTCCTGCAATCCCAAGGTGCTGATCGCCGACGAACCGACCACGGCCCTCGATGTCACGATCCAGGCGCAGATCCTGGAATTGATGGCCGATCTGCGGCGCGAGACCGGCACCGCCATCATCATGATCACCCATGACATGGGCGTCGTCGCCGAAATGGCCGACCGCGTCATCGTCATGCGCCATGGCAAGATGGTGGAGGAAGGCGATGTCGAGGCCATCTTCACCCGGCCGCAGCAGGTTTATACCCGTGCGCTCCTCGATGCCGTGCCGAAATTCGGCGCCGGCAGCCGCGCGCCGGCTGTGCCCGCAACCAATGCGACGGCCAAGCCGGTGCTCAGCGTGCGCGATCTCATCGTGCGCTTCGACATCAAAGGTGGCCTGCTGCATCGTACCCAACAGCGCGTCCATGCCGTCGAGAAGGCCTCCTTCGATCTGATGCCCCAGGAAACGCTGGCCCTGGTCGGCGAATCCGGGTGCGGCAAATCGACGGCTGCAAAGGCCGTTCTGCGGCTCGTTCCCTCCACCGGCAGCATTCTTGTCGAGGACAAGGACGTCGCCAGCATCGGCGGCCGTGAGCTGCAGCGCCTGCGCCGGCAGA
Organism: uncultured Rhodospirillaceae bacterium; assembly: GCA_964406155.1. Lineage (GTDB taxonomy): Bacteria > Pseudomonadota > Alphaproteobacteria > Dongiales > Dongiaceae > Dongia_B. The sequence goes on along the minus strand of CAYOQR010000002.1, from coordinate 184,291 downwards.
TGCAGATGGTTTTCCAGGATCCCTTCGCCTCGCTCGATCCGCGCATGACGGTCGGCGATCTGGTGGCGGAGCCCCTGGTCATCCATGACATTGCCCAGGGCCAGGAATTGAAAGACCGCGTTGCCTATCTCTTCCGCCGCGTCGGCCTGACACCGGAACAGGCAACCCGCTACCCGCATGAATTCTCCGGCGGCCAGCGCCAACGCATCTGCATCGCCCGCGCCCTCAGCCTCAACCCGAAAGTCATCATCGCCGACGAAAGCGTCTCGGCGCTCGATGTTTCGATCCAGGCGCAGATTCTCGACCTCCTGCGCGAATTGCAGGCGGAATTCGGCCTCTCCTATCTCTTCATCTCCCATGACATGGCGGTCGTCGAAGAGATCAGCCACCGCATCGCCGTGATGTATCTCGGCAAGATCGTCGAGACCGGGCCCACCGCCAAGGTGCTGGCCAATCCGCAGCATCTCTATACCCAGAAGCTGCTGGCCGCCGTGCCGATCCCCGATCCCACGCGCCGCAATCTGGTCCGCAAGCGCCTCGAAGGCGAAGTGCCGAGCCCGTTCCGCCCGGTCGATTTCCAGCCGACCTATGTCACCTATCGCGATCTCGGCGGCGGCCACCTGGTGGCAGCCAGCTAAGGAACAATGCTTTCAGATTGAAGCTTGCCGCTTCAATCTGAAAGCCGAACCGCAATCAATTGTTCCGTGGAGCCCCGCCTATCCCAGCGGATCGATAAAGGCCCGCAGGCGAGCCACATAGGCCCCGGGCTGTTCCACCGGCGCGAGATGCGAGGCATCGGCGATCACCGCCACTTCGGCGCGCGGAACGAGCTTCGCGAAATCCCGGCAGGAGGCCGGCGTCGCTTCGTCATATTCACCGCAGATGAACAGGGTCGCTACCTCGATCTGTCCGAGGCGCGGCGTCACGTCGAAATGCCGCAAACTGCCGGTCGAAGTGAACTCCGCCGGCCCCCACATCGTCTGATAGACGTTCATGTTGCCGTCATTCATCGTCGTGGTGACGATCTCCGGCCAGGGATCGAGGCGACAGAGATGGCGGCGATAGAAGAAATCGACCGCCACCTGATAGGCCGGATTGTCGAGCTCGGCCTTGCCCAGCAGCAGGGAGCGATGGGGCTCCGGCAAAGCCTGGCAATAGGCCGTGTTGTCGGCGATCCAGCGATCGGTATTGATCAGCGGCCCGGCCAAGATGACGCTGAGCAGACCCGCCGGACGCAGGGCGGCATATTCCGCCGCGAGGCTCGCGCCCCAGGAATTGCCGTAGAGATGCAGGCGTTCCAGGCCCAATTCCTCGCGGATCGGGTCGATCTCGGCGAGATAGCGTTCGACCGTCCAGTTGCGCGGATCCTTGCTGCGATCGGAGCGGCCGCAATCCAACTGGTCATAAAAAATGACACGCCGCCGATCCGCGAGCGCCACCAGCGGCAGCAGGTAATCGTGCTGCATGCCGGGACCACCATGCAGCACGAGAAGCGGTGCCCGGTCCCGGTGACGATCGCCATTGCTGCGATACCAGATCCGCCCGCCGGGCACATCGACCCAACCGCTGCTGTCCGGGGCTGGGTAGGTTTCAATTGTCATTCGTCTCACCACGTAGATTCCGCGTACCGCGCAGCGCCTCCAGCGCCGCCCGCTCACGCAAGGCCTGCTCCTGCTGCTGGGCGAGGCGCGCCTCGAACAAACGTTGCGATTCCTCATGCACCAGGCCATAGACTTCGAACCAGAGCTGGGCATCGGTCGCCGGAATGAGGCGTCCCATCTGCCAGGAGCTCGGCTCGCCGCGCCCCTCCAGCCAGCTTTCCAGCGTCTTCACCGAAACGCCGATAGCAGCCGCCAACATCTCGCGCTTCAGCTTGCCGACCGGCTCCAGGCGCTTGCGCAGCGCTGCCGCCAGCCGCGCCCGATGGGCGTCTCGCCCCTGGATGTCGGGGTCGATCGCCAGGGCGACGTTGCTGAAGGCCGGATCCCCCTGCCCCTCCACCTTGTTCTTGCGCGCCGAACTGTCGGCCGGCAGGCCACCCGCGAAATGGGCCGGGAAGACCGAGGCGAGATAGGTACGGCAAACCCGTTTGGCTTCAGAGCGGTTGAAGGCCTTGGGATCAATCAGGCAGTCGAACCAGAGCCCGTCGATCATGGCATTGAGACCGATGGCGATCTCATGCCCCTCGATCTCCAGATAACCGCCTTCGGCGATGATCCGGTTGCAGAGCATCTCGGTCTGCTGCAGATAATCGCCCTCCAGCCGCGACACCACCTCGTGATAGGCGCCGTTATTGCGCGCCTCGGCCCAGAAGGCGTACCAGATCGAAACCTTCTCGAAATTGCAGACCGAGGGGTGGAAGTCGACCTCGATCATCGCATCGAGTCCCGCCGCCGGCGATACCTTGCCCTTGTTGATCGCCGAGAGCCACAGGGTGGAATATTCCTCGGCGATCTGCTCGAGGGTGGCGATCAGCAACTGCTCCTTGGATTTGAAATAGAAATTGACGATGCCCGGCGACAGGCCGGCCTCGCTGGCGACCTGGGTCAGGGTCGCATTGGCATAGCCGAACCGGCCGATGGCCCGGATCGTGGCATCGATCAACTGTTTGCGGCGCACCTCTTTGGATGCTTCAGGTTTCGCCATTTCACCCCTCATAACGCCTGATTTGGCGTCGCGTAATCTATCAGGATTCGCCAGCTAAAACATTGATCAATTTCGTTTTGCTGCACTAGCGAGATTAAATGATCATTTAACGCTGTAGACAAAATCGGGGCTCTCACGTAGGATTTCTATATCGTTATTTAATATGGTTGCCGTCCTAGCGACAGGAACCGACGAAATTTCGACGCAAACTAGGGATGACCTACGGGAGCTTTTCATTATGACTTCGATCAAAACCCAGAGACGCAACCTGGCGAAATCGCAGGCGCATTACAAAGAGGCGCTGAAGCACATGCCGCTCGGCGTCAGCTCGAACTTCCGCTATTGGGGTGACGAGCAGACCGTCTTCGTCAAGAACGGGAAGGGAGCCCGGCTCTGGGACATTGATGGCAACGAGTACATCGATTACCGCCTGGGCTATGGCCCGGCGATCCTCGGCCACTGCCACCCGGAGGTGGATGCCGCCGCGCGTGATGCGCAGCCGATCGGCACCGTCTACGCGCTGGGCACCGAGAAGGAAGTCACCGTCGCCAAGCTGATCAAGGAAATGATGCCGGCCGCCGAGCTGGTGCGTTTCTCCAATTCCGGCACCGAAGCGGTGATGGCGGCCCTCCGTCTCGCCCGCGGCTATACCGGCAAGGACAACTACGTCACTTTCGAAGGTTCCTATCACGGCCTGTTCGACGCCACGATGTGGACCGCCGATCCGGAAACGATGAAGGATCAGAGCAAGGACCCCAAGGTCATCACCTATGGCCAGGGCATTCCCCAGCTCGTCCGCCAGCTCTTCTGGCAGGTGCCGTATAACGACGCCAACCGCCTGGAAGAGGTGCTGAAGAAGCATCACGACACCATCGCCGCCGTGCTGATCGAACCGATCCTCGGCAATTGCTGCGGTATCCCCTCGAAGCCGGAATTCATCAAGGCGGTGCGCGAGCTCTGCACCAAGTACGGCGTGGTGATGATCGTCGACGAAGTGAAGACCGGCTTCCGCGTCGGCAAGGGCGGCGCCCAGGAGCTCTACGGCATCGAAGCCGATATCTTCACCGTCGCCAAGGCCGTGGCCAACGGCTATCCGATCTCGGCGATCGGCGGCAAGGAAGAGATCCTGCGCAAATACGGCAAGGGCGTCGCCCATGGCGGCACCTATACCGCCCAGGCGATGAGCCTGGCGGCGGCCGAAGCCACCCTGCGCATCCTCAAGGACACCGATGCCTTCGACCGCATCTCCGGCTACGGCAAGGCGATGCAGGAAGGCATGGGCAAGATCCTGTCGAAGCGCGGCATTCCGCACAGCTTCACCGGCCATTACAGCATGTCCGGCCTGTTCTTCAGCGCCGAGGCGCCGACGACCTACCGCAACTGGAAGCTCAGCGACTACACCTTCTACGACACGATGGCCGGTTATCTGATCGATATGGGCATCATGTGCGAGCCGGATAGCCGCGAACCCTGGTTCATCTCCTCGGCGCACGACCAAAAGTGCCTGGACGAGACCCTGAGCAAGTTCGAGGAAGCGATCGATCTGACCCTGGAAGAACTGTCCAAGGGCCGCGACAATGCCGACAACAAGCTGATGCCTGGCATCAGCGGGTAAGCGACGGCAAATTCGCCTCGAGGAATGGCGCCGCAGCGATGCGGCGCCATTTTCTTTGGCGGCTTGCAAAGCGTCATCGGCGCCCGCAGGATGCCCCCCTGCCCCTACCGACTAGGTACCGCTGGATCCGATGCCGATAAATCTATCGCCGCGAGAAACGCCGCTGGAGGACTTGCCGATCTGGCTCGCCCGGGCGGCTCTCGATGGCCTGCCGGTCGATGATATCTTGACTGGCTTCATTCGCAGCCTGAACGCACAGGGGCTCGGTATCGGCCGCGCTTATCTCGGGATCCGCCTGCTCAATCCCCTGATCAAGGCACGCGGCTATACATATCGGCGCGACAGCGATTCGGTCCTCGGCGAGGATTACCAGCACACGCACATGCCGGCCGACTATCAGACCTCGCCGATCCGGCATATGGTGACCCAAGGCATCCATCACCTTTATCGCCCTCTGACCGGTCCCACAGCGGAACTAGATTTTCCGCTCCTGCACCAATTCGCCGCACAGGGCTACACCGCCTGGACAGCCTACTTCATTCCCTTCACGCTTGGCGCAACGATCCAGCCGCTGGATGCCGGAAACGAACCTTACGGCTTCGTCATCACCTTTTGCTGCGACCGTCCGAACGGCTGGAGCGAGGTTGATCGGGCGACCTTCGCCCGGTTGCTGCCGCATCTCAGTGCCACTCTCCAGGGACCGACCTTCGCAACTTTCGCACAGGACCTGCTGACCACCTATCTGGGCGGCGATGCCGCTCGGCAGGTGCTCCAGGGCACCATTACCCGGGGCAATGTACGCCGCCTGCGCGCCGCCATCCTCTATGCCGATCTGCGCGGCTTCACCGAGCGGGCCGAACACACGGATCCCGTTGCCCTGGTCGCCTCGCTCGACCGCCATTTCGATCAGTTGGTCGGTCCCATCATGGCGCGCGGCGGCGAGGTTCTGAAGTTCATGGGTGACGGCCTGCTGGCGGTTTTCCCGACCGATGAGCAAACCACGCCAGCAAGCGACGCAGCCGCCTGCATCGCCGCATTCGACGCCGCCCGGGACGCCCTTGCCGGCATCGCTGCCCTCGCCGGCAAGGATCCCCATGCCATGTCGGTTGACATCGCCCTTCATCTCGGCGATGTGCTCTACGGCAATGTCGGCGGCACGGCCCGCCTCGACTTCACCGTCATCGGTCCGGCCGTCAATGCTGCCGCGCGGATGGAGGGGAAATGCCAGGAACTCGGTGCCGCCCTCATTCTATCCGAAGATGTCGCCCGGCACCTCCCACCGACAGCCCCCGCCCTTCGCCCGCTTGGCCGGCATCGCCTGCGCGGGATCGCCGGTGAGCGCGATCTCTTCACCACCGCCTGAGCGGACGGCTCCATACCCTACAAACGAAGACCGCGTGAGGCTGATTGCCTCACGCGGTCAGACGGCCATCTTCCCCTGAGCACCACCGATAGGGAGGATCATCGGGTCTCACTCGGAGAAGCGGCCACTCACTCCTTGACGACGTAAGTATAGAACCGGGTGCGACCGTTCTCGTTCACCTGGTAGACACCCTGCACCTCGAAGGAGAAACCCGGAAACAGATTGGTGCTTTCCTCGAAGGCGAGGAGGTAATCGATCATCGGCTTTGCCCGCTTATCATAGCGTTCACCCGGTACGATGATGCCGATCCCCGGCGGATAGATCAGCGCCAAAGTTGCCGCCACACGGCCGCTAACCTCCGACATCGGCACGAAATCGACATCGCCACCCACCAGCGCCTCATTGGCGTCACGCGCCGACATCGCCTGTTCGGGGAAGGATTCGTAGCGGAAGCACAGACGCTGCAGCTCCTTGACGTCCTTCTTCCGATAGAAATCGTGCATCTCCTGCGCCAATTTCTGCAGGCTGTAGCCGCTATAGCGTCCCTTGTTCTTATTATAGATGCTCGGCAGGACCGTGGAGAGCGGGCTGTCCCGTTCGTAATGCTCCTTGAACCGATCCAGCGCCGCAAGCAGCATCGCCATCTTCCCCTCGCCCACCGCCGGCGTCATCAGGAAGAGAATGCTGTTGAGATCGTTCTTTTCCGGGATGACATTGTTCTCACGGAGGTAATTGGCGAGGATCGTCGCCGGGAAACCGCTGCTCTGGTATTTGCCGGTTTTGACATTGATGCCGGAGGTCGTCAGCATGAACTTGGTGGGATCGACCATGGCAACATCTTCGCCGAGATTCCGGTATCCGTGCCAAACCTCCCCAGGCTTCAACTGCCAATAGCTCTGATCGCTGGCAAGCTTATCGGTCGGCACGTCCTCCCATTTCACTTTCCTGCCGCCGTATTTCACGATATCCGGCACGAAGGGATCAAGGAATCCGGCGAAGCGCTTGCGAACCGCTTTGCGGGCTTCGATACCGAGCTTCACCATATCGTCCCACAGCACCTGCCCCGCCCGGTCGCTATGCATCTGCGCATTGACATCCAGGCTGGAGAACAGCGGGTAGAACGGCGATGTCGATGCCTGCAGCATGAACATCTCGTTGAAACGTTTGTGATTGGTGCGGTATTTCTTGTCCCGGATATGCGCGTCCCGCACATGAATCTGCGATGCCTGGGAAAATCCCGCCAGTTGCTTATGCGTCGATTGCGTGGCGATGATGCCGGGATCCTTATCCGTCAGCTTCAACCCCATGCCGAAATGATTCTTCATCAAAGGATGGAAAGCACCGAAGCCTGCCCAGGCTTCATCGAAGTGAATGTATTCGCAGAGATGACCGATCTTCTCCAGCACCTTGCGGGCGTTATAGACCGTTCCGTCATAGGTGCATTGCTCGATGATGGCGACGCGGATCGGGCGTTCCCGCTTCCAGGCATCGGTTCCCTTGAGACGCGGATGGTTCTTCAGTTTCTCACGAATGGTTTTCTCATCGAAAGCACTCCAGTCGATCGGGCCGACCATGCCGAAGCCGTTGCGATCCGTCTCCAGGTAGATCGGAATGGCGCCCGCCATGAACAGGGCGCCATGATGATTCGATTTGTGATTGTTGCGGTCGAACAGCACGATGTCCTTGCTGCGCAACAGCGCTGTATTCACCACCTTGTTCGAAGATGATGTGCCATTGAGTACGAAATAAGTGCGGTCCGAATGGAAGACCTTGGCCGCCCCCTGCTGCGCTTCCAGAGCCGGCCCTTCATGAATGAGAAGATCGCCCAGCGACACCATCGCGTTGCAGATATCGTCCCGGAAGATATTCTCGCCCATATGTTCGTAGAAGAGGCGGCCGACTGGATGACGCATGAAGAACTGGCCGCCCTGATGGCCGGGACAGGCCCAGGCACGATTGGCATCGAAGTCATATTGCATGAGAGCGCCAAAGAACGGAGTCATCAGGCTCTCGGCATATTTCTCGACCGCCGTGACCAGGCGTTTCTCATAGAAATCGCGCGTCTCCAGATCGGCGATCACCACGGCATCGAGCGATTTCAGGAACGGCTCATGCAGCGTTTCCTCATTGCGCCGACTGAGCATGAAAATCGGCATGCGCAGACCACGCTCATCACGAACCTTGATGACACCTTCGGCGTCCTGCCGCGAAACGACGATAGCACCGAGATCGGCCCCGCCCCTCACTGCCTCAACGGCCTCACTGGCTGCGACCAATGTCGTCCTGAAACGGAGCTCTTCCTCAATGATATGAGCGACGAAATCGTATTCCTTGCCCACAACCAGTATCCGGAAATATTGGGTGATGGGGAACGCCATATTGACCTCCACGACATTCAGTCGGATTGACGGGCGGCGAGAAGACCGCCTGGAGAAAGTTAGGCTAAAGCAATCGAGGCGAATTGATCCATGTCATCGAGCGGACGCTAACAACAGGAATATATCGTCGGAGGCCGGACACGCGGCCGGCCTCCGACGATGCCATCACTCTTGCAGGGAGAGGCCCGGATTCTTGACGTGGGCCTTGACCTCGGCATCGTAGAAACGGGCGCTGACAAAGCCGAACAGGGTCCAGCCCAGGAAGACGCAGAGCCCGCCCAGCATCAGGGCTTCCTGGCCCGAGCTCCACAGCGCATAGAAGCTGTAGACCGCGCCGACCAAGGCAATGATATTGGTAACCATGGCTTTGTCCGGCGGCACCTGCCTCACCTTCTGGATGGCGAAGATCGCCGCCATGCACATCACATAGGGCACCAGATTGGTAACGACGGCGAGGTCGACGACACGCTGGAATTGCGCACTGAGATCGGGGCTGATGGTCAAGAGAGATAAGGCGACCTGCGCCACCAGCAGGACCAGCATGCCGACGATCGGCGTACCGCCCTTCGTTGCCCAGGAGAAGATCGGCAGGAAATAGCCGACATCTGCTGAGCTCTTGAAAACCTGGGCGACGGTGAACTGCCAGCCGAGCAACGAGCCGATGCAGGCGATGATCATCAAAGCCATGACGATATTGCCGATCATCGGCGTGAACATATGGGCGAAGGCCAGACCGAACGGTGCAGTCGAGGCCGCCAGATCCTTGCCGGGAATGATGCCGGCGATCACATTGGTCGACAGGATGTAGATGACGGCAGCGCCGATCGTGCCACCCAGGACAGCGATGGGCACATCGCGTTCCGGATTTTCCACCGCATCGGCATTGGCACAGGCCGATTCCAGCCCCAGGAAGGCCCAAAGTGTCAACGAGATCGAGCTGGTGACCGCCGCACCGACCGGCATATTGGTTGGGTTCCAAGCTTCGGCCCAGGTCGCGCCGCTGAACCAGAACCAACCCAGCACAGCCACCACCACGACTGGAATGATGACGCCCCAGACGGTCACTGCACCAATCCGGCCGGTGATCCGGGCGCCACCGAAATTCGCGAAAGTGGTGACGCAAAGCAGGACGATCGACCAGAGGCATGTCTGCAGCGGCGACAACTGCATGTCAAACAGCACGACGGCATAGCCAACGGCCGTGATGGCAATCGCCACATTGGCGATGACCAGCGACAGGCCATAGGTATAGTTCGCCATGAAATTGCCGCCCTTGCCGAAAGAATATTCAGCATAGCCACCCATGCCGCCGGGTTTCTGGCTGAGCATGCCACATCGTGCAAACGCATAAGCGAGGGCGAGCGAGCCGCCGGCGGTGATGATCCAGGAGCAGATCGAGATCGTGCCGACCTGGGCCAACTTGGTCGGCAACATGATGATGCCAGATCCCATCATGTTCACGGCAGTCAAGATGGTGAGCTGCCAGACATTCATCTTGTTGGTTTGCGCGCTCATTCCAATCTCCATTGTGAAGACTTACGCTCCGCAGAGCAGATGTTCATCGCTGGAAGTGGCTATGATTTCGCGGTGGCTGGGTCCCCTTATTTCATCGCCAATCTGCGGCAGGCATCGGGCAACGAACTGCGTTGCCATTGAAGCCATTCAATGTCGCCCGGCAAATCGAGCAACCGGCAGTATCAGTTTGAAACACCCCCGAAAAGCGCTGCGCGCATTTCGCGATTATTGGGACCTATAATTCAACAGGACGCAAGTCTTTTCTGACCGAACGGATGACACCGTCGATGCATTCTATTTATGTCAATTGCCACCTTGTTTTCGTATCGGCGATGCGGCGTGCATTAAGCAGATTCATAAATCTGAAACACCCAACGGCAAAACAATGTCAGTCGCGACAATCCGCGGGCGTGCGATGCAGTTCTTGTTAAGCGACTGGCCCATCCGGGCCTTCATGCCTGCATTATTCGCGGCACCGACGGTGATCTTCGCCAAGCTCGGTGGTGAGATGGTTTGATCGGATTTCGCGCCCCTGATATCTCGGCTGAGCTGGCGTGCCATTCCGCCGATCACCGTTAGCGCGAGGCTGATCGGCCGCGTAACCTCAGCGCCGCTCCTGCTCCAGCGCGGCGCTGAGGAAATTAAGACAATCCTTAATGGCAGCCCGCTGACTGAAGCGACCGGGATTGAGTAGGGCCTGTAGCCAATAGCCGTCGATCATGGCGATCAGTGGCGCCGACACGTCGCGCGTCCGCCGCATCACATGGGGTTGGCCGGCCAGCACCCGCTTCACTTCCGCAGCCAATTCCTTGCTGTAGCGCAGTTCCACCCGAGTGGCGGCGCTGCGATAGCGGTCCCGCAGGGCAGCATCGGCCCAGAAGGTAAACCAGGCCGGCAGCTTTTCCGGCGTCAGGATGCGGCGATCGAAATAGGCCTCCACCATCGCCTGCAGCCGTGCCCAGGGATCGGCCGCCGCCGCAGCGAGATGCTCGCGCCAGACGATTTCGAACTCCGCATCGAGATGTTCGAACACCGCCTGGAACAGCATGTCCTTGCTGGCGAAATGGAAGTTCATCAGGCCAGCGGAGACTTCGGCCTGCTTCGCCACCCGGCTGACTGTCGTACCGGCATAACCATGGGTCGCGATGACCGTGATCGTGGCTTCGATCAGGTCCTTGCGCCGCTGCCGGCGAATATTGCTGTTCTCTTTCACGATCTTACACACAAGCGACTGGCCGCCCCTGCATCCGCGACGGCCCTGATCGCCATCCGCTTCACGCCTTCTTGCGTGGTGGATCGAAGAACATCCGGTTCGTGGTCCAGCATTTCACCATGCTACGTTCGATCTTGTGTTCCTTGGGATACCAGATTTCAATCCACATCTGGCTGCCCGGTTTGGCAAAACTCAACGGCACCTTGGCAAAAGCGATGTTCTTCTTCAAGCCCGGCGACCACATGGCCGAGGTGGTAAGGCCGATTTCCTGCTTGCCGGCGCGATCGGCATAGAGGAAGGAACCCGGGGCCGGTTTGCGCCCTTCGATTTCGATACCGACCAGGGTATAGCGGGAAAGACCCCGCTCCTTCTCCGCCCGCAGGGCCCGCTTGCCGACGAAATAGGCATCCTTCTTCAGGCCGACAGCCCAGCCGATTCCCGCTTCGAAAGGCGACATTCGGCTGCTGGGGCGCAGCGCGTGATGTGCCCCCGTGTAATCGGCATCCACCAGGATGAACCCGGCCTCGATCCGCACCATGTCGAGTGCCTGCGACCCCATCGGGGCGATCTTATAGGGATCGCCGATCCGGAACAGCATCTCCCACAGCCAGACCGCATCCAGCGGCTTCACCCAAAGCTCATAGCCTAGATCGCCGGTGAAGCCGGCCCGGTCGATGCGCAGCCAGTGACCGTCCAGCGTCGTTTCCATGATGCCGAAATGCGGCAGCTTCTCGATCCCCTGCACGCCCATCGCCTGCAGGATGTCACGCGAGGTCGGCCCTTGCAGCGAGAGGCCGCAGATATCATCGGAAATCTCCTCGATGGAGACATCGAAGCCATAGGCACTTTCATCGAGCCAGTGAAGCTGATGCAGCGCGGCATTCAGGATGAAGTCGTTCTCGCCGAGACGGAAGATCGTGCCTTCCTCGATCATCTTGCCGTCATCGTCGCACCACGCGGTATAGGCCGCCTGCATCGACTTCACCTTGGTAACGTCGCGCGTGACCAGGTAATTGACGAAGCGGGCCGCATCCTTGCCACGGATCGCATATTTGATCAGCGGCGAGATGTCGTAGACGGCGGCGCCGTGACGCACGGCGAAATATTCCGACTGCTCGGAATCGAAGAAAGCCGGCGAGTAATAGCCCATCCAGCGGATCCAGCCATTGCCATGCATCAGCCGGTCGATTGGCTCGAAGAACGGCGTCTTGCGCAGGAAGGGTTTCAGATGCTGCACATGGGTCATCGGCCGGCCCTCTTGCTCTTGTTCGCCTTGATGATCTCGCGGGCCGCATTGGCACCGGCCGCGCCGGAGATATTGCCGCCGGGATGCGCCCCCGCACCGCAGAGCCATAGCCCCGGGATCGGCATGCGATATTGCTGGAACTGACCAGCGGGACGCAGGAAGAACATCTGGTCCAATGTCACTTCGCCCTGATGCCACTGACCGCCGGACAGGCCATAGCGCGCCTCCAGATCATGAGGCGTCAACACTTCGGAGCCCGTCACCTTGGCGGAGAAGCCCGGCAGGTTAGCATCCAATGTTGCCAATGTGCGCTCCAGCACTTGCGTCCGCGCCTCGTCGGGCGTGGTCGTCCGCATCTTGTAGGGCGCATATTGGAACAGGATCGAAGCGACATGCTTACCGGCGGGCGCCAGGCTGGGATCGGTCAGCGTCGGCAGGGTAACTTCCAAAGCCGGATGATCGGCCACCCGGCCGTATTTGGCGCAATCGAAGGCCCGCTCCACATGATTGATAGAGGACGCAAAGATCATCCGGCCATCGCTCGGTTTGATGCCTGGCGGCAACCCGTCCAGCGCCAGATGTACCTTGGCGACACAGCCGTTCATGCGCAAATGCCGGATACGGATCAGGAATTCGGTATCCAATTCGCCCGGCTGCACGAGCTTCAGCAAGGTCCGTTGCGGATCGGCGCTCGAGGCCACAATGGGCGCCCGGATTTCCTCTCCCCCCCGCAGCACCACACCGACCGCCTGCTCCTTCTCAATCAGCACATGATCGACCGGTGCCCGGTTGCGGATTTCCACGCCTGCCGCCTGGGCTGCTTTCGCCAAAGCCGCGATCACGGTCCCCATACCGCCCAACGGCTGATAGAGCCCGCCCATACCATGCTTGCCGAAAGACGAGAGCCGATAGAGCAGATTGAAGACCGTATTCGGCGAGCGGGGACCGAGATAAACACCGAGGGTTGCCTCGAAGGACAGCAGCCCCTTGATCGCATCGCTCTCGAAATGGTCATTGGCGAGATCCGCCACATTCATCGTGAGAATACGCGTCAGTTCCAGCATGTCCTTCTTGCCCAGCATGCGGAGCTGCAGAGCGAACATGCCGAGCGCAAGTTTGGTTTGGAAATCGTTCTGGGCCACGGCCGGGTTCGGCGGCGTCCGCGTCAGGAACGCCCCCAAGGCAGTCGCCAATTTGCCGAGCCGTGCCATCACCCGGGGATAGGCCTCCGCATCCGCCGCCGATACGCGGCCGATCGAGGCCACCGTTGCCGCCGCATCGCGCCCGATCTCCACCCGCCCGCCGCCAGGAAGCAGGACGGAGGTATCGACCGGCTTATAGGCACCGCACAGGCCATGGCTTTCGAGGCCGAGATCCGCGACCACGCGTGGATGCAGCGCATGCAGCAGATGAGCGACTGCCGAGCTGCGGAAACCAGGGGCGAATTCCCGGGTGACGGCGCAGCCGCCGATCTCCTCATTCGCCTCGACCACCAGCGGCTTCAGCCCGGCCTTGGCGAGATAGGTGGCGGTGATCAACCCGTTATGGCCGGCGCCGATGATGATCGCGTCATATGTCTTGCTCATCGGACAGCTCCCCCCTTGATCACGCCATTCTTGAAATCCTTCAGGATTTCCCGTGCGGCATTGGCACCGGGGGCGCCCATGACACCACCGCCCGGATGGGTTCCCGATCCGCACATATAGAAATTGTCGAAGGGGCCGCGATATTGGCCGAGGCCCGGGAACGGCCGGTTGAAGAGCATCTGGTCCAGGGTCAGTTCACCCTGGAAGATGTTGCCTTCGGTCAGCCCCACCTCGTTCTCGATGTCCCAGGGTGTCCGCGTCTGGCAATGCAGGATCAGTTTGCGGAAGCCCGGCGCATTCTCCTCGATCGTGTCCAGCACGTCCTTCTCGAAGGCCGCCTTCATCTCCGGCGTCCAGGGTTGTTCAGCCAGCTTATAGGGCACATATTGCACGAAGACCGACATGAAATGCTTGCCCGGTGGGGCCATGGTCGGATCGACCGTGGTCGGAATGACGCAATCGAGGAACGGCCGCTTCGACCAGCTCCCGTACTTGTAATCGTCATAGGCATGTTCGATGTAATCGAAATCGCCGCCGATATCGATCGTGCCCCAGGCGGCCTCCCGGGGCAGGCCGGCGAATTGCGGCAACCCGTCCAAGGCGATGTTCAGCTTGCCCGACGAGCCACGGATCTTGAAATTCTTCGCATAGCTATGAATGTCCGGATCGACCGCATCGAGATCGGATTTCTCGACCAGCTTCAGATAGGTACGCTTGGGATCGAGATTGGAGACCACCGTCTTGGCATAGATCTCCTCGCCATTCTTGAGAGCGACGCCAATCGCCTTGCCGTTCTTGACGATGATCTTCTCGACCTCGGCGTTGGTGCGAATTTCCGCCCCCGCCTCGGTCGCCGCCGAGGCAATCGCCTTGCTGACGCTGCCCATGCCGCCCCGGGCAAAGCCCCAGGCGCCGATCTGGCCGTCGACCTCGCCCATGTAATGATGCAGCAGCACATAGGCCGTGCCCGGCGAATAGGGTCCCAGCGCCGTGCCGATGATCGACGAGGCCGCTGAGAAACCCTTCCAGCGCGGATGCTCGAAATATTCATCGAGGAAATCGCCGATCGACATGGTCCAGAAGCGGATGATCTCATACATCTGCTTGTCGCCCATGCGGCCGAATTCCGCAGCGATCTTCAGCAGCCCGTCCAGATCCGCGCGCTTGCCCCAGGGATTGATGCGGTTCTGGGCGAAGGGATTGAGCACTGTCGGATCGGGCGGCGTCACCATCAGCAGCGGCTTGATGAAACGGCACTGGCGGCTGATCTCCGCCGCATAGTGATCATAGGCCTCGGCATCCTTGATCGAATGCCGCCGCAACGATTCCCGGGTCCGGTCATGATCACGATAGGTGATGATCCCCTCGCCCTCGGGATTGGGCGTGGAATTGATCTCATAGGGGATAACCTGCAATCCGTGGCGCGGCAGATCGAGGAAGCGGAAGATCTCCGGCCGCAGCAGGCTGCAGACATAGGAACAGGTCGAATAGGTGAAGCCGGGATAGATCTCCTCCGACATCGCCGCGCCGCCGACCTTGTGATAGCGCTCCAGCACCAGCACCTTCAGCTTGTTCTTGCCTTCCTTCTCGCCGCCTTTGGCGAGATAGGCGGCGGTGACGAGGCCGTTATGCCCGCCCCCCACCACGATCGCATCATAGGTCGTGCTCATGCCCGCTATCGCTCCCCTGCCCTCTTATTTCCCGCCCTGTCGTTTCCACATGATCTGCTCACATGCGCCACGCGGAATCAGAACTGAACATATATTCAAAAACTGAATGATCATTCAATTCTGGAGTGGTCCTGTCAAGATCTTCCAGCGATGAGATAGCCGCCCGGACCCATTCCTAGCCGGCCCCGATCCGGTCGATGGTTAACGTCTTCGCGATTTGACTTCCCCCGCCACCCTGGCTATCCCTGCCTCGGGACGCCCAGAAGGAACCTAAATCGATGCAATTACTGCGAAATCTTCCCGGGACGATGCTGGCTGCGGCGGCCGGCCTTAGCCTCGCCATCGGTCTTGCGCCGGCAAGCTGGGCGAAACAGAAGCCGTCAGACGAGCCCCCGCCCCCCAAGGCAGCGCCGCTGTCCAATGTCAATGCCGCCCCTCTGCAGGCCCAGGGCGGCGCAACCATCGAAGGCACGCCGGTCGTGGTCGATGGCAGTACCCTAATGATCGGCGACCGGACAGTGCGCCTCTATGGCATCGCCGCACCGGCCATCAATGCCAATAAGGGACCCGACGCACGCCTGGCGCTCGACAATCTGATCGGCGGACAACGCGTGACCTGTACCGAATTCGACCGCACCAAGGACGGCGGTTCGGTCGCCAGTTGCAAGATCGGCGCTGACGATGTCGCCGAGAAAATGCTGCAGGAAGGCCTAGCCGCCGTCTACCGTGCCGGCTTCAATCCAACGGCGGATGAGCGGGCCCTGGCCTCGCGCTACGATGCCGCCGAAGCGGAGGCACGCCAGAAAGAAATCGGTCTTTGGACCAAGCCGGCCAAGGCTGCACCTGTACAAGAGATTGCGAAGCCGGATCCGAAGCCGCTGATCGATCACCGCATCATCCAGAACTGGATCATCGCGCTGCCGATCCTGCTGATCGCGCTGTTCGTCGTCCTGGTGCTGGCCTGGCGCAGCAACCGGCAGGCGCGCCAGGACCGCCAGCAGGCCCAACTCAACACCACCTCGCTGCTGGCGCAGATTCTGGCCGAGGTCCTGGCCATCCGGGAAGCCGCCGCTGAACAGGTCGTGCATACGGCCGACCTGCAACCGGAGCAACCGGTTCCCGCCAGCCATCTCTCCGCCCTCGGCCTGCCGCCGACCCTGATCTATACTGCCAATGCCAGTCAGGCGCATCGTCTGCCTCGGGATATCGCGGTCGATCTGGTGCAGTTCCAGGCCGCGCATGCCGGCATCCAGCAGTTGCTGCGCCAGTCCGGCCATCTGCACAGCAAGGCCATCCGAGCGGCCCTGGCGAAACTGATCGAAGCGGCCGATCTGATCCTGGAGCGTGGCCAGAAAGCCTTGTAGTTCACGATACGTGTAATCAAATCCGGGCGACGGTCGTGAGTTGCGGGAGTATGATTGCGCCCTCTTGGAAGAGGTCGCAGGGACGACGTGGACACCGCTTTCATCGAGCAGGAACATTTCTTTCCCAGTGCCGGCATCAGCATTGCCGGCACATTGACCCTGCCCGCCGGCGACAACGCCCCTGAGGCAGGCCTGCCGGCGCTGATCCTTGTCACCGGGTCTGGCGTACATGATCGCGATGAGACCGTGATGGGCCACAAACCCTTCCTGCGTCTCGCCGCCTTCTTCGCCGGACATGGTTATGCCACCTTGCGCTGCGACGACCGCGGCATCGGCGGTTCGGGCGGAAATGCCGCGGAGACGAGCTTCGATGACAGCGTCGCCGATGCCAGGGCTGCCTTTCGCTTCCTGTCGACCATATCTTCGATCGACGCGGCACGGATCAGCTTTTGCGGTCATAGCGAAGGCGGATTGGTCGCGGCCACGGCAACAAACGGCCTGCCGGTCCGATCCGTGATCATGCTGGCAGGACCGGCGGAACCGATCGAAGCGCTGCTGCATCGGCAAGTGGAGTTCCTGTCAGCCGAAGCCAAGCTGACATCACCCCAGATCGCGCATGCAAGGCGGACCAATGAAGCCGTCTATGCCATCGTCCGCAGCGATCTCGCCACCGAAACGGCAAAGCGGGATATCGCCACGCTGATCGATCAGTGCCTGCGCCAATATCCCGACCTATCGCCTGAGGCCGCAGGGCGTTTTGCCCAATCGGCGGAACAGCAGGCGGAAAAGATGGCCAGCACCGTCTGCTCGCCTGCCTATCGTTCCTTGCTGCGGCAGTACCCCGCGCAAACCCTTTCCGCGCTCGCTCTTCCCATACTGGCAATCTTTGGCGGCAAGGATTGTCAGGTCGCAGCGGTGGAAAATCGTCTCGCCTTCGATGCCGCCACGCGCCACAACCCGGACGCCGAAGCCATCGTCTTCGACGACATGAACCATCTGTTTCAAGTGGCCGGTACCGGATCGATCAGCGAATACACGGCCCTATCGCCGCCGCCGGCCGAGACCGTCATGCAGGCGATGCTGTCTTGGCTCAATCGCCACTAATCGACCAGAGTCTCTCAATCACTTATCGGCAAGAAGCCCGTTCAGCAGCGTCTTGATGGCTTTGACCGCCTTGCGCGAGGTCGCCTTCGGATCAGGCGAATTGGCGATCCACATGGCGGCATGCAGCATGGCGCCGTTGAGCAAGCGGGCAATCGCCTCGGGGTCGATCCCGACGATAACGCCGTCATCCGCCAATTGCCGGAGACGCACGGACATCGAACGGATGCAGGCATTCTGGCTGGGCCAGGCTGAAGGGTCTCCAAGCACCGATGGCCCATCCCGCAACACGATACGCTGGATCTCCGGCTCCAATGCCAGTTCGAGATAGGTAGTGCATTCATCGACGAAACCACGCCAGGGCGATCCGGCCCGCCTGGAAACAGCCTCGATCCTGGCGCTCATCTCCGCATCGATCTCGGCAATGACGGCCTCCAGCAGCCCCTTCTTGTCGCCGAAGTGATGATAGAGCGCTCCCCGGGTCAGGCCGGCGGCGGCGGTGAAGTCATCCATCGAGGCATCGGCATAGCCTAGTGTGCCGAAAGCATGCCGGGCCGCCGTCACCAGCTTGGCACGGGTTTCGGCAATCATTTCCTTACGTGGCTTGTGGAACGCCATTCCATCTCCACTCACATACGGAACGTATGTTAATTGACACGCACAGCATAGGCAACTATACACAAAAACATACGTTCCGTATGTAAACGGCTTTCCCGTCTGGTGGTCGCATGCCCAATCCCTATGTCGATATTTTCCGGGCTCCGGGCGCCAAGGCTTTCTCGGCAGCGGGCTTTGTGGCCCGCCTGCCCCAGACCATGATGACGCTGGGCATCGTCACCATGCTGTCCCAGCGCCACGGGGAATATTGGCTGGCGGGCGGCGTCTCAGCCACGTTTGCCTTGGCGAATGCACTGATCGCACCGCAGATTTCCCGCCAGGTCGACCGCTACGGCCAGAGCCGTGTTCTCATTCCCGTGACGACCGTGACCGTCACCTCGCTCGCCGCCCTCATCCTTGCCACGCATTACAATGCGGCCACTTGGATGCTGTTTCTGTTCGCGGCCATCGCGGGATCGATGCCAAGCATCACAGCCCTGGTCAGGGCCCGCTGGACGGTGCTCTATCGCGATACGCCGAAACTCCATACCGCCTTTGCCTTCGAATCCGTGATCGACGAGACGCTCTACATGATCGGCCCGGTGGTTTCGATCGGACTGAGTGTTGTCGTCTTCCCCGAAGCTGGCCCGCTGGTTGCGACACTGCTGCTGGCGATCGGCACAATCTTCTTTGCCGCCCAAAGAGCAACCGAGCCGCCGGTCCATTCAGCAGGGCCTGCGGGCGGTTCCTCGGTCATTCGCCTTGGCTCACTGCAGATCATCATGGCTACCCTTGCTGCGATCGGTGCGATTTTCGGCGCGGCCGACGTGACGGCGGTCGCCTTTGCCGAGGCTCAAGGCCAGAAAGCTGCCGCCGGCCTCGCCCTGACAAGCTATGCCGCAGGCTCGCTGATCGCCGGGCTGGTCTTCGGCATGCTGAAGATAAAGCTGCCGTTGCCCCAGCAGCTTCTGATGGCCGTTTCGCTGGCGGCCTTGACGACACTGCCGCTCCTGGCGGTGAACAACATCCCCACCCTGGCCGCTGTCCTATTCCTCGCCGGGGGCGCCGTGTCGCCCACGATCATTACCTCGATGGGCCTGATCGAGCGCCTCGCCCCACCCTCGAAACTGACCGAGGGCATCACATGGGCGATAACCGGGATCGGGATCGGCGCGGCCACCGGTTCCGCGTTATCTGGCTGGATGATCGACAAGTTCGGTGCCCCCGCCGGCTTCTGGGTTTCTATACCAGCCGGGGCCATCGCTTTGGTGATCGCCCTGCTCGGCTACCGCCATTTGCTGCGTCAGGCGGAGAAAGCCATGTCCTCCGCTTGCTGTGCAGATGACGAATGTCAGGTGCCGAAACTGACATAACCTTCCGGGCTGATCGGCCAGGCCGGATTCCAGGCGATCTCCCAGGCATGATCATCCGGATCAGCGATATAGCCACGGAAGCCGCCATGAGGCGGGACATCACCGGGTCGCAGGATCCGGCCACCGAATGCCGCCAGACGATCCATCGTCTCTTGCACCGCCATTCGACTGGCGACGTTATGCGCGAGCGCGAAGGCACCCGGCCGCATCAGGCCGGGCCGCTGCATATCCCCTTCGAGCTGCGCCGCGAGCCAGGTGCCGAGGACGAAGCCGTTCATCTGATAGAAAATGATCTCGTCATTGGCGAAGACCGGTTTCCAGCCGAAGCCATCGACATAGAAATGCCGCGACCGCGCCAGATCGCTGATACCGAGCGTAATGACAGAAAGCTGCTGTTGCATGATCCACGTCCCTTCACATCGCCAACGCGATATGCGCCGACGGTCCAGGTCGTGGGACTTGGCATCAACTGCCAGCCAGAGCTCACCGCAACAGGACTTGCGGGAGTGACCGGGCTAACCACACCGGCCATGCCTTTTTCGACTTACCGAGATTAGCTCGTGCCGCATACTCGATCAAGCCTGCCGCCCCTTGGCCGTGACTTTCCAGTTGCCATCGGAGCGTCGAACCAGTTTCCAATCTTTGGCCGCAACCGCCGTGCCCCTCACGGTGCGATAAGGTGCGATCGACACATGCAGCCTGCCGTTTTTCTCGATCACAACGCGGGCAGTGCTGTGCGCACCATCGCTGAATTCGACCACCACCGTCAATCCATCCGTCGCTTCCATCGTATCGGCATCAATGATCGTTGCGACACAACCGGGATAGATATGAGTGTCGTGAAAGTGGATATACATGCGCCTCGTCTCATATCAGGTGCCGCATGTCATGGCATCCGGCTCTAGATCTGCCATTGCGCATCGCTGTTCAGGATCTGCGTGGCCAGCGCCTGGGCCGGTCCGCCGATCGTGCGGCTGCGGCCGGTAATGATGAATTCGACATCGTCCAGTTGTGGCAGAAGCCGCCCTGTCTTGAGGACAGAAAGACCGGCCGGCATCATGCCACGTGGCTGCACCAGAATGCCCAGACCGGCGAGAGCCGCCGCCCGCAGGCCGTTCAGGCTGCTGCAGGTGCAGACGATGCGCCAGGGAATGCCGGCCCGGTCGAGCGCCTCGATGGCAATCGCCCGCGTGACGCTGGGCGGCGGATAGGCGATCAGCGGCAGCGGCCGGCCTGACTCGAGAATGGCCGGATTGCTGGCCACCCAGACCAGTTGCTCGCGCCGCACCAGCTTGCCACGATCCTCACCCAACCGCCGCTTGGCCAGCACCAGATCGAGCTGTCCCGCATCCAGCATTTCATAGAGCACGCCACTGAGCGCCACGGTCAGTTCCAGATCCACCGCAGGGTGTTTGCGGGTGAAATCGCGCAGCACTTCCGGCAGGCGGCTGAAGACGAAATCCTCCGATGCCCCGAACCGCAGCTTGCCGCGCAATTCGGAGCCCTCGAAATAAAGCTGCGCCCGCTCGTTCACCTCCAGGATCGACTGCGCGAAGCTCAGCATCGCCTCGCCGTCAGGAGTCAGCCCGACATGATGGGTATCCCGCGCCAGCAGTCGCCGGCCGGCGGCTGTTTCCAGGCGTTGGATATGCTGGCTCACGGTCGACTGACCGAGGCCGAGCTGCTGGGCCGCAGCGGTAAAGCTTCGGGCTTTCGCCACGGCCGCGAAGGTCATGAGCAGGACCGGATCCAACATCGCCCCATTCATCCTGAAATTTACGCCACCTTAAAATCTGTTATCCTGAAATACGATTACAGATATTCTGGATAGCGCCATTCACAATGATCCTGCCGGGCGGTATTTACAAGGGCAACCCACTCGCTCGAAAGGATCCGGTCGATGCTCACGCGCTTCCGCCCTGACAATTTCACATTGGCCCTGCTGGGAACCGTGGCTTTGGCCTCGCTTTTCCCAGCCCGTGGCGATTTCGCCGACAGTTTCGCCGTGGCCACCAATATCGCGATCGGCCTGCTTTTCTTCCTGCATGGCGCGCGCCTGTCCCGGGCGACTGTGGCCGCCGGGCTGTCGCATTGGCGGCTGCATGCCATGGTCTTCGCCACCACCTTTGTCCTGTTCCCGCTATTGGGCTTGGCGCTCCATGCTTTGGCGCCGAACCTGCTGACGCCCGCCTTCTATACTGGCGTGCTCTTTCTCTGTGTCCTGCCCTCGACGGTGCAATCCTCCATCGCCTTCACCTCGATCGCGGGCGGCAATGTCGCAGCGGCGATTTGCTCCGCCTCGGCCTCGAATATCATCGGCATGTTCCTGACCCCGCTGCTGGTCGCCGTGCTGTTCCATGCACAGAATGCAAGCGGCGGTAGCGGGTTTTCCCTGCAAGCGCTGGAATCCATTCTGCTGCAGCTCCTGGTGCCGTTCATCGCCGGCCAGGTCCTGCAGCCCGGGATCGGCGGCTGGGTGGAAAAGCATCGTCGGATGCTCGGCCTGGTCGATCGCGGCTCCGTGCTGATGGTGGTCTATCTTGCCTTCGGCGAAGCCATCGTCGCCGGGCTCTGGCATCGCCTGACGCCGGAATCCTTCGCCGCCATGCTGCTGACCGATATGCTGCTGCTCGCCTTGGTGATGATCATCACCACCTATGGCAGCCGTCTGCTCGGCTTCAGCAAGGCCGACGAGATTACCATCGTCTTCTGCGGTTCCAAGAAAAGCCTGGCAAGCGGCGTGCCCATGGCGAATGTCATCTTCGCCGGCCAGGATATCGGCAGCATCGTTCTGCCCTTGATGCTGTTCCATCAGATCCAGTTGATGGTCTGCGCCTATATCGCACGACGCTATGCCGCCCGGAAACAGGCAGCCCTACCCATCACCGGCGGCGCACCGAAAGTGGTCTACGGCGAATAGCGCGGCGAATAGATCAGATCGAGGATTCGGCGCGCCGTTGCCGTGCGGCCATGTATTTCAGATTGACCAGGCGCAACTTGGCGGCTGTTTGCGACAGGAGATGATCCCGCAGCCGCACCGCGGCCGGGGTTCCGGGCGAGAAGCGCCGCGCACGGATCGCTTGGACCAATTCGCATCTTGCCGCGATGACGTCATCACCGACCGGTGCGTCCAGCAGGCTGGCGATTTCGGTCAACTCACGTTGCACCTGACCGCCCTGATCGGCTCGCGCCGCCTCGGCGATCGTCAAGGCACGGGCGATCAACAGGCCGGTCAATTTGTCCTCCCCTGAGAGGCGCGGCAGAAGCTGCTCCTGCAGGGTTTCCAGGGCGATCGACAGCAGATCATCGGCATCCGGACGGCTCAGCATTTTCTTCTCCCTCATGCCTCATCAGGGGTCATCTTGCCGGATGCCCCCTTGCCTGCGACCGTGGCGCCGGCTTTGTCGAACGCATCGATGTCATGCAGCAGGTCGTATTCGCATTCCAGGGCACGCAATGCCGTCAAAGCGAGATTGATCGACCGTTCGCCGCCGCTGAAATGCCGCTCGCCCTGTTCCAGCGCGATCAGCGCCCAGCGGAAAGCGGCGACGATTTCCCAGAACCGGACATGTCGGTCATCGACCGTCCGGCCGCTGACATCCCGATAACCGGCATAGAAGGCGGCACGGCTGCCGATCCCCCCGGCTTCTTTATCATACGCGCCGAAGCGCCAGCAGCGGGCGGTGAACCAACCGAGATCCTCATCGGGATCGCCCCAGCCGGCAAATTCAAAATCGAGAATGCCGGTCAACTGACCCTCGGCAACCATGATATTGCCGAGACGGAAATCACGATGGCAGAGCACGATGCGATCCACCGGCGGCGCCTGATCCTCGATCCAGGTCAATGCCCATTCCAGTACGGGCTGCGGCTCCGGCAAGCTATCCAGCCGCTGACGATAGGCGGCCAGGCGCTCGGCAACCAATGCGACCGTCGGCTGGGGCAGGAAGCCCAGCTCGGCCGGTACGGCTTCACTGGTAACAGTATGCAGTTTGGCGATCTCCTGGCCGAGGCGGAAAGCGAGGGCTTCGCCCGGCTCTTCGACCTCGCCCATCTCGGCAAGGTCACTGAGCTGGCGCAGCACGAGACGCGGCTCGGCCGCGCCCGACACGCGCTGCATCACCTGAAACGGTTTGCCGATGACCTGGCCCGTCGGTTCCTGCCAGAGCGGCGCCGGCACGGACATGCCGGTGCCATGCGCAACCTTCAGCAGGGCGAATTCCTGCGCCCGCGTCTGGCTCTCCGCGACACCGGTCGCTGCATCGGTGCGCAGCACGAGGCCATGCCGGCCGCGATGCGATCCGTCGGCGATCTCGACATTCAGCGCCCAGTTCTCCTGGATGGCACCGCCACCCAGTTTGCCGCCGAATTCAAGGGCGACGACCTTCCCGCCCGCCTGCCCGGCGATGAACTCGGCCAAGGCCGTCCGATGCTTATTCATATCCACCCGCGCATCCCCCTTGCTCAATCGCCTTCGCTCACGCGCCGTCCTTGCCCCAGGCCCAGAAATTCCGCCCCTCATCCAGGAGCGTCCGCGCCAGCACCATCTTATGCACTTCCGAAGCGCCGTCGACCAGACGCGCCTGGCGGGCATAGCGATACATCCATTCCAGCAACGTATCCTTGGAATAGCCCCGGGCGCCGCAAAGCTGGATCGCTGTATCGATCGCCTTGTGCAGCGTATCCGCCACCACGATCTTCGCCATGGAGACTTCCTTGCGCGCTTGGCTGCCCTGATCGAGCCGCCAGGCCGCTTGCATGGTCAGAAGGCGTCCCGTCTCGATCGCCATGGCGGCATCGGCCAGCATCCATTGCACACCTTCACGCTCGGCGAGCTTGCGACCGAAGGCCTGGCGCTCGGCAACATAGCCGCCGGCGATCTCCAAGGCGCGCTTCGCCATGCCGAGCCAGCGCATGCAATGGGTGAGCCGGGCCGTGCCGAGGCGGATCTGCACCGCCTTCATGCCGTCGCCGACACCCATCAGGCGATTGTCATCGGGAATTTCCAACCCATCGAATTCCAGCTCGCAATGGCCGCCATGTTCTTCCGGCCCCATGATGGGAATGCGCCGCTTGATGCGCCAACCGGGCTGGTCCTTGTCGAAGAGGAAAGCGGTCAGCCCCCGCTTCGGATCATCCGAGGTCCGCGCCAGCAGGATGAAAGTCTGGGCCGCGCCGGCACCGGTGATGAACCACTTATGGCCATGGACCACCCAGACATCGCCGCGTTTTTCGGCGCGCGTCCGCATCATGCCAGCGGGATCCGAGCCGGCACCCGGATGCGGCTCGGTCATGGCCAGGGCCGATCGCACCTCGCCACGAATGATCGGCATCAGCCAGCGTTCCTTTTGTGCTGGCGTCGCCACCTTGTTGAGCAGAAACATGTTGCCGTCATCGGGCGCAGCGACATTGAAGATGGCAGGGCCGAAGATCGATCGCCCGGCCGCCTCATAGCAGGCCGCCATGCCGACGGTCGATTGCCCCTGCCCGCCCAGCTCGCGCGGCATCTGGAAGCACCATAACCCCGCCGCCCGGGCCTCGGCCCGCAGTTTCAGCAGCAGATCCTCGCGGATATTCTCCCCTTCGCCGAAGCTCGCAGGATCGGTTTCCAGGGGCAGGACATGCCGCTCAAGAAAAGCGTCGATCCGCTGGCAGAGATCGCGGGTTTCGGCGGGAAGCGTAAAATCCATGTCGATGCCTCACAGGCTGGAATTCAAATGACCGCCATCGACGGCGATGACGCTGCCCGTCATATAACCGGAGGCCGGCGAGGCCAAGAGCAACAAGATGCCGTCGAGGTCCTCCGGCTGGCCGAGGCGGCGCTGCGGGATGCGTTTGATCAGCGCTTCGCCGGCCGGCGTCGCGAAGAAGTCACGATTGAGATCGGTCTCGACATAGCCCGGCGCAATGGCATTGACGCGAATCTGGTGACGCGCCCATTCGAGCGACAGCGCCTTGGTCATCTGGATCAGTCCCGCCTTGGAAACGGCGTAAGGCAGGCTGCGGCCGGCGACACGCAGGCCCAGGATCGAGGCGATATTGATGATGTTGCCCGGGCGCCCGCCGTCGATCCAGCGCTGCGCCAGTTCCTGCGCCGTCAGCCAGGCGCCCTTGAGATTGGTATCGAGGACGCGGTCCCAATCCCCCTCCTCGAGATCCAGCGCCGCGTGATCGTCGGCGATACCGGCATTATTGATCAGCAGCGTGACAGGCCCCAGCCGCGTCTCGGTTTCAGCCAGCGCCGCGCGGATCGTCTCCGGCTGTGTCACATCGCCGGTGACGGCGATCGCACTGCCGGCCGGCAGTACCGCCATGGCATCCTCGACCAGAGAGCGGCGCCGGGCGCAGAGCGCCACCTTGGCGCCTGCCCTGGCCAGGACCTCGGCGAAATGTCGGCCGAGGCCGCTGGAAGCCCCCGTCACGAAGGCGATGTCTTGGCTGAGGTCGAACATGCGGATCCGCTCATTGCCGGCGTCATTGTCCATATCACGCCAACCTTGCCGAAGCACGGCGGCGGGAGCAACCCGGAAAACAAAACGGCCGGCCCATTCGGGGCCGGCCGTGATGCGATCTATCGCTGCTTTTGGCGATGCCGCCGCGTTACTTCGCTTTCGCCGCCGCCTGATCCGCCGCCATGCCGGCACGGATCAGTTCAAGGGACTCGTCAACGTCAGCCCAACGCGACACTTTCACCCACTTGCCCTTCTCCAGGTCCTTATAGTGAGTGAAGAAATGCGCCACCTGCTCGCGCAGGATCTCCGGCAGGTCACGATACGAACGCACATCCGTGTAGAACGGGTGCAGCTTGTCGACCGGCACGGCGATGATCTTTTCATCGACACCCGCCTCGTCTTCCATGATCAGCGCGCCGACCGGCCGGGCGCGCAGGACGGCACCCGGCACGACTGGCGTCGGGCCGAGGACGATCACGTCGCAAGGATCGCCGTCATTGCTCAGCGTATGCGGAATGAAGCCGTAATTGCCCGGGTAATACATGGCGGTATAAAGGAAGCGGTCGACATAGATCGCACCGGATTCCTTGTCCAATTCGTATTTCACCGGATTGCCGCCGAGGGGGATCTCGATCACGACATTGATGTCATAAGGCGCGTTCTCGCCGATCTTGATTTTGCTGATATCCATTTTCTCTGGTCCAAATTTAGGCTGGCTGTCCGCCCACCGGTCCTGCCGGGGACCTAGGCGTCAGCGATATACGCAAAAAACCCGCCTGGGCGGCATCGGCGGCCCAGGCGGGTGCTGTTTAGCAGATCGCGCGGCTTAATTCAGCACACTATAACCACGGCCTCGCAGACAATTGTTGATGATCCGCTGTTGATCGTTGACGCCCTTATAGGCGCCCCCGGCGACACCCACGGCACCGCCGGTAGCAGCACCCAGGGCAGCGCCCGTCCCGGCGCTGCCGGTAATGGCGCCGACAATGGCGCCCAGCGCCGCACCGCCGGCCGCGCCACCCAGGCCGCCGACCGCTGCATTGCCCGCCGGGCTGACCTGCTCGGCATATTGCCGGCATTCATAGAGATCCTGCTGGTACCGCGCCGTGTCCTGCCCTTTGGTGTCGACGATCGGCTGATAACTCTGCGCACAGCCGGCCAAAGTGGTCGCCGCAGCTAGAATTACACCTAAACGTTTCATTTCATGGTCCTTTCCACACGACAACGGCACCGGGCCGGGCCCATCGGATGCCGTCAGAATCCTTTACCGAGCCGCGAGTATATCGATTTCCCGGGCAAGGCTGCATAGACAAATATTAGTGACATAAGCCGTGCCCGAAGCACCTGTCTGGCACCCATCCCCGGGGTGGTCGCGGTCACAGGGAGAAGTAGTTGCCGGTCGCCGGCCGCGTCCAGTGCGCGGCGTCACGACGCCTGTCGGCGAGATCACCCTTGTGAGGGGGGTATTAAGGACCTAAAACATTGAGGTAATGAACATGAAAACGCTCCAATGGTGCTGCGACCGGATCGACCGGGACATGCACCGGCGGCCGGTCCTCGCGGGGTGACATGTCGAGAAAGAGCAACGGTGTCTTGATGGAACAAGCCCATCCGACGCAGGCTGCCGCCCGCCAAAGCAATCGCCCGGCCGTTCCTCATGGCGCCAATTCCGGCACCATTTACGAAGCCCTGCGCCAGCGTATCGCCACCAGCCAATATGCTCCCGGCAGCCGCCTGACCGAGGTGGAGATTGCCGCCGAATTCGGCGTCAGCCGCACGCCCGTCCGCCAGGCGCTACACCGCCTCGGAGCCGAAGGATTGGTCGAGGTCAAAAACGGTGTCGGCGTCCGCGTTACCGAGATCGACGACCGTGAATTGGAAAACATGTACAAGCTGCGTCTGCGGCTGGTCGAGATGATCGGCGACATCTCGCCACGCCCCCTCAATGCAGCCGATCTGCTGGCGATCGGTACGATCCGTGACCGCGTCCGCCAGATGCTCGACAGTCCCGACGAACCGGAGATGACGCTCTATACCGGGCTTTGCGATCAGTTCTACAATCTGGTCAACAATGCTATCGGCAATGCCTTCCTGCGGCATTTCATCGACGTCATGTATCACCAGACCGATCGATACTGGTATGGTTGGATGCAGACTGAAAATCTCCGCCGCGAATTGGATTTCCTGTTCCATGAAGTGGATGAAACCTTGCGCGCGTTGGAGGTGAATGACTTCCAGGCCGTCGGCCATATTCGCCGCAACCATATCTCCATGATGCTGGCCCGCATGGCCGATTACCGGCGTAGCCTGGCCAAGGCCTGACCGTCATCCTTCCCCACCGCGCCGTTCCCTCCCGACCCACTGTTCCGTCGAGGCAACATGCCGCAGAAAACCTGGACCGATGTCGATCGTTACATCGCCGACCTGCTGGTCCCCTCCGATCCCGCTTTGACCGCCGCTCTTGATGCCAGCGAGGCGGCCGGCCTGCCGGCCATCAACGTGGCACCGAACCAGGGCAAGTTCCTGCATCTGCTCGCCCGCCTGCAGAATGCTCGGAACATCCTGGAGATCGGCACGCTGGGCGGCTACAGCACCATCTGGCTGGCGCGCGCCTTGCCGCAGGATGGCCGCCTGATCACCCTGGAATACGATCCGAAACATGCGGCCATCGCCCAGACCAATATCGACCGCGCCGGCCTTAGCCATATCGTCGAGATCCGCATCGGAGCCGCACAGCAGACATTACCGATTCTGGAAGCAGAAAAGCGCGATCCCTTCGATCTCATCTTCATCGATGCCGACAAGCAGAATAATGCGAATTATTTCGCCTGGGCGCTGAAGCTCGCCCGGCGCGGCAGCCTCGTCATCGTCGATAATGTCGTGCGCAACGGTGCCGTCATCGATGCCCGCAACACGGATGTCAATGTCCAGGGCGTGCGACGTTTCTACGAAATGCTGTCGACCGAAAGCCGGGTAACCGCGACGGCACTGCAGACTGTCGGCAGCAAGGGCTATGACGGCTTTGCCATCGCGCTCGTCAACGATCTCTGATCGTTGACAGCGGCGCTTGATCAATAGCCCTGGTTCAGGTCGACTTGGTTCTTGAGCGGCGTGCCGGCCAATGCGCGGCGATAATTCTCCACGATCAGCGCGGCACCCGTTCCCGGCCGCGTGATCGCGGCGATATGCGGCGTCACAGTGATCTTGGAATGCGTCCAGAAAGGATGCGCCACCGGCAAGGGCTCGATCTGGAAGACATCGAGCACGGCATGGCCCAGCCGGCTGCTCTCCAAGGCCGCCAGGAGATCCTCTTCGACGAGATGCGCACCGCGACCCGCATTGATCAGGCAGGCCCCTTCCGGCAGTCCATCGAACAGCGTGCGATTGAGAATGCCTTTGGTATCCGGCGTCAAAGGCAGCAGGCAGATCAGGATCTCGGTACCCGCCAGAAAATCAGGCAGGCCCGCCGCGCCGGCGTAACATTCGACGCCCGGCACCGTTTTCATGCTGCGGCTCCAACCCCTGAGCGGGAGGCCGAGCGCATGCAAATGCCGCGCGGCATCTTGGCCGAGATTGCCAAGGCCCATGATACCGACCGTACCGGTCCGCATGCCGCCGAGTTGTTGCGCCCAGATGCCAGCCCGCTGGGCCGCACGCAAGGCGCGGCCATGCCGCAAATGATCGAGCACCTGGAACACCAGATATTCCGACATGCTGAGCGTCAGGCCGTCATCCACCATCCGCGCGACCGGCACGCCCGCAGGCAGGCCGCCACTCTGCAACAGGTGATTGACGCCAGCCCAGGTGGATTGGATGCCGCGCAAATCGCTGAAGCCCGAAAAGTCGCCCGGCATGCTGCCGCCGACGATGATGAAATCCACCTCGGCGGGATCGCCGTGATCGGGCCAGCGGCGAAAGTCGAGGCTGGGGTCGATTTCCTGAACCGCCCCCAGCCATTGATCGGCTTCGCTTGCATCGCCGGCATAGAGAATTGTCACGCGCTCATCCCTTCAGTGTGATTCCACCTCAGGGATAATAGTAGTAATGCGGTGCGGCGTAATAGGGATGATAAGGACGATAATAGCCCGGTGCCGGCGCGATGATACAGCCGGTCAGCAGGCCGGCCAGGCTCGCCATGGCGATGAAGGGCAGAACTATCTTCCTGACTTTGCCAAACATGGAGCAACCTCGTTCTTGGGCGCCATCATCGGCGCGTATCCATAGAACGGTGCATGATGGCCGACCCTGCAATCGCCGCCCGCATACTCCCATCACGTTCCGTTGACGATCCGGCTAATTGCCGGGTGCCTTTTCCTGGCAGAGGATGATCGGCTGCGACAGCGCAACATTGAATCCGCTGCCCTGATAGACCTGCATGTTCATAACGCCGGGTTGCAGCAGGAAAGACCCATCAACAACCTGCGTCACATTGGCGGTCGTCGCCAAGGTCCAGCTATAGGTGCAAAGTTGCGGCGGTGCCTGCGGATCGACATGACTGCACATGAGCTGGGCCGCACCCATCATCACGGCACCGGCACAGGAGACCGGAGAGGCCGCCCGCGACGGCTCTGCCGTTGCCAGGAAGACCGCCAGGGCCAGGATCGTCGCGGCGCCACAAGAGACAGAAACCTGTCTATCGGCTGCTAGCTTACGCATATCTCTACATTCCGCTCGCCGCATGACTTTATGCATGCGGACTACCTTCCATGCCCAATTAGCATGCCTTTTCCTAGCAAGCTATGTTATATGCATGCTTATAACAAGCACGATATGCTTCCATGAACAACAGTCCAACACTCGGCTTTATCCTGCACGATGTCGCCCGCCTGCTGCGCAAGCGGTTCGAACAGAACGCGAAGCAGTTGGGGTTGACCAGGTCGCAATGGCATACGCTGGCCTATCTCAATCTCAATGAAGGCATCCATCAGGCCGGGCTGGCCGAGCTCCTGGATATCGAAGGAATCACGCTCGTCCGCATCCTCGACAAGCTGGAGGAGCGCGGCCTGATCGAGCGACGGCCGCATCCGACGGACCGGCGGATCCGGCTTCTCTTCCTGTGCGACACAGCGCGGCCGATGATCGCCAAAATGCGAGAGATCGGCGACCTCACCCGGGGCGAGGCGCTCGCCGGCTTGTCGGCTGAGGATCGCGAATTTCTTCTCTCCGCCCTGACAGTGATGAAGACCAATCTGCTCGAGGCCTGCGCACAGCCGGTCGACGACAAGGAAGCAAATCATGCCTGACGGCAAATCGGTCGATCGCGATTATCCCTCGTCGCTGCCCGGTGAGTCGGTGGATTTTGACGATACAGGCGAAACCGGCTTTACCCGCGAAGACGTTGAAACGCCACGCATAACGGAACGTCCCTTACCGCTGGTTACCGCCGAGCCGGCGCGCGCCGTCAAATCGAAGCGCCGCCTGCTCCGCCCCTTCTTATTCGCCCTGTTGCCTCTCACCTTGATCGTCGGCGGCTATTTCTATGTGACCGGCGGTCAGGTCATGTCGACCGACAATGCCTATGTGCAGGCCGATATGGTCGGCGTCTCCACCGACGTCTCCGGCACGGTCGACACGATCGAGGTGCATGACAATCAGGTCGTCAAAAAGGGGCAGGTGCTGTTCCGCCTTCGGCAGAAATCCTTCCAGATCGCCTTGGATGGCGCCAAAGCGCAGCTCGGCACGGTTCGCAACCAGATCCTCACATTGCAGGCCAGCTATACCCAGGCCCTGGCACAGATTGCCCAGGCGGAAGCTGATATTCCCTATTATCAGACGAACTTTAAACGCCAGCAGGATCTGTCCAGCGGGCCGGCGGCTTCGAAAGCCGCCTATGACAAGGCGCAGCAGGACCTCACCAGTGCCCAGGAGAAAGTGAAGGTCGCGAAGGCCCAGGCGGCTTCGGCGCTGGCACAGCTCGGCAATGACCCCAATCAGCCGGTGGAACAGAACCCTTTCTATCTTCAGGCGCTCGCCGGCGTCGATGAAGCGCAACGCCAGTTGAACGACACGGTCGTGACGGCGCCCTTCGACGGCATCGTCACCAATGTGCCGGCGCTCCAGGCGGGCTCCTATCTGAAGGCAGCGCAGACTGCCTTCAATCTGGTATCGACCACCCATATCTGGGTGACGGCCAGCCCGAAGGAAACGGAGCTGACCCATGTCCAACCTGGTCAGCAGGTGACGGTGAGCGTCGATACCTATCCTGGCATTACCTGGAAAGGCACCGTGCGCAGCGTCAGCCCGGCCTCCGGCTCCAGCTTCTCATTGTTGCCGGCACAGAACACCACCGGCAACTGGGTGAAGGTGGTGCAGCGTATTCCGCTGATCGTCGACCTCACCGACCTGGACGGCAAACCGCAGCTCCGCGTCGGCATGAGCGCGACCATCGATATCGATACGGGCCATGCCCGCGGCCTGCCGACCTTCATCTCCAATCTGCTCGGGCATACGGACAGCACTCATGGCTGAGACGGCAGCCGCCGTGCCGACCACCCCGGTTGTCGCCAATCGGGGGGCGATCACCGCCTGCGTGATCCTTGCCGTGATCATGCAGGCGCTGGACACGACCATCGCCAATGTCGCCCTGCCCTATATCCAAGGCAGCGTTTCGGCCAGCTCCGATCAGATTAACTGGGTTCTCACATCCTATATCGTCGCGGCCGCGATCATGACGCCGCCATCCGGTTTCCTTTCCAACCGGTTCGGCCGCAAGCGCGTGCTGCTCACGGCAGTCGCCGGCTTCGTCATCGCCTCCATGCTTTGTGGTTTCGCGCAATCGCTGTTCGAGATCGTTCTATTCCGGCTGCTGCAGGGAGCTTTCGGCGCCGCTCTTGTGCCTCTGGCGCAAGGCATTCTGCTCGATATCTATTCGCTCAAGGAGCGCGGATCGGCGATGGCCGTTTTTGGCGTTTCCGTGATGGTCGGGCCGGTCCTCGGCCCCGTCATCGGCGGCTGGCTGACTGACAATGCCAGTTGGCGCTGGGTCTTCTATATCAACCTGCCGATCGGGCTCGTGGCATTTGCCGGGATCATGGTCTTCGTCCAGGAGACGAAACGCGATGCCGGTGCCAAGCTGGACTGGTTCGGCTTCGGCATGCTGAGCCTCGGGATCGCTGCCTTACAGCTCTTCCTCGATCGCGGCGAGCAGTTGGACTGGTTCTATTCGGGCGAAATCATCACCGAGGCACTTGTCGCAGGGGCGGCCTTCTACCTGTTCCTTGCCCATACCTTCACGGCCGACCGCTCCTTCATGAATCCGCGCCTGTTCCTGGATCGGAATTTCGCCGCGAGCGTGTGCCTTATCTTCGTCGTCGGCATCACCTATTACGCATCGCTGGCGCTGGCGACGCCGTATCTGCAAACGCTGATGGGCTATCCCGTCACCACGGCCGGCATCGTCATGGGACCGCGCGGTATCGGCACCATGGTCTGCATGTTCATCGTCGGGCGCCTGATTGGCCGGATCGATACACGTGTCCTGCTCGCGATCGGCCTCGGCCTGACCGCTTGGGCGATGTATGACATGACCGGCTGGACGCCCGATGTTTCGCAATGGACCATCGTCTCGGTCGGCTTCGTCCAGGGTGCCGGCCTCGGCTTCCTCTTCGTGCCGCTCACGACGATCGCCTTTGCCACCCTGCCGGCGGAGATGCGCGGCGAAGGAACCGGTCTCTACAATCTATCGCGCAATATCGGCGCGAGTGCCGGTATTTCCATCATGACGGCGATGATCGCTGAGAATACCCAGGTCAATCATGCGACGATCGCCGCCTACGTGACGCCCTTCAATCACCAGTTCGATGCTCCGGCGATGCAGATCGTCAATCCGCTCACGGCGTCGGGGCGCGCGGTCCTGGATAGCATGATCACGCGGCAAGCCACCATCATCGCCTATATCGACGATTACAAGCTCCTGATGATCATGTGCCTCGTCGTCCTGCCGCTGGTCCTGCTGTTGCGCAAGCCAAGCTCGGCGCCGGATCCGGGTCATGCGGCCGTCATGGATTGAGCGACTTGGTCGTGCAATCAATCCTTTTGTCCCCCTTCCCGTGTGCCTGTCGGAACAAATGCACCTATGCCCGTTGATCGTTCGTTGGTTTGAGCTTTGCACGGGAAAGACGAGTGTCTGTGGCTGGGAGGTATTTTCCTGGCGCTGGGCTTGAGGCCATCCGGTTGACGCCGTTCATTCTTGCGCGTTCAAGCGTAATACGATTGCGGCACCGTATAGGAAAATCGGCACTCACCACTTCCAAACTTCAAGCGAGTTTGATCGTAGACAACAAGTCTGTGTCTTGCGATCTAGCCACCTTTCTTCCATGCTTATTCCATGTCAAGAGGGTTCTTGCATCAGGCGCAGTCGATCGCTTCGCGTGTCGTTGCATCGATGATCCTGATGGTAACAGCCTGTGCCGAAATATCGGACGTCGACAGCGAAATCGCACGCCCGGCAACAGTCTCGGAAACACCCCTGATCGAAGGCTCTTATGGGCCGCTCTCGGCCGACCGCAGTAAGGCCATCCTGGCGAAGATCACCAGGGAAGCGGGCGACACTGGCATGCTGCAGCGCCATCTCGCGATCGAACAAGCCGTCTCCGAGACCCCGCTGGTGCTGGGAAATCGTACGACCTTGCTACAAGATGGGCCGCAAACCTTTCGTGCCATCTTCAGTGCCATTCATCACGCCACCGATCACATCAATCTCGAATACTACACCTTTGAAGACATCACGAACGATGGCGAACGGCTGAGCGATCTGCTCATGGAACGACGACGCCATGGCGTGGCGGTTAACATCATCTACGACAGCTACGGCTCGCAGAATACGCCGAGGGATATCTTCGATCGCCTGAAAAAGGCCGGTGTGGGACTGGTGGAATTCAATCCAATCGATCCTCTGGCGGCAAAAGGCAGCTATTCACTGAACGATCGCGATCACCGCAAGATTCTGATCGTCGATGGCAGGCTTGCCATCATCGGCGGCGTCAACCTCAGCACCAGTTATCAGAGCGTCATCTTCAGTAAGTTCGAACAGCCAGATGGACGGATCCCCCAGCACTGGCGCGACACCGATCTACAGATAGAAGGGCCGGCAGTTGCACAACTGCAAAAGCTCTTTGTAGAGCATTGGAAGGCGCAGCAAGGCCCACCGATCGATGAAACGCATTTCTATCCCACCATCCAGCCACAGGGCAAAGAGGTCCTGCGCATCATCGGCAGCAGGCCGAGCCGCGAGATATCGCGTTATTATGTCACGCTGCTCTCCGCAATCCGTAATGCAGAAAAATCGATCTGTCTGAGTGCTGCCTATTTCGTGCCATCTCGCCAAGAAAAAGAAGATCTCATCGCAGCGGCACGGCGCGGCGTCTCTGTACGTCTATTGCTGCCCGATCAAAGCGATTCGGATGTGGCGATCGCCGTGGCTCATTCCCACTATGAGGATTTGCTGGAAGCCGGTGTGAAGATCTATGAAACACAGGGCATCGTGCTGCACTCGAAGACCGTCGTCATTGACGGCGTCTGGTCGGCCATCGGATCGTCCAATTTCGATCAGCGCAGTGTCCTGTTCAATGATGAAGTCGATGCCGTCGTACTCGGCCACGAAACCGCAACGGCCCTTAGCACGATGTTTGAAGAAGATATTAAACGCGCCAAGCAGATCGATGCCAAGACCTGGGAGGATCGTCCGCTCACCCAGAAGATGCAGGAACTATTCGCCCGCATTTGGCAGAATCTTCTCTAGAGCCGGATGCGCATAAACTGCACTAGCTCTCTTGCCAAGCAATTCGCGAAGCGCTGAAGGGGTTGCACGGCATATACGATAAACACCGAACTTGGGGCGTTTCTGGAGATAATTCATGCTCATTTGGCCCCTCTTGTATCACCCGAAGGGGCAAGAGAGGCTGACGACCAATAGGTTAAGAATTTCCAGAAATCTGTGCTGTACTGGTGGGCGATGACGGACTCGAACCGCCGACATCTTCGGTGTAAACGAAGCGCTCTACCAACTGAGCTAATCGC
This sequence comes from uncultured Rhodospirillaceae bacterium, assembly GCA_964406155.1. Classification (GTDB taxonomy): domain Bacteria; phylum Pseudomonadota; class Alphaproteobacteria; order Dongiales; family Dongiaceae; genus Dongia_B. The sequence continues at coordinate 148,155 of CAYOQR010000002.1, read as the reverse complement.
CCGCCCCGCTGAGACTTTTCCGGAAAGGGAAATTCCGGAAACAAGTTTCCCGCTGAATTGGCCCCTTATAGCACGGTCGCCGTAAAATGGAACCGGCCGTCTTGCGACGGCCGGTTCATTAATCTAACCGATGATCGGTCGAGGCGCGATTAGTTGACCGCGTCCTTCAGACCCTTGCCGGCCTTGAACTTCGGCTGCTTGGACGCCGGAATGACGATCTCTTCGCCGGTACGCGGATTGCGGCCCTTGGACTTGTCGCGCTTGGAAACGCTGAACGTCCCGAAACCGACCAGACGCACTTCCTGATTCTTCTTCAACGCCTTGGTCACGGCATCAAAGACGGCATCGACGGCGCGTCCGGCATCGGTCTTCGACAGACCTGTATCTTCCGCCACTTCGGCGATCAGATCATTCTTATTCACGGGAACCCCCTTGTTATGAACCAAAAGATATTAAGGCGCAGGCCTGCGCAATGAAGCGGCGATTTTAGTGCCCGCTGTAAAACCCCGTCAACGAAAGAACCGCGATTATCCCCAGGAAAATCGCGGTTCTTCACATTGCGGCGACGATACCGCGATATCAATCACATATTAGTGCGTGACGATACCGCGATCATCTTCTTGGTTACCGGCGGCGACGGGTTCGACATCGGCCGGTTCGATCCACTCGATCGGTGTCAATGGTTTGGCCAGGGCATGTTTCAGCACTTCATCCACCGACGACACAGGGATGATCTGCAAGCTGCGCTTCACATTCTCCGGAATATCCGCGAGGTCCTTCTCGTTCTCCGACGGGATTAAGGCAATCTTGATGCCGGCCCGCAGAGCCGCCAGCAACTTCTCCTTCAATCCGCCGATCGGCAGAACACGGCCACGCAGCGTGACCTCACCCGTCATCGCCACATCGCGGCGCACCGGAATGCCCGTCAGCACCGAGACGATGGTGGTGACCATGGCGACACCGGCGGAAGGACCGTCCTTCGGCGTTGCGCCTTCCGGCACATGCACATGGATATCCTTCTTGTTGAAGATCGTCGGCTTGATGCCGAATTCGGTGCTCCGCGACTTCACGTAGGATTCAGCGGCCTGCACCGATTCCTTCATGACATCGCCGAGCTTGCCGGTGGCGATCACCTTGCCTCGACCCGGCACGGTCACGGCTTCGATCGTCAGGATCTCGCCGCCCACTTCCGTCCAGGCCAGGCCGGTGACGACACCGACCATATCCTCGGCTTCCGCCTCGCCATACCGGAACTTCCGCACGCCGGCATACTTGCCGAGATTGCGCCGGTTGATCGTCACCTTCTTGAGATTCTTCAGCAGAATCTCCTTCAGCGACTTACGGGCGAGATTGGCGATCTCACGCTCCAAGCTACGGACACCGGCTTCCCGCGTGTAATAGCGGACGAGGTCACGGATGGCGTCTTCCGACAGCACCCACTCGCTCTTCTTCAGCCCGTGATCCTTCATCTGCTTTTCGATCAGATGGCGCTTGGCGATTTCCACCTTCTCGTCCTCGGTGTAACCCGAGAGACGGATGATCTCCATGCGGTCCAGCAGCGGCTGCGGCATGCGCAGGCTGTTGGCCGTGGTCACGAACATCACGTCGCTGAGGTCGTAATCGACCTCGAGGTAGTGATCGTTGAAATTGACGTTCTGTTCCGGATCCAGGACCTCGAGCAGAGCCGAGGACGGGTCACCCCGCCAATCAGCACCGAGCTTGTCGATCTCGTCCAACAGGAACATCGGATTGGACGACTTCGCCTTCTTCATCGCCTGGATGATCTTGCCCGGCATCGAGCCGATATAGGTCCGGCGATGACCACGAATTTCCGCCTCGTCGCGCACGCCGCCGAGGCTGATGCGCACGAAGTTCCGGCCGGTCGCCTTGGCGATCGACTTACCGAGCGAAGTCTTGCCGACGCCCGGGGGGCCGACGAGGCACAGGATCGGACCCTTCATCTTCTTCTGACGCAACTGGACGGCCAGATATTCGAGGATACGTTCCTTGACCTTCTCCAGGCCGTAATGGTCGTCGTTGAGAACTTTCTCGGCGAGCTTGATGTCTTTCTTGACCTTGGTCGGCTTCGCCCAGGGGATCGACAGCAGCCAGTCGAGATAGTTGCGCACGACCGTCGCTTCAGCCGACATCGGGCTCATGGTCCGCAGCTTCTTCGCTTCGGCCTGCGCCTTCTCGCGCGCTTCCTTGCTGAGCTTCGTCTTCTTGATCCGGTCTTCGAGCTCGGCGACTTCGTCCTTGCCGTCCTCGCCTTCACCCAGCTCCTTCTGAATGGCCTTCATCTGCTCATTCAGATAGTACTCGCGCTGCGTCTTCTCCATCTGCCGCTTCACGCGGCTGCGGATGCGCTTCTCCACCTGCAGGACACCGATCTCACCTTCCATGAAGGCATAGACGCGCTCCAGCCGTTCCGAAACAGACACAACTTCAAGCAGTTCCTGCTTGTCGTTGATCTTCAGACCGAGATGCGAAGCAACCGTATCCGCGAGCTTCGACGGATCGTCGATCTGATTGACCGACACCAGAACTTCCGGCGGGATCTTCTTGTTCAGCTTGATATATTGCTCGAACTGAGAAATCACCGAGCGCGCCAGCGCTTCGATTTCCTTGCCTTCGGCATTGGCATCCTGCATCGCCGATGCTTCGGCGATGAAGAATTGATCGCTGTCGATAAAGCGATGAATGACGGCGCGATGCCCGCCTTCCACCAGCACCTTCACCGTGCCATCCGGGAGCTTGAGAAGCTGCAGTACCGTGCCGACCGTGCCGACATTGTAGATGTCGCTCGGTGTCGGATCGTCCTGGGCCGCGTTCTTCTGGGTGACCAGCAGGATCTGCTTGTCATCCTTCATCACATCTTCCAGCGCCCGCACAGATTTTTCGCGCCCCACGAAAAGCGGCACGATCATGTGCGGGAAAACGACGATGTCACGCAACGGCAGGACCGGATATTGCGACGATGTTTGCGTTTCCTGCATGATTCTTCCAATCGTTAGATCTAGAACCGAGACTACCCCTTAGGGCGGCAATCCCGCAACCTTCCCAGCCCCTGGCATTTCCAGACGCGCATCGACTCCGATGCCATTTTGTCTCGACCAGGTTGAAGATGTCGTAAACAGCAGCGATCTGAGACGATCGAGCCAGTCGGCTAAGGCAGAAATTTCTGCCCGGGACACATTTTCCGGACCAGTGCACCGCGTCCGGATGGCAGCTAGCTTAGAGAATGGACCGCATCAGTGAGCCCAGCAACCGTGTTAACATGTTGGGTGACAGTACAGCTCCGTCAAGATCCCCGCTGCATAGCACGCCTGACGATTGCACAGTGCCCTGCCCGACATGTGCCCAGTGACACCTAACTACCTGCGACACCTAACTATCTGGCGAACTCCCGAAAAACAGTACCGGCCAATATCGCGCAGAATCGTCCGCACAAAAAGAAACAGCACCATCTTCCTATGAGATGATGCTGATCTTTGATTGACGATAAGCGGCTGAAACGGACAGCTTAGGCGCCGGCGCCGACATCCCCGCGCCGATCGGTGTAGATGTAGAGCGGCTTCGCACCACCCTCCACGACCTCCCGGCTGATGACGATGCCCTCAACGCCATCCAGGCCCGGCAGATCGAACATCGGCTCGAGCAGGATCGCTTCCATGATGGAGCGCAGGCCGCGAGCACCCGTCTTGCGGGCAATCGCCTTGCGGGCAATCGCGCCGAGCGCGTCTTCGGCAAATTCGAGACGGACATCCTCCATCTCGAACAGACGCTGATATTGCTTCACCAGCGCATTCTTCGGCTCGGTCAGAATCTGCACCAGCGCCGCTTCGTCGAGGTCATCCAAGGTCGCGACAACCGGCAGACGGCCGACGAATTCGGGGATCAGGCCGAATTTCAGCAGATCTTCCGGCTCGACCTCGCGCAACACTTCGCCGGCACGGCGCTCATCCGGACCGCGCACATTGGCGCCGAAGCCGATCGCCGATCCGCTCCGGCCGCGCGCGCCGATGATCTTTTCCAGGCCCGCGAAAGCGCCACCGCAGATGAACAGGATATTGGTGGTGTCGACCTGCAGGAATTCCTGCTGCGGATGCTTGCGGCCGCCCTGTGGCGGCACCGAGGCGACGGTGCCTTCCATGATCTTCAGCAGGGCCTGCTGCACGCCTTCGCCCGACACGTCGCGGGTGATCGACGGATTGTCCGACTTGCGGCTGATCTTATCCACTTCGTCGATATAGACGATGCCGCGCTGGGCGCGCTCGACATTGTAATCGGCGGCCTGCAGCAGCTTCAGGATGATATTCTCAACATCCTCACCGACATAGCCGGCCTCGGTCAGCGTCGTCGCATCGGCCATGGTGAAGGGCACGTCGATGATGCGCGCCAGGGTCTGCGCCAGCAGGGTCTTGCCGCATCAGCAGGATGTTCGACTTCGAGAGCTCGACATCGTTGTTTTTGCCCGCATGGGACAGGCGCTTGTAATGGTTGTGGACAGCGACCGACAGCACGCGCTTGGCATGATCCTGGCCGATCACGTAATCGTCCAGAACCTTGCAGATATCCTTCGGGCTCGGCACGCCGTCGCGCGACTTCACCAGGGTCGTCTTGTGCTCTTCACGGATGATATCCATGCAGAGTTCGACGCATTCGTCACAGATGAAGACGGTCGGCCCGGCAATCAGCTTCCGCACTTCGTGCTGGCTTTTGCCGCAGAACGAGCAATAGAGGGTATTTTTGGAGTCGCCGCCGCTGGCCTTACTGTTCATCCTGATCCATCCGAGCTGCCGGCGGTCGCAACGACCGCAGCCTTTTTGTCATGTTAGCCCCGGTAAATTCAGGAACACAACGGCTTTTTCCGAGTCTTTTTGACCAGGATCGTCGGTATTCCACCGCCGATCCGTCGTTTTCGCCGCCATGCCTGACCGAAGCGAAAAGCGGCCCGGCTCCGGGTCCGGACCGCTTTCCATTATCTAGGGGCAAACCCCTGTAAAATGGTTAAGAGCGGCAATCACGCTTTATCGCCATTGCCGTTCTTGTCGTCGGCGAGCTTCGGGCGTTCCAGCACGACTTCATCGATCAGGCCGAAGCTCCTGGCTTCATCCGGTTCCATGAAGTTGTCGCGCTCCATCGCCGCTTCAACCTTCGACAATTCCTGGCCGGTGTGATGGACATAGATCTTGTTCAGCCGGTCACGGGTCTTCAGGATTTCGCGGGCGTGGATCTCGATATCCGTCGCCTGCCCCTGGAAGCCGCCCGAGGGCTGATGGATCATGATCTTGGAGTTCGGCAGGCTGAAGCGCTTGCCCTTGGCGCCGGCGGTCAGCAGCAGCGAGCCCATCGATGCCGCCATGCCGATGCAGACGGTGGAAACTTCCGGCCGGATGTACTGCATGGTGTCGTACATCGCGAGGCCCGAGCTGACGACGCCGCCCGGCGAATTGATATAAAGCGAGATTTCCTTGTTGGGATTCTCGGATTCCAGGAACAGGAGCTGGGCGCAGACCAGGCTCGACATGCCGTCATTGACCGGACCGACGATAAAGATGATCCGTTCTTTCAACAGGCGCGAGTAAATATCATAGGCCCGCTCGCCGCGATTGGTCTGCTCGACCACCATCGGCACCAGCAGGTTGTTGTAGATTTCGACCGGATCCCTATCTCTCATCGCCTTCTCCTGAAACTCCAACCTTCGTCAGTCCGACCGTCGTCGGAATCGTGCCGGCTGCAAACAGAACTTCGGCGGCCGCGACGACTCGCGACCGCCGATGATCATAGAATCCCGGCACCAGAGTGCAATCTTGATGCGGGGAGATTGCGCGAGCTTGCTACTCGATATCGTGATGCCGACACCGAGTTGCAAGACCGGTGGATCAGGCCGCCTTGCCGGCCGCCTCTTCTTCCTTGGCGAAGTCTTCCGGCGACACCTTGCGCTCGCTCAGCTTGGCGAGATCGAGGATGAAGTCGATGACCTTTTCCTCGTAAAGCGGCGCACGCAGCTGGTTGAGGGCTTCCGGGGTCTTCTGGAAATAGTCGATGACCTGCTTCTCCTGGCCCGGATAACGACGCGCCTCGGCGATCACCGCGCGGGTCAAATCCTCATTCGGAACCTGGATATTATTGATGCGGCCGACTTCCGACAGCAACAGGCCGAGCTTCACCCGACGCTTGGCGATGTCGCGATACTCGGCCTTGAGCTGATCTTCGCTCTTGCCCTTGTCCTCGGCATCGAGGCGGTCGTTCTTCATGTCCTGTTCGATCTGCTGCCAGATCGCGGTGAACTCCGCCTCGACCAGACCTTCCGGCAACTCGAAGTCGTGCTTGTCGGCGAGGACGTCGAGCAGCTTGCGCTTGGTCCGCGCCCGGGCAACCGCACCATATTCCTTCTCGATCTGCTCACGCGCCGACTTCTTCAGCGCGTCGAGATTGTCGAGGCCCAGCGACTTCGCCAGCTCGTCATCGACCGGCACGTCCTTCATTTCGCGGATTTCATTGACGGTCACGTCGAATTCCGCGTCCTTGCCGGCCAGCTCGCTGTTGCCGTATTCCGCCGGGAAGGTGACCTTGACCAGCTTCTTGTCACCCTTCTTGGCGCCGACCAGCTGATCCTCGAAACCGGGAATGAACATGCCCGAGCCCAGTTCCAGATACTGGCCTTCGGCCTTGCCGCCGGCGAATTCGGTGCCGTCGATGCGGCCGACGAAATCGATCACCACGACATCGCCGGACGCGGCGGCGCGGTCACCCTCGATCGGGGCGGACTGGCGCTGACGCTTGGCAATACGCTCCAGGCTCTCGGTCACTTCCGTTTCCGGCACGTCGACCGTCACCTTTTCCAGGCTGACCGTCTTGAAATCCATCGGCGTAATTTCCGGGATGACTTCCATCGCCACGGCGATTTCCAGATCGCCGCCATCCTCGAACTTCACGATCTCGACCTTCGGCTGACCGGCCGGGCGGATCTTGTGCTCGTCGAGCAGCTTGTGCTGACCGTCATGCACGGCGCGCTCCAGGACCTCGCCCTTCACCGACTGCTCGTAACGCTGCTTCAGCAGCGCCAGCGGCACCTTGCCGGGGCGGAAGCCAGGCAGCTTCACCTGGTTACCCAATTCGCGCAGGCGGTCATCCACCTGGCTCTGAACCTGCTGCGCAGGGATGACGATCTTGAATTCGCGCTTCAAGCCGTTGGTGTTGGTTTCGGTAACCTGCATGGAAATACTCTGTCCGTTACGTCAGAAGAAAGGGTTCCCAGACGACCGCGCCGCATTGTTCAGGGATGCGAGCAAACCGATCCTGGTGCGGGCGGAGGGACTTGAACCCACACGACTTGCGTCACCGGAACCTAAATCCGGCGCGTCTGCCAATTCCGCCACGCCCGCGCGCCTGGACGGCTGCCGCACATCCCGCCACGGAACGCACGCCATTGTCGGGGGGCGGTGTATCGCAGCCGTGCCACCGGCACAAGAGAAAATCCGCAAAAGGGCCAGTCCCGCCGCGCATTTGCCTCGGAACGAAGCCGATTGCACCGCGATCGGCCCCGCCGCCATCTATCCGAAGGAGAAATAATTAAGAATCAATCGCTTGTCGGCACAGTTTCCGCACCCGGTAGAACATTGAAAAGAACGGCCGGCAGCAGATCCGGGAGATCCTCCGCCAGCAGGCCCGGACCGAACCGGCGAGCCGCCTCGGCATGCAGCCAGACGGCCGCCGCCGACCCGGCGAAAGCATCCATCCCCTGCGCCACCAAGCCCGCAATGATCCCGGCCAGGACGTCCCCCGACCCGGCGGTCGCCAGATAGGCCGGCGCATCGCCATTGATGATCGCCCGGCCGTCGGGTGCGGCAATCACCGTATCCGCCCCCTTCAGGACGATCACCGACCGAAAATGCCGTGCCGCCATCCGGGCCCGGGCCACCTTGCCCGCCGGCAGATCCAGTCCGGCGCAAAGACGGGCGAATTCCCCTTCATGCGGCGTCAGCACCATGGCACTACGGCCCGGCTGCGGTCCGCCAAGGTCCCGCAGCGCATCCAGGGCGCCGCCATCAACGATCAACGGGCAATCGGCCGCGAGCAGGCGTCGCAGCAGATCGGTGGCCTCCCCACCCGCCTCGAGGCCACTGCCGATCAGCATCGCGCTCAGCCGCCGGTCTCCGGCGATTGCCTCGATGACCGCCGGATCGGCGCGGGAATGCACGATGACGCCCGCCTGGTCCTGGGCATAGATCGGCACCGCAGCAGCGGGGGCGAGAATGGTCACTAGGCCGACACCGCCGCGCCGCGCGGCCCGTGTCGCCAGGCGGACCGCACCGGTCATCACGCCGCCGCCGATCGCCAGGAGATGCCCCCGGCTGAATTTGTGATCCGCGGCGCCCGGTACCGGCAGTTTGCCGCGCCACAGGGTCGGCGCATTCGCCCAGAGCGGTGGTGCATCCCCGGGAATCGGCGCGGCCGGCAGACCGATCCCAGCGGCAATTACGGTGCCGGCCAATTCCCGTCCTGGTAGCAGGAGATGTGCCGGCTTGCGCCAGGCAAACGTCACCGTCATGGCGGCCCGGATCGCCGGACCGGGGCTGGCCCCGGTATCAGCATCGACCCCGCTCGGGATATCGATCGAGACAATCGGCGCGCCGCTGGCATTCGCCCGGCGCACCAGATCCGCCGCTGCGCCGGCCAACGGCCGCATCAGCCCGATACCGAACAAGGCATCGACGATCAGGCCGGACGGCCCCGGCCACTCCGACGCATCGCCCTCCAGGACAGATGCGCCCCAGGCCGTGGCGGCTCGTGAGGCGTCCTGCGATCTGGGTGCGCCCAGGGCAACCACCGCGACCGGCCAGCCGGCCTGCCGCAGGGCATCCGCGACGATGTAACCGTCGCCGCCATTATTCCCTGATCCGCACAGGACCAGCGCCGGCCGCGCCTCCCAGCGCGCCAGGATGGCAGCGGCCACGGCCTTGCCCGCACGTTCCATCGCCAGATAGGGATCCAGCCCGGCGGCAAAAGCCAGTTGCTCCGTCTGGCGCATTTCCTGGGCGGTCACTAGGCGCAGATTAAGCACTTCGCTCGTGGTATCTCGATTGGCGGCGGGTGGCAGCATCTGAAGCTTCGGTCCGGTCAATTGATCACGGTTCGGCAGAATTCTTCGCTATATCGCGCCTGGATGTCGACACACGCCTTCTGCGCCGCATCCAATGAATTGAAGGGTCCGGCGAAGAGCCGATAGACCGTCCCCTTCTCGCTGTTGAAATAGTATTCGCGAAAATCCGGGGTCAGTTTGCTGAGGATATTCGGATATTTCTGCAGCAGGCGATCCCAGTCGGACTTCGCACTGTTTTCGCTGCTCTTGCTCGACAGCCAGATACGATAGACCCGCTTGCCGCCACTCAGGGATTCCGCAACGGCAACCTTGCTGTCGGCCTGATCCGCACTCGGCGTTTCCGGCTTGGCCGCCGCCGGTGCCTGATTCTCGGCATCATGAGCCGGCTGCGCCGTCTCGGTCGGCTGTGGTGTCTTGGCACCTTGTGTCCCGGCTTCCTGAGACGCGTTCAGCGATGTGGCCGCCTGTGATGCGGTTGTGGTGGTCTCGGTCGATTTCTGATCGGCCGCCGGCTTTGCTGCCTCCGGTTTCTCGGCCTGTGCGGCCTGTGCAGACTGCGCCGCCTTGTCGGTATCGGCGGTTTTCACAGCGCCTTCGGTCTTAGCGGTCGCCTCGGCTTTTGCCGTCTGACCGGCCGGCGCATTCTGTTCCGCAGGTTTCGTCGCCTTGGTTTCAGCCACCTTGCCAGTGGCGTTGTCAGCGGCCTTGTCTACGGTCGTGGCGGAAGCAGATGCCGCCTCACTTGAAGCTGCAGTCTCTGACGCTGAGCTTTGGTTCGGTACGGCAGCCTGGGACGCAGTTAGCGCCGAGGCCTGGGCCGTGGATGCGGGCTGTGCCTGGGATGCTGGTTGTGGCGCCGGCTGTGCTGACGTCGCCGCTGGTGCTTCGGATTGCGTCGGAGCATCGGTCTTTCCGGTCGAAGCAGGTGCGGCGGCCACAGGTGACGGCTCAGAGATCGCGGATACCGGAGACGGCGATGATTGATCAGGCGTGGCCGAAGCCGCTTTGACCTCCGGCGCCTTCGCCGCATCTATCGACGGCTGCGGCGGTGTTCCGGCACTTGCCGCTGCCGCTGCACTTGCCGTGGTTGGATCGGGGAACTTGGTCAACTGGGCCCGCGCCGCCATGTTGCCGTTTTCGGCTGCCCGCTGATACCACGAATACGCCCGCTGCGGATCCTTCTGGACGCCGATCCCCTCGCTGTAAAACTCGCCCATCACGAATTGCGCTTCGGGCAGATTGCCTTCCGCTGCGCGGGCGATCAGTTCGGCGGCCTTTTCCTTGTCCTCGGCGACGCCCGATCCGTTCACATATTGAACGCCGAGATTGAACAAGGCCGTCGTGTTGCCGCCCTCCGCCGCCTTCTTCCACAGTTCCACCGCCCGCGCCTGATTCCGGGGTACGCCGACACCGGCCGCATAAATCCGGGCGAGATTGTTCTGTGCGGCGGCAAAGCCACGTGAGGCGGCGGCCTCATACCAGCGTATCGCTGTCTTGATATCCGGCTTGCCGGTGACCTTGCCCGTTTCATACAGCAGGCCCAGACCATGCTGCGCCTGGGCATCCCCACCCCGGGCTGCCGCCTGCCATTCCGTGAAGGCAGTCTTGTAATCTTCGCTAGCGAAAGCCTGGAGACCGCTCTCGTAATCCGCCCAGGCCGGCATGGCAGCGCCCATGCCAAGACATAGGACGAGGATTCCAAGCAAACCAGGCAATCTTGCCGTTTTCCGCGAATTGGAGAGCAGCCGATTGGGGAACAGATGGAAGGAGCGCCGATTCACCGTCATGATCATGCCGAAACTATGCTGCCGCCCCCGCCAGATCGCAAATTGCAAACCATCCTCCCCGCAAGCGAGCCTCCGACCGGCGCCAGCATAGCCCAAAGATGGTAACTGAAAGATTGCCAGCGCCCGTCACCGGTTTCCATTGTCACCGGTTCCTGTGCCATCGGTTCCAGTGTCGCCGCGGTCATCAATTCGGCCATGCCTCAATTCGGTCGAGGCGTCGATGCGGCCGGACGCTGCATTGGCGGGCTGGCGATCGGTCCGGCCTGGTGGAGAATCATGCGCCAGAGCGTTCCTTCGCGGACAAACAGATTCGTGGCGATGCCGAAATGGCCGTTGACCGCCTCGAAGCAGCAGACGAGTCCCATGCCGTTCACCAGCGCCAGGTCCTGCACCTGGAAACTGATGCTGCCCGGCTCGCTATTGGCGAAAATCTCCCGCCAACTGGCCAGGATCCGGTCCCGGCCACGCAGGGGATGAGCGCCGGGATGGAGGCAGCGGACCTCCGTCTCGCGAGCCCAGACATCGGCCATCAGATCGGCATCCAAAGCAGCGAAAGCCCGGTAAAAGGCCTCGTTGGCGAAACTGATGAGATCCAGATCCGACATGCCGCCTGCTTCGCTCCGTCCGGTTACACCCTATCGGTCCTGCCCCAGCCGCCGCCTCGGCGGCTGGGGCAGTGCTAGCCCAGACCCGCCGCAACTGCAAGTGCGCCGCCCGGCATCAGAAGATCGACCCGGCCGGCTCAGCGGCGCCAGGTGGGCCCATATGGCGGACCTAGCGGACCTATATGCGGGACTGTCGCGCAGCGCCGTACCTGTCAGCTCGGTTGCAGATTACTTGCGGGTGCCATCCCCGTGCCGGCCCGATGCCTGCGCCGGGTCGCCGCAGGAGACAGATTGCCTCAGCGAGCCCTTGCCTTTCACGGCCCGGCTCTGCACGATGCAGCGCAAAATGGGAGAAGACGAAATGATCGGTCGACTAAATCACGTGGCGATTGCAGTTCCGGACCTCAGTGCCGCCGTCGCGCTTTACCGCGACACGCTGGGCGCGCGGGTATCCGAACCGGTGCCGCAACCCAAACACGGCGTCACCGTCGTTTTCGTGGAGTTGCCCAATACCAAGATCGAATTGCTGCATCCGCTCGGCGACAAGTCGCCGATCGCTGCCTTCCTGGAGCGCAACAGCAGCGGCGGCATCCACCATGTCTGCTACGAGGTCGACGACATCATCGCCGCCCGCGATCATCTGAAGCAGCAGGGTGCCCGTGTCCTCGGCGACGGCGAGCCGAAGATCGGCGCTCATGACAAGCCCGTCCTGTTCCTGCATCCCAAGGACTTCGTCGGCACGCTGATCGAATTGGAGCAGGCATGAACTGGTCTGAGGTTGCGGTCCAGATTCTGATCTATGTGCTGTTCTGGTTTTTCAGCCTGTTCATCGTGCTGCCTTTCGGCGTGCGGACGGCCGATAATCCGGAGCCGGGCCATGATGCGGGTGCGCCCGTCAACCCGGCACTGAAGAGGAAGGCTCTCGCCACGTCGATCCTGGCGATCATCTTGTGGGGCATCTTCTTCTATCTGACCCACGTCCTCGGTTTCACCCTGGAAAAGCTGTTTCGGTGAGCGCCATGAGCGGTTACTGCCAAAGTGCGATCGGCGATCCCTGGCATGAGCCGTATCATGCGACGCAATACGGATTTCCGATCGAGGACGATGATCTGCTGTTCGAACGGCTGATTCTGGAAATCAACCAGGCGGGCCTGAGTTGGCTCACCATCCTGAAACGTCAGGAAGCCTTCCGCAAAGCCTATAGCGGCTTCTCGATCAAGCGCGTCGCCGCCTATGGCGATGCCGATCGGGAACGCCTGCTGACGGATGCCGGCATCATCCGCAACCGCCTGAAGGTCGATGCCGCGATCGAGAATGCCCGGCGCCTGCTGACGATCCAGAAGAGCCATGGCAGCTTCAACGCTTGGCTGGCGGCTCACCATCCCCAGCGCAAGGCCGACTGGGTCAAGCTCTTCAAGAAAACCTTCGTCTTTACCGGCGGCGAGATCGTCGGCGAGTTCCTGATGAGCATCGGTTATCTGCCGGGCTCTCATGCCGAGGACTGTCCGGTCTTCAAGAAAATCGCCAAGCGGAACCCGCCCTGGCTCAAGGCGCAACGCGCCGGCATGAAGTTTCACGACTGAAGCTTTACAGCGCGACCACCGTTCTTCGGCTTACGCGTCGTCGCTACCTGCAACCGTCATCCACGTCTCTGGCTGCGACCCTGGGCCGCAACCTCTTGAAGCCCGGCAGCCGCATCACCAGTTCTTGTTAAGATTTGGATTTTACGCAGCAAAAAAGGCAAGCCTCCACGCGCTTGCCTTTTCTGCCGATTATCCCCACTCCAAGGCCGGAACCGGGCCAAACCGCGGAGCGACACATCTTCCCAGAACTTGGACCGTGGCTTTTTGCCACTCGGCTCGACTTTAACGTCGATGAGGGAGCGTATCGTAACGAGATCGGGTCAGTCACGCGGCAAATACATGACTGACCTGCAAAGTCCGCAATTACGGAATAAACGATTCCGTAATTTGACCAATCGGACGAATCTTGTCTATCAGATAAGATGTTGATTTTGTTTTATAATTTTCAATATGACGAAAATATTACCGCATCCGCGACAATTTGCGCACCCATATGGCGCAGATTGACCACATGCAAGACCTTGCGGGCGGCTGCCCCGCAGCCCATTTCGTCCGCCGTTCACGCGCCCGACGACGGGGACTCGGGCGACATCTGTGCAATGTATCAGGGGGGCACGGAGGGCTTGCGGCTATAGGCCTGTCTCTTCCCCGAAAGGGGAGAGGATGGGGCGAGTGACCGGTCTCGAACCGGCGACCTCCAGAGCCACAATCTGGCGCTCTAACCAACTGAGCTACACCCGCCGCAAGCGGGCTGGGTGTAACCGAAGCTGCATCATCGCGTCAAGCCATAAGCGGTCACCCGAAACAGATGCCGTAAATGGTCCGGGCAATTGGCATTTCCACTTGGCGTTCCTCCGGGCAATCCCCCAGCACAGGCCTGAAACCGCACGAGCAAGTTACCGGTATCTAGTCGTCATTTCGCAAAATCTGGTCGGTTGGCGCCCTAAATCGGGCTTGATTCTCGGTACACTCCCAATCGATCCGGTACCCGCAGCTCGGGCCGGCCACGACCTCTGACATTTAAGGGATTCGTCAATGCTTCAACTGGCAAGCGGCATGGGCCGCCTGGGAACCGAATCGGCCTTCGAAGTGCTGGCCCGTGCCAAGGCACTGGAGGCACAGGGCAAGAGCATCGTCTCGCTGTCGATCGGCCAGCCCGATTTCCAGACCCCGGGCCATATCGTCGAAGCCGCCATCAAGGCGCTGAAGGATGGCCATCATGGCTATACCCCGGCCAACGGCATCCCGCAGGTGCGTGAGGCGGTGGCCGCCGATCTCAACAAGCGCCATGGCGTGAATGTCGATCCGGGTAATGTGCTGGTCGTGCCGGGCGGCAAGGTCACCATGTTCTTCGCCATCCTGATGTTCGGCGAGCCGGGCGCGGAGATCATCTATCCGAATCCGGGTTTCCCGATTTATGAATCGGCCATCAAGTTCACCGGCGCGACGCCGGTGCCGATGCCGCTGCTGGAAAAGAACGGCTTCGGTTTCAAGGCCGATGACGTGTTGAAGCTGATCACGCCGAAGACCCGCCTCATCATCATCAACAGCCCGGCCAATCCGACCGGCGGCATCGTCGAGAAGGACGAGATCGACAAGCTGGTAGCCGGCCTCGAGAAGCATCCGAATGTCGCCATCATGAGCGACGAGATCTATTCGGAGATGCTCTATGACGGCAAGATCCACACCAGCCTGCTGAAGTATCCGCAGCTCGCCGACCGCCTGATCATGCTGGACGGCTGGTCCAAGACCTATGCCATGACCGGCTGGCGCATGGGCTATTCGGTTTGGCCGAAGCACCTCATCGACCAGGCGACCCGCCTTGCGATCAACTGCCATTCCTGCGTCAATGCCTCAGCGCAATGGGCCGGCGTTGCCGCTCTGACCGGTCCGAAGGACGAGGTCGCCAAGATGATGAAGGCGTTCGACGAGCGCCGCCGCTTCGTCGTCGGCGAGCTGAACAAGCTGCCGGGCGTAAGCTGCATCACCCCGTACGGCGCCTTCTATGCCTTCCCGAACATCAGCGGCACCGGCTTCAAGTCGAAGGAACTGGAACTGAAGCTGCTGGATGAAGCGGGCGTCGCCTCGATCGCCGGTACCAGCTTCGGCGCGCATGGCGAAGGCTATATCCGCATCTCTTACGCCAATTCGATCGAGAATATCGGCGAAGCGATGCAGCGCATCGGCAAGTGGCTGCAGGCGAACCGCAAGGCCGCCTGATCTCCCTGCCCTTTGGTTCGTAGAGGCCCGCAAGGCAACTTGCGGGCCTTTTCATTTGCGCTCTAATCCGTCTCTAGCCTCTTGCGCCTCCGGGTTTGCCCGCTAATCTTGGCGGCAACAAACGACACGTCATGCGGGGCCTATCATCATGTCGGTCTTCTCCAGTTTCACCGGTCAGCCGCTGCCGGATCGCGCCGATGTGGTCATCATCGGTGCCGGCATCATGGGCTGCGCGACCGCCTATTATCTGGCGAAGCGCGGTATCAAGGTCGTGCTGCTGGAAAAGGCACGCATCGCCGGCGCGCAATCCAGTCGCGCCTGGGGCTTCGTGCGCATCATGAGCCGCGATCCCGCCGAAGTGCCGCTGATGATGGAGGCGATGAAAATCTGGCCCGGCCTCGAGGCCGAGTTGCAGAGCGATCTCGACTGGCGCCAGGAAGGCTGCCTGTTCATGGCCGGTTCCGAGAAAGAGGTGCAAGGCTACGAGGAGTGGATGTCGACCGCCCGCGACTATCAGCTCGACACCAGGATGCTGAGCGCGGCCGAGGTCGCCAAGCTGATGCCGGGTCTGCGCGATCCCGCCCTGGGCGGCCTCTACAGCCCGAGCGACGGTCAAGCCGAGCCGCGCAAGGTTGCCCCTGCTTTCGCTCAGCGTGCTGCCGAGCTCGGTGCGCTCATTTTCGAGGGATGCGGCGCCACGAAGCTGGAAACGGTGAATGGCCGCGTGGATACGGTACTGAGCGAGGGTGGTCCCATTCGCACCAAGGCGGTTCTGATTGCCGCGGGTAATACCTCCTGGCGCATCCTCCGGAGCCTCGGCCTCGACCTGCCACAACAGCATGTGCGATCGACCGCCATGCGCACCAACCGCATTGCGCCGCTGACCGGCGCCTGCTTCTACGGCCATCATATCGGCTTCCGCCAGCGCCGGGACGGCAGCCTCACCCTGGCGGATGAGGTCTCAACCGATATCGATCTGACCCTCGGTCATCTGCGCGCCCTTCGCTGGTTCTTCCCGCCGATGCTGGAAATGCACGAGATGTTCACCCCGCACCTCAACAGCTTTGCCTGGCGCGATCTGGTGCATCGCCTGCCCTGGCGGCCGGAGGCGCAGCAGCCATGGATCCATGACCGCGATCCACAGATTCCCGCCAACCCGGCACGGGTCTCCCGGGCCATCGCGAATCTGCGTCACGCCTTCCCGGCGGCCGGTGGCGTCCAGGCGGTGGAAAGCTGGGCCTGCCATATCGACTGCATCCCTGACGGCATCCCGGTGATCGGGCCGCTGCCGGGCGTCGAGGGCCTGCTGCTCGCCACCGGCTATTGCGGCCATGGCTTCGCCTTGGGACCGATCACCGGCCAGTTGATGACCGAGATGATCGCCGACGGGCAGGCGAGCCTGGATCTACGCGCCTTCCGTTTCAGCCGTTTCGCCGAAGGCGACGTGAAGAAACCGCGATCCATTTATTAATCGCCACTATGGCTGACCGCCTATTTTTTAGGCACCGAATTGCCCGCGAAACAGGCAGGCGATGCCACCTCTTCAGCCACACCATCCGGCAAGCCAAGGGTTTCCGCCAATCCATTCCTGGCACGGCAATTGCTGTTTAAGCAGCGCAAGTTCACAAGGGTGCCGGAATGAAAAAGATCGAAGCGATCATCAAGCCATTCAAGCTGGACGAAGTTAAGGACGCGCTGCACGAGGTCGGCATCCAAGGCATCACCGTGACCGAGGCCAAGGGCTTCGGCCGACAGAAGGGCCATACCGAGCTCTATCGAGGCGCCGAATATGTGGTCGATTTCCTGCCAAAGATGAAGCTGGAAGTCGTGCTGGACGATCATCTCGTCGAACGCGCCATCGAGGCGATCCGACAAGCCGCCGCCACGGGCCGCATCGGCGCCGGCAAGATCTTCGTCCTGAACGTCGAGGAAGCGATCCGTATCCGTACCGGCGAGCGTGGCCCCGACGCGATCTGAGATCGCGACCTGACCCGGCTCACCAGCCAAATTCCGGATCGGCCCGATGGCCGGTCCACCGAAGTCAACCAACCGACAGAAAGACAGCAAACATGTCGAGCGTGAAAAAGGTCCTGGACCTGATTAAGAAAGAAGATGTGCAGTACGTCGATTTCCGGTTCACCGATCCGGACGGCCAGTGGCATCACCTGGCCCATCATGTCTGCACGGTGGATGAGGATCTGCTGACCGAAGGCGTCATGTTCGACGGCTCCTCGATCGCCGGCTGGAAGGCGATCAACGAATCCGACATGACCCTGCTGCCGGATTGCGATACCGCGATCCTCGACCCCTTCTCGGCCCAGAAATCGCTGATCATCACCTGCGACGTCGCCGAGCCGCTGACCGGCCAGGCCTATAGCCGCGACCCGCGCTCGATCGCCAAGCGTGCCGAAGCCTATGTGAAGAGCTCCGGCATCGGCGACACCATCTATGTCGGCCCGGAAGCGGAATTCTTCGTGTTCGACGATGTGCGCTATGAAGTCAGTATGAACCGCACCTTCGTGGAATTCGATTCCGAGGAAGGCCCCTACGGCACCGGCAAGCAGGTTCCCGAGGGCAGCCACGGCCATCGCATGAAGGTCAAGGGCGGCTATTTCCCGGTGGCCCCGCTGGACAGTGCCGGCGACCTGCGCGCCGAGATGCTGACCACCCTCGCCGCCATGGGCGTCGAGGTCGAGAAGCATCACCACGAAGTAGCTCCCAGCCAGCACGAGCTGGGCGTCAAGTTCGGCACGCTGACCCACTGCGCCGACGCCATGCAGAAGTATAAGTATGTGGTGAAGAACGTCGCCCATGCCTACGGCAAGACGGCGACCTTCATGCCGAAGCCGGTCAAGGGCGACAACGGGTCTGGCATGCATGTGCACCAGTCGATCTGGAAGGCCGGCAAGCCGCTTTTCGCCGGCAACGGCTATGCCGATCTCAGCGAGATGGCGCTCTACTATATCGGCGGCGTGATCAAGCATGCCAAGGCGCTGAACGCCTTCACCAACCCGACGACCAACAGCTACAAGCGCCTGATCCCCGGTTTCGAGGCGCCGGTGCTGCTGGCCTATTCCTCGCGCAACCGCTCGGCCTCCTGCCGTATCCCTTACACCGCCAGCCCGAAGGGCAAGCGCGTCGAGGTGCGGTTCCCCGATCCGCTGGCCAATCCGTATCTGGCTTTCGCCGCCCTGGTGATGGCCGGCCTCGATGGCATCCAGAACAAGATCCATCCGGGCGATCCGATGGACAAGAACCTCTACGACCTGCCGCCGGAAGAGCTGAAGAACGTGCCGACCGTCTGCGGCAGCCTGCGGGAGGCCCTGCAGTCGCTGGAAGCCGATCATGAATTCCTGCTGAAGGGCGATGTCTTCAGCAAGGACTTCATCGAGGCCTATATCGATATCAAGTGGAACGACGTCTATGCCCTCGAGCATACGCCGCATCCGATCGAGTTCCAGATGTATTACTCCCTGTAATCAAGCGCCGCTTCCCAAGTCGCGTTTGGAAGCCCGCCTGATTGACCTCAGGCGGGCTCATCTTTTTCAAATTCAAGCCAACCGCCGATAAGCGATCGAACATCGCAGCCGATCGCC
The DNA here is from genome assembly GCA_964406155.1 of uncultured Rhodospirillaceae bacterium. Lineage (GTDB taxonomy): Bacteria > Pseudomonadota > Alphaproteobacteria > Dongiales > Dongiaceae > Dongia_B. Next base: position 129,255 of record CAYOQR010000002.1, on the reverse strand, counting down.
CTATCACCGTGGTCCGGCATGCATCGGTCAAGGGAAACAAGTTCATGTCGATGTTGAACAAGGAATGGTCACCCGCCACCCTCGCCGCCCAGGCCATGGGGCATGTCGATCAGACGACCCGCGCCATCATTCCGCCGATTCATCCCGCCACCACCTATCAACGCGACAGCGACAATCAGTACCGCGCAGGCTGGAGCTATACACGGTCTGGCAATCCGACCTACCGGCCGGCCGAGGAATTGCTGAGCGAGCTGGAAGGCGGCGCCGAAAGCCTGATCTATGCCTCCGGCATGGCGGCCGCCATCGGCGTTCTCTCCGCACTCAAGCCCGGCGATCACGTGCTTGCCCCGCAGGTCATGTACTGGTCGCTGCGCAATTGGCTGATGGGGCCGGCACTCGACTGGGGCTTGGATGTGACCCTGGTCGACATGACAGATCTCCAGGCCGTGGCTGCGGCATTGCGGCCGCAGCGAACGAAACTGGTCTGGATCGAAACACCCGCCAATCCGCTGTGGCGCGTCACCGATATCGCCGCCGTCGCCAAGCTGGCGCATGACACGGGTGCACGGCTTGCCGTCGATTCCACCTGCGCGACGCCCGTGCTCAGCCGGCCGATCGAACATGGCGCCGATATCGTCATGCATTCCGCCACCAAATATCTGAACGGTCATTCCGATGTTCTCGCCGGCAGCCTGACGACAGCTCGGCGCGATGCCTTCTGGGATCGCATCCGCGCCTTATGGTGGCAGATGGGCGGTGTGCCCGGCCCGTTCGAAGCCTGGCTTCTGCAGCGTGGCATGCGCACCCTTTTCCTGCGCGTGCGGCAGGCCAGCCAATCCGCCGCCCGGATCGCCGCGCATTTCGCCAGCGATCCGCGCATCGCCGAGGTTCTCTATCCCGGCCTGCCCGATCATCCCGATCACGCCATCGCCCAGCGGCAGATGTCGGGCGGCTTCGGCGGCATGCTGTCTCTTCGCCTGGCCGGTGGGGCCGAGCGCGGCACCAAGGCCGCCATCGATTGTGCAGCCCGGGTCAGATTGTGGAAGCGGGCAACCTCGCTCGGCGGCGTGGAAAGCCTGATCGAACATCGCGCCTCGGTCGAAGGGCCACAATCGCCGGTGCCAGGAGATCTGCTGCGCCTTTCGGTCGGCATCGAGGACACCGAGGACCTGATCGCCGATCTGGAATCGGCCTTGGCGGATTGATGGTTGGTTGGAGGAGTTTCAGTGACTCCTCCAACCCACAACTTTCAAGCGTTTTACGTTACTTAGCTCTCGCCCGAAACATCCCTGTTATCTGAATCTTAACCGTTCTCATGCACACTAGCGTGAACAAACCAAAAAATTTGCCAAAGCATAGATGAGGGCCGTCCGAGCTCTATGCCCTGACGGCCGCTCTTCGGTGAGACAGGTCAGGGTGGCTCATGACGATTCGGCAAAGGCTTTTAGCCTCCGGTATTTGCAGTGTGACGATTGTCGCCGTGGTCGGCGGCATCGGTTTCTGGAGCATGCTGGCGGGCAGTCACAGCGCCACCAGTCTCAATTCCATGGCCTCGGCCATCCGTCATCAGATGGAAGCCGGCATGATGCATGACGCGTTGCGCGCCGACATCCTGATCGCTTTGCGGGAAGGTCGCAACGGCAACAAGGCGATCGCGCCGGACATCATGAAAACCGTCGACGGACATATCGCGCATTTCCGCGAGAATATCGACGCCAACAAGGCAATCGATCTGCCAGCATCGACCCGCGACGCCATCGACGCCGCCGCGCCCGAAATGCAAACCTATCTCGACACCGCCAAGCAGCTTGCAGCAACCGCATTCACCGACAACTACGCCGCCCAGGATAAATTCAACGACTTTCAGAAAAGCTTCATCGCTCTGGAAGCCAAGATGAGGTCCATCAGCGATGCGCTGCAGCAGGAAGCCGACAGGACGAAGCAGGATTTCACGGCCCTGATGGACAAACTGCTGATCGTCATGGCGGGCATTGCCGGGTTGGCGGCGGTTATTCTGCTGGTTGCCCTCACGCTGACCGGCCGCTCCATCGTCAAGCCGCTCGCCATCATGACCGGGGCGATGCAACGTCTTGCCGGCGGCGAGACGGAGATCGACATTCCGGCCACCGACCGCCGCGACGAAATCGGCGCCATGGCATCGACCCTCACCGTCTTCAAGCAGAATGCCATCGAAGCACGCCGCCTTGCCAGTGAACAGCAGGACGGTCAAAAGCAGCGCGAAGAACGAGCCAACGCCATCGACCGGCTGTGCCATGATTTCGATACCGAGATCACCAAGGTCCTGGCTGCCGTTGCCGCATCATTGCAGGAGATGCAGGCCGCCGTACAGGCGATGTCGCATCTGGCCGATCAGACCTCCACCGAGGCCGACACGGCGACATCGGCATCGGGTGAGACCGCAACCCATGTCGGCTCTGTGGCGGCGGCAACGGAGGAACTGGCCAGTTCGATCAGTGAGATCAGCCGACAGGTCGCACGCTCGACCCAGATCGCCACGGAAGCTGCTAGTAAAGCACAACGGACCAATAGCGATATCGAAGGCCTTGCCAGCGCCGCCGACAGGATCGGCGCCATCGTCCAGATGATCAGCGACATCGCCGGCCAGACCAACCTGCTGGCGCTCAATGCGACGATCGAGGCAGCCCGTGCCGGCGAAGCCGGACGCGGCTTCGCCGTCGTTGCTTCCGAGGTAAAGAATCTTGCCACCCAAACCTCGAAGGCGACCGAGGAAATATCTGCCCAGATCGGCTCCATCCAGATGGAAACGCAACGGGCGGTGCAGGCGATTCGGGGCATCAGCACAACGATTGACGATATCAACCACATCACCGCTTCCGTCGCCGCCGCTGTCGAGGAGCAAGGTGCCGCCACTCAGGAAATCGCCCGCAGCGTGGAGCAGGCCGCCGGTGGCACCCGGTCGGTATCCAGCAGCGTCGACACCGTCGCCGGCGCGGCCGGCGATTCACGAACCGCGGCCGGCCGCCTGCTGCAGACGGCCGGCGGCCTCGATCGACAAGCCGCCGATCTGCGCGGCCAGGTCGAGCGTTTTTTACAGGCGGTGAAGACGCTCTAGACTGCCCGCATGAAATGAAGCGGTATCGCGCTCCGACCGAGCATCCGCTGCTTCATGACATGTTTGTTGCGAGTCAGATTCTATTTACCGAGCACCGCCAAACTGCCCGCCAGCAGGGAACCAGCTAAACGGGAGTCCATCTTGCGCCTGAGAATCGCCGGCAAACTGATCATCATCGCCGCCAGCCTGATTGCCGGTATGGCTGTGATCGCGGCAACGACCTGGTACAGTTCGCAGGCCGTGAGCCGGCAGACCCAGCGCAGCAGCGATGCCACCGATCAATTGACCGCTCTCTCGACGGCTCGGGAAGCCGCCCTCGAGCTGGCGCTGGCCGAGGCTTCGCTGATGGTCAACAGAGATAGCGGCGAGGTCAGCGAAGACCATCGCGTCGCCTTGACCTCGATCCCTTACAAGATCCAGATGGATCTGATGAAGGCGAAGAAAACCGAGCTGCCGCAGGATGCAGAAGCGGCGCTCGAGCCGGTCAACGATATCCTGTCCTCCCTCAACAAGGATAAACAGGCTTTGATGGATGCGGTGGAGGCCAAGGCCGATACCAAGACTTTCGTCACGCTCGACGCCTCGATCGAGGAAAAGACCGGCAACCTGATCGATGCCCTTACCACTGCCGAGGATAGTGTCCGCAGCATCCAGCAGGATGCCCTGGACAGCTTGACCGAGACCGTCGTCAAAGGCCTCAAGGCATCGCTGGTCGTCTTTGCGGCGGCGGCGGCCCTCGCCGCCATCATCACCTTTTTCATCACCCGCAATATCGCCGGGGCCATCCGCAAGGCCGCCCGGGCGATCAATGCCCTGGCCGAAGGTGACGCGACCTTCCAGCATGGTCTCAACCCGCGGCGTGGCGACGAAATCGGCGACATGCTGCGGGCCTTCGACGCCTTGCACCGTCAGGTCGACGAGGCCTTCAAGCTGCAGCGGGTGATCGAGGACATGCCTTTGCAGGTTGTCCTCGCCGACCCTCAGGCCGGATTCCGCATCACCTATATGAACCATTCCAGCCGCACCGGGTTGACCGAGCTGCCGGCCGACGACTTGCCGCCGGAGCTGCAGCGCCTGGCAACCGACGAAGGTTTCGATGGGCACCTTCTGTCCTTCTTCGGCAACCAGGACGACATCGCCAGTATCTTCGCCGATCCCGACCGCCTGCCCCATCGCGCCCTGGTCCGGCATGGCACGCAATATCTCGATGTGCAAGCCAGCGCATTGCTCGACCCCGCGGGTGCCTATGCTTCCACCATGCTGACCTGGCGCGTGGTGACACGGGAAATGACGGCCGCCGCCGATTTCGAACGCCATGTAAAGAGTGTCGCCGATCAGGTGCTCACCGCCGCGACCGATGTTCAGGCGATGGCGCAGGGCATGACCCATTCCGCCGACAATACGGTGGGCGAAGCGCAGAGCGTCACCGCCGCTTCCGAACTGGCCGCCACCAATGTGAATGCCGTGGCGGCCGCCACCGAGGAGCTTGCCGGATCGGTCACGGAAATCGGCCGCCAGACCGCCCGTTCCTCCGCGATCGCAGCACACGCGGCGGATCAGGCGCGAAGCACCAATGATCAGGTACAGGGGCTTGCCACCGCCGCTCAGCGGATCGGTGACGTGATCAGGTTGATCACCGACATCGCCAATCAGACCAATCTGCTGGCACTCAATGCCACGATCGAGGCTGCACGCGCCGGTGAAGCCGGCAAGGGCTTCGCCGTCGTCGCCAGCGAAGTGAAGAGTCTGGCGACCCAGACCGCCAAGGCAACCGACGATATCTCACAGCAGGTCGCGGCGATCCAGGCGGAAACCGGCCGGGCCGTCGATGCCATCCAGGCCATCGGCAAAACGATCGAGGAGATCAACCTGATCACGAGCACGGTCGCCGCCGCCGTCGAGGAGCAGGGCGCCGCCACCCAGGAGATCGGCCGTAATGTGGAGAATGCGGCAGCCGGCACCAGTGAGGTCGCGCGCGGCATCGGCAATGTCACTGTCTCCGCCAATGAAACCGGCAGTGTCGCTACGCGCATGCTTGATGCGGCGGGAGACCTGACTCGGCAATCCCGCGATCTTCAGTCCCGGGTCGACCACTTTCTGCTGGAACTGCGCGCCGGCTGATCGGCCGGCGGCACGATCAACTCCGCCGGAAGTTCATGCCTGGCGGTGTGTGGTGGCAAGTTCGCAGTAATGCTCGGCGGAGTAGCCGAAATAGGCCATTTCGGCCTCGCTCAGATTGCGCATGAACTTGGCCGGGCTGCCGGCCCAGAGTTCACCACGCTTGATGCGCTTGCCCGGCGTCACCAGGGCACCTGCCGCGACCATGGCACCGCCCTCGACGACAACGCCGTCCATGATGCAGGCCTTCATGCCGATGAAGCAGCCATCCTCCAGGGTACAGGCATGCAGCAACGCCATATGGCCCACGGTGATATCGCTGCCGATCACCGTCCGGGTGCCGACCGCCCCTTCACGCTCATGATTGACATGGATGACCGTGCCGTCCTGGATATTGGTGCGGGCTCCGACGCGGATCGAGTTGCTGTCGCCGCGCAACACGCAACCATACCAGATCGAGGCTCCCTCCCCGACCTCCACATCGCCGATCACTACCGCCGTTTCGGCAATGAAGGCATCGGTGGCGATACGCGGGCTTACACCGTGATGCGGCTTGATCAAGGCGGGCATGGCGGTCGCTCCCTCTAGAGACCCAACATCAACTTGATATTCTGCACGGCGGCACCCGAAGCGCCCTTGCCGAGATTGTCGAGCCGCGCCACCAATACCGCCTGGCGATGCGCCTCGTTGCCGAAGACGCGCAGGTCCAGCTTGTCGGTATCGTTCAGCGCTTCCGGCTCCAGCTTGCCATTGGCCTCGGCCTCCAGCACCTGAACCAGTCCGGCACCTTCGTAATAGCGCGTGAGAACAGCCCGCAGATCCGCCACCGAAGCCGATTTCGCCAGGGTGTCGAGATGCAGCGGGATCGAAACCAGCATGCCCTGGCGGAAATGCCCGACCGACGGCACGAAGATCGGCCGGCGGCTCAGTTTGCCGTAAGCGACGAGTTCCGGCACATGCTTGTGCTCCAGCCCCAGCGCATAGAGCTCGAAAGCCGGGCCATGATCGCGGTCATGGGCCTCGATCATGGCCTTGCCGCCGCCGGAATAGCCGCTGACAGCATTGATGGTGACGGGATGGTCGGCGGCGATCAGGCCGGCCTCGACCAGCGGCCGCAGCAGTGCCACCGCGCCCGTCGGATAGCAACCGGGATTGGCGACCCGTTTCGCCGCCGCGATGCGGGCGGCATGACCGGGCTCCAGTTCGGCGAAGCCATAGACCCAGCCGGGCGCCACGCGATGCGCCGTGCTGGCATCCAGGATCTTCGGCGCCGACGCGCCCAGGCTGTCGGCCAGGGCAACCGATTCCTTCGCCGCATCATCGGGCAGGCAGAGCACGACCAGATCCACCTCGGCCATCACCGCGCGGCGGGCGGCGGGATCCTTGCGGCTGTCACCGGTCAGGCTGCGCAGTTCAATGCCGGCAACCGAGAGCAGCCGCTCGCGGATACCAAGGCCGGTCGTCCCGGCTTCGCCGTCGATGAAGATCTTGGCCATCGGATATTCCTCATGATCCAGCCCGCTGCCGCATCGCAACTATAAGAGAGCGGATGCGAAAGGCGAGCTCCAATAGATGACAAATCTGCTGGCCCGAAAAGAGGCCAGGTCGGGCAAGAAACCAAGCCGGAAAAGAAAAAGGGGTGCGCCGAGCGCACCCCTCTTGCCGATTCCGGCAGACCGTTGCGCTTAGCGCTTCGAGAACTGGAAGCTGCGGCGGGCTTTCGCGCGGCCGTACTTCTTACGCTCAACGGTACGGCTGTCGCGGGTCAGGAAGCCTTCATGCTTCAGCGCACCGCGCAGTTCCGGTTCGAAATAGGTCAGGGCCTTGCTGATGCCGTGACGGACCGCACCGGCCTGGCCGGAGAGACCGCCACCGGTCACCGTCACGAACACGTCGAACTGACCGACGCGGTTGACGATGCCGAACGGCTGGTTGACGACCATGCGGAGCACCGGACGGGCGAAATACTGCGCCACGTCGCGGCCGTTGACCGTGATCTTGCCGCTGCCCGGCTTAATCCAGACACGGGCGATCGCGTCCTTACGCTTGCCGGTGGCATAGGCCCGGCCCTGGGCATCGACCTTGCGCTCGTGCTTCGGGGCAACATCGGCGGCGCTGAGAGCCGCGCCCTTGGTGGCGGCGCCGAGATCCTTCAGATCCGTCAGGCGCTGGGTTTCATTGCTCATCTTAGGCGCTCCGCTTGTTCTTCGGGTTCATGGCAGCAACATTCAGCACTTCCGGCTGCTGCGCTTCGTGCGGATGGCTGGTGCCGGCATAGACGCGCAGATTCTTCATCTGCTGACGGCCGAGCGGGCCACGCGGAACCATGCGTTCCACGGCCTTGATGATCAGGCGTTCCGGATGGGCGCCGCCGAGGATCTTGCCCCAGACGCGCTCCTTGATACCGCCGGGATGGCCGGTGTGGTAGTAGAACACCTTGTCTTCCAGCTTGTTGCCGGTGACATGGACCTTCTCGGCGTTGATGACGATGATGTTGTCGCCGCAATCGACATGCGGCGTGTAGCTCGGCTTATGCTTGCCACGGAGATGGTTGGCGATGATCGTCGCCAGACGGCCCAGGACGACGCCTTCGGCATCGACCACGACCCATTTCTTCACCACCTCGGACGGCTTAGCGGAATAGGTTTTCATGATTGCTCGCTTTACTGCTCCGGGTTCCGCCAGGCCGCAACGGAATACCTTCCACGGCACCGGCTGATCGGGCTTGGGTATAGAGAAGCAAAAATGGGTCGTCAATGAAATTAAATGTATATATTACAATGAATTAGAAAAACCTTATCAGAATACCGCACTGAAAAATGGCGGAAACCCTGGACTTTTCAGGCATTGGCGATCCACAACTTTTCCAGAGTACGTTTCCGGCAGGAACAAGGGATGAATATGGGCGGCAAGAAACACGATCATGCACGTTTCAACGACGCCGATCTGGCCGCGCAAATGATGCCGCGCCTGGCCGTACCCGATGCCGATACCTGGCTGGACGGGGATGCCCGGCTGACAGCGGAACTGCAGCAGCGCACCACCGTGATCCACAGCCGCCGCTACGGTCCCGCCCCGCGCCAGGTCGCCGACCTCTATCCGGCCGACCGGCCGGGAAGCCCGGTCCTGGTCTTCATTCACGGCGGCTACTGGCGCGCCCTCTCCAAGGACATTTTCGGCTTTGTCGCCGGACCGTTGCAGGAACGCGGCATCAGCGTGGTGGTGCCGAATTATGACCTTTGCCCGGCCGTCACCCTGCCTGACCTGGTGGCCGAGATCGTCGCCTGCCTGCACTGGGTCCATGAACATGCGGCAGGCTTTCACGGCGACCCGGCCCAATTGCATCTCGCCGGTCATTCGGCCGGCGCCCATCTTGCCGCCATGATGCTGAGCTGTGATTGGGCGAGCGAAGGCCGGCCGGCCGATTTGATCAAGAGTGCCACCCTGATCTCCGGCATTTATGACCTGACGCCGGTCCCCCGTCTGCCGGTCCAGGCCGAGGTGCATCTGCAGCCGGCGGAGATTGCGCCGCTCAGCCCGCTTTTGCTGCCGCTTCACAGCACCGCACGCTGCCTTGTCGCCGTCGGCGGCGATGAGCCGCCGCTCTGGATCGGCCAGTCGCAGGCCTATCACGACAAGCTGCGCCGGGATGGGTTGGCGGCCGATCTGTTGATCCTGCCGGAGACGCATCATTTCTCGATCCTCCGCAACCTTACCGACAGCGATGGCACCCTGAGCCAACTGCTTCTAAATTTGGTCCGGCCCGACGCATAAGCCGGCAGGCGAACGCTCGAAATCGAGGCATGACGATGAACAGTAATGCACCCCAGGATCTGCTGCTCAGGGATGACGATGCGGGCATCTGCCGCCTGACGCTCAATCGCCCCCAGGCCCGCAACGCCTTGTCACTGGCGATGCTCGATCGGCTGGCAATGGAGCTGGATAGGCTGGCTGGAGATCGCACGATCCGCGTCGTGATCCTCGGCGGTGCCGGCCCGGCCTTTTGCGCCGGCCACGACCTGAAGGAGTTGCGCGGCAATCCCAGTTCGGATTTCCATCAGCGTATCTTCCGCCGCTGCAGCGAGGTGATGTTGCGCCTGACCGACCTGCCGCAGCCGGTCATCGCCGAGGTCCATGGCGTCGCCACCGCGGCCGGATGCCAACTGGTCGCGACCTGTGACCTCGCCATCGCCGAAACCGGGACGCGCTTTGCCACACCCGGTGTCAATATCGGCCTGTTCTGTTCCACCCCGATGGTCGCCCTCTCCCGCACCGTCTCCCACAAGGCGGCGATGGAAATGCTGCTGACCGGTGAAATGATCGATACGGCACGGGCCTTGGATTTCGGCCTGATCAACCGGGCCGTGCCGCAAGCTGATCTGAAGTCGACGGTCGAGCAACTGGCCCGGCAGATCGCCGGCAAGTCGGCCCATACCTTGGCGATCGGCAAGAAGGCGTTTTATGTTCAGGCGGATTTGGATCCGGCCGCCGCCTATGCCTATGCCAGCGAGGTCATGGTGCGGAACATGGCCAGTCTGGATGCGGCCGAGGGGATCGACGCCTTTCTCGGCAAGCGTGAACCTGTCTGGCGCGGTTGCTGACGGAGCACACATGATCGGAGGCCGGATGCAACGGAGCGGCGAATGTTCAGAATAACAGCGCGCACCGGCATCCTGCTGCTACAGCCCTTGCTTCGCGTCACCCGAACCAATCAGTATCCCCGGCAGCGTCGCCGGTCCCATTGGCCGATCGCGCCGGCCAGCGAGGCTCAACCGCCGGCTACGCCTTACACCAAATCGACACCTCTCCTCGATCTGCCAATCCTTTCCCTGGACACCGAGGCGACCGGGCTTGATCCCGGCACCGATCGCATCGTCTCCATCGCGGCGGCCAGCTTGCAGCAAGGGCAGCTCCATCTCGCCCATGCGCTCGATCTGTTGGTCGACCCGCAACAGCCGATCCCAAGCCAGGTGACGGCGATCCACGGCATCACCGATGCGAAGGTACAGGGTGCACCGAAGTTCGACCTTCTCGCCGCACTGCTGGAGACGCGCATCGACGGTCACGTGCTCCTTGGGCACAATGTCTATTTCGACGCGGCGATATTGCAGCATGAGATGCGCCGCATCGGGCAAGACTGGCAGCGGCCGCCGTTGCTCGATACCATGCTGCTTTATGCCTGCCTGTACCCGACCGCCTATGATTTCAGCCTGGATGCCGTTGCCAGGAGATTACGCATCTCGCTGACCGGCCGGCATACGGCACTGGGCGATGTGTTGATCGCCTTGGACATCTATCACCGTTTGTTGCCGCCCTTGGCGGGGAAAGGCATTATAACCCTGGGCCAGGCGGAGGCCGCCAGCGCCGAGGCCCTTGCGCATCTCCGGCAACTCAGCCGACGGAAATAGGGGAAGGCGCATGCTGCAACCGGTCCAGCCAGCCCGTATCGATCTTTACCCGTTCCAACGCCGCCTCGCCGATGTCATGTCGGTGCCGACGGCGACGATCTTTCCCCATCAGACGATCGAGACCGCCATCGCGGAAATGGCCCGGCAGAAATCCTCTTGTCTGATCGTGCTGGATGGCAGCCAGCAAGGAGATGGTGGCGAGAGCAAATCCGGCGGCAATCGTCCCGTCGGCATCGTCACCGAACATGACGTGATTCAGGCCCTGGCCACCCATGGCGCCGACGCCCTGCCGCTTTCGGTTTCCGCCATCATGTCCTCGCCGGTCGTCACCTTGCCGCCGGATGCCTTCCTCTATGCCGCGATCGCCCGGATGAATCGCCTGGGTATCCGCCATCTCGCCATCACCAATCCGATTGACGGCCGCCTGGTGGGCATCCTGCGCCTCGCCACCGTCCTGCGACAGCGGGCCGAAGATGCCTTGGTTCTGCAAAGCGACATTGCCGAGGGCAAGACCGTCGATGACCTGCAACATATCAATGCCCGCCTGCCCATCCTCGCGTCAGCTCTACGGAATGAGCAATTGCGGCCCGAGCAGATCGCTAATGTGATCAGCACCTCGATCTGCGACCTGACGCAGCGGGCCGCCGAACTCGCCATCGCGGATATGGCGGCCGCCGACCTTGGCGGCCCGCCGGCCCGCTGGTGCCTGCTGATCCTTGGATCGGCCGGTCGCGGCGAGAGCCTGCTGGCGGCCGATCAGGACAATGCCCTCATTCATGACGCGCCCGAGGATGATCACCCCTGGTTCGCCGAATTCGGCAAGCGTATCGCCGATCTGCTGGACGCCGCCGGCATTCCCTATTGCCGGGGCGGCGTCATGGCGGCCAACCGCGATTTGCGCCACAACGGCAAGGGCTGGCGACGCCGGATCAGCGCCTGGCTGGCGGCAGCCACACCCGAAGCACTGCTCAATGCCGATATCTTCTACGATCTGCGTCCCGTCGCCGGCGATATGACCCTGGCCGCGTCACTGCGGGCCGAAGCAACCGCCAGCGCGCGTGGCCACCGTGTCTTTCACGCGCTGCTCGCCAAGGAGATCGGCAACAAGGGTTCCGCCCTCGGCATGCTCGGCCAGTTCAAGACGCGGGAGGGGCGCATCGATCTTAAATGTCGCGGTTTGCAGCCGCTGGTTTCCGGCGGGCGAGTGGTGGCGCTGGAACTTGGCCTGACGCAGACCAGCACGCTGAGCCGCTGGCGCGCCGCCAGCGCGACGCAGATCATTACCGAAGACGACCTGGCCCGGATCGAGGATGCCTTCAGCCTCATCCTCGGCCTCATTCTCGACCAGCAGCTCGCCGATATTGAAACCGGTATCGCCCCTTCCGCCAATGTCGAGGTCCAACGTCTCAAAGCAATCGACAAGGAACGGCTGAAGCGGGCACTGCATATGGTCGATCAGATCGACCTGCTCATGCGCAATGCCCTGGGCCTGATTTGATCGGGGCCTGATTTGATCGGGGACCGATTTGATCTGGAGAACAGGTACTAACCGAAATCACCGCCATGCCGTGGAAATTGCAATATCATGCTTTAGGAGAGCACCTTCCGGAGGTCATCCAACGCCACCGGTTTTCTCAGTGACGTAAGCGACAGGCCGTGTATCGCCCCGATTCGAGTGGCGAGCGAGCCATAAATCGGATTGAAGCCGGATACCGTAACGATCTTAGCCCGCGCCCCGTTATCAGCCAGCCACCTGACCAGTTCGAGGCCATCCGTATCGGGCATGATGATATCCAGAACAATGATCGTGGGATCGAAACTGGCATAGAGTTTCTTGAACTCATCCGCATTTGGCGCGACAATCACGTTGCAGCCCAAGCCCTCGCCGACCCGGCGGACAAAGATCGCGAAATCTGGCTCATCATCAATCACTAAAACGCGCTGTTCAGTCATTCAGTACCTCCTCAACTGAGAGCATCGCGCACTTTCGTCGCCAGATCGATTTTGCGGAACGGCTTCGCCAGAAGATGCACACCTTCGTCCAGCTCGCCATTATGCAGGATGGCATTCTTCGTGTAGCCGGACATATAGAGCACCCTTAGGTCTGGCCGATGAATTTGTGCTTTGCGTGCCAGAGCCGGGCCATTCATCCCTCCCGGCATCACGACATCGGTAAAGAGCAGATCGATACGAGCATCCGTCTCGAGAATTTTCAACGCAGCCCCCCCATCTTCAGCCGAAATGGTTTCATAGCCTAACTCAGTAAGAAGCCGTATCGCCAGCTTTCGTACAGCCGCGTCATCCTCAACCACCAGAATGACCTCACCCTGATTTCCTTTCGGGACGACGGCCTCTCGGCGGAGAGCATGGGCCGCCGCCGTCTCTTCCTGCGCACTCGGCAGGTAGAGTTTGACAGTCGTACCATGTCCGATCTCACTGTATATCTTGATATGACCACCGGATTGCTTGACGAAGCCATAGACCATACTCAACCCTAACCCGGTCCCACGTCCCACCGTCTTCGTGGTGAAAAACGGCTCGAAAGCCCGGCCGATCGTTTCCGACGACATACCGACACCGGTGTCGGTCACAGCGATCATGACATAGTTCCCCGGCGTCACATCGGCGTTCTCGGCAGCATAGAGCTCGTCTAGGATTGAATTGCTCGCTTCGATCGTCAATTTGCCGCCAGCCGGCATAGCGTCGCGCGCATTGACGGCGAGGTTCAGCAAAGAGTTTTCCAGTTGATGCGGATCGATCCGGACTTTCCAGATATCGGGGGCAATGCTTGCTTCTACCTGAATCGTTTCTTCCAGGGTCCGGCTCAACATCGAGGTCAAATCGGCAACCACGCTTTCGAGCGCCAGCACATGCGGTTCAAGCGGCTGCTGCCGGGAATAAGCCAGCAGATGCTGCGTCAGCACCGCCCCTCGTTCCGTTGCCCTCAGCGCATCTCCCGCCATTTCCGAGAGCCTGGGGTCGGTTTCGATACGCTCTTTGATTAACTCAAGGTTTCCTTGGATGATTGCCAGAAGGTTGTTGAAGTCATGGGCGACTCCGCCTGTCAATTGGCCGATCGCCTCCATCTTCTGAGCCTGGCGAAGCTGTTCTTCCGTTTCGTTGCGCTTGGTCACATCCAGCGCAACGATTAACCGCGCCGATTTACCTTCAAAGGTAATCGCGTGGCTGAAGATATCGGCGCGAATAATCCCGCCATCCTTGCGCCGATGCATCCAATTGGAGCTTTGTTGATAGGAGGCCGTTTCGACTGCCAGATTCTTCTGTAAACGTGCGACTTCCTCGGGCGGTCGGATGTCGAAAATGGACATCTTCAGAAATTCGTCGCGCGAAAACCCATAGCCCAGAACTGCCGAATCGTTAATCTCCAGAAATTTCAAGCTCGCAGCATCATACACCCACATCGGCAGCGGGTTGTTGCGAAAGAGGTAACGGAACTCCGCAGAACTCTTGCGCAGAGCCGCCTCGGCCTGGCGCCGCTGTTCAACCTCGACGTTGAGCTCCTCGGTACGCTTCTTCAATTCTTCCGTCGCGCGACGCCGTTCGCTGATATCCACGATCGCCGAAAGAATCATCGAGCCATCTTGGGTTTCGATCGGATTGAGCCCGATCTCGACGGGAAATTCGCTTCCGTTCTTCCGCATACCGAACAATTCGCGCCCGGCCCCCATGGGTCTTGAAACGGGCATTGCCGCATATGATTGCCGTAGCGCCGGATGATGCCCACGAAGCCGCGCCGGCAACAATATCTCGATCTGCTGCCCCAACAACTCCGACCGGTCATATCCAAATAGACGCTCGGCTTCCGTATTGACCATTTCGATGGCACCGCTCGCATTGCTCAGCACCATGGCATTCGGCGCCGCCTCGACAACACGCTGGAATCGGTCCAACGCTCGACGGGCTGCCTCGTCTTCCTTTTGCCGCAGATCGGTCACATCGAAACTGATGCCGACCAACCGGACAATCTGCCCGGACGGGTCTCTGTAAATTTTCCCCGTCGTCCGAATCGCGCGGACATCGCCATCCGGCCAAACAATCCGATAATCGCTCTCATAGGTCTCGCCGTCGACCGCGGCCTGCCCGAATTCGCTTTCCACCCGCTCCCGATCGTCGGGATACAGGCTGCTTATCCAGGTTTTATATGCATTGCCGTCCGACGCCAGCGGCACCCGATAAAGTTCGCATAGGCGATCGTCCCACCAGAGCGTATGCGCGGTGACATCGTAGTCCCAGATCCCGATGCCGCCTGCCTGCGCACCGAGGGCTAGACGATTACTGAGTGCCTGCGCTTCCTGTTCTGATTGTTGCAGCTTTGCCGATGTCTGTATCAGCTTCTCGTTCATGTCGTTGAGCGCTGTTTCGCTGCGCTCCCGGTCCTCGATCTGCTCGCGCAACCTGAAATTCATGTCCGCCAGTTGCCGCATATTCGGCATGGCAAGTGCCTTTGGCATGATCAGCCAGAGAATGACGGCGGTGGGGATTGAAGCTGCCGCGGTTATTGCCTTGATGATGCCGTCAACGACATAATTGGGGTACCACAGAGTCCAGATGCCGAGTATATGCGTGGTGCCGCACGCCAAAATGAAGATCCCGAAAAGGATCAATATCCAGCTAAGGGTAAAGTCTGATCGCTTGCTGGCGAAATATCCCAAGGCGATCGGCATCGAATAATAGGATAGGGCGATCAACGCATCCGACACGATGTGAAGCCGCATCAACCCGGGTTCCCATAGCAGGCACATCCCGTGCGGCATATACCCATCGGAAGAGAAGAGCTGGAACAACGCCGAAAACATTATGCCCCCGTGAATGATTTACGCGGTGTTCTCTGACGGACAATTGGAAAGCCAAAAAATCGGCATCGCCCAACGGAAGGGCCGCAAGGGAACATTCAGACCCTGCGTCCTCCATTTTTGCCGCCGTGATATCGCCTTACCGAGTACTCAAATAGAACCCGACTGCCGTTCTCCTGCCAATCGATCCCCCCTTTGGATTACATTTTATATTTCTTTAAAATTTTTTTAATGCAAAAACGAAACTTCACTGGGAATCTCGTTGTCAGGATTCCGTCTTATCAGGTTGCGTCTACGCGGCCGTCATACATCCAGACCCGCAATTGGCCGACTGTCTCGAAGACGAGCTGCTTCATGCCCGCCAAGTCCGAACCGCACTCATAGCCGACCAACGGCACCTCATGGAAATATCTGGAAGCGGCAGCCACACAGGCGCGCCGATATCTCACGGAATCCTGTTCAGGCAGGAAAAGATTGGAGATTCCAATGACATCGGCTGCATGGCTAGCGATACAGCCAGCAACGATGTCGCCATTGCGATAGATGGCAATGACCGCGTGATTCTCGTCCTCGAGAAGCGCCGCGGGGAAAAGCCTGCTCGGATCACTGGTACCGCGCCAAGCCCGCTCCCAAAAGGTGAGATCGACAACAGTTGTTGCCCGCCCCCATTGCATACCTTCCAGAGCAATTTCTTGTTCTATTGCCTGCGGCAGTGCATGTATCCAATCCGCCCGGAACAGTTCCCGAAAACCATATGTGCTCAGATCGAGCGCCGTGTAGCTATCCTTAACGGCCCAAGCCGCCGACAATCCTGACGATCTCAATGCCTCGACCTGTGCGACCTGTTTCTGGACACCCGATCGTCCAGTGAGCGTGACGACATTCGGATAGAACGGCAAAGCTTCACCGGGATTGTACCAGAGGTCGGGTAGAAAGACGCCCGCGCGGCCATGGGCGCGATACATTGCCTGGCACCATTCGGCGTTGTTGCGGGCGGCGCATTCCAGCCAGTCCGGCATATTCCCTTCAGCCTCCGCACCGCTGGGCGGTTCCGATCAATCCATTTCAGGCAAAGCGGCGATGGGCGTCAATCGCGAGGCCGAGGCCGACGCTGCCGAACATATCGCCGTCGACAGCCTTGGCATTGGGCACATGGCCGAGAATGCGTCGCCGTACCGCCTGGATCCCGGTCGAGCCGCCGGTCAGGAAGATCGATTGAATCTGGTCGCGCGATAGCGCTGCCTCGTGGCAGCACCGGTCGATGGCGTCGAGGATGCGCGATGTATCGTCATGCACCGCCCGGTCGAGATCGCTACGCGTCACCTGAATATCGACCGGCGGTTCGATCGGCAGGGGCAGACGGACCTCCTGGATATCCGAAAGCGCGATCTTCGCGGCCTCGACCTCACCGGCAATCCGATGCCCTTTGCGCCGCGCCAGCACATCGATCAGGCGTTCAAGCTGCTCCGGCCGATCGGCCGCGGTCACGACAGAATTGAGGTAAGCGAGGTTTTGCGGTGTATAGAGAAAGGGAATTTTGTGCCAGGTCGCGAGATCATGGAACAAATGCGTCGGCATCGGCAATCGCTTCGCCCCCAACAACACGTCATATCCGAGATGCGGCATGGCCTGGTCGATGCTGAGCCGCCGGTCGAAATCGGTACCGCCGATATGAATGCCGCTGCGCCCGAGAATGTCGGCAGCACGGTCAACCTGCCGCGCCCGGTCGGGTGACAGGCGTGCGACGACGAAGTCCGAGGTGCCGCCGCCGAGATCGACGATGAGCGACAACTCCTCATGGCTCAGCGATTGTTCATAGGCCAAAGCTGCGGCGATCGGTTCCAATTGTGTCGCCACATGCCGGAATCCCTGGGCCTTGGCGATCTCGATCAGCTCCGCTTCCGCCCGGTGATCCGCCTCCTCATCCTCGTCGACGAACCGGACCGGCCGGCCCAGCACAACGCTGTCGATATCATGGCCGAGGCGGTTTTCGGCAATTGCCTTCAGACGGCGCATGAACATGCCGATGATCGCCCGCATGGCGACCTGCTTGCGGCCGATCAACGTGGTTTCCGCAATCAACTGGCTGCCGAGCACACTCTTCAGCGCTCGCAGCAACCTGCCCTCGGCGCCCTCGATATAGGCGGCAACCGCGTCCCGCCCGTAGCGTACCCGCTCGTCCTCGTAATCGAAGAAGATGGCGCTCGGCAGGGTAACACTATCCCCTTCCAACGGGCACAGGCTTAACTGGCCGTCAAGAAGAAGGCCAAGCGTGGAATTCGAGGTTCCAAAATCCAGTCCACAATATTGCGTGCGCATCGGGATCATCCGGCGGAAAGAACGGCACAAGACCACAGGGAGACGACAATCATGCGCAACCAAGCTGTCATCGCGTCGCGATAGGCGACGAGATCGTTGGAAGCGGTCAGGGATTGGCACTGTGGGGGCGCAGGGTTTAGCGCAGCGACGCCGCGCCTTCAACCCCAAATCCGGCCGCTGGGGCGGCGAAAAGAAAGACGGCGCCCGTGACAGGCGCCGTCTGCATCGGCATTGCCGGTCTTAGCTGCCGAGATATTTCATCGGATCGACAGCCGAGGTTCCCTTGCGGATTTCGAAATGAAGCTGGGGCGATTGCACATTACCGGTCGACCCGACCCGGGCAATGGTCTGGCCCCGCTTCACCTGATCGCCCTTCTTCACCGTCAGCGACTGGTTATGGGCATAGGCAGTGACCCAGCCATTCGGGTGACGGATCAGCACCATATTGCCGAAACCGCGCAATTCATTGCCGGCATAGGCGACGACGCCATCCGCCGCCGCCTGCACCGGTGCCCCGGCCGGCGCGGCGATATTGATCCCGTCATTGCGCAGACCATCCGCCGTGGCGCCGAACTTCGAGATGACATTGCCCTGGACCGGCCAGCCGAACTGGCCGTTGCCCGTCGCGGCCGTCACCGGCTTGGCGGCGGTTTGGGTCGTTGTCGGCGTGGTGGCGCTCGATTTGCCGCCCTGGTCATCGGCGAAGAACGGATCTGGCGGCATCACCGGATCTGCCGGCGGCGGCAGATTGGAAGCGGCCTGATTCTTTGCCGCTTGAGCTTGCGATTGGGCCTGGGTTTGCGCCTGCGATTGAGCCTGCGCCGCCTGGGTCTGAGCGGACTGGACCTGTGTCTGGGCCGCCTGGACCTGATTGGTCGCCGCCGACATCGGCTGGGTTTCGATCTTCTTCGCGGCGGCCGTCGTGGCCGGCGCCAGCACTTCGGGTGCACCAGTCGCATTCGTCGCTGCCTGGGTTCCCGCGGCTTGCGCTCCCGTCGCCTTGGCCGACGGCAGCGGCGGCAGAGCGGCCTTGCTGACACCACTGCTGGGCGCGGTGGTCGGTGCGGTCGACCCATCCGGCGTCGCCGCCGGCATGACGAAGCTCTGGCCAACCGCGACATTGGTCGGCGAGCTGCTCGCATCCATGCCGCTCGGCAGGATCAGGCTTTGCCCGGTCCGTAGCGCATAAGGTGCCGACAGGCCGTTGAGCTGAATGAGCGCGCTCTGCGAGACACCCTGACTCTGGGCAATCTTCTGGATGGTATCGCCCGCCCGTACCACGTAGTTGGACCGGGGTTGCAGCAGCAATCGCGTTCCGGCCTGGACACGATAGGGCGGCACCAGATGATTGAGATCGATCAGCGTGCGGATCGGTGTATTGGTGCGGTCGGCGATGGTGCCGAGCGAATCGCCGGGGGCGACGATATAGGAACTGCCCTGAACGACGCCCATGGCTGGCGCCTCACCGTTGAAGGCCGGTCCGGCCGTCCCGTCCGCCAGCGGTCGGCCCGACTCGTTGCAGCCCGTCAGCAGGGCAAGGGACATACCGCCCGCGATCAACAGCAAATTATGCCGACCAGTCATTTCGAGCCTCCTCCGCTCAGCGCGCCGTCGCGGGCGCCACTTTCGCATCGCCTTCCGGAAGCGCACCACCGACCAATGGCACGAATCGCACATCAGCCAAGTGATCGCATTCGATGCTGTCTTCGTTCTTACGCAACCTGACCAGGACCTGATCGTTCTTGTCCGGTCCGACCGGAATGACCATGATTCCGCCGACCGCCAATTGATCGACCAGGATCTGCGGGATCTCGTCGGCCGCTGCCGTCACGATGATACGGTCAAACGGCGCCTGTTCCGGCCAGCCCTTCGATCCGTCCGCCACCTTGCTGGTGATGTTGTGCAGTCGCAGATGATGAAAGCGGTGTTCCGCTTCCGCCAACAGCGATTTGAAGCGTTCGATCGTATAGACACGCCGCGCCAGCTTGGAGAGAACCGCCGCCTGATAGCCGGAGCCGGTGCCGATCTCCAGCACCTTGTGGCTCTTGCGTACCTGCAGGGCCTCGGTCATCACCGCGACGATATGCGGCTGGCTGATGGTCTGGCCCTGGGCGATCGGCAAGGCCTGATCCTCATAGGCCTGATCATGGAAATGCGGCAACACGAACAGCTCGCGCGGCACGCGTTCGATGGCGGCCAGAACCGCCGTATCGGTCACGCCGGCACGGCGGAGATTCATGATCAGTCGGATCTTACGGGCAGCCAGGCTCATCGCTGCGAACTCTTGCACTCGGAACTATGCCGCCGGGCGGACCGTCCACCGGAAGCATGACAATAGGTGGTCATCGCGTCGTCTTGCCACGCGACTTGCTACGTGGCGCTTTCAGCTTCAACGGCCCTGTGACCGCTTCCAGGCGTTTGGCCGTGGCGCGATGGGTCAGGTCGAAATGCAGCGGCGTGACCGCAATCTTGCCAGCGGCGGTGATCGCCAGATCGGTATCGCTGCGCTTGGTGTCATCGTTCGGGAAATCGCCGATCCACAGCACGTCGCGGTCGAACGGGTCCTTGCCGGCGACGACCTGCAAAGTGGAGACGCGCCGCCCTTGCCCGCCGACCTCGATGCCCTTGACCTCATCCGGCGCGACGCAGGGAAAATTCACGTTCATCAACACGCCTTCCGGCCAATCGACCGAGGTCAGGCGCCGCACCACCGTTTCAGCGAAAGCCGCTGCCGTCTGCCAGGGAACGTTGTTGCCATGGCGGATCTGGCTCATGGCGATGGCCGGCACGCCCATCATCGCCGCCTCCATGGCGACCGCGACGGTGCCGGAATAGATCACGTCCTCGCCCTGATTGGCGCCGCGATTGACACCGGAGAGCACGAGATCCGGCTTACAGTCGATCATCAGGTGATTGATCGCCACCAATGCGCAATCGGTCGGCGTGCCGGAAACGGCGAAACGCTGCGGCGCCAGGCGATGCACCTGCAGCGGCCGGCGCACGGTAAAGGAATGCGAGGCGCCGCTATTGTCGCTTTCCGGCGCCACCACCCAGACATCGTCGCTCAGCGCACGCGCCACTTTTTCCAGTACCTTCAGGCCCGGCGCATGAATGCCGTCGTCATTGCTGATGAGGATGCGGGCCTTCTTCAAATTCAGGGGCGCTTTAAGCACGGTGGATGACCTCGATCTTTCCCATATACGGCTTCAGCACGTCGGGCACGATGATCGAACCGTCTTCCTGCTGATAATTCTCCAGCACCGCCACCAACGTGCGGCCGACCGCCAGCCCCGACCCGTTCAGGGTGTGGACGAAGCGGGTATTCTTCTCACCGGCCTTGCGGAACCGCGCTTTCAGGCGGCGCGCCTGGAGGTCGCAGCAATTGGAGCAGCTCGAAATCTCGCGATAGGTATTCTGCCCCGGCAGCCAGACCTCGATGTCATAGGTCTTCTGCGCGGCGAAACCCATATCGCCGGTCGACAGCGTCATCACCCGGTAGGGCAGTTGCAGGCGCTTCAGCACTTCCTCGGCGCAAGCCGTCATGCGCTGATGCTCGGCTTCGGACTGCTCCGGATCGGCAACCGATACCAACTCCACCTTGAAGAACTGGTGCTGGCGGATCATGCCGCGGGTGTCGCGACCGGCCGAACCGGCTTCCGAGCGGAAGCAGGGCGTCAGCGCGGTGTAGCGCTGCGGCAAAGCTGCTTCGTCGAGGATGCTGTCATTGGCCAGATTGGTCAGCGGCACTTCCGAGGTCGGGATCAGCCACAGGCCTTCCTTGGTGACGAAGAGATCCTCGGCGAATTTCGGCAACTGTCCGGTGCCGTACAGCGCGGTGTCGCGCACCAGGAAAGGCGGCGACACCTCAGTATAACCGAATTCGCTGGTATGGAGATCCAGCATGAACTGCGCCAGCGCCCGTTCCAGCCGCGCCAGCGCCCCTTTGAGAACGACGAAGCGGGCGCCGGAAATCTTGCCCGCCGTCTCGAAATCCATCAGCCCCAGCGCCTCGCCGAGTTCGAAATGTTGCTTCGGCGCGAAAGCAAAATTGCGTGGCGCACCGATCGTGCGCTCGATTCGGTTGGCCGTCTCGTCGGCACCGTCCGGCACATCCGCCGAGGGCAGGTTCGGCTGGCGCAGCACCAGATCGTCCAGGGCAGCGGCGAGCTGCTGCTCCTCGGCCTCGATTTCGGCCATGCGCTCCTTGAGCGCCGCAACCTCGGCCATCACCGGCCCGGCATCCCCGCCCTTGGACTTCAGTTGCCCGATCTGCTTGGAAAGCTCGTTACGCTTGGCCTGCATTTCCTGCCAGGCCGTCTGCGCGCTCCGGCGCTTGGCATCCAGGTCAATGATTTCAGCCGCGAGGGGTGGCAGGCCACGCCGTGCCCGCCCCTGGTCGAATGCGGTCGGGTTTTCCCGAATCCATTTAACGTCAAACATTTAGGTCTTTTTCGCCTGCAGGGAGATCGTCGCTCACTTATAGGGCGAAGGCGTGATTCCGTAAAGCAGAGCGAGGCCCGGCAGGCGCGGAATAACACTGTTTGGCGTGTCGCAGTCGGTGACAGGCAGGGCACTCCCGGTCCCCCATGGACCGGGAGTCGCGGTCAGGCTGGCGTGACGGCGCCGCCAGGCGTATCCGAGCCATCCGGTTCGTCAGCGTCAGAACCGTCATCGTCGTCGCTGTCATCCTTGACCCGTTTCTTCTCCACCAGCACCGCGAGCCAGACCGAGGCCTCGTAGAGCACCAGGAGCGGCAGGGCCAGGCTGACCTGGCTGAAGACGTCCGGCGGCGTGACCACCGCCGCGGCGATGAAGACGAAGACGATCGCGTAACGCCGCTTCCGCTTCAGCGAATCCGAGGTGATGATTCCCACCTTGGCGAGCAGGGTCAGCAGAACCGGCAACTCAAAGCAGACGCCGAACGCGATGATCAGGCGCATGATCAGGTTGATATATTCGCCAACCTTCGCCTCGAGCTGCACTGATAGTGTCCCCTCGCCGCCCGCCCGCTGGTAATGCAGGAAGAATTTCAGCGCCATCGGCAGGATGACTTCGAACATGAAGGCGGCGCCGAAGAAAAACATGATCGGCGTGGCGATCAGGAAAGGCAGGAAGGCTGTTTTCTCGTGCTTGTAGAGTCCCGGTGCGACGAACAGCCAGATCTGGGTGGCGATCACCGGAAAAGCGATGCAGAGCGCACCGAAGGCCGCCACCTTCACCTGGGTGAAGAAGACTTCCGTCACGTCGGTATAGATGACGCGCAGGACCTGCTGGTCCGAGACTTTGTTCTCGTGCAGCGCCTTGGCCAGGGGGGCCGCCAGAAAATCAAAGATCGGCTGGGCGAAATAGAAGCAGACCAGGAAGGCCACGATAAAGCCGGCCACCGACCACAAGAGACGCGCCCGCAGTTCCACCAGATGCGCCAGAAGGGGCATCTTCTTGTCGTCTTCAGCGCCGGTCACGAGGTCTTGCTCTTTTCGGTATCAGAGGAGATTGCTGCCGCTGGGCCAGCGGCAGCGGTTGCGGCCGGCGCCGTGCTGGATGCGTGCGAAATCGTTTCGATCGGCGTCTGGCGCAAGGCAGCGGCTTCGCTGTCTTCCTCGTCCATCGCTTCGGCGGCCGCGTGGATCCCGCCGGTTCCGTTCGAACCGAAGGCGGCGACGGCCGGATTGATTTCCGCCTGATCCGCCCCTACCTGATCCAACTTGGCGTCCTGAGGCTTCACCTCGTCGACGCCCGGCAGACTCGGCCCCGCCACTGCCGCAATCGGCTTGGCCTCATCGGGCTTCGCCTCGCTCGGCGGGGTCAGTGCCGGTTTGTCATCATCTTCAGGCTTCTGGAAAGCGCTCTTCAGCTCGCCGGACGGGTCCACCGTCTTTTCAATGACATTGGCGATGGCGCCTTTGGTGGTGAGGTCCTGAACCGCCTTCTTGGCATCTTCCAACTCGGCTTCACGGATAATTTCGTGCATGCCGTTCTGGAACTCGCTGGCGAGCTTGCGCGCCTGCTTCATCAGGCCGGAAACGGTACGAAGGGCATTGGGCAATTCCTTGGGGCCAAGCACCACCAAGGCGACAACAGCGATAAGCGCCATTTCGTCCCAGCCGAGGTCGAACATGATCTGGTCCTTACTGTCAGCCCGGAACGGAAACTTGCCGCGCCGGGCCGGTCAACGCAGCACTCAGCCGCGATCGATCATGCCCTGCTTGTCGTCGCCGGAACCGGAATTGGCCTGGCCTTCGGGTCCGCCCGACTTCTCATCGGTCTTCAAACCCTTCTTGAAGGCGGTAATGCCCTGACCCAGGTCCTTCATCAGGCGCGGAATCTTACCGCCGCCACCAAACAAAACCAGGACGATGGCCAAAACAATCAGCCAATGCCACAAGCTGAAACTGCCCATAACGGGTTACTCCCTGTAACGTGTCTGCGTTAAGTCTTTGCCGGACTATGGCAAAATCGCTGCCATGCTGCAAATGAATCCGTGACAATTAAGTTTGCCCGGGACCCGGCAAAATCAAGGCGAGAAGACAGGTTTTAGCAGAGTATCCGGCCGCGATCAGCCGGCGGCGAAAACGAATACCCCCTGATCGGCCAGACTGAGGCTGACTTCCTCACCCTGACGGGGGGTAGCACCGTTTCCGGCCGCCCGGGCCGCCAGCAGCCGGCCGCGATGGGCGCCGGTACTGAGCCGGGCCCGGATCAGGGCGGTTGCACCTAGGAAGCGTACTTCCTCAACCACCGCGCCGGCGATGGTTGCAGCGCGATCATGGCCGTTGAACCGAATCGCCTCCGGACGGATCACCAATTGGGCCGTCTGCCCGTCTTGCAACCCATCGGCCGGCAGGAATCCGAATGGCGTCTCGACCTGGCCGGCATTGACATCGACCGACAGCTCGTTGACCACGGAAAAGAAGTTGGCGACGAAGGCATTGACCGGCCGGTCATAGATATCGCTGGGCCGGCCCTGCTGCTCCACCCGCCCCTGGCGCATCAGGTAAATGCGGTCGGCCATGAACATGGCCTCTTCCGGGTCATGGGTGACCAGCATGGTGGCGATCCCGCTGGCCTTCAGGAGATGCAAGGTATCCTCCCGGATCTGCTCGCGCAGTCGGGCATCGAGACCGGAGAACGGCTCATCGAGCAACAGTACCGAAGGTCGTGGCGCCAGGGCGCGGGCCAAGGCGACACGTTGCTGCTGACCGCCCGACAAGGCATGGGGATAGGCGTTGAGATAATCCAGCATGCCGACCTGGGCCAGGGCCTCGCGGACCCGCGCCTGGCGCTCGCCAGCCGCCAAGTCAGCCAAGCCGAAAGCGATATTGGCGCCGACGCTGAGATGAGGAAAAAGCGCGAAGTCCTGGAACACCAGACCGACCTGGCGGCGTTCCGGCGGAACGCTCCGGCCGGTCGCCGCATCCGCGACCAGATCGCCGCGCATCCAGATACGGCCCTGCTGCAAGGTTTCCAGGCCGGCACTGAGGCGCAGCACCGTCGATTTGCCGCAGCCCGAGGGACCCAGCAGGCAGACAACCTCACCGGGCGCAACCGCGATATCCACCTGATCGACAGCCCGCAGCTTGCCGAAGTCATGGCTCAGGCGGTCGAGACGCAGCGCCTCGGGAACTTGGAGATTAGAGGACTGGAGCGTCATCGGCTTTCACTTCTCGGTCTTCACGGGAGCGGCCGGTACCGGCTGCGGGGCGGCAAGCGGCATCTCCGACAGGCTCGGCAGATAGGCATCCATATCGTCGGCCGCTTCGCCCTCGCCTTGCGCTCCCGGGCGGGACCGGGCAATGGCGCGCGAAAGCAGGATGACCGGCACGATCCCCACCACGGCAATCGCCAGCGATGGGCCAGCGGCTTCCGCCAGGCGCTCATCGGAGGCAAGGTCATAGGTCTTGGTCGCCAGCGTGTCGAAATTGAACGGCCGCAGCACCAAGGTCGCCGACAACTCCTTCAGGATTTCGACGAAGGTCAGCATGGCCGCGGTCATCAGGCCGCCCTTCATGATCGGCAGATGCACCTGCATCAGCGTACCGCCGGGCGTACGGCCCAGCGAGCGAGCGGCGAAATCCATGCTGCGGGTGATCTTGCCGAGGCTGGTTTCCACCACATTGAAACTGCCGGTCAGGAACCGCACCAGATAGGCGTAGGTGACGGCCACCAGGGTGCCGCTGAGAATGAGTCCCGGCGCGAAGCCGAATTGCGCCTTGGTCCAGGCATTGATCGCATGATCGATGGTGGCGAAAGGCAGCAGCACGCCAATTGCCAGAACCGAGCCCGGCACGGCATAGCCGATGCTGGCGATCCGCACCGCGATCGTGGTCAGGCGCGAGGCATGCAGCCGCAAGGCATAGGCCATGACCAAGGCCAGCATCACCGCCAGCATCGCCGCCAGACCGGCCATGGTGAAGCTGTTGCGGATCAGGATCAGGAAGCCCCAGGTCAGCCAGTACTGCGTGTTGTTGAGGGCCCAGCCCAACAGCATTCCCGCCGGCACGAAGAAACCGAGCAGGATTGGCAGGCTGCAGCCGAGAACCGCCCCTGCCCCGCGCCAGCCCGAGAGCCCATAACGTGGCAACGGCCGGTAGCGGGTGGTCGAATGGGCAAAGCTCTGGCGGCCGCGCGACCAGCGTTCGACGAACAGCAGGACGAACACAAAGAGCAGCAGGACGCCTGCCAGTTGCGAGGCCGAATCCGGATCGCCGAGCCCCAGCCAGACACGGAAGATTCCGGTCGCCATGGTATCCACGCCGAAATACTGCACCGTGCCGAAATCGTTCAGCGCCTCCATCATCGCCAGGGCGACACCGCCGACGATCGCCGGGCGGGCCAGCGGCAAGGCCACACGATAAAAGCTGCGCCAGGGCGAACAGCCGAGCGTCCTGCTCACTTCCAGGACGCAACTCGACTGCTCCAGAAAAGCCGTACGGGCCAGCAGATAGACGTAAGGGTAAAAGACCAGCGTCAGGATGAGAATGGCACCCGGCAGATTGCGGATTTCCGGCAACCAAGCGAGTGGAATGCTCCCGCCAAACATCGCCCGCAGACCGGATTGAACCGGGCCGGCGAAATCCAGAAGGCCCGTATAGGTATAGGCGACCACATAGGCCGGCATCGCCATCGGCAACAGAAGCGCCCATTCGAACAGCCGCCGGCCCGGGAAGCGGCACAACGTCACCATCCAGGCCGCCGGCACGCCGATCAGCACCACGCCGATGCCGACGCCCAGCATCAAGGCCAGCGAGTTGCCGATATAATCGCCGAGCACGGTGGCGGCGAGATGGCGCCAGAGATCCCCGTTCGGCTTTGCCAGATGCGATAGAACGACGGCGATAGGCGCGGCGACGGCGATTGCCATCAAACAGACGGATAAGGTCCAGGGCCTCCACCGCCAGGCCGCAAACGGCACCCGCCTCGCCGGGCGGGACAAATCGCTGGGAAGAGCCGTCACATCTGGTTCCGTTGCACGTCGCAAATACTCAAATACCCAGTATATCGGCAGGCCGCCTGTCAGGCGGCCTGCCGATTTGGGTTTATCGATTTGACATTATTGCGACTTATTCTGAATTGCAAATCTCTCCTGGCAGCCCTGCCCGGAGACCGGCCCTGTCAGCAGCCCAACCCAACCCGGGCCGACCGTCGCCGGGCGATCAGAAATTAGTCGATGGAATCGGCTTTCTTGATATGGCGCTCATCATCCTCGTCGGAATCGGCGTCCTCATCTTCCAGGTCGTCTTCGGGCCCGTCCTCATCGGATTCGCCCTCGTCGATCTTCTCCTCGTCAGGCTCATCCTCGTCTTCGAATTCGTCCTCATCGACATCGTCCTCTGAGTCGTCATCCCCAGAGCCGTCGTCATCGGTGTCGTCATCGTCAGAGTCGTCACCCCCGGAATCGTCACTCTCGGCACGATCGCCGTCTTCTTCATCCTCATCATCATCGAGGTCATCGTCCTCGGCATCCTCAGCCTCGGAATCGTCATCCACCGACGCGGCCTCTGTCTCTTCTTCCGACTCATCGTCATCCGGCTCATCTTCATCGCCGGATTCATCATCGGCCTCATCGTCTTCGTCATCGAGGTCGGACTCGTCGATATCATCCTCGACGTCATCTTCATCCTCGTCGGCATCCGCTTCGGAGGCCTCATCGTCGTCGTCAGCGCCATCCACGACGTCGACGCCGTCCAAGATATCCTCTTCATCGTCCCCGCCGGCGAGCTCTTCGGCAATGTTCTGAGCATCGCCATCGGCCTCGACAGCGGCAGCTTCGCCGTCCGTCGCCTCGCCGCCTTCCAGGCGCGCCAGCACATCGGCTTCATAGGCGTCGTCGGCGGCAACGGCTTCCTCGTCACCGGCCTCGCCGTCTTCGTCGGCATCACCCCCTGGCGGCAACGTCCCCTGCACGCCCAGGGTCGCACTGTTGTTGCGGCTGTCGAGCAGACCGGACGCGCGCAATTCCTCGACACCCGGCAGGGCATCGCAGCTTTCCAGACCGAAATGCTCCAGGAAGCCTTCGGTCGTCACCCAGGTGACGGGACGGCCCGGCGTCTGGCGCCGGCCTTTCGGCTTGATCCAACCGGCTTCCAGCAGATTGTCCAGCGTCCCCTTGGAAATGGCGACACCGCGAATTTCTTCGATCTCGGCCCGCGTCACCGGCTGGTGATAGGCGATGATCGCCATGGTCTCGACCGCCGCGCGGGTCAACTTGCGCTCGACCTTCTGCTCGATATGGAACTTCGAGCTGAGATCAGGGGCCGTGCGGAAACACCAGCGCCCCTCGACCGGGGTCAGATTGACGCCCCGATTGGCATAGATGTCGCGAATCTCCTGCAGCAGGCCGGGAATATCGGAACCTTCCGGCATGCGTGCGGCCAGGGCATCGACAGTCAGCGGCTCGGACGATGCGAAGAGGATGGCCTCCAACAGGCGCTGCAACTGAAAACGATCTTCGCTCATTACTCGACACTACCTTGATTGATCGTCGCTTCGTCGCCCTGCGGCTCGGCGCGACGCACGTAAATGGGACCGAAGGTGCCGTCCTGCCGCAGTTGAATACGGCCCGACCGCGCCAATTCCAAGGATGCGGCAAAGGTTGCCGCCATGGCCGCACGACGCTGCAGCGGCGTTTCCTGCAATTCGCTGGGCAGGAAGCGGCGCAAGGTCGTCCAATCCAGCGTCTGTCCCAGCAATTCACCGATGCGATGCAGCGCATCGTCCATCGAGAACAGGCGCAAGGGTTCGATATGCAGGACGCCTTCGCGCTTGCGGCCCGGATGGGTGCCATAAGCCTTCAGCAATTCGTAGAGGCTGAGGTTGTAGACTGGGACCTGGATGAGGCGAACCGGCTCCGGCTCGCCGCGCCGGAAGAAATCGCGATTGAGCTGCGGCAAAGCCAGCAGGGCCTGCCCCGCCTTTTGCATCGCCTCCAGGCGCTGCAGTTGGAAAGCCAGGGCCGCCGCCATCTCGGCACCGGAGGGCTCGCCGTCGCTGGGCGGCTCGGGCAGCAGCAGACGGGATTTCAGATAAGCGAGCCACGCCGCCATCACGAGATAATCGGCCGCCAGTTCCAGGCGCAGGCGCCGCGCCCGCGCGACGAAAGCCAGATACTGATCGGCGAGCTCCAGGATCGACAGCTTCTTGAGATCGACCTTCTGGTCGCGGGCCAAGGCCAGCAGAACGTCGATCGGCCCTTCATAACCGTCGAGATCGAGAACGAGATCGCCACCGTCTTCCGGCTTCGCCGCTTCGGCGCCATCGAAAGCAGCGGCATCGCCGGCCGCTTGATCGGTACCCGATTTGTCGCTTGCCCCGGTGTCGCCAACTTCGGCATGGGGCGCTACGGTATCGCCTGCCCCCACGTCAACAACAGCGGCTTCAACGACCATCGCTTCAGCAACCGTCGCTTCTTCTACTTCGGCATGCGTGTCATCCACGGCCGGCTCTGCGAGCGCTACCGATGCCTCGGCATCCTCGCTTGTCTTTTCCGTGTCGGCAGCCCCATCCAGCGACGGCTCCGGTTGGGGCTCGTCTACTTCGGCCGCATCCATTCTGGGAGCATCCGCCGAGGCGGCGTCCGTTTCAGCCGTCTCGGCGACAACCGGATCATCTCCCTCAGGGATCTGATCCCCGGCGGCCGTATCGCCCGGGAGGACGTTGGCGGTACCCGGTTGATCCGGGCCCGTCTCGTCCGGGTCGTCATACATCACGGTCATCTGTTGTCCGAAACTCTCTGTGCTATCTGCCGGTCGGCCCCAGCATTAACTAACGTCAATTAACGAATTAGCTCGGGCCAATAATACTCATGATGCCGGTAATCCTGGCGATCAGGTCCAGCACATAGCTGGAAGCCGGGCCGAGAATCCAGCCCAAAATATTCAAATTCATGCCCAGGTTCCGGCCGATCAGCGGCAACAGGAAGACCAGGCCGATCAGGATCAGCATGCCATAGCGTTCGAGTCGGGCGAGAGGCAGCGCCAAAGCACGCGGCAGCAGACCAACAGCCACCCGTCCGCCATCCAGGGGCGGCAAAGGCAACATGTTGAACAGGGCCAGCCAGATATTCAGCAGGATGGAATTGAACAGAGTCTGCGCGGCAAACGTGCTGAACTCCCCTGGCAACAGGACCGCAAGATGCATCAGAAGGGCGGAAGCCACCGCCAGAATGATATTGATGCCCGGCCCGGCCGCCGCGACCAGGACCATGTCGCGCCGGGGGTGCAATAAATTGCGGAAATTCACCGGGACCGGTTTGGCATAGCCAAACAAGAAACCCGTGCCGCTCAACATCAGCAAAGCCGGCAGAATGACGGTGCCGAAGGGATCGACATGGCGCAGCGGGTTGAAGCTGACCCGGCCCAGCATATAGGCGGTATTGTCGCCGCAGCGCCAGGCGACGAAACCATGGGCTGCCTCATGCAAGGTAATGGCAATCAGGACCGGCAGCACCCAGGTGCTGGCTTCGTGGATCAGGCCCGGTAAATCATAACCACCCAAGACTCGCTCCTGCGCGAAAAAGGCCCGCGCGAAAAAGGATCGGCGTCAGGCTTGAAACAACCTTCTATCTGAAACTCCACCTGAAATCTTTCTGTCTCAGGCAATTAGCCGCGCCAGTTCATCCCGCAATGCCCTGGCCTCGACTGTCGCGGCCGCGGCCAAGCGCGCCTTGCCTTGTTCATATCGGCGTTTCCCCTGCGCCGACAAGGGGGCAGTGCCGGCGGCGACCTGCCGCATCTCGGCCATATCGCCATTGCAATGGAGAACGACATCGCAACCGGCCGACAGGGAATTGCGCGCCAATTCAGCTAAGCTGCCCTGCAGAGCCTTCATGCTGAGATCGTCGGTCAACAGCACGCCGTCGAAGCCGATCTCGCCGCGAATGACCTCGGCAATCACCTTGGGCGACAGTGTCGCCGGCAGATCGGGATCGATCGCCTCATAGATGACATGGGCCGTCATCGCCCAGGGGATATCCTTGAGCAGGTGGAACGGCCGGAAATCCGTGGCGGACAGTTCCGCCCGGCTGGCATCGACCCGTGGCAGATCGAAATGGCTGTCCACCATGGAGCGGCCATGCCCCGGAATATGCTTGATGATCGGCATCACGCCGCCTTCCAGCAGGCCTTCTGCCGCCGCCCGGCCCAGATCGGCGACCAATTGGGGATCGCCGCCATAGGCCCGGTCGCCGATCACATCATGGGCGCCCGGCATCCGTACATCGATGAGCGGTGCGCAATCGACATTGATGCCAAGGGACATGAGTTCCGCCGCCATCAGGCGATGATTGAGCTTCGTTGCCCGCTGCCCGGCGGCGAGATCGCGCCGCGCCAGTTCACCAAACCGCTCGGCCGGCAAGACGGCGCGCCAATGCGGTGGCCGCAGACGCTGGACCCGGCCCCCCTCCTGGTCGATCAGGATCGGCGCATCTTTATCATCGATGCTGGCCCGCAATTGATCGGTCAGCCGCCGCAGTTGATCCGGATCGGCAATATTGCGCGCAAACAGGATGAAACCCAGCGGCCGCGTCTCACGGAAAAAATCGCGTTCACTCGCGCTTAAATCGGTTCCGGCACAGCCGAAAATGACGGCAGCAGTCATACAGCCCTCCCCCAGGGCCCGGGGTAATCCCCCCGGGTTCATGCAATGATCAGGGATTCGATCCCGGAAGTTTCAGCGCGTCAGGATACAGGCCTGCTTCTGCTTTGCCAGTTCGGCGCACAGCGCCTTTGCCGCCGCCTTATCCGCCAGCGGGCCGGCCTGGATACGATAGAAGACCCCCTCGGCGCCCTTATCCACCTTCTGCACGCTCAGGCTGAGCTGACCGAGCTGGGCCGGATGCGCCCGCTGCAGCTTGGCCCATTCGGTTTTTGCCGCGGCCTCGGTCTTCACCGCCGCTAGCTGGACCTTAACCTTGCCGCTGGCGGCAGGCTCGGTCACGGCCGGTTTTGCGGCCGGCTTCGCCGCGACCTGCTCGGCTGCCGGTTGCGGGACGGCCGGCTGAGCGGCAGCCGGTTGTGCTGCCGCAGGCTGCGATGCAGCCGCCGTGGTCGACGTTTCCGGCACGGCCGGAACCGAGGGAACTGCCGGAGTATTCGGCACGGCCGGTACAGCCGGCGCCGCGACGGCAGGAGCCTGCGTATCGGTCTGGGCCGTCGTTGTTTGTCCGGTTGTACCTTGCCCCGTTGTACCTTGCTCCTGGGCACCGGCCTGGGCCTGTCCATCAGGCGCCGGGGTCGGCGGCGCGATCGGCTGTTCGGGTGGCGGCAGAACCGTTTCCCCGCTCGCCTGCTGCTGTCCGTTCTGGCCGTTCATGTTTTCCAGAACCTGAACATTCTGGTTCGGTACCTGCAGGCCGCCCTCATTGGTCGGCTTGACCTTCTCCGGCGTGGCTTCCGCCGTGATGGTCGGCACCTCACTCTTATGCCCGCTGGCCAGCCAGATGCCGGCAACGACGACGATTGCCGCCGCCGCGCCCGCCAGCACCAGGCGGCGGTTGCGTTTGCGCCGGGCATCACCGTTGTCTTCCTGCGTATAGCCCGTCAGCGGCGGCGGCCCCATATCGACACTGCTCAGCAGATCGGGCTGCGCGGCACTGGCGGCCGGCCGAGCCGGCTGGCTGGCCGCGCTGAAATAATTCTTTCCGGTTGCCGATGCCGCTGCTGGTGTCGTCGGCATGGTGCTCGCGCCATTGCCAAGCCCCAGGCTCGGTTCCGCACGGAAATCGGCGCTCGGCGCATTTCCAGCCGACAAACCACTCGCCGGCGCCTGCAGATGCGGCTGAGGCGACGACCCGTGCGGCACGGCAGCGCCATAGCTCGCAGCCGGCTGCTGTGCAGCCGATGGCGGCTGCGGGAAGAAGCTCGCCGGCTTGGGTGTGCCGACTGTCGGCGCTGGCGCCTCGGCCGGATCACCAGCCAGTTTCGGTGCCGCCTGAGAGGTGATGGGCGGCATGACATCGCCACGCAGACGGCTGAGCGCCGCCGCGACATTGGCCTGAATTTGTTCCGGTTTCGGATTATCCGACGACATCGCCTTTACCTTCCCCCCGGCGGTGGCCGCACCATCATGGTTAACGACTGCAACTGTCGGGAATGTTTACGAAAAATTGCTTTATCAGACCAAAAACACGCCGAGTCGGTCAAGGCCGGCCAGCATCGAAATCGATGTTAACAATCGGATTCGACAGTATTTTTTTGACTTTTTTGTGGCCAGGGGAGGTTTTAGGTCTTACATGCGCTCGTAAGGGTCGAACAGGCGACGGTGCATTTCTAGCGCGTATTTATCCGTCATGCCGGCGATGTAATCGGCCACCAGCCGTGCCGTTTGGGCAGTACCGGGCCCATCGACACCCGCTTGCCATTCCGCCGGCAAACAGGTCGGCTGGGCTGTCAACAGATCGTAGAGATCCACCACCACCCGCTTCGCCTTCTGGGTCATCTGCACGACCCGGTGATGCCGGTACATCTTGCCGAACAGGAACTGCTTCAGCCCGATATCGTTGGCCCGCATGGTTTCCGAGAAGGCCACCACCGGCCGGTCGAGCCGCCGGATGTCATCGAGGCTGCGCACGCCCGCTTCCCGCAGCCGGCGCCTGGTTTCATCGACCACATCGGTGACCATCTGATTGATCATCCGCCTGACCGCCTCGCCGATCAGCCGCGAGGTCTGCAGGCCGGGATAGTCCCGTGCCACCGCCGCGAAGATCGGCCCGGCGAGCGGCACATCGGTCAGGTCTTGCACAGAGAACAGCCCGGCCCGCAATCCGTCATCGATATCGTGATTGTTATAGGCGATATCGTCGCTCAGGGCCGCGACCTGCGCCTCGGCGCTGGCGAAACCGGAGAGATCGAGATCGCGTCGGGCGTCATAGGCTGCGATCGTCGGCGGCACGGCCTTGCCGCGCGCCTTGGCATGGGCATACGGCCCGATCAGCGGCCCGTTATGCTTGACCACGCCTTCCAGCGCTTCCCAGCTCAGATTGAGGCCATCGAAAGCCGCATAGCGATGCTCTAGTTGCGTCAACACGCGGAAGGTCTGCTCGTTGTGATCGAAGCCGCCCTGGCCCAGCATGCAATGATCCAGCGCCTCCTCGCCAGCATGACCGAACGGCGGATGGCCGAGATCATGAGCAAGGGCAACGGCCTCGGCCAGATCCTCGTTCAGACCGAGGGTGCGGGCGATCGACCGGGCGATCTGCGCCACTTCGATGCTGTGCGTGAGCCGCGTCCGGTAATGATCGCCTTCATGATAGACGAAGACCTGGGTCTTATGTTTCAGCCGCCGGAAGCCGACACTATGAATGACGCGGTCGCGATCGCGCTGAAAGATCGAGCGGCTCGGGCTCTCAGGCTCCGCCACAAGACGACCGCGGGACTGCTGAGGATCGCTGGCATAGGGTTCCATGGCCGCAGCCTAGCAGGTCGAGACAAGCGATGCATCGTCGGAGATACGGTTGCCGCGATATGCTAAACTGTTTGTTGAAGTCGCCCTGGCCCGAGATTGCCGAGCCCGAGATTGCCAACATGACCGCAACTGACATCATGACTTCCCTTCAGAGCGGCGGCTGCCTGTGCGGCCGGGTCCGGTACCGGCTTCTGGCACCGCCGAAATGGACCGGCTATTGCCACTGTGCCAGTTGTCGTCGGGCGACGGGCGGGGTCGCGGTTGCCTATGCCGGATTCCCCATCGAGGCGGTGGAAATAACCGGCGAGCCTGCCCGTTTCGCCTCCTCGCCCGGCGTGATCCGCAGCTTCTGCCCGGCCTGCGGCAGCCCGATTGCCTATGAGTCCGTCCGATGGCCGGATGAAATCCATATCCTTATCGGTAGCATGGATAAGCCGGATATCTACCCGCCAACGGGCCATTACTATGAATCGGAACGGATTTCCTGGCTAAATCTGGCGGACGACCTGCCCCGCCACGGCTAGCTCATGTCCCATATGCAGCGGGCAGGCCCCATATGCAGCAGGCAGGTTTGACTATTTCCCGTCAGTTCCTAAATATAGGGGTCTGGACCAGGAAGCTCACGGAAAGCCGTTTGCCATGAATGACATGACACCTCCCACCGACCGCCAGGTCAGCATCACCGGCAATGCCGCCAAGCGCATCGCCTGGCTGATGGAGCAGGAAGGCGACAGCGCGCTGATGCTGCGCCTCAGCGTCTCCGGTGGCGGCTGCTCGGGTTTCCAATACGGCTTCTCCTTCGATAAATCCTGCCAGGTGGATGACCATCTGTTCGAGCGGGACGGCATCAAGGTCGTGGTCGACGATACCTCGCTCGATCTGCTGTCGGGCTCGGAGATTGATTTCGTCGAGGATCTGGTCGGCGCCTCCTTCCAGGTGCGCAACCCGAATGCCGCATCGTCCTGCGGCTGCGGCAGCTCCTTCTCGATCGCCTGACGCCGCGTGCACGGCAGACCTGCAAGGATTTCACAAATTGTGAGAGAGTTCCGACCGTGTCGCTGACCATTGCCAGCTTCAACGTCAATTCGCTCCGCGCAAGATTGGCGAATATTCTTGGTTGGCTGAACGATGCCAAGCCGGATGTCGCCCTGCTGCAGGAGATCAAGTGCCAGGAAAGCGAATTTCCCCGACTGGAGATCGAGAGTCTCGGCTATCAGGTCGCCATTTCCGGCCAGAAATCCTATAACGGCGTCGCTATTCTCTCGCGTACCAAATTCGATCTGGTCGAGCGTGCCTTGCCGGGTGACGAGAGCGATGTTCAGGCACGCTACCTGGAAGCCGTCATCGATCATCCCGAGGGCGAGGTTTGGAAATCCTGCCGCGTCGCCACCATCTACCTGCCGAACGGCAATCCGGTGGAGAGCGAGAAATACCCCTATAAGCTCGCCTGGATGCGCCGCCTGCGCAGCCATGCCGAGCAACTACTACGTCATGAGCAGCCGATTGTGCTTGGCGGCGACTACAACATCTGCCCGACCGATCTCGACGTCTACGATCCTGCCGGCTGGGCCGATGATGCGCTCTGCCGGCCGGAAAGCCGGGCCGCCTTCCGCGCCATCGTCAATCTCGGCTACACCGACGCCTTCCGCGTCTGCAACGGCGAAGGCCATCGCTATACCTTCTGGGACTATCAGGCCGGGCGCTGGCAGCGTGACGAGGGCCTGCGCATCGACCATCTGCTGCTCTCTCCCCAGGCTGCCGACCGCCTGGAGGACTGCCAGATCGACCGCAAGCCGCGCATGCAGGAAAAGCCGTCAGACCATACGCCGATCTGGTGCCGGCTGGCGCTCTAAGCAGATACCAGTCGAGCTTTGAACAGACGCTCGACCGTCGCCGGAATCTCGACCGGGGACATGACCATGGCCGTCACCCCGGCCGCCTGCAGCTCCGCCACGTCGCCATAACCATAAAGCACGCCGATCGTCTCGATGCCGTTGGCACCAGCACCCAGGACATCGTGCTCCCGGTCACCGACCATCACCGCCGTCCCGACGGTGACATTTTCGGCCACAAGGATATGAGCGATGAGCGCACTCTTCTGCGCGCGCGTCCCGTCCAGTTCCGAGCCATGGATCGCCGAGAAGTACTTCGAGAGATCGAAATGTTCGAGGATGCGCCGCGCGAAGATATGTGGCTTCGAGGTCGCAAGGATCAGCCGGTATCCGGCGGACCGCAAGATGTCCAGCATCTCCGGTATGCCGGCAAAGACACGATTCTCATAAAGCCCGACTGTACTGAAACGCTCACGGTAAAGCACGAGGCAACGCTGTGTCAGATCCGCATCGCCGAACAGGCGGTCGAATGTGTCCTTCAGCGGCGGCCCGATGAAACTCAGCAGCTCGGCCTCGGCGGGGACCGGCAAATCGAGCGCTTCCAGCGCATGGCGGATGGACCGCGTAATGCCGACCTGCGGGTCGGTCAGCGTGCCGTCAAGATCAAGCAGGACCGTCCCCGCCATCATGCAATCCTCATCCTTCCTGTATCACTCACCTGGTATCAGGCGTCGAAAGTCTCGCCGCCGAAGGTTTCGCCGAGCGGCATCAAGCGCAATCCCTTGCGCAGGCGGCGATACGGCAAGGCCCGGTTGTCGACCGGATTGGCACCGGCCGCGGCGACGATCAGGATTTCCGAGGCGATGGGCTGGAAGTCGGCACGGAAATGCACCGAACTTTTCAGCGCCAGGACCTTCCGGCTGGCCGGCTCGATGCCGAGATGGCGCAGCATCGCCTGATCCGCCGCCTGCTGCTTGCGACTGATGACGACGATCTCCACGCCGCCGATGGTCAGCAAAGCCATAGGCCCCAATTGCATGCGGTTGCCGCGATAGAAGGGACCGGTTGCCTCGAAAACGCCATCGCCCAGCGCCTTCACCTTGAAGGTGCCGTGGAACGGATGATGCCCCGGCATGCCGCTCCAGGCACCGATGCCCCGGGTGATCTCGGCACCGATACCGGCCTGATGCGCAATCTCGGCCGTCTTGGGGTCGAAGAGATTGGCGAAGACCGCCCCTTCGGCATGTCCCGCCACCATCGCTTCCAACAACCCGACCGTATCGGAATTGCCGCCGGCGCCGGGATTATCCTGGGTATCGGCCAGGATGATCGGTGCCTGCCGCTTCGGTGCCTCGGCCCGGGCATAGGCCACCGCTTCCGAGGGCTGCCAGACGCGGCCG
Organism: uncultured Rhodospirillaceae bacterium; assembly: GCA_964406155.1. GTDB lineage: Bacteria > Pseudomonadota > Alphaproteobacteria > Dongiales > Dongiaceae > Dongia_B. The sequence goes on along the minus strand of CAYOQR010000002.1, from coordinate 91,371 downwards.
GCGAAGCCCTCCTCCGCCTCTTCGACGGCGGCGATCAAGCGCCCGGCCTCGGCATCTGCCAGCTTCTGGTTTTCCGCATAGGTGACGACGACGGGGCCGCATTCCGGGATATCCGCCGGCGGAAAGCCGAAGGTGAAGGAGGCACTGGCGATCCCGGATTTCCGCTCCACCGCCGCCACGTCGGCATAAAGCGACTTCGCCGGATCGATCAGCGTGCACTGCCAGGTAAGCGGTACGAGGAAATCCGCCTGGCGCATCGCCTTGGCAAGCGGCCCATGGCGCAGCAGGCGGTCCAGCATATTGGCTGAGGCGATGCCGCTCTCGGCCAGATCGACATGCGGATAGGTGCGGCAGGCCACCAGCGCGGAAGCGAGATCGACCATCCGCCGGGTGACATTGGCATGGAGATCGAGGCTGACAACGATCGGCAGGTCAGGCCCCACCAGATGGCGCAGCCGAGCCAGCAACTCGCCCTCCCCGTCGTCCAGATGCTCGGTCACCATGGCGCCGTGAAGGTCGAGATAGATGCCGTCGATGCCGCGCAAGGCGCCGATGCGCTCCAGCAGCTCCGCGACGATGGTCTCGTACGCCGCCTTCTCGACATGGGCCGAGGGCGAGGCCGAGCACCAGAGGGTCGGTGCAAGATCGTAGCCCAGCAGCTTCGCCCCCTCAATGAAGCCGGCGATCGGCAGGTTGATGCCGGTGAAGGCACTGAGGATATCGTCGCCCCGGGTCAGGCCCGGCCAACCATCGGCCTGCTCGAAATCGCGAAAACTCGCCTTCACCGGAGCGAAGGTATTGGTTTCGTGCTGAAATCCGCCAATCGCGATGCGCGTCATCGGGTCCTGTTTCCTTGCCTGATGGCCGGTTCTGTCGATGGCCCGCATCTTGCCCAAGCAGGCGGCATTTGCAACCGCTCCGCCGATCCGGCCCGGTTTAATTGGTTATTAAGCTAAAATGTATAGACTTCATTCTAATACCCGCTGCAAAAAGAAAAATCGACCCGCCGTCCTCCGGCAGGGAAGACCGGATGAAACCGCCGCCAACGACGGCGATCAGGGGAATGGGGACCGAAATGGAAGCCGACCGGAACACCGCCCTGACGGAGCTTGCACAAAGCCGTCAGGTCGCCACGGAGGCGCTCGCACGGATGGCCGCCTTGCGGATCGCGCCGACACCGGCGAATTTTTCCATCTGGTACGCCTATTTCAGCCAGACCGTCCCGGCCCTCACTCACGAAATCGACGCGCTGCTGGAAAATGGTGCCACCTTCTCGCTGCAGATCAATATCGCTCTCTTCAACAAATATTTCGGCACGGATCGCGAAGCTCAGCAGCTCACCGATATCAGCCAGTCACTGAATGCGACGATCGGCACGGTGATGATGCATCTCGCCGCTGCCGGCCGCGATACCGCTGATTTCGACAGCCGTCTGCAATCCGTCACCGGATCGCTGCATGCGGCAGGGCAGGAAGAGAGCGTTACCGATCTACGCCAGATCGTCCGTGGTCTGATGGCTGCGACCGAGGAAATGAGCGTCAAGAACAAGGCCCTGGAAAGCGAGCTCAACAAATCAGCGGACCGTGTCGTCAATCTGCAGCAGCATCTTGAGCAGTTGCGGCTCGAAACTCTGACCGACAGCCTGACCGGGATCGGCAATCGCAAACTGTTCGATCTCACCTTGCTGTCGCGCAGCAATGAGGCGAGTTCAAGAGGCGGCAAGCTCAGCCTTCTGATGTTGGATATCGATCATTTCAAGCGCTTCAACGATACCTATGGTCACCGCATCGGCGACAAGGTGCTGCGCGTCGTCGGCATGCGCCTCAAGGCCGCCGCCCAGAAAGGCGATCTGCCGGCGCGCTATGGCGGCGAGGAATTCGCCATGATCCTGCCCGGCCTGCCGCTCGCCCAGGCAACGGAGCGCGCCAACCAGATCCGCGAGGAACTCGCCAACCAGTATCTGCGCAACAAGACGACCGGCGATAATTTCGGCAAGATCACGGTCAGCATCGGCGTTACCGAATATCGGCCGAGAGAGACCTTGGAAGACTTCATCAACCGCGCCGATACGGCGCTCTATCGCGCGAAATCCGACGGACGCAATCTGGTCGTCGCCGCGTAATCCTGTTGGCGCCCGCCGTCATCACGCGCGGAGCGGCCGGTCCGGGAGATCGTTTGCCTGATCCGCTGTCGGCGGGAAATGCGGTGCCAGTTCGCCACTGACCGCCGCGATCAAATTTGTCAGCGATGCCTCCAATCCCGCCTTGCCGATTCCCGCCGTGAAATCGGTGACGAGATCCGCCCATCTGCTTGCCGGCACGACTGCGGCAATGCCGCGATCCGGGAGGATTTCGATGTGATGCTCCGCCACCCCGACGAAGATCAGCAAACCGAGCCGATCCCTCGTCGCATCGATGCCATGCGCCAGAAAGATGAGCCGGGCCCGGGTCAGGCAAGCTCTATGCCGGGCCGCGGGAACGGTCAGCCAGATGCCAAGCGCGGTATGTTCACACAGTAGATAGATGACGATGGCAAGAATCGTCACGCCGATGAAGCCATAGAGCGAAACGGCATGCGGCAGAAGCAGCGCCGCACCGACGGAACCCAGCGAGACAACAGCGAAAGCCGCCAGCAGGGCCGTCACACGGTAAGTGTCCGCCCGCGGCAGAATGGCCGCGACGATCTCCGCCGCCGTCCGCGCCTCCGCCGACGCGATTGCCGCGGCGATCCGATCATCAGCCTGCCCCGTCATGCTCACCACCGCCCCGAGGCGCCGCCGCCACCGCCAGTGCCGCCACCACCGCCGAAACCGCCACCGCCAAATCCACCGCCCCCGAAGCCTCCCCCGCCAAAACCACCACCAAAACCACCGCCGCCATCCCAGCCGCCGAAGCGACGCCGGCCGCCATAGAGCTGTCCGTTGCGATGCCGGATCACCATCATGACGAAGACGATCACGAACCAGGCCGCGACAATGGCGAAAGCCGGCCAGGGTGCCGTGCCATCCGACTTGCCCTCTTGCGCCTTATCCGCCTCGAATGACCCGTCCAGGGCCGCCATGATGGCCTTCACGCCGGCCTCGATGCCGGTGGAGAAATTACCCTGCTTGAAATCGGGTACGATGACGCGCCGGATGATGGCGTCGGCGGTGGCATCCGGCAGCGGCCCTTCGGCGCCATAACCGGTCTCGATCCGAAGCTGCCGGTCCTTCGGTGCGACGATCAGCACCACGCCGTTATTCTTGCCCTGCTGGCCGATCGCCCAGCCGCGCAGCAAGGCAATGCCCCAATCCTCGATCGGATAGCCCTGCAGATCGGGCAGCGTTACCACCACGATCTGCGTGCTGGTGCTCTTTTCGTAATCCGCCAGCTCCTGGGTGAGCCGCGCCTGGCTCGCCGCATCGAGGATACCGGCCTGATCAACCACGCGTCCGCTCAAAGCCGGGATCGGCGGGTCGGCCAGGGCGGCGACCGGCAGCAGCAGAACGATCAACAGCAGGAGAGCACCGCGCAGCATCGGCATCCAGCACCAACCTTACTGGCTGCTCTGTCCCGAGGTGCCGAAATCGACCTTTGGCACAGCCTGCGCCGCCTCATCGGCCTGGAACTGCGCCATCTCCTTGGCATCGGAATAGAACATCGATCTCCACCAACGGCCCGGAATGGTCTTCAGCTCGGTATTGTAGACCCGGACCGCTTCGATGAAGTCGCGCCGCGCCACCGCGATACGGTTCTCGGTACCTTCCAACTGCGCCTGCAGGGTCTGGAAATTCTCATTGGCCTTCAGATTGGGATATTGCTCGGCCACCACCATCAATCGCGACAGGGCCGAGGTGAGGCCCGCTTGGTTCGCCTGGAATTGCTGCATCGCCTGGGGATTGGTCAGGATGTCGGCGGGAAGCTGCATGGAGCCCACCTTGGCCCGGGCATTCACCACCGCCTCGAGGGTCGACTTCTCGAAATCGGCGGCGCCCTTCACCGTCGCCACCAGATTGGGGATCAGATCGGCACGACGCTGATACTGGTTCAGCACATTCGACCAGGCCGCCTTGGCCTGTTCCTCATAGGTCGGAATGTTGTTGATGCCGCAGGCAGTCAAGGACAGCAGCAGCGCCGAAATCAAAAGGCGCCTGACGATTTTACCGAAAGTCATGTTCTTTCCCACGCAGTTGATTTCAGTGCAGAGCAACACATGTCGACCACTGTGATGGCGCTGCTGCTCAATTGCAACCGGGGATCGCGGCCGGACAAGCAGTCAGCAGGCGAAGGAGTCACAGTTCCCGAGATGGTATCGCCCAGTCACCGTTTCCAGGTCACCGTTTCCAAATCATGGGGTTCCAGATCATCGGGTTGGCGCGGCTGATGGTTGGTGCGGCTGATGTCAGTGTCGGCTTTCCCAATGCGATGCCGGATCAATCGCCAGGAATGACGGCGATCAGCAATTTGTCGACACGGTCGCCATCGGGGCCGAGCGGCAGAATGATGGTTTCCTCGGTGAAGAAATATTGCTCGGCATTACCCCGCCGGCGATAGCCCAGCGGGGTCCGGCTTTCCACAACGCGGTCATAGGTCCAGGTGACAAACGAGACATAGTCCGGCCACGGCAACTCGTCGAGATATCGGCCGGTATAGTCGGCGCCGGAACTCGCAACCAGCAATGAGCCATCCAGGCGGAACCGATAGCGCCATTTTTCCACCGGTTCCGTGCCGACCACATCGACCAGCGTGACGTAACCGAGAATATAACTGAATTCGATCGGGTCGAGATCGGCGCGGAGCGGGAACGAGCGTCCTTCCTGCTTGCTCAGCCAATAGCCATAGAGACGGCGCAACCGGGAGTCATGCGCTTCAGCCGGCGGAAAGATGTCGAGCTGATCCTGCACCCTGCCCCTCTGAGGGAGATCAAAAATATATCATCCCAGGAAACTAGCCCTGTGGAAAGGTCTACCATTGGTATTGCAGGCAGCGCTGCCGGAACGGCCTTTCGATCAGGATCGACATGGCATTTCCCACCCGCCGCAGGATACCCGGCATCCTGCGGCGAAATAGGCAAAAAAGCCCAACTCAATATAACCGTTACAAGGTGGCGAGCCGCTCCATGGCCTGGGTCAGCTTGCTCTTCGCCAATTCCATCTCGGCCAGGCGCTGGCGCTGTTCTTCCACCACTTCCGGCATGGCCTTGGCGAGGAATTGCTCATTGCCGAGCTTCTTTGACAGCTTCTCCGCTTCGGCATTCGCCTTGTCGAACTCCTTCTTGAGCCGCGCACCCTCCTGCTGGACGTCGATCACACCGCTCAAGGGCAGCAGCACCGTCGCCTCGTCGATCACGATCTGCGCGGCCCCCTTCGGCGCCTCACCCATCAGCAGATGCGCGGACGAGGCGCGTGCCAGCCGGCAAACGAGGTCGTTATACCGCGTCAGGCGATCCGCCGTCTTCGCCCCGGCATCGCGGATGATCAGCTCCACCTGGGCGGCCGGCGGCACGTTCATTTCGGTGCGCAGGGCACGGACATCGCCGACCAAACGAATCATCCAGTCGAGATCCGCCGTCGCCTCGGCATCGATCGCCGCCTCGCTGATCTGCGGCCAGTCAGCGCCGATCAGCCGGCCGGAACCGCTGAGGCCGACCTGCTCCCACAATTCCTCGGTCAGGAACGGCATGAAGGGATGCAGGAGATGCAGCAACTGCCCCAGCACCCAGGCGGTGGTCGCCCGCGTTTCCGCTTTCGCGGCCTCGTCATTGCCTTGCAGGATCGGCTTGGTGAATTCCAGATACCAGTCGCAGAACTCGCCCCAGACACACTGATAGAGCGCATTGGCTGCATCGTTGAAGCGATAGGCCGACATGGCCTGATCGACTGCCTTGATGGTGGCCGCCAGACGACCGATCATCCAGCGATTGACACCGTTCTTGAGCGCGGCCGGGTCGAAGCCCTCAATCGCCTTGCACTCGTTCATCTGGCAGAAGCGCGTCGCATTCCACAATTTTGTTGCGAAGTTGCGATAGCCCTCGACACGGTTCTCCGACATCTTGATGTCGCGTCCCTGCGCCGCCAGGGCCGCCAGGGTGAAACGCAACGCATCGCAGCCGAACTTGTCGATGAGATCCAGCGGATCGATCACATTGCCCTTGGACTTCGACATCTTCTGGCCGTGCTCGTCGCGCACCAGGGCATGGATATAGACCGTGCGGAACGGCACATCGCCCATGAAATGCAGCCCCATCATCATCATCCGGGCAACCCAGAAGAAGATGATGTCGAAGCCGGTGACCAGGACATCGCCAGGATAATAGCGTGCCAGCTCCGGCGTCTGCTCCGGCCAGCCGAGCGTCGAGAACGGCCACAGCGCCGAGGAGAACCAGGTATCGAGCACGTCGGCATCGCGGGTCAGCTCGACCGCCTTGCCGTAATGCGTGGCCGCCAGCGCCTTCGCTTCGTTCTCGTCCATGGCGACGAAGACTTCGCCGTCCGGGCCGTACCAGGCCGGGATCTGGTGGCCCCACCAGAGCTGACGCGAGATGCACCAGGGCTGGATGTTGCGCATCCAGTCGAAATAGGTGTTCTCCCATTGCTTCGGCACGAACACGGTACGGCCCTCTTCCACAGCTTTGATGGCCGGCTGCGCCAGGGTCTTGGCATCGCAATACCACTGATCGGTGAGCCAGGGCTCGATGACGACACCGGAGCGATCGCCATAGGGCAGCATCAGCGTGTGATCGTCGATCTTCTCGACCAGGCCCAGGGCTTCGAGATCGGCCACGACCTTGGTGCGCGCCGCATAGCGATCCATGCCGCGATAGGCTTCCGGCACGTTCTCGTTCAGATGCGCATCCCGGTCGAAGATATTGATCATCGGCAGGCTGTGACGGCGACCGACCTCGAAGTCATTGAAGTCGTGCGCCGGCGTGATCTTCACGGCGCCGCTGCCGGTTTCCGGATCGGCATGCTCATCGCCCACTACCGGAATACGGCGACCGACCAGCGGCAGGATGAGATGCTTGCCGATCAGATCCTTGTAGCGCTCGTCTTCCGGATTCACCGCAACCGCAGTATCGCCCAGCATGGTTTCTGGGCGTGTGGTCGCGACCGTCAGGAAGCGGCCCGGCTGGCCCTCGACCGGATATTTGAAATGCCAGAGATGGCCCTTGTGCTCCTTCTGCGCGACTTCGAGATCGGAAATCGCGGTGTGCAGCTTCGGGTCCCAGTTGACCAGCCGCTTGTCGCGGTAGATCAGCTTCTGCCGATAAAGGTCGACGAAGACCTTGCGGACGGCGAGGCTCAGCCCCTCATCCATGGTGAAGCGTTCGCGCGGCCAGTCCGCGGACGCGCCGAGGCGGCGGAGCTGGCTGGTGATGGTGCCGCCGGATTCCGCCTTCCAGGCCCAGACCTTTTCCAGGAACTTCTCGCGGCCGAGATCGGTGCGCTTGATGCCCTGCTGGTCCAACTGCCGCTCGACCACCATCTGCGTGGCGATGCCGGCATGGTCGGTGCCCGGCTGCCAAAGGGCGTCGCGGCCCCGCATGCGCTGGTAGCGGATCAGGACGTCCTGCAAAGTGAAGGTCAAGGCATGGCCCATATGCAGGCTGCCGGTGACGTTCGGCGGCGGCATCATGATGGTATAGGGAGCCTTGTTGGAATCGACATGGGCGGCGAATGCCCCTGCCTTTTCCCAAGCCGCGTATTGTTTCTTCTCGACCTCATCCGGCCGGAAAGTCTTGTCCAGCATCGCTGGCCTTCCTTCGATCTCGTGAAAATACTGGCCCGAGTTATAGCGGCCGGAGACCCGCCGTCAACCGCCGGCAGGCAAAACCGCCGCCAACGGGAGCTGGCGGCGGCAGAAAGACCGGAAATCGCCCTTGGGCGACGGATTTGAGGCTTGGTGCCTAACCCGGGCGGGACAGGCCGGAGCTGCTTGCTAGCTCAGTTCAGCCTTGCGCGACAGCCGCTCGATCTCGCGGCGGACCATCTGTTCGACAATGGCCTCGAGATGCGTGTCCAGCCAGTCCCTGACCATCGGCTCGACAGCCTGGCGGACCAGGGTTTCGACCAGCAGGCCGTCGCCGGTCGGCCGCTCCGCCACCGGTTCGGGCCGGCGCTGATGCAACAGTTGGGCGAAACTGGCCGAAGTGGCATCGGCGACCGCCGGAGCCACCAGGTCCGGCAATTCGGCGGACAACTGGGCGGCGACCTTTTCCGGATCAACCCGCGCGCCATCCGTGGACAGCGACGCGGCGGGCCGGGAAGCCGGGGCCGGCTGGAGCGGATGATCGAGCGTCTGGAAAGCGGGGGCGGCTGGCATGGGCGGCTCCGAGAAAGACGGTTCTGTGGGTGTCGGCGTATCGAGCGCCAGTTCAACGTCGTCGAAGGGATCCGGTTCCCGGAGCGGCTCCATCTTGGCTTCCGGCTTCAGCGGCACGACATTGCTGTCGAAAGCATCGGCGCCCGTGACCACATCGGTCAAAACCAGTTCTTCATCTTCATCGTCGTCATTGTCGAACTGGGCCGGCTGCGGCGAAACCGGTGCCGGCTTGGCAGCTTCCATTTTCGGCGGCGTGGCCGGCGGGATCGCCGCAGCAACAGGTGCGACGACCACAGGCGCGGCAGCAGCCGGTGCGGCGGCAATCGGCGCCCCGATATCGCCAGCGGCAGGTTCCGGCCCTTCCTCGGAAATAATGCGCCGGATGGAGGCCAGGATCTCCTCCATGGACGGTTCCTGATTTGCCTTCGCTTCACTCATTCCCGGGCCCTCGACGGATCAGCAGTCATGCTGGGATGGCGGTTGCGTCAGGACTCGCAGATTACCGCCTGCGGTACCAACTGGCGCCCATCCTATCCGTTTCACCATGTTTTCTCAAGAAATTGGAAAGCCTCTGAACACGAACACAATATATAGATATTTTAGGTTTATTCGATCGAGCTGCTCGACCATGTTTAGTCGCGCGCGCCTATTCAACCGCCTGTTTATTCAACCGACGGCCCGATGCCGATGAACTTGTCTCGGACCTCGTTATAGTGCTTGGCCGGATCGTATAGATCGGTCTTCAGCTTGAGCTCCTGCGCCGTCAGCCGGCCGACGGACGCCAGCAACTGATACTGCGCCACCACCTGCGTGGTCCGTGCGCTCACCAGGCTGACCTCGGCATTGAGATAGCTCTGCTCCTGGTCCAACACATCGATGATGGTGCGGGCGCCCACCTGCTGCTCCTGACGGATGCCGTCCAGAGCGATCTTCGCCGCCTTCACCTGCTCCTCGAAGGAAGAGATCTGCGCATTGGCCGTATCGAGCGCCTGCCAGGCGGCAACCGCCTGTTGTTCCGCCGAGCGCAAGGCCTCATCCACCAGACGTTTGCTCTGATAATATTGCTGCTTCGACTGACGCACCTGGGACTCGACGTTGCCCGCCTGGTAGAGCGGGACGGTCACAACCCCCATGATCACGCCGGAATTAAAGGAGGACTGCCCCAGGCCGGGCTCCACATTGCGCTGGAAACTGCCTTGCACCGACACTTCCGGCAACATCTGGCCAAAGATCACATCGATCCGATCCTTGGCGGCCTTTTGATTGTACTGAGCCTGATTGACGATCGGGACGCTACGCGCCTGCGCCTGCGCCTCGTCCTTGGTACCCGGCAGCATCAGATGCGGATTCGGCATCTTCACATCGACCGGCTCTGCACCGACGACCTGGCGATAGGTCGCCCGCGAGGTCTTCAGATTGCCCTCCGCCTGCATGCGGCCGGCAATCGCCCCCTGCAGGCTCGACTTGGCCTGGGCGACGTCGGTCCGCGTCAACTCGCCGACCTGGAACTGATCTTCCGTCGATTCCAACTGCGCCTGGAGAACCTTCACGTTGTTCTCGTTGAGCTCCAGGACCGCTTCGTCCTGAACCACCGTCATATAGGCATTGACCGCGCTCAGCAGAACGTTCTGCTCGGTATTGATCAAATTCTGGCGCTCGGCCTGAACCTGGTTCTCTGCTTGCGACGTGCCCTTCACGGTGCGAAAGCCGCGGAAGATCGGCTGCGTTATCGTGATGCCGTAGGTTTGCGGCGAGAAATTTCCGCTGGTCTTGTTATTGGTCGCGGAGCGCTGCAGGTCGGTGACCCATTCCTTCGATGCTTGAGCGGTGGCACTGACCGTCGGCCGCCAGCCGGACAGGGCTTGCGGCACGTTTTCATCTGTGGACCGCAGATTGGCTCTCTCGGCATCCAAGGTCGGATTGGTGCCATAGGCAAGCGCCAGGGCATCTTCCAGCGACGTGGCATTTGCCTGGCCCGCCCAAAGGACGACCATGGCAGTAACCGCCGTTCCAGCCAGCCAAGTTCCACGTCCGGTTCTCATCCGATTCCCCTTCCTAGCGGCCCGCCGCAACACGCCGGGCCCTATCGATCAACGCGCTAAAATCAACTTACCTTACGCTCGCACCCGATCCGGCCACCATGCTCTCGACGATCGAGAGCCTGATCGCCGTTAGTACCGCGCCATGGACGAATCAATCTGAGCAGCCCAGGCATCGACCCCACCGGCAAGATTCATGGCCTGGGGAAATCCATTCTGCCGCAACCACATTGTCGCATGGAAACTGCGCATCCCATGATGACAAACGATCACAAGCGGACGGTCCATCGGCAGCTCGGAGAGCCTCGCCGGCAACTCATCCATCGGCAGCAGCAAGCTGCCGTCAATATGACAGATTTTGTGCTCCCAGCTCTGGCGGATATCGACAATGCCGAAGGTCCCGCCGCTCTCGAGCATCTGTTTGACCTGAGACGGCTCGATCTGCAGGCTATCGCTGGTGGGCATCAAGCACCTAGAACAGGAATTCCGCCGGCTTGGCGAAAGCTGCCAGGACCGGAACATTGGCATCGAACAGAACGCGCCGCGACACGCTGCCCCGTTCCTTGAGCATGAGCACCGCATGGCCGACACGGCCTTCATGCAGGACCGTCACGAGACGTCCGCCTTCCGCCAATTGGTCGGTCAAAGCGGTCGGTACAGCTCCGACGCCGCCGTCGATCAGGATCACGTCATAGGGTGCATGCTTGGCAAGGCCCTGCGTCGGGTTGCTTTCCTGCCACACGACATTGTTGATCGATTGTTGGGCGATCCCGGCGGCAGCCGTGGCGCCCAGAACACGATCGGCTTCGACGGCGACCACCGTATTCGCCAGCTTTGCCATCAACGCAGCCGCATAACCGGTGCCGGCAGCGGCAACCAGCGTCGTGTCCGTGGCTTTGACGTCCGCCGCCTGCAACAGGCGTGCGACCACCATGGGTTCCGTCAGGAAACGCCCGTTACCCAGCGGCAGATCGTCATCGATATAAGCCCTGGACTTCACCTGATCCGGCACGAAAACCTCGCGCGGCAAGGCACGCATCGCCTCGAGCACGCGCTCATCGATCACTTTGTTGGTCCGGATCTGGCTGTCGATCATGTGCTGACGGGCAGCGGCAAACGACATCTGCATTCTTTCACCCTCAACGGCACTGGCTGGTCAACTCTGCCGCAGCCCGGGCGAACCGGCAATGCCAAGACGACCGGAAGCTGCGAATCCCTGCTGGATCGCACAGAATGTTAACCTTTGGCGCTGGTTATAAAGCCTCTATCGGCCGGTGACAATGGGAGCTCCGCACCTGAGATCTGCGGTTCCGGCGCCCCTTGCCAGACCGCCATGCATTGTCAGGAACCGGCTGGCCCGGCACCGCCGCCGGCCGCCATTCCCAAGTCGCCGACACGAGCGCGTCCCGCCGACACGAGCGCGTCCCGCCGCCGCGTTCAGCGCCCCTACCGTCCGAAAGTATCAGCGATTCCGGGTGTTTCCCCCGCTTGACCCCATGACATGATCGCTCTATACGTCCCTGCGCCAGAGCACGCCGTCCAACGGCCTGTCGGCCCGGTGGCAGAGTGGCCATGCAGAGGACTGCAAATCCTCGTACGTCGGTTCGATTCCGGCCCGGGCCTCCACTCTTGTCCTCCTTTGCCTCACCTCGATCGACCGACGCGACATCCGTTGCGCGCGCAGCCGATTCCCGAGCATTGATCTCCATTCATCGCCCACAATCGGACGTCTCGAGAAGCCGCCGCGCCGGAGCCGTCCCGTTTATTCGCCTGCCGCTAAGAAAAAACCCCGGCCAACGGGCCGGGGTTTTCGTCTCGATCGATCCGAGATCACAGCAGTGATCAGGGCGTATCGTATTCGACTTCCTTCGGCGTCGCTTCCTTCGGCATGGTGACACCGATAGCCTGGACCAATTCACCCTGCGCGGCGAGGATCTTGAAATTCGACAGGACCTCGTTGGACTGGGCGGTGATCAACTGATCCTTCGACTGGAACACTTCGTTCCGCGAGTTGAGCAAGTCGAGCAGGCTGCGCTGGCCGATGTCGAACTGCTGCTCATAGAGCTTCTGGGTCTCGACATTCTTGTCATATTCCTCGGTCAGCGTCTCGACCGTATCCCGCTGGGTCTGGCGTTCGCTCCAGGCGAGGCGCACATCCTGAGCGACGATGCGCTCCTGCGCCCGCACGGCGTCGATCGCCTCCTGCTTGCGCCACTTGAATTCGCGGATACGGGCAAGATCGGCGCCGCCGCGATAGATATTATAGTCCAGCACCAGCAGGGCATTGGCGCTGCGGCCGGTATATTCGACACCATTGTCATTGTGGTTCACCGCCGCCGAAGCCTGCAGGCTCAACTGCGGATACATCGAGGATTCCTGGCGGCCGAGCAGATGTTCCGCGGCAACCACGTCATACTTGGCGCCCTGGACCTTCGGGCTGACCTCGATCGCATGCGCGACTGACTTCTCGACATCCTCGGGGATCATGTTGTCATAGCTGAACGTTACCGGGTCCAGCTTGTCGGGGACGATGCCGATGACCTTCTGGAAATTCGTCTGCGCATCGCGCAGATCGCCCTGAATGGTCTTCAACTGAGTACGCGCGGTCGCGAGGCGGGCTTCCGCCTGGCGAACGTCGGCGATATTGCCACCGCCCAGTTCCGCCCGCTTCTGCACCAGCGCCAGCGTATCCTCATGCGCCTTCAGGTTCTCGCCAGCATTGTCGATGCGCTCCTGGTTACGCAGCACATCCATGTAAAAGCGCACAGCATCCAAGCTCTGGATCTGGCCCTTGTCCTGGATGACATTGGCAGCCGAAGCGACACGCGCCTTCTGGCGATCGACTTCATTGTCGCGGTCGAAGCCGTCGAAAATCGTCTCTTGCAGTGTGACGCTGGCATCGCCACGGAACAGCGTAATGCCGTTCCTATGCGGGCTCTGATGGGTCGAGGGGTTGCCTTCTTTCACCGTGCTGCTGTCGGTCCATTCCGGGCCGCCCGACAGCTTGAGGTCGATCTGCGGATAGTACAGGCCGCGACCCTGCCGCAATTCATAATCGATCGCGCGGCGGTCACGCATTGCACCATTGATGTCAGGGTTCGTCTGCATGACCAGCGAAACCGCATCCTTCAGCGACATCGCGGAAGCGGTGCCCGGCTGAAGGAGAACAATACAGGCACCCGCCAAGGCGGCCTGCATGAGGACCGCCTTGCGGCCACGCGACACAAACTTCCTAATCATTTGGCAATCCCCCAAGTAACGACGATCGAATTCCCGATGGCAATTAAATCAGCATTGTCCGCAGTTCGATCATCCGCGAAACAACCTTAACAAAGTTTTAACCTTCCACCATCCCAAGTCCTTTTGTATCAGTTTCACCTACAACTTTCATCAAATTTTTAGCGTTCTGTGAAACCTGTCTGTTTGGCCTTGAGGATCGGTTTAAGCAGATATTCCAGCACGGTCCGCTTACCGGTCAGAATGTCGACCGTGGCCGTCATGCCGGGGATAATCGGCAATTGTTCACCTTGTTTTCCAATGAGATAGTTCTTATCCGTCCGCAACCTGACACGGAAAAACATCTCTTTTTTCTCATTTTCGATGGCATCCGCGCTGATCTGCTCGACCTTCGCCTCGAGACCACCATAAATTGAATAATCATAGGCCGTGATCTTGACTTTGGCATGCTGGTTCGGGGCGATAAAACCGCGATCCTGCGGCCTGATTTGCGCCTCGATCAGCAAGGTATCCTCGATCGGCACGATCTCCATGATCTCTTGCGCCGGCTGGGCGACCCCGCCTACCGTCCGGATCTTAATTTCCTTGACCGTGCCGTGCACGGGCGAACGCAGGACCTGATGCCCCAGCTTGGTCTGGCCGCCGGCAAGAAGCTGCTGGACCGAGGCAAGATCAGCACGGCGCTTGGCCAGTTCCTGAGCTGCCTCGGCGCGGAAGGTCGCCAATGCCTCGCGTTGTTTGCTCTGCGCCTCCTGCAAGGCAGCCCGGGCCGGCGGACGCGAGGCCTCGGCATTGGCGATATCCGTGACGATGCGCTGAACTTCCTGCTGGGCCGAGATGTATTCGGCTTCAGAGCCGGCCCCCGAGGCATAGACCTTCTGCTGCAGATCGGCCCGCTTCTGCGCCAGCCCCAGGCTGACCTGGGAGGAGGATACCTTCACGTCGATCGAGCGCAATTCCTGCTGACGCTGTTCGATCGTGTCCTGCAACGTGGCGATCTGCGATTGCAGCTGTAGTTTCCGGATCTGCGCCACAGCCCGTTCGGCATTCGCGACGTCCGGCGCCTTCTCCAGCAAGTCCTTGTCAAATTCAATTTCCGAGGGATCCTTGCCGTCGATCTCGGCCTGCAGGCGGGCGGATGCCGCCAAGCCCGACCACAGCCGCTGCTGCAATTCGTTCACGTCGGTGGTCACGGTGGTGTTGTCCAGCTCGACCAGGACCTGGCCCGCCTCGACAATGTCGCCCTCGTGAACTTTCATCTCCTTGATGATGCCGCCTTCGGCACTCTGGATGAGCTGGGTGGCGCTGGAGGGCACCACCTTGCCCTCGCCACGGGTCACCTGATCCAGTTCGGCGAAATTCGACCAGACCAGGAAAACGATAATCACCAGCGAGACCGCCGCCAGGAGAATGTGCCCGAACAGCTTGGTCCCTTCCTTTTCGGCGTGGGACGGATCGATCCAGAGATCGCGATTGGTCAACGACATTCAGCTACTCCCCAATCCGATCCGATCAGCCTTCATTCGCCCGGATGCGCCCCTTCATGAGGGCATCCAGCACGCCGGCCTTGGGTCCATCCGCCACCACCTTGCCGCGATCCAGCACGATCAGCCGATCGACCAGCGCCAGCATGGAATTGCGATGGGTCACCAGAATGATGGTCTTGCCCTCGACGATCTCACCCAATCGCGTCTTGAAGGCGTTCTCCGTGCTGTTGTCCATCGAGCTGGTCGGTTCGTCCAGCAGCAGGATGGAGGGATTCAGCAGCATGGCGCGTGCGACGGCGACCGATTGACGCTGGCCGCCCGAGAGCATGCGGCCGTTCTCGCCGACCGGCATGTCATAGCCCAGCGGATGCTGGCGCACGAACTGATCCACGCCGGCCAACGTCGCCGCGCGCAGCACCGAGTCCTCGTCCACATAGGGTGCACCGAGGGTGATGTTGTCCTTGACCGAGCCAAAGAAGAGATGTGCATCCTGCAGCACGCAGCCGATATTCTGCCGCAGATCCGTGGGATCGAGCTGACGGATATCGGTGCCGTCAACCAGTACGGCACCGTCCGAGGGCTCGAACAAGCCCAGCACCAGGCGCTCGATGGTGGTCTTGCCGGACCCGATACGCCCGACGATGCCGACCCGCTCGCCCGGCGAAATACGGAACGAGACACCATCCAGCGCATTGGTCTGGGCACCGGGATACTTGAAGGAAACATTGCGGAATTCGATCGCGCCGTCGATGCGCGGGCGGCGCAGGAAGACCTTGCCGCGCGGCCGCTCGACCGGCAACTCCATCAGCCGGTTGAGACCTTTGAGCGAGGTCCAGGACTGATGGAAGCGGATGATCAGGCCGGCGATCTGACCCAGCGGCGCCATTGCCCGGCCGGTCAGCATCGACGCCGCCACCAGGGCGCCGGTAGTCATATGGATATCGCCCGTCGGCGTGGAGGCGAAAATCCGGTAGCAACCCCAGAGGATCACGCCCGTCGTGGCGATGTTGGAAGCCAGCATCACGAAATTGATGCCCACGGTCGACCACATCTTCGAGGTCGCGGCCGATGCGGAGGATGCGGCGACATAGCCGTCCCAGTCGCGCTGCATCTGGCCCTCGGCCGAGGCCGCCTTGATGGCATCGAGGCCATTGATCGATTCAACCAGGGTCGCGTGTTTCTGCGCCGATTCCCGATAGGAGCGTTCCACCGCCCGCTTCATCGGGAACTGCACCAGGATGCTGACCAGGATGACGATCGGAATCAGCACCGCCGGCACCGCGACGACCGGCCCGGCGATCAGCCCGATGATCAGCAGGAAGATCAGCACGAAGGGCAGATCGATCATCGCCGACAGGCTGGCCGAGGTGAAGAAGTCGCGCAACGTTTCATAAGATTGCACGTTGCTGGCGAAAGCGCCGGCCGATTGCGGGCCGGCCGCCATGCGGATCGACAGGATATGTTCGAAGATCGACGAAGAAACCTTGCGATCCAGCGCCTTGCCCGCCTTGTCGAGGAAATAGGCGCGTAATGTCTTCAATACGAAGTCGAAGCCATAGATCAGCATGATGCCGATCACCAGCATCCAGAGCGTCTCTTCCGCCTTGTTCGGCACCACGCGGTCATAAACCTGCATGGAGAAGATCGAGGAGGCGATGGCGAAGAGATTGATCAGCAGCGCCGAGAGCACGACCTCGAGATAAAGCGGGGTGTATTTCATCACCTCGCTCCAGAACCAGTTGCGCGGCGCCGCCTCGGTCAGATCGGAGGACCGGGTATCCAGGCGGATCTTTGGCCGCACCAGCAGCATCTGACCGGTATAGAGCTGAGCCAGTACCTCGAGAGGTACAGTCTGCTTGCCATCGAGATTGTCGGGCGTCACCACCTCGACCTGGCCGTTCTTCGGGGTGGAGAGCATGACGACGGCACGCTTCTCCGTCAGCAGCAGCACCGCCGGCAGGCTCATCGCTTCGATCTTTTCCAGCGGCCGGCGCACCGTGTTGGCGGACAGGCCGGTGCGATCGGCGGCGCGCAGGAAGAGATCCGGCGTCATACCATCCGCCCCGATCGGCAGTGATGCGGACAAAGCAGCCGGTGATTTGGGATTGCCGAAAAGTCGCGTCAGGATCACGAGGCAGGTCAGCAGCTCATCGTCGCGCATGACCGGGCCGGAATACTCCACCGGCATGCCGGAATGAACCGGAGCTGCCTCGGCTCCAGCCCCATTTTGGTTTGCCCCAGGCTGGCCCGTCCCTGCTCCGGGATGAGCGCCTGCCGCAGCATCCGCCGGTACACCTGATCTCGCGGCAGCTTGCTGTGCGGGATTCTGAGCCGCAGCCTGGGAAGCATCCATGAAAGCAATCCGTTCTTGAAGGGTTTGTCCCACTTATTAACCAAAAGCGTTAGCTTTCGGTTAAACCCATAGTCCTATTGCACTTTCGCGCGTCCGCTGGGCCGTCGCCGCATTTCGATCCACGGCAAGACGTCGCCGGGCTTTCGCACGACGATATGCGGCGCGTTACCCGCCGCCGTGGCTCTCTGTTGTGATTTGATGTCTCAATGGAAGGCCGAATGAAGGCTGGGACGATGGCATGTCCGATGATACGGCCATCGTGGCAAAGTTCTAATTTTGTTGAACAACGTCCTTCCCCTTTCGGCGCCCGAGTTCGGCACCCGAGCAATCCCAACGCCTGTGCAATCCCAACCATCGTTCATAGGCGCTGCCTGGACCGAGCCCACGGTCGAAAGCAACACCTTCTCCCCAATCCATGCTGCGCTGGAGTTACCGGAAGAACGATATTTTAACTATATTCTACCGAATTATCCTTATGAGCGGAAGTGTTAAACTGGATTACTTTTTGCAATAACAACGATTGTTTCGTATAGCCTAACAGTCATCCATTAATTAACATCAACTGCGCCGCCGCGCAGCAGCAAGGCAAGATCACCATCCCGAAAATTCTGAATCATCTCAGCCAATTGTCCTCGCCGCGCTTCCGGATCAGTCACTTGCTGCCCGTCTTGCGTGATCGCGAGGCCGGACCGATCCAAGGCTGCCAGCCCGCGCTCAACCAGCTCTTCTTTCGTTCCACCGAGAAGCATCTCGTTCAGGAGCAGGGCATTGCCACGACTGATCGGCACGACCCCACCCAAGGCGGGCACCACCAATAGAGCATTGGTGCTGCTGCCCGCCGGCCGATCCACTGCCTGCTGCAACAGATGTCGGTTGGCCGGCAACCGCAGTTCCAGCCGTACCGGCGGTTCATAACTACCTGCCGGTTGGTGCGCCCGCGCCGCCGGCGCCAGAATGCCGGCCGCCGCGAGGATGGTGACGAATCGGTCCAGTCCGGTGGTGCGTCGGCCGGCCTTGCGAAAATTCTCGGCGATATCCCCAAAGGACAAAGCCTGATCGGCGAAAGCCGTGGCCAAGGCCAGCGGCATGGCGGCATCGAAGGTAACATCGCCGCGCGGCACCTTGATCTTGGCCTCCAGTCCGGTAAGCGGGCGCATCGGCAGGAAGCATTGATGGCGCAGATTGGCAGCGATGTCCGCCGGCCCGAGCCGCGCATGGCCGCGCACGAAGACATCGCGCCGAAAGCGCTGGTTGACCAGGAAGTCCTGCATCAATTGCCGCAACGCCAAGGTCGGCTGAGCTTGCACGAAAGCCGCGGCCTCGTCAGTCAGCAGCAGGTCGAGGTGGTTTTCCGCCAGTTGCGCCGCGCCGACGAAATCCAGTTTCGTCGCCGCCATCTCCGCCGCCACATCGATCGAATAGAACGGATTCCAATCGGCATTCAGGTATTCATGCGCCATGTAATTGGCCGGTCGCTGCAGATGCTGGGTGATGGCCTGGGCGGCAGCGGGGTTGCGTGCCAGATAGCCGTGTTTCAAGGCCTGCAGGTCGCCAGCATGTTTCAACGCCTTCTGCATCCGCGCCGTGCTCGATCCCGGCTCGATCGCGGCGAATTCCACGAAGAGGCGCCGGATCGGCGCCTCAGAGGCCCAGCCCGGCAGGCAATTATAACTGTTATAGACGAGACCGCCGGGTTTCAGCGTCTCGAAGATGATCCGCTGCACCGCCAGGCGCGCCTCGGCGCTGATCCAGGAATAGACACCATGCAAGGCAATGAAATCGAAATCCGGCAGATCCGCAGCCCGCCGCCGTCCCGCCCCACCGACGGCTCCGCCACCGGCAGCGCCAGCTAGATCCTGGAAGCCGCATTCGAGGAATTCCACATTTCCGATACCGAGCGCCGCCGCGTAACGCTGCGCGGAATCGATATGCGCCGGATTGAAATCGACACCGTGGAACCGGCCCTCGGGAAAGGCCGCCGCCAGATGGACCAGGGTCCGGCCATGGCCGCATCCCAGCTCCAGATAGGTAAATGCCCGGTCCGTCCGCCGTGGCTGGCAGCCATTCAGGACAGCCACGTAGTTGATCCAGGCCGGCGACAATTCCCGGTAATGGTTCTCGGTATAAAGCGTGTCGGTCACATAACCCTGCGACCAATCGGCTGCCCCTGACATAGCCCCTCCCTAAAACGCGACCGCCCTTCACCTGGATCGCCGGGCCGAATGAGGCCGTTGCCCCATCTCGTCCGCCGCACCGAATAATGACACTCCCTGACATTCCCATGATCGACGCAAAAAAAGAAGGGCACCGTCTCGGTGCCCTTCTCCGCTTCATCGTCAGGACAACGTCATGACGTGATCGTGTTGCCGTTATTATCGACCACCTGGACGTTCGTATGGACGACCACATAGGCGTTCACGTGAGCCGCATCCAGGGCCCCGCCATCGGTGTCATGGGCATAGACCTTGTAGCCTGTCGGCGCGTTATTGATGCTGGAGGTGATCTCCTTCCAGTTGCCGTCATCGAGCTTGAGAACATCGCCGACATTGCCGTCGACCTTCACCGCTCCCTTGGACAGCAGGCTATTCAGGGTACCTGTCGGATCGAAGCTACCGTCGGACATGCTGAGGACGTCAGCGGCGTTCAGTTTGACCGTCTGATTGCCGTTCCCCGTCATATCGATGGTTTCGACATGCTTGACATTGGCGCCATGGAGATCGACCACGCCGGCGATCTGCGAAACGTCGAGGATATCACCCTTCAGAGTATTGGTCTTCCCCGAGAAGTCCAGGGTCGCGCTGGTACCGGCCGTATCCACGGCAGAACCGCTTTGATTGCCGCCGTCATACTTGCTGCCGGCAACACCGTTCCAGAACAGGCGGTCATTACCATCGCCGCCATAGAGCTCGTTGGTACCGATACCGCCATCCAGCATGTCGTGACCCGACCCGCCATACAGCTTGTCGTCGCCGGCATCGCCATACAGCTTGTCGTCACCGCCCTGACCGTAGATCCGGTCATTGCCGTCACCACCATGGATGGTGTCGTTGCCGTATTTTGCACCGGCATATTCCCGACCGGCCTCGTCCGAATTGGCCCGCAGCCAGGCGATGATCTGCTCCTGCGTCATTCCAGCCAATTCGAAGGCCTGCCAGCCGGAATTGGTCGAGCTGCCATCAACGATGCTTTCCGTGTAGGGCGCATCGCCGAAGATCAGGTCATTGCCGCCACCGCCATTGATGACATCATTGCCCATATCGTAAGGCAGCGGAGTCTGGCCGATCTCCAAAGCCTCGCTCAACTCGAATGCACTGGTGACGATCTGTGCAGAGCCCGGCGTCACCGTGTCACCCGAATTGTCGAACTTGTCCAATGTGGACTTGGTCACATCGGTGCCGATGCCAATCGCCTGCAGATCGACCTTCAACCCGTCGTTGCCGGCGGTCAACATGGAACCGGCGGCCCCATGCGCTTCGTTGATGAACTGGTTCAGTGTCGTGGAATCCGGGCTGCTGTCCTTGACCACATTGCCCTTGTCATCCAGCCGGGCGGTCGGGTCGCCATCGCTGAGGAAATAGGCCTTATTGATGTTGCCGTTGTTCCCCACGCTGTCATACCAAGTCTTGGCCGCCTTCATGGCCGCTTCGTAATTGGTGTATTGCGTGCCACGGTTGTCGTCGATCCAGTTCACCCAGTCGATTGCCGTACGGGTTCCGTCTTTCATCGAGGTCGTGAAATCACCGTTCGACGTCCATTGCCCGAGCAGGTTGGTGCCGAAGGCGATGATCTTCACATTCACCGTGCCCGGATGATTGGCATATTGGGTCAGCAACGCCGCCACGGCCGCCTGCATGACCTCCAGCCGGCTCTTCCCGCCTGAATTGGGGAAGGTATCGTTCATCGAGGTCGAATAATCCAGGATCAGGCAGACATTGTAATTGCCCGCTGCGACCTGACCCGACTTGCCGCCGATATCGCCCACCAGCACATCATTGCCGGCGGCGCCATCGATCGCACCATCGGGCCCATTCGGTGAACTATCGATATGGTGGTCCGTCGTCTGGCTATCCGTATCGTCGACATTCTTGCCGACGATCAGATAGTCCGGCTGGTCCTTATCGAGGATCGTGCCGACACCCTGGTTGTCGGAGATGGTCGCATTGCTCGCATTGCTGAGATTGACGGTGAAGGTCTCCGTCGGCTCAGGCACGTTATCGTCTTTGAGGGTCAAAGTGATCGTCTTCGTCGTCTCGCCCGGCGCGAAGGTCAATGTGCCGTTGAGCGGCGAAGGTCCGGCCCCATAATCGCCCGGCGTACCCGCCGTACCCGGGGCGACATTATAGTCGACGCTCGAAGTCATGCTGGTCGAACCGGACAGGGTCACCGTGAAGGTGATGGTTCCGTCCTCTTCATTGCGGGTGACATCGTCGATCGAGAAGGATGGCTTGGCATCATTATCGACGATCGTGCCCTGACCTGTATCCCCGGTCGTTACCTCGCCCACGCTGCCGGCATTCTTCACCGCCGAGAGCGTCATGGTTTCGTTGCCTTCGTAGATCGTATCCTGCGTGGTATCGATCCGCACCTGCAATGAGGTCGTACCCGCCGGGATCGTGACCGTCCGGCCATTGGCACCGCCGGCCGCCACCCAGGCCGTTCCGTTCCAATACTCGAAATTGCTGGTCTCGTAATCCGAGCCCGGCGTTGCCGTACCCGGCGCCCCGGCGGTGAGATCCAGCGTGATATCCTTCGAGCTGGGGTTGGACAGGCTCAGATCGAAGATCAGGGCGCTGCCTTCCGTCGCCGTCGCATCACCGATGGTCAGCGTCGGGACCGGATCGTTATCGACGATGGTGCCCTGACCGGTATCGCCGGTCTGCACATCGCCCACACTTGTCCCGGCCTTGGTCGCCGACAGGGTCAGCGTCTCGTTACCTTCGTAGATCGTATCCTGGACGGTATCGACTTCGACTTTCACTCCGGTCGTGCCGGCCGGGATGGTGATCTGATTGCCGGTCGCATTCTGCCAGGTCGCTCCACCATCCGTGCTGTAGCGGAAATTGGTGGTCTCGTAGTCAGTGCCCGGCGTTGCCGTGCCCGGTGCTCCGGCGGTCAGGTTCAGCGTGATCGGCTGGCCGCTGGCACTCGACAGGGTCAAGTCGAAGATCAGGGCGCTGCCTTCCGCCGCTGTCGCATCGCCGATGGTCAGTGTCGGACGATCGAGCAGAGCGATGTTCAGATTGCCACTCGCCGTGTCGTGGTCGGCATCCTCCATCTGATAACCGATCGCCAACGATCCTGGCGCCGAGGAGGTCTGGGTGAAGCTGTACTCACCATTGGTCTTCATCCAGATCGTGCCGATCCCCGGAATGGTGTGGGATACACCATCGGCCGCATAGGTGTTGCCGGCGACGGTATAAGTCAGAACCTTGCCCGGCGCATCGGCACCGACCTTGTCATTCGTCAGCACATTGCCGGTTTCGGCGACATTGAGCGCCGTCACCGCATCCGTATCATTGACCGCAGTCGGCGTATCGTCATCGACATTGATCTTGAGCGTACCCTGTACCGAATCCCCGTCACCATCGGTGACCTTGTAGTTGACGGTGAATTCGACATTGTTCTCATCCTGGCCGTCGGCATGCTTGACCGGCGCCAACTGGGTCACCGTATAGGCACCGCTGGTCGCATCGGTCAGCACGATCTTCACCACCGCAATGCCGTCCTGCGAGATGACCAGTGCCTTGCCGCCATCCTGAACGTCGCTGGTGAAGCCAGCCGGCAGGGTCGCGCCGGTCAGGAGAGTCGTACCCGCTCCATCCGCACCATAGATGTGCGCCAAGGTGCCGGCCACGTTCTGGGCATTGGCATCATCGCCGATGCCGCCGGCATTGCCACCGGTCAGGGCATCGTCGTCGAGCTGGACCCCTGCATTGCCGGAGACGGACGGGCCGTCATCCTTGAAGGTCAGCGTCAGGGCACCGGACGAAGTCGCCTTCGCCACGTCGCCGTCACGGTCGGTCGCTGCCAGCGTGACATAGATCAGGTTGGCTACCGCCGAACGCGTTTCATCCGCATTGCCGGCATCCTCGTGCTTGATCGCCAGCTTCTGATCGAGCTTCACCAAATCGCCGCTGAGGCTCACGGTGAAGGCAACTTTGCCATCCTCCGGGCCGCCGACGATGCGGCCTTCGATGGTGCCGTTATTATTGAACAGTTTAATCGGATTGCCGGTCGCCGTGTCGGTCAGGCCCGTCGCCGTCCCGTTGACAATCGCTGCACCATTGGCGCCGGTCAGGCTATAGCTGACGCCACCACCCGCCGCCGCGCCATCCGCGCCGAATTTGACCGTGTTGAACAGATTGGCGATGCTGGTGGAGGCGTCAGTTTCCAGCATCGTCTCGTCGACGATCAAGATCGGGGCCGCCTGGGTCGAGGATGTCACCACCGGCCGGTCGTCATCGATGCTGATCTGCAGTGCCTGTTCGACGCTGCCGCCGGAATTCGCCGCCGTGATCTTGATCGAGACGTTCTTGTTGTCTTCGCTGGTGGCATCGCTGTGCTGAATCGGGTTCAGCAGGGTCACCTTGTAGGCGCCGGTGGCGACATCGGTGATCTCGACCTTCAGCAGATCGACACCGCCCGCCGACACGGTCAGGGTCTTGCCATCCGGCGACACGGTGACATTGTTCACCGCCGTGCCATCGACGCTCTTAATTCCGGCGAAATCGGCCGCCGTCGCCGACAGCTTCAAGGTACCGGTCTCGCCATTCCAGTTCAGGCCGCTCAGTGTGTCGCTCCAGACGGCCTCGTTCTGCGCCGCCCCCTTGCCGCCGATATCGTCACCATCCGCCGGATCGCTGTTCGGCGCGGTCGGATCGTTTACACCGCCGCCGCTCAATCCGTCCTCATCGACCATCACCTGTCCCTGGGTGCCGAGGCCCGGCGCCGGCTGATTCTTCAGATCGACCGAGAAGGTCGCCGTGTCGGAATCCCGGTCCGCATCCTCGACCTTATAGGTGAAGGTGAGATTCGGCAGATTCGACGATTTGTACTGGATAAAGTTCCAGGAACCGTCCGAATTGATATGGAGCTTGCCGATGGCATTCGTTGCGCCGGACTGCGACTGGCCGTTGGCGCCGATATAGACATCCGCGCCAGCCGATCCGACCGCGACGCTGTTATTGCCAAGCTTCACTTCGGTGATCTTGCCCGGCTGATCGGCCCCGAGGTGATCGTTCGCCAGCAGGTTGTCTCCGGTCGTCGTCGTGTTGAAGGCGGCAATCGTCAACACACCGTCATCAACCGCATCCACCTGATCGTCATCGACCAGGAAATTGGCCGTTGTCGTCGCCTTGTCGCCGTCCTTGTCGGTGACGGTGACCTTGACGTCGAATTTGATGTTGCCCTCGGTATTGCCGTCACCGCTGTTATAGTCCCTACCGGTGCTGTCATGAATCAGCGCCTGGTAGAGGGTCATTTCGACCGAATTACCCACCACCTTGAAGTCCAGGACGCGGTTGGCATTGGTTTTCTCGTTGGCCGAGATCTGGCCGTCGCCGTTGACATCGGCATAACCCGTGACCTTGGCGCCGTTATCCTCGGTCACCAGAATGACGGCCTTGCCGTCGCTGCTGCGACGCAGTCCGCTGCCATCGTCGCCCTGCACGTCGATGTCGCCGGCGCTGATGGTGATGCTCTGCAACCCGTCAGCGCCCGGCTTCACGTCCAGATTGGCAACCGCCGTCAGGCCGCCCACGGCATCGCCGTTGCTCGGCGTGCCATCCTTGTTGCCCGCCGGCAGCCAATCCTCATCGACATAGCCGTAATTCTTGCCGTGTGAATAATCGCCTTCGCTCCGGCCCGTATGGTCGTTGGTATAATTGGTGACCGAGACAGTCGGCGTGTCGTCATCGACGGTGACGGAAATCACCGCCGTCGCCGAATCCCCGTCCTTGTCCGTCGCCTTCACCTTGAAGGCGAGGTCGAGGTCGTTCTCGTTATTGCCATCGGCATGATCCAGCGGCTTCAGGAGCTTGAAGGTGAAGATGCCGTTGTCATTGACCTTCAGCGTGAAGGCCGGATCGTTGACATTGCCGCTGTGGCCGATCAGCGTGTCGCCGACCTGGACTAGGATCAGCGGTGTATTGCTGCCTGCCAGCCGTGGCGTATCGCTGCCGGGATCCAGGCTGATCGCCAGGCTGCCCTTGCCATCCGCCCCGAAGTTCAGATGCAGATTGCCGCTCTGCACAGCATTGCTGGGGGAAACATCGCCGATCCCGCCAGGATTGCCATTGGCGAGCGCATCCTCATCGACCGTAATGCTGACCGAGCGGTCGATCTGCGGCCCGTCATCCTCGAACTTCACGGCACTGCCGATATTGACGGTCGCCGTGGCCGTGTCGCCATCGGAATCCGTCGCCGTCACCTTGGCCTGCAACGCCCCATCCAGGATCGAAACGCTGTCATCGGCATCCTGACCATTTGGATGCTTGAGCGGAACATATTCCGCCACGGACAGCTTGCCATCCTGGCCGATCGAAACCGCGAAGGCGATCTTCTCGCCATTGGCGCCGTCGGCATACTTGCCGACCACCAGATTGCCCTGCTGGTACAGCAGGACGTTCCGCGCGACGCCGGTGCTGTCGATAACCTGGATACCCGAATTCGCCCCCGCCGCGCTCGGCTGGATCGACAGCACCATGGTCGCCGGATTGTCGGCGGTGTAGCTGGCGCTGACGCCAACCACCGAGCCGTCGCTGACACCCCAGGCGATCGCGCTGCCCAGGGCCGAGAAATGCGACGGGATCTGATTGAGCGGCCGGTCGTCATCCTGCTGACCGGGCGTCTCGTCGACCGTCACGCTGCGGTAACGGTTCGCCTCGATACGGACCGTCGGCACATCGTCGACGATCTTGACCGCCAGGCTGCCGTCGACGCCGTCGCCGTCCTTATCCGTCGCGGTGAACTTGACCGTCACCGTCAGGTCGTTCTCGCCCTGCCCTGCCGGATGATCGACCTGATCGATCAGGGTGAACTTGTACTTGCCGTCGAACTGACCGTCGGTCTTGGTGAATTCGATCTTGAAGACCGCACGCGTGCCGCCATCGGCCATGCCATAGGCGACGCCATTGGCATCGACCGGCCCGATCACCACCGGCGAACCCTTCGAGGTAAGCTGTGTCGTCAGCGCCACATTGCTGAAGCCGGCAGCCCCGTCGGCACCGAAATTGACGCCGGTATTGCCGCCGACCGTCAGGCTCTCCTTCGACCAATCCGAGCCGTCAGGCAGATCGTCTTCGTCCACCGTCGGCACCGGACCACCCACCGGCACGATCCGCGGCATGTCGTCATTGACCTTGACGTTGATCGTACCGACGGCGAGATCGCAATCCTTGTCGGTGACTCGGACCTGGATACCGAAGTCGAGCGTATCCTCGCTGCCGTTGACGCTATGCTTCAACGGCTCCTTCAACGCGATGCTGAAATCGAACCCGGTATTGGTCAGATTGGTGACCGTGACTTCTAGGACGACACGCGAAATATCGCCATCCGCATAGCCTACCAGGCGCTGATTGGCCGCATCCCAGGCGAAGACGACGAGATGGCCGTCGGCCGTCTGCAAATATTCGCCATTCACGCCGCTGAGGGTCAGCGATCCCAAGCCATCGGCGAAGGTATCGAAAGCCACATGGCCGCCGGCGAATTTCGCCTCGCTGCCGGTACTCGGGCTGCCGCCAACCAGATCGCCATTGCCCTGCGCATCGCTGGTGTTGTTCTGATTGCCGCGTGGCAAGCCGTCCTCGTCCAGCGTCACGCTGAAAGTCGAGCGTTCGGCGATGATTCGCGGCTCGCCGTCCTTCACGCCGATATGCAGATTGGCCGTCGAGGTATCGCCATCGGCATCCTTGACCGTGTACTGAACGGTCTCGCTGACATTCGCCGGCTTGCAGACGGTGACCCCGACCAGCAGGAAGTCGGAGTTGTTACCGTTGCTGCCGGCGCCGTTGTCGAGCGGCGTCAGCCGGATCGACTGGAACGGCGTGCCGGTATTGATCATCACGTCGACCAGGCCGTCGCGATCGCCCAGCACCTCGCCCCAGGCGACCACATTGCCGTCGGCGTCGATCGCTTCCCAGCGCGCGACTTCAGGACGGCCGTTGTCGAAGAAATAGCCGTCGAAAAAAGCCCCAAGGGTCAGCTTGACACTGTCGACGACGCCGGGAAGGGTGAGCGTAACGGTCTCGCCGCCATTGATCTCACCATCGTCGATGCCGCCGGCGACACCAAGGCCGGCATAGGTCTTGCCATCGACGGAGACTTCCTTGAAGGACCAGGTAGCCGGATTGCTGTCGGTACCGCCCCGGTTGTTCGACAAGGTGACGTCGCCGAAGGAATTCAACAGGAACTGGGTCTTTTCGGCATCATTGGCACCGGTCGGGGACACGGTTCCGTCGGCATCGGCCGGCACGCCGTAATAGGTGCGGTCGGAGTTCTGTGCGCCGGTATATTCGTAATAGCCGAGCTGGTTCTGATCGGTCGGCGAATCCGCATTGGTCGGATCCGGCTCGCTGGTCTTCACCACAACTTCGAAATGGCCATGGGGCGTGTCGAAGGAGAGGACACCCTTGGTGCCGTCCCAGTTATACTGGATATTGGTTGCGTCGGCGCCGCCATGGGTCTGGACGACCTGACCGGCCGGCTTGCTGAAATCGAGATCGATGACCGTATCGCCATACTTGATCTGCGGGATCGTATGGTTGTGATCGACGCTCAGCTTGTCCTTGCCGCCGTCATTGGCGATACCGTCATTGCTGACGCCCAGGATCAGATTGCCGGAGACCTTGTTGAGGCCGTCGCCGGCCGGATCCGCGGTCTCGTCGAGAACGGCATAATCGTCCTTCGCCTTGGGTGCATCGTCGATGATCGAAACTTCCAGCCGCGCTTCGACACTGTCGCCATCGAAATCCTTGGCCTGGAAATAGATCAGCGGCTGCCCGTCGGCACCCAGGATATGCATCGGATCATTGGCGGAATGGTCCGCGTCCGGCTGGCCGGCATCCCCGCCGAGATTGTTATGGACCTGATGATACTGGACGAAGGTCAGCTTGCCGGTCTCGGGATCGAGATTGAGCAGGAAGACCGGCACCGCCGTGCCCGTCCCGCTGACGCCACCCTCGCCGCCTTGCCCTTCGCGATTAACCGGCACATCGCCACCCCGCGCGCCGGGATCGGCCAGGCCGATGATGGTATTGGCATCGAGCTGATAGGCCTGGACCTGCAGTTGCACGACGCTGCCATCCGGCATCACGTAATCGATATAGAGGTTCGTCGCGGCGCTGTCCGCCACGCTCTTTTCCGCGCCATACATGAAGAGCTCGAAGGCACGGGAATCGGTGCCGCCCTCGGCAGCGGTGGTGCCGTCGGCCTTGTGCGTCGGCGACGAGGTGTCGGTACCGACGCCCTTGTCGTTGTCATGCTGGAACTTGGTCAGGCCGGCTTGGTCATTGCCCTTTGCCTTGCCGTCGGCGCCGAAGCTCACATCCAGCCTGGTCCGGGCGACGCCCAAGGCATCCGCGCGGAAATTGCCGTTCTGCAGGAATTCCGAGGAAAGCTTCTGCAGGATGCTCTGCTGATAACTGACATCGACGTCTTCGCCGCTGGCAACGCCCTTCGCGATGCCGTCCAGCATATTGTCGAAGCGGGCTTCGATCGCATCTCCCTGCTTGCCGCCGACATCATCGGTCTTCTGGCCTTCGGCGCCGTTGGGCCGCGTCTCCTGCAGGTCGGACTCGTAGCGCGTATGCTGCTCGCCCCGGCTCTCGTCATGGCCGATGGTCAGATTGGCTTCCACGATCGCGGTCGGCGTATTGGTCTCGCCGTCATATTTCACATGGCCAAGCTGCGGGACGTCGTCCACATCCTTGAAGGTGAGCTGGCTGCCCGGAACCGGCACGACAGACCCATCCCCATCGATCATGTAGAAGGGCGTCGGGAAGTTGATGATGTCCTCGCCGGCCTTGCCGCTGCCCTGGCCGGCATTGTCCAGCACGCCATAGATGGTGAAATCGATATGGAACGTGGCCGGATCGCTCGCCGCGGCGGCTTCCGCGATCTCCAGCGTGAAGACCACCACCGGCACCTGGGCCTGCCCCTCGCGGCCCTCGCCGCTGACCTGCTCCAGGTAATAGGCGACGACGGTTTCGCCGTGGCCATTCGCCGCCGGCAGCAGGATGTATTGCAGCTCGTGGCCGTGGGAGGTCAGATTCTGCGCGATCAGACCGTCGATGACCGGCACCGCGCCGCCATTCGCGAAGGCGATCCGACCGGGCAGGTCGCCCTGGAAATTGACCGTGATCGCCGCCGAGGCGGTCAGCGGTTCGCGGTCCTGGTCGATGCCGTCATTGTTGTCGCTGTGGACGCCCGTGCCGTCCTTGCTCGGCGGATTGCCGGCATCGGTCTGGCTGCCCTGTTCCTCGTTATCCGTGTCGAAAGGATCGTTGCCGGTCTTATGCCGGCCGAAGATGCCGAGATCGGCGTTCTCGATCCCCGCCGCACGCAGCTCATCGAGAATCTGCCAGCCATTGGCCGGCATGTCGTCGCTGCCGATGCCGAAAGCGTCGCGGGCAGCCTCGATCCGTTCCACCTGGCCGGGATCGGCGGCATATTGCGGGCGGCCGAGATCGTCCTCGTTGACGGTGAAGCCATTGGCATCGGGCGTGATATCGACAAGGACTGGCACCGTATCCGGTGGCGTTGTATCGCCCGGTGTCGTGTCCTGCCCGGCGACGAAGAGCAGATTGGCATCCGCCTCGATCAACCCATATTGCAGATCGGTCTGGCCGAGCACGCCAAGCTCGCCATAGCCGTCCAGGACGTCGCCATTATGGAACGGGTTGAAGAAGCCCGAGCCGGCGACGCTGGCGGCTGCCGCGGTTCCGCCGGCGGCGGTCTGGATGTCCAGATTGGGATCGGTCGCGGCGATCACCGAGGCGACATCGAGATCGGCGCCCTTCTCGGTCTTGATGGTGACGCCTTCCTGCTGGTTGGCTTCGGCATAGCCCAGCAGGATGATCGTGCGGTCGCCCAGCTTGATCGCTAGATTGCCTTCCTGGCCGAACTTCGCCGCCAGCTCGCCATCGAAGGGCAGCATGATGACCTCGCCCGGTCCGACCTGGACGCGGACGACATTCTGTCCTTCGGGGAAGATCACCTGCACCTGCCCGCCCGGCGCGGCGGGGATCACGGTCGGCGCGGCACCAGCGGAAGCTGTGCCGGCAGATGTTGCACCGGTCGCCTGGGCGACTTGTACAACTTCCGAGTTAAACTCCTGGCCGTCGCCATTGCCCGTGTTGCCGGCCTGCTGAACATGTGTGCTGTCGGTCGCCATTACCGCGTCTCCCTTTGTCCCGTCGAGCATCCGCCCAGGTTGCACCCGATCCTCGGGTAAAACTGACGCGGAGCTTACTTCCCCAACATTGCGTCCAGGCTAGATTGTCATTCGTCAGACTAACAACAGGAAACAAGCGAATATACGCACATCAATATGTGATGAATCAGAGATTCGACAGTTTATAAGCAAATAAAATTACAATTTTACCTATATTTCGTTCAGCACTCCTGACGTCATGAAAGGTAAGAGCACCAATCACCCAGGAGCAGATCGGCGCTCGGGCAATGATATTTACGTCTTTTAATTGAAATATTTGATGAGAAGGTAAGACCGGATCTCCGAGGCTTGATCTCGGGGACAGCCAATAAAGATAGGACGGAATGTCTTCGGGCAGTTTCGGACCTATTTTGGGATTTTTTACCTAAAAACAACCCATTATCATCTCTCCGTCATCGGTAATAATGGACCGAAGAGCTTCACCACCGGAGGCCATCAGGGCCAAAGAAAAACGGCGGCATCAAGGATGCCGCCGTCTTAGTCCTGCAACCGGCCTGATCGTCAGACTTTGATATCGTCCGTGTTATGGGTGCCGATGCTCAAATTCGAGGCCGTCACACCATGCAGGGTGATATCGATGCCATGATTTGCAGGCCCGGTATCGACATGGACTAGGGTATCTGCCCCACTCTGCGTCAATGTGATGTTCACGTTCTGGCTCTGGCTGTGGCCATCGATGTGGTACACGCCGTTCGACAGCGTCACGTTCTTGGCACCGCCTGTCAGCGAGGTGAGGTCGATCACGTCGGTGTTGTTCGAGTTACCGCCATGGGTCGTGAAGCCATCGATCACGTCAGTGCCGTTCAGGGCAGAGAACATAACGGTGTCATGGCCACCCTTGCTGAGGTCGAGATAGTTGTTCCCCGATCCGGGATGCATCGTATCGTTGCCAGTGCCACCGATATAGACGTCATTCCCCTCATAGCCCCACATATCGGCGCCGGTGTTCTTTTTACCCGAACCATCGGCAGCGATCAGGATGTTGTCCAGGCCATTGCCGTCAATCCTGGTGCCATCGACATGGCTGACTGAGACGAAGTTCAGATCGTCCGTCTTGCCATTGGCCGTGACATCATAATTGAACACCGTTTCACTCGACCCGACCGTGGTCTGATGATTGGTAAAGTCGTGGCTATGGACCGTGCTGAGATCCGTCCCCTTGTGTACAGCGGAAACGGACATCGGATCGCCATCCGGATCCATATCGTTATGCAGCAGCCAGGAGTCGTTGATGGTGACGCTGCCGCTGATATTCGTGACGACATAGTCCTCATGGCCGATCGGTGCATGGTCGGTGCTGGCCACCGAGATGTTCAGGTGGTTGCTGGCAGTGTCACCATCGCCGTCCCGCAGGGTATAGCCGATATCGTAAACCGGCGTCCCCGCGACACTGTGGTTTACCGTATAGTTACCGTCGCCGGTATCCATGTTGATCATCGCGATACCGGCCGCGGTGATCACCGACAGGGTATGGCTGGTCGCATCCCACAGATAGTCGGTGTTGAGATTCGCCGATGTCGTCAGGGTCGACCCATCATAGTTATAGGTTTTCCCGTTGAAGGTGATCTGGCTAACAATGCTGCCCGCAGCATCGGCGCCGATCGAGTTGCCGGGCGCCGTCTTCAGATGGATCGGCGTCGAACCGTTGACCGTGCCAGTCAGGGTCGTCGGCAGCGTGTTGAAATCGGTGACAATGGTCGGCGTATTCGCCTTGCCGGTATTCCCGTTATATCCCAACGGCGCCAAGGCGGAGACCGTAGCGTCCGATCCCATGCCGAAGGCATAGCTGTTGATATGGTTGGTCGTCAGGAAATTATCCCAAGTCGTCAGCTCACTGCCCTGGATATACGGCGTGCTGTAGTTATCGTTGACGTTCGGCACACCATCGGACAGGAAATAGGCGACATTCTGGTAATTACCCGTGGTGAACGGCCCACCGGTACCGGCATGCGTCCAATTCAACGCCTCGATCTGGGCGACAGCAGCATGATAATCGGTCGAGTTCTGCGTCTGCACGCTGTAGAGCAACGTCTTCAGCGTCTCGGCACTGACCCAGGTGCTGAATTGGGTCTGGGCACCAGTGCTGAAGGTCACGAGCTGGACCATGACCGAGCCGGCATTCCCATAGGCATCGAGAAGCTGATAGATCGCTTCCTTGGCCGCCAGCAACTTGCTGGTATTGGTCAGGCCGGCGGCATTGTCGCCCATCGATCCGGAGACATCGAGCGTGATCTCCAGATTGGTGTTGATCGACGCAC
Organism: uncultured Rhodospirillaceae bacterium; assembly: GCA_964406155.1. Classification (GTDB taxonomy): domain Bacteria; phylum Pseudomonadota; class Alphaproteobacteria; order Dongiales; family Dongiaceae; genus Dongia_B. Next base: position 58,247 of record CAYOQR010000002.1, on the reverse strand, counting down.
TGGCCGACACACTCATATTGATCGGATTGGCGATCGGCACGTCGTCCTTGATGCTGATATTGATCAACGCCGTCGAGGTGTTGCCACTGCCATCGACGATGTGCACCTGATAGTGGTCAGCGTTCGGAACAACGTCCGCCCCGTTATTTGCCGCCGGCGTCTCCGTTACATTGTGCAGCAACGTATAGCTGTAGCTGCCGTCCTTGTTCACCGTCAGATCGCCATAGGTCAGGTGATAGGTGCCGGGATCCTGTACCGTCACGCCCGTCGGCAGGCCGAGATTGCTGGAAACCGTATCCGGAGCCCCAGTCGAGTGGCTGCCGGCCGCCTGGGTGCTGCTGCCCGGGAGATAGGCTTCGTCGACCGTCACACCGCTGGTGATCGGCTGCGGTCCAGCCTTGTTTACCGTGATGTCCAGATGGGATGTCGAGGTATCCCCGTCACCGTCCTGGATCGTGTAGACGAAGTGGTCAACCTGAGATGCATTGGGCAACTGATTGTTGGTATAGGCCTGATAGGTGTAATGACCGTCTCCATACAGGGTCAGCGTACCATAGGCCCCGGCAATGGCCGTACCGATCCCCGTCGTTACCGGCGCGGATATGGTGCTGCCGGCAGCCACGCCGACCACGCCACCACCGGACGCCTTGCCGTCAGCGCCGAACAGGTCGTTCAGCTCAACACCATGAGCGGCATCCATTGACAAGGTCCCGCCGGCGCTGATGCTGCCGGTTTGAGCCACCGCCACCGGCACGTCGTCCTTGATGTCGACATGCACCGGCACCTGCACGCTCTGGCCAAAGCCGTTGCTCAGCGTCACCGTGTAGCTGTTGGCATTCATCACTGTGTCGGCGCCGTTGTTCGCCGTCGGCTCAACATAGTGGCTCGTCAGCGTATAGCTGTAAGTCACCGTGTTGCCACTCTGCGTGATCGTCAGATCGCCATTCGGCAGGTGATGCACGCCCAGATCCGACGCGTTCACCGAGTAACCGGCCGGCAGCGTGAAGCTGCTGCTGCTGGTCAGCGATCCGCCGCCCAGACCCGTTCCCGCATAGGGCTGTGTCGCTGTCACCGTCAACTGCGATTCATCGACCACCAGGTCTGACGTCGTCGGTGCCGTCGGCAGATCCGGGTTCTTCACGGTGAAGCTGGCATGCGCCGTCGAGGTATCGCCATCCCCGTCCACGATCGTGTAGTCGAAGCCCAGCGTCTTGCCGTTGCCGTAATTGTCGCCCGACTGCGAGTCAAACGTCACGTCGCCGCTCGCCGAGATATGGATCACCCCGTCCGGCGTCGTCACCGTGAAGCCGCCATGGCCGTCCGACACACCGTTCTGGACAGACTGGATCGCCTGGGCGCCGTAGCCGTCCGCACCCGACTTGTCATTCGCCAGGATGTTGCCGATCGCCTCACCCGGCGCGACCTGCGCCGTCACCGGCGAGAACAGGTCGTCATGCGCTTTAGGTTTGTCGTTCTCAATGTCGACATGAATTGTCGCCGTCGACGTGTTGCCGTGGTCGTCGACGATGGTCAATTGCAGACTATCGGCATTCTTGACGGTATCCGAACCGGCTGGCGGATGATTGTGATCCGCCGTCGTCAGCGTGTAGGTGTAGGAACCATCTGCATGTACTACCAGCGTGCCGTAAGTCAGCTGGTAGATGCCGGGATTCTGCACCGTCACGTGCTGCTGCAGATGAAGCTTGCCATCCACCACATCCGGACCATGCGTCCAGTCGCTGCCGGCCGGCTGCGATCCGTGTGGTTCAATCTTCGATTCATCCACCTCCACGGTGCTCGACACCGCTTTCGGCCCCGTCTGCGTCACGTCGATCGTCAGGGTCGTCGTCGACTGCGTGCCATCGCCATCCTGGATCGTATAGCTGAAGACATCCGTCCCATGCACATTCGGCTTCGCCTGGTAGCTGTAGCTGCCATCGGCGTTCAGGATCAGATCGCCATAGGTCCCATGGATCACCTGGCCGAGATTACCGGCCGACGGCGTCTGGCCGTTGAGTGCCACACCGACCACGCCGCCGCCCGCGGCCTTGCCGTCGGCACCGAAACTGTCATTCGCCTCGACATTACCGGTAACCGTGTACCCCGATTTGTCATGATTGATATCGGCGACAGCAACCGGCGAGGAATCGTTGATATCGATCTTGATGTAGCCCGCAGCCGTCGACTGGTCGCCATCATGCACCGTCACGGTGACGTTGAAGCTGACATCGTCCTCCTGCTGACCCGCCGGCGGTGCCGGGTGCTGCACCGGCTCCAGCAGGGTGACGCTATAGGCGCCGGTCTGCTGATCGACATGGATGGTGATCACCTGCTCCTGGGTATTACCGGACTTGTAGCCGACCAGGGTCGAGGTTTCCGGATCCCAGGCAAAGATCACCGGGGTACCGTCCATGGTCTTCAGGACAGGCTGGGTAAGACTCTGATTGGCGACATTGAGATCGATCGCGCCCGGCCCGTCAGCGCCCCAGGTCAGATTAAGCTGGCCGTTCCAGACATTCTCATGGCCACCGGAATTGAAGCCGCCAGCCCGGTCGCCAGGGATGCCGTCCGGCCCGTTCGGGTCGTTTCGGCCACCGGCGAGGCCGTCTTCATCGACCACCACGGTGCCGAGCGCCTTGGGATCGTAGATATCGCTGTTCGGATCATTCGGCACCGGATCGCTTGGCGGCGGCGCCAGATGGGGCTGCGAATCGCCAACGCCGATCGTCAGCGTGGCATTCGAGGTCGTTCCGTTGGCATCGGCCAGCGTGTAATTGAAGACCTCATTGACCGACTTGGGTTCATGGGTGACGACATTCAGCAGCAGGAAATCGGTGTTATTCCCGCTGCTGCCACCAGCGCCATTGTCGACCGGAGTCAACCGGATCTGCGTGAAGGGCGAGGTCGTATCGATGTCCAGATTGGCGATGCCGTCCAGCGAACCCAGCAGGTAACCGGAACCGACGACATTCCCATGCGCATCCACGGCCTGCCACTGCAGGACCTCCGGATGACCCGCATCCCAGATGACGCCATTGGACAGCGCGCCGATCGTCACCGTCGCATGCGAAACCGGGTTGGGCAAGGTGACCAGCAGGTTCTCCGCCGTCGAGCCATCGGCATTGCCGTTGAGATCGACCTCGCCATTGTCATTACCACCGGCGACGCCGATGCCGACATAATTCGCAAGACCGGTGACCGTCTTGATGCCGAGGCCGTTCGGGTCGATCACATCCTGGCCGTTCTGCCAGACAAAGGCCTGAACGTTGAAGCCGTTGGTGAAGAGCGCCTGCCAATCGGCCAGATTGGGATGATTGATGCTGTCTGTCTGGCTGAAGCCATAGGTCGTGTCGGTGTCGTTATTGACATGATCCGGCGCGGTATAGGTGTACTGGCCGGCATTCGGCCCCTTCATGACGATGTCGAGCTGGCCGCCATCCTGGGTCGTGAAGACCAGATGGCCGGTCGTATCGTCATAGCTGGGCGCGGTGGTGCCATAGGGCGCACCGGTCACCGACAGGGTGAAGCCGCCCGAACCGTTGCTCACCAGATCATAGCCGACGCCGCCATTGTCGATATGGGTCAGCATGCCCGGCTGGTCGGCGCCGACCGAATCCGCGCCGCCCGTCGACGGCTGATGCGTCGTCGGGTCGAGCTCACCGGCACCGGTGATGACATTGCCGGTCACGCTGTTGGGAACGGTGCCGCCCTCGCCATCCGAATGGCTGCCTTCCGTCACCTCGTTATAGTCGTTGTGCGCGATCGGCGAGGAATCGTTGATATCGATCTTGATATAGCCCGACACCACCGACTGGTCGCCGTCATGCACCGTCACGGTGACGTTGAACGTGACGTCATCTTCCTGATGACCCGCAGGATGCTGCACCGGCTCCAGCAGGGTGACGTTATAGGCGCCGGTCTGCTGATCGACATGGATGGTGATCACCTGCTCCTGGGTATTACCGGACTTGTAGCCGACCAGGGTCGAGGTTTCCGGATCCCAGGCAAAGATCACCGGCGTGCCGTCCAGGGTGCGGAGGACCGGCTGGGTCGCACTCTGATTGGCGACATTGAGATCGATCGCGCCCGGCCCGTCAGCACCCCAGGTCAGATTAAGCTGGCCGTTCCAGATGTTCTCATGACCGCCCGAATTGAAACCACCGACCCGGTCGCCGGGAATGCCGTCCGGCCCGCCGGCAGCATTCCGGCCGCCGGGGAGGCCGTCTTCGTCGACCACCACAGTGCCGAGCGCATACGGATCATAGATATCGCCGTTCGGATCATTCGGCACCGGATCGCTCGGCGGCGGCGCCAAGTTCGGATGGGTATCGCCGATGCCGATCGTCAGCGTGGCATTCGAGGTCGACCCATCGGAATCTGACAGCGTGTAGCCGAACGTCTCGCTGACGGTCTTGGGTTCATGGGTGACGACGTTCAGCAGCAGGAAATCGCTGTTATTCCCGCTGCCGCCGCCGGCACCGTTATCAACCGGCGTCAGCCGGATCTGCGTGAAGGGCGAGGTCGTATCGATATCCAGATTGACGATGCCGTCCAGCGAACCCAGCAGGTAACCGGAACCGACGACATTTCCATGCGCATCCACGGCCTGCCACTGCAGGACCTCCGGATGGCCATCATCCCAGATAACACCGTCAGACAGCGCGCCGATCGTCACCGTCGCATGCGACACCGGGTTGGGCAGGGTGACCAGCAGGTTCTCCGCCGTCGAGCCATCGGCATGACCATTGAGATCGACCTCGCCATTGTCATTGCCACCGGCGACGCCGATGCCGACATAATTCGCAAGGCCAGTCACCGTCTTGATGCCAAGGCCGTTCGGATCGATCACATCCTGGCCGTTCTGCCAGACAAAGGCCTGAACGTTGAAGCCGTTGGTGAAGAGCGCCTGCCAATCGGCCAGATTGGGATGATTGATGCTGTCTGTCTGGCTGAAGCCATAGGTCGTGTCGGTGTCGTTATTGACATGATCCGGCGCGGTATAGGTGTACTGGCCGGCATTCGGCCCCTTCATGACGATGTCCATCTGGCCACCGTCCTGGGTCGTGAAGATCAAATGCCCCGTCGTATCGTCATAGGCCGGCGGGGTCGTGCCGTAAGGTGTCGTGCCGGTCACCGAGAGGGTGAAGCCGCCCGAGCCGTTGGAAACCAGATCGTAATTCACGCCGCCATTGTCGATATGGGTCAGCATGCCCGGCTGGTCGGCACCGACCGTATCCGCGCCAGCCGTCGACGGCTGATGCGTCGTCGGGTCGAGTTCGCCGGCACCGGTGATGACATTGCCGGTCACGGTATTCGGTGCGATCCCCTCATCACCCGTCGGATGGGTCCCTTCCGTCACCTCGTTATAGTCGTTATTCGCCGTCGGCTTGGAATCGTCGATCTTCAGATCGACCGAGCTATAGGCATGGTCGCCGTCGCCATCTGTAATGCGCACATAAACCAACGGATTGCCATTCGCATCCAGGATATCGGTCGGCTGCGAATTGCTGTTCTGCACCTGATGGTGCAGGGTGAAGGTGAGGTCGCCGCTATTGTCGATCTGAATGGTGAAGACCGGAACCTGCGTGGTTCCCTCCTCGCCGTTCGGCACATTGGCATAGCCTTCCAGTGTATGATCATCGGTCTGCGTCAGGAACACCTGGGCCGTATGCATCTGCCCATCGGCACCGACATAGGCGATTGTCTGGTTGGTCAGTTGATCCGCGATGGTCGGGGACGGCGCACCGCCCTCGCCGCCGGTCTGCCCCATGAAGAGTTCATAGGGATCGGCAGCCGCCAACGCATGCTGCGAGTTACCCTGATGGGCCAGGGTGTCGTAAAGCGAATAGCCGGCGACCGGCGTCCCGGCGAGCGGGCCGGTCTGATACATCGCCGTGGGATCGGCCGGACCATTGGCACCGAAGCTGGCAAAGATCTCGTGACTCGCAACGCCGATCACACCCTTGCCGTTATCGCTGCCTTCCTGAAGCTCGAAGGGCTGCGCGTTCGGATCCCGATCGGTGATCGAAACCGCCACGTGATTTTCGTCGTAATGCACCTGACCGAAAGCCGGGACATCATCCTCGATCGACAGCGGCAGCGTCGCCCCCACGGTATGACCGTGGCTGTCGGTGATGACGAAATGCGTCGGTAGACCCATCACGGTTTCGCTCTCGCCCAGCAAACCGTTGGGTGTGGCATCGTCGATGACGTCATGCAGGGTCAGGTCGACATGGAACTTGCCAGTGCTGGAGGGCTCCTCCACGCTGAGCGTGAAGATCAACCGGCCGTCCGAGGCGATCGCCTCGATCATCATGCCATGAGTGGCATCGCCGGGAATCGTCACGTAATGCAGCGGCTCGCCATGCGAGGTCAGATTGGTCGGGAAGGCGCTGGTATCGATCGTCAATTTGCCCGGCACATTGGCGAACAGATTGGCGGTGACGGTGGTAACAGCGGTCACCGGCTCCCGGTTGTTATCGACCCCGGGAATCGGATGGGACGACGGCTGATCGTGGTCGTTGCCGTCAAAGGGATCGTTGCCGGTCCCGTTGGTGCCGTCGGGATAGCCCGGCTCGCCGAAGGGGAGCTGGGACTCGCGGAAGCGGCCTTCAAGGATCACGCCTTCCCCGACGACCTGATGATCGCTGGCCTGCAGGTCGTCCTCGTTGACCGAGCCGCCCAGGATATCGAAGGTGATGTTGGTGATGACCGGGCTGGTATCCGCCGGCGCCCCGTTATTCGCAGCGGTGAAAAAGGTCGACTGGCCCTGATCCGGTGAAATCAGCTTGTATTCCAGGGTGGTGGGGCCGAGCACACCGAGCTCGCCGAAGCCACCCAGTCCGCCGGCATTGGCAAAGGGACTGAAAGAGTCCGAGCCGGGCGTTCCGGCCGCGGCAGCGGTTCCGCCGGCGGCGGTCTGAATGTCGATGTTGGGATCGGTCGAGGCAATCACCGAGGCGACGTCAACATCCGCGCCCTTGTCGGTCTTGACGGTCACACCTTCCTGCTGGTTGGCCTCGGCATAGCCCAGCAGGATGACGGTGCGATCGCCCAATTTGATCGCGAGATTGCCTTCGTGACCGAATTTCGCCGCGAGATCCCCATCGAAGGGCAGATCGATGGTCTCGCCCGGGCCCACCTGGACACGCACGATATTGGAGCCATCGGGGAACACCACATGCACTTCCCCGCCGGGCGCGGCAGCGATGACATTGGGCGCGACACCGGCCTGGGCCCCGTTGGCCTGAGCCCCATTGCCTGGAGCAGCACCGGCCGGTTGCGGCGACGGCGTGCCATCCGCTTGGGCAAGCTGAACGACATCCTGATTGATATCCTGCGGTTCGTGACCCGCGGCATTACCCGGCTGCGCGATATGCGTGCTGTCCGTCGCCATTTTATGCGTCTCCTCGTCCCTAATCCGTCGCGCATCCCCCCCTCGGCCCGGCTATCGTCCGGTTCCAAAGCTCAGATGCATTGAGCCCCAATATTGGCCCTAGAATAGTCGAGAGGATTTTCGCCCCACAACGCGAGTGGGCGGGGCTTGTACACATAGCGATGTGCGGAATCAGAGAAAAAGCGATTTATCCGCAAATAAAATTACAATTTTATCGATTCATGCGAGAATCTGACAATAACTTTACAATATTCGAAATACGGAATCGAATAACGCAAGCGGCAATTTCGACAGCTTTTTGTCAGATATCCAAAACGAATATATGTCAGCTTATCGTCAGGATATATAATATAAGTATTAATTACTTAAATATACATATTTAATAAATTAAATACTCGGAGAAATTACTCAGTTATGTCAGAAATAAGAAAAAACTTAAAAAATTTAGCATGTACAGAATTACCTGTTTTTCAAATAAAGATAAAATTAGACAGCTTATTGTAATTATAAAGACAGATTTCTATCCAAACACATCTGATAAATACACTTTATAAGTGTTTAGAAAGACAAAAACATCGCATTCCAGAAACTTGTTTCCCTGGATACCAGTTGATTACTCTGTATCGGCAATATGAGAGATTTACGGTCGACGGATCGTCTCAGAATTCACGTCCCGTATCCGCGCCCCATCGAGCTCCGCCCCCTACCGAGCCCGGAGCCGTCACCCACTCAGTTCACTTCGATCATGAGGAAATAAACCAGATCCTGCTCCGAGCGCACAATGGCCGGGCACAGGGTGGCTTTTGCCATGATCAACCGACCGGGACGCAGACAGATAATGCGGGCCGGGAAGGCCTGGGCCCGTCCACGGGCGAATTGCAGGACGATCTGCGGCAGAGGGACCGGCGACTTCACCTGCATATACTGGTCCAGCGGCCGATCACGCAGCGAGGTCTCATCGAGGCCCAGCCATTTCTGCGCCGCGCTATTGGCCTTCAACACCACGCTGGCGGCATTGACCAGGAAACACGGCGCCGGGCAGGCATCGGCGATGACCGCCGCCGACACACCCTGGCCGGCATGCATTGCCTGATCCCGCAGCTTGTCCTGCAGCACCTGCAACTGCCGCTTCAATTCATCGATGCTATACGCGCGCAGGGCAGCCGAGAGATTGCCGCCATCCGGACAGGCATTGGCCAACCCGTCGATCAGGTGATTGATCCGGATGCCTCGGCGGAGTGCCGCCTGTTCGAGGATCTGCCAGACATCCTGATCCAGCTTGAGCGAATAGCGCCGGCCCTTGCACTGGATAATCCGATGGACCACGCGCTGCTCATCGGCAGCAGCGGCCAGGAATTCCGCTTCCGCGACGGCGGGAGCGGATGAAACAGCAAGAGGATGGCTGGCGATTGTGCTCGGCATCTTTCGGATCGTTGGCTCAACGCTCAGTTATCTGATCGGCGGCATAATCCTGAAACCCTGACGATAACGCCTGACGTGAGTCCCAGGAATGACAGCCTGCTTTAAAGAGATTAATACTGTGATAATGATTTCGTGGCTAGATTTTCATGACACTTCCGGTTGCTTCAGCTTGCTAAGCGGCCGATCCGTAAAGGAAAAATAATGCCCTTCGTCAAGCGCGACGCTCACCGTCAAGTCACGGCTCTGTTCCGCGAACAGGCCCCCGAAGCGCCGGAATATCTCCCCCTCGCCCATCCCGACATTCAGGCCTTTCTCAGCTCAACAGGCGTGACCTCGCCGGACAATAACACCGGAACGGGCAATGAGTTCCGCCCGGACATGCTGCGTTCGGACCTGGAAATGATCCGTGTCTATGAAGACTTGATCGACATCCTGATCGGCAAGCACATCGTCGTGCTGACCGATTTCCCGGCTGCAGCGCAGGAAAAACTGATGCGGCGCAAGCGCCTGCGCTCCTCCTTCAGCAACTTGACCGAGGCCCTGTCAGCCGAGGAAGACGACGGGATTTTCTGAAGGCGGGATTTTCTGAAGGCGGAATCTTCTGAGCCGGTGCTGATGACCCGGCGATGACGACCCGTGGCGGCTGTTGACCGGCGGCGCCCGGTCGGAGAAGCTGCCGGCCGATATCCTGGACTCCACGGAGGTGCCCCATGAGCTCCCCACAGGCGAACACCCAGCCATCGGTCGATCTGCTGGAGGCCCTGGGTCATGCCCTGCCGATCGCCCCGATGCCGGTCGCCCTGCAGCAGCGGACGGGGCTTGTTATCGTCGATGAGGTCAATGGCTTCGCCACGGTCGGCGCGGGTCCCCTGGCCCCGGCCCGCGAGAATGCCGACGTCAGCCGCATGATCCGCGAGACCGACCGCCTTGCGCGGCAATTCGTCGATCTCGACTGGCCGATCCTGGCGTTTCTCGACAGCCATCAGCCCGGCAAGGCGGAACCGCCCTATCCGCCGCATTGTGAGATCGGCACCGGCCAGGAAAACCTGGTTCCCGATCTCGCCTGGCTGGAACAGGCCAAGCAGGCTTTGCTGGTACGCAAGGACTGCATCAACGGCTATATCGGTGCCGAGCAGCCGGATGGCCGCAACGCGGTGCGGGATTGGATCGCCCGGCATCAACTGCATCAGGTACTGGTCGTCGGCATCTGCACCGATATTTGCGTGATGGATTTCGTGCTGACCCTGCTCTCCGCCCGCAATCACGGCCTTGTCGCACCGCTGCGGGACATCCTGGTCTACGGGCCGGGCTGCAGCACCTATGACCTGCCGCGTGAGCAGGCCGTGTCGCTGGGCCTGCCGCCGACGGCGGGCCATCCCCAGGACATCGCCCATCATGTCGGGCTCTATGTCATGGCCGCGCGCGGCGCCGCCCTGGTCGACCAGATTACCTTCAACTGATCCGGCCTTAGCAGTTCGGCCATCGCAAAACAAAAACGGCGGCACCTGCGTGCCGCCGTTTTAATCTCTGCCTCTTCGCGGAACGTGCTTCCGCTTGCGCGCTCAGATAACCTGATGGTCGAGATGAATGGTCACATCGGGTGAATGGTAGACCTTGGTGCCGTCTTCGAAGACCCAATAGGTCAGTCCCTCGACCTGCATGCCCGCTTCCGTCAGATGCGGGGCGGCAACCCCGGTTTCCATCAGGCGCAAATCGGTGACGATATTGAGCGGCGAGTCAGCGCCATCACCGACGATGACGATTTCGCCATTCACGTCCGGCAACAGATCCGACAATTGCAGGGTCACGCTCATATCGTGGAGCGATGGCGCCGCACCAGCCATCATCTTGACCGCCATGTTCTCTCCATCCCCATGCTGAGGCATCGGCACAATCGCCCCATCATCAATCACCATCACCGTAGCGTCCTGGCGCGCTCTTCAGGTCAGTGTCATAAATTAAATTAAAATTTATTGTAATTCTTAAGTGGAAGCAATGGCTTGTTGATGGAAAAGCATAGGCTAGCATTAACCATGTTCTATTTTCTATGCCCGTTATAGGCGCATGAATCCCGCTACATCAATGGATTAGGCCGAACAACCTAGAGCCTGTCCTCGTCGGGTAGACGCTGTGGCGGCGGCAGGTCATGAAGGCGGGCATGGATGGCGACGCGGTCCGGCAGGCTGCTCTGCGCCCCGCTTTGCAGGCAGGCAAGGCCGCCGGCGATCGAGGCCTCGCGCAAGGCCGCCGGCAGATCCGCGCCGGCATCGATCGCCGCCGCGAAGGCACCGACAAAGGCATCCCCCGCCGCCGTGGTATCGACCGGCACGATCGGCAGGACGCCGACCGCCCAGGCCCCCTCGCGGTCATAGGCGACCGCGCCTTCGCCGCCGAGGGTCACGATGACGGTGATGTCGGCGGCGCGGGCGATCACCCTTGCCGCCTGGCGCGGCGGCAGGGCGCCCAGGCCCAAAGCGGCAGCCACGGTGACGGCTTCATGCTCGTTGACCACCAGCCAGTCCAGGGCTGCCAGGGCGATCCCCGGAATGGGGCCGGCCGGTGCGGCATTCAGCAGCACCCGCGCACCCCGCGCCGCCGCGCGGGCCACCATCGCCCAGTTTTGCGACGGCCAGACTTCCATCTGCAGGATCACGGTATTGCCGGGCCGCAGCAGATCGTCTGGTACCTGCGCCTCGACCGCGCTGAGATTGGCACCCGAAGCAACCACGATCATGTTCCGCCCGGTCCGGTCGACGCAGATCATGGCGCAGCCGGTCGGCTGATCATCCGGCTTCACGAACTGCAGGTCGACACCGCCCCGCCGCAACTCGGCGAGCGCCACATCGGCCATGCTGTCGCGGCCGACCTTGCCGGCCATCATGACCTGCGCGCCGGCCCGCGCCGCCGCCAGGGCCTGATTGGCTCCCTTGCCGCCCGGTACCAGCCGATAACCCGGACCCAGCACCGTTTCACCCGGCGCCGGCAATTGCGTGACCGGAATGGTCATGTCCACATTGATCGAGCCGAAAACGACGATCACGCTCTTCCCCGCTCCCCCTAGTTCACTCCGACCAGCGACGGCCTCGCTTGCGGCAGCGACACCCTACCAAGTCACGGTCAACACGGTTCCCGCCGCAGCCGCCGGCAAGCGCAACACCGTGCCACTATTCGCGACCTCTGACGCCGGCGCAAGATCACTGGTTGCATATCGCGCGATTTTAACCTGGGCTGGCGCCACATGCGGCAAGGCGACCATCGCACCCTCCGGCAGCGTTTCCGGCAGGCGACAACTGAAATGATCCGCCGCCAGTTCCACCTGCACCAACCGGCCGGGAATGGTCGTTGCCAGGACTTCGTGCCCGTCCAGCCGCAGGCTCAATCGCCCGGCCTTGGCCCGCAAGTGAGCCGGCCGGCCAAAGGCCATCACCGGCCCCAGCGCCCAGTCGCCGGGCTGGTGGGTGATCTCCCAGCCATGCCAGGGCGTGACATCGATCGCTTCGACCACCCCCAGCATCGGCATCAAGCCGCCCCAGCCATAGAACGTATCGGTATCTGGCTGATCGTCCGCCTGACCGGTTTCGGCATTGAAGTTTTCCGGGCATTGACGCTTGGCCCAGGAATCCGCGAACAACCGGCAGCTCATCTCCGCCAGCGCGCTGGCGCGATCGTGGAGACCGAGGCGCTTGAGTCCGTAATAGGTCAGGAAATTCAGCGGCGGCCAGATACGGCCGCGCCAATAGACATTGTCGCCATAGGCCGGATCGTCCCGCGCCACCGACGGCAATCCCCAGCCGCCGCCGAATTTGCGTGGATCGTCCAGATGCCGCAGCAACGCCTCGACCTGATGCGCATCCGCCGCCCCGGCCAGCAGGGGATAGAAGCTGGTCGGTGCCAAGGCGCGGACGAAGCTGCCGTCCCATTTGCGATTGGCGAAGATCCGGCGCTCGGCATCCCAGAGCTGATCGTGCAGCCGCTGCGCCAGGGCTGCCGCCCGCTGCCGCAGCCGCGCCGCCGTCGCCACGTCGCCGCGCTGCTCGGCGATCAGCGCCAGCACCTCGCCATCCAACACCAGCAGGCTGTTCAGCCCGACATCGGCGGCATCCAGCGTGCCGCTTGCCTTGTTGAAGACCGCCTCATCATGGATCGGCGAATTATCCATGCTGGACTCGTTCTTCGCCCCCAGCTTGGTCGAGCGATAGAGGCCCTCGCCGACACCGGCCGTCGTGCCCCATTCGAGCAGCCCGTCGCCATTGCCGTCGCGATGCGAGAACCACCAATCGTGATTGGCGAGCAGCTTCGGATAAGCGAGGTCGATCAGATCGGGCGCCGCCGCACGCTGTGCCATCATCCAGAAGACGAAGGAACAGACCGGCGGCTGCGAGCGGTCGATCCAGGCATCGCGGCCGGTCACCAGGCAGGGCAGATTGCCGGCGGGCTGGGCAGCCGCGAGGACGGCCCGCAGATTCTCCCGCACCAGATCGGTATCGAAGCAGCCGGCCAGCAAGGCGTGATAGAAGATATCCGTCAGCCAGATGCCGAAGCCGCCGAATTTCTGCGCCACCCAGGTCCGGCTGAGACTGGTATAGGGACGCTTGTTGATCGCATCCCAGACCGTGTTCCAGGCGACCAGATCGCGGATCGCATCCAGCGCCGCCGGCGCCCGGCCGATCTGCAAATCCGGCAATGGCGCCGGCGCTGGCGCCGCCAATGTCTCCGCCACCTGCCGACCAGCCGCCGCCGCATCTCCGGCAATCGACAGGGCGACATCGAAATCGGGCATCTCGTCGAGATTGTAGCGTAACACGGCCAGCCGCCCGCTGGTGCCGCGCGACCCCAGATAGAAATAGCCGTGCTGCCGAAACTCCTCTTCCAGCGCATCGAGGCTGTCATGGAAGGTCACCATCAAGGGCGCCGCCTGCCCGCGCACGACGACATGGCGACCCTCGTGGCTGGCGGAGAGCGCTTCAGCCTCCGCGTCATAACGCCAGGTAACCGGGTCGGCGGCATCCTCGGGCTGCCAGTCGAGCACCAGCAGGACCCAGACCCGCAGGCCCCATTCGCCGAATTTGCGCGCCGACCAGTGGCAACGCAAAGAGGCCGGGTCCGGCTTGTCATAGCGCCAGTCGATCTCGGTCCCGGCATGGCTGATCGCGACGTCGATGCGCGTACCGGCGATATCGCGCGGCCCCAGTTTCAGCCCCGGCGCCGTCGCCGGGAAACGGGTGAAACTGGCAGCGCTCGAAGAATAGGCGCAGGGCGTCAGGCGCACGCCGCTCGGCAGATGGATCATGCGCAAGGGATGGACGCTGTCCCAACTGTTCCAGTGACGGTCGGCGGCCAGGCTGAAATCGGTCATGGCAAATATCGCTGTAGCTGGTGAAGAGAGGTGACGGATCAGGTCAGGTGCCAGGAGGCCAGAACTTCATCCACCGTCGCGAGATCGATCTGATGGCCGAAGCGCTCGGCGGCAATATGGAGGATCGCCTCATGGGCCGCCAGATCGCCACTGGTCACGGCATCGCGGACGATCACCACGCGCTGACCGCCATCGATTGCCGAGAGCGCCGTCGCCCAGACGCAGACATCGGTCTCGACACCCGAAAGGATCAGCGTGTCGGTGCCGTGTCGCTGCAGAAGAGATGCGAAATCGGCACCGCTATAGGCCGAATAGCCCGGTTTGTCGATCACACCGGCAAGCGGCAAGGCGAGCAGCTCGGGGACCAGATTGACCACATCCTCTCCGGCGCGGTCGAGCGTCGCGCTCTGCCAATGGCGGAAATAACGCTGCCAGGAAACCGGCGCCGCCTCGGGATTGCGCGCCGGCACGAAACGCGTGGCGATGGTCTGGGCCGGCCGCGCCTCGGCCAAGCGCAGAACCGCCGGCAGGATGCGGCGGAGATCCGCCACTCCCCATTCCGGATGGTTGTCGAAGATGACCTGCATATCGATCGCGACATGCAAGGCACCGGCACCGATCGGCGCGTGCAACCCTTCAGTCATCGACCTGTATCCTGGGTCATCGTCCTTCCCCCCTGCTCACTCCGTCACCAGGACGGCATCGTCCGGCTCCCATTGTAAGCTGACAGAGGTGCCCGAAGCGAGGACGGGCTGCCCGTCATTCTGCCGGAAGACGCTGAGCATCAGGTCGGCGCAGCTCACCCGATAGGTCGTGCTGTTGCCTGAGAATACCACCTCGCGCACAGTGCCGCCGAGGCGATTGCCGACCGGCACATCATCGCTGGAGGGGTGGATCGCGAGGCGCTCCGGCCGCACCGCCAGCAGGGTTTCCTGCCCCACCTGTACGCCGTCGGCGGCAATCACCGCGCTGCCGCCCGAGGCGAGATCGACCTTGGCCCAGCCATTCTCCACCGCCGCCACCCGGCCTTTGAGGAAATTCGCTTCGCCGAGGAACCCCGCGGCGAAGCGGTTGATCGGCCGGGCATAGACCTCCGCCGGCGCGCCGGCCTGAACGATCCGGCCGGCATTGAAGATGGCGATCCGGTCGGAGAGCGTCAGCGCCTCCTCCTGGTCATGAGTGACGAAGATCGTGGTGATCCCGACATCTCGCTGAATGCGCTTCAGCTCGACCTGCATCTCCTGACGGAGATGCTTGTCGAGTGCGCCCAGCGGCTCATCCAGCAGCAGGACCTTCGGCCGCGTGACCAGGGCCCGTGCCAGGGCGACGCGCTGCTGCTGGCCGCCGGAGAGCTGCTTCGGCTTGCGCTGCTCCAACCCGCTCAGGCGCACCATCGACAGGGCATCGGCGACGCGCTGGCGCTGCTCCGCCGCCGAGATGCCGCGCACATCGAGGCCGAAGGCGACATTCTCCTGAACCGACATATGGGGAAAGAGCGCGTAATTCTGGAACACCATGCCGATATTGCGCAGATGCACCGGCGTCGTGCCGATATCCTTGCCATCGACCCTGACCTCACCCTCGTCCAGCGTCACGAAGCCGGCGATCGCCCGGAGCATCGTCGTCTTGCCGCTGCCGCTCGGCCCCAGCAGCCCGAAGAACTCGCCGTCCTTGAAGGACATGGAAACGTTATCCAGCGCCGCCAGTTCGCCGTAGCGCTTGATCGCCCCGATGATATCGACCTGACTCATGATGGTTCCGACTACCTTTCGCCGCCGAAGCGATAGAACCGCGCCGTGATCAGCATGATTCCCATCGAGACGACGATGATGATGGTTGAGATGGCATTGATTTCCGGCGTGAAGCCCTTGCGGATCGCCGCATAGATGGCGACCGGCAGGGTATTGACGCCAGGCGGCGCGAGAAAATAGGAAATGACGAACTGGTCAAAGGACACGGCGAAGGCAAAGAGCGCCGCCGCCACCACACCGGGCGCCAGGATCGGCGCCGTCACCCGGCGGAAAGTCTGCCAGGGTGTCGCCCCCAGGGTCGCCGCGGCCTCTTCCATCATACGCGGGAAATTGGCGAGGCGCGCGCCCACAACGACGATGACATAAGGCAGCGACAGGGCGACATGGCCAAGCAGGATCGCATGCAGGCCGCGCCCGATCCCGGTCCAGAAGAAGAAGACCAGCATGGCGGTGCCAATGACCAGCCAGGGAATGGTGATCGGCGGAAAGAGCAGCAGTTGCAGCAACGACTTGCCACGAAACTGATAGCGGGCGAAAGCCAGGGCCGCCATGGTACCCAGGGTCGTGGCAACCACCGTGTTGATAACAGCGATCACCACGCTGTTGATGCCGGCATCGATCAGTTTGTCATTCGCCGCCAGGGTCGTGTACCAGACCGTGTCGAAGGTGAAGGGCAATTCGTAGAGCTGCGAGCGGTTGAAGCTGAGTGCCGCCATCACCAGGATCGGCAGATAGAGAAACAACAGCACCAGAACCAGATGCACCCGGAGCGTCCAGCCGCCGATGCCGATGCGCTTGTCCCGCGCGCTCATTTCAAGCCCTCCATCCGCTTCTGGGCCAGGGGGTAACCGATGGCGCAGATCAGCAACACGATCCCCAGCATCATGAAGGACAGAGCGGCGCCGAGCGGCCAATTCGCCGTCACCATGAACTGCTCTTCGATCGACATACCGAGGGTAACGCCCTTGGTGCCGCCGAGAATGCGCGGCTCCATGAAGGAACCGATCACCGGCACGAAGATCAGGGCCGAACCGGCGATCACGCCCGGCAGGCTCATCGGGAAGATCACCCGGCGGAAGATGGTGGCCGTGCGAGCGCCAAGATTGGCGGCCGCCTCGATGACGGAATCGTCGATCGCCTGCAACGAGATGTAGCAGGTGAGGATCATATACGGCAGGTAGGAATGGACGAGGCCGATCACCACCGCCGGATAGGAATAAAGGAGATTGATCGACGGCGCGCCCGGGATGACGGCCTGCACCACCTGATCGAGCAGCCCGCCGTTGCGCAGCACCATGGTCCAGGAAAAAATCCGCACCAGTGCATTGCTCCAGAACGGCAGGATGACCATGAGGAACAGCGCCTCGCGCCAGCGCCCCTTGATCTGCTTGGCCAGGACATAGGCCACCGGATAACCGACCAGCAGGCAAAAGAAGGTCACATAGATGCCGAGTTCCAGGGACCACCAGGTCAGTTGGAGATAGACCGAGCGGGTAAAGAAGGCTGTGTATTGCGCCAAGGTGACATGGGCTGCCACCGGGACCAACGGCGATTTGTCGAGGAAGCTGCAATAGAGCATGGCTGAGAGCGGCAGGAAGATCGTCACCGCTAGCCAGAGATAAGCGGGTGCGGTCAGCGAGACGATCGCTCGCCGTTCACTGGCGGTCGCCACGGCAGTCAACTCCGTCATCAGAGGTCAAGGACGCCGCAGACGATAGCGAAACGCCACGCCCCGGCAAAGAAGGACTTGCGATGCAACCGGCTGCCAAAGGTCGCAGACCTGCCGGTATCCGGCTTCCCATCATCCCAGGTGACACTGTCTCTCCCCATCGCCGGCGTCCCTTCGTCGATGGGCCGCCGCCTCCGCTTAAGCGGATACTGTTTGTATACAAACAGTATCATTCCCGCCGCCGGCGTCAAGCCCACCCTTGGGACGGCGGCCCTGGGAAGGTCGGCACGGCGATGGGCACGGCCCGAGCCGTGTCCGGCCGCCATCGCGGATCTCGGATCAAACCTGGAGATGACAAGGAAGGCGGATGGGCGTGCCGTACGAGCCTGTGACTGAACGGCCATGCGGGCAGATAGCGCCGGCTTCTTCACTTCTGTCATCCCCGGACTTGATCCGGGGAAGCTATGGTGGAAACAGCGCTCGGCCTCTGCCAGGGATTGCCGGGTCGAAGCCCGGCAACGACAACGGAGCATGAAGCAAGCCGGCACGAACTTCCCGGTGTTTCGCGAGACGGTGACAGTGAAGCAAAGGACAGTCCGTCCCGGCCATGAGTAAGTTCAGGCTCCGGCATGCAGCACCTCCCTGCATTAATGGCAACGGATCGTGTGATGCTTCTCCGACCAATGGCAGAACCGGCCGCACAAGCCGGTTGACAGAACGAGCCGGGCGTCGCGAAATGCCGCCGAACCTGTTCAGGCCGAGGTCAGACCGATGGCAGATGCAAAGACAGCCGCCGGCTTTTCGGCAATTCCCGCGCTCGCCCCCCGCAGCGACTTCCCGCTGCTCGCACGCAGCGACCGCGACGACCGGCCGATCACCTATCTCGACAGCGCCGCCAGCGCCCAGAAACCAGCAGCGGTATTGGAGCGTCAGCGCGACTTCTACGAGACCGGCTATGCCAATATCCATCGCGGCGTTTATCCGCTGAGCGAGACGGCGACCGAGGCCTATGAGGCCGCCCGCGCCACGGTCGCACGTTTCCTCGGCGCCCAGCCCCGGGAGATCGTCTTCACCCGCAACGCGACCGAGGCGATCAATCTGGTGGCCAACAGCTATGCCGCCACCTTCCTGCGGCCGGGCGACGAAATCCTTGTCAGCCTGCTGGAGCATCACGCCAATTTCGTTCCCTGGCAGGCCCTGGCGCAGCGGCACGGTTTCACGCTGAAGGTGATACCGATCACTGCGGATGGCGATCTCGATGTCGCCGGCTTCCAGGCTTTGCTCTCCTCCCGGACACGACTGGTCTGTCTCACCGCCGCTGCCAATACGCTGGGCACCGTGACGCCGCTCCGCGACCTCATTCCCCTCGCCCATGCAGCCGGCGCGAAAGTACTGATCGACGCAGCTCAGGCGGCACCGCACGGGCTGATCGATCTGCCGAGCTGGCAATGCGATTTCCTGGCGCTGACCGGACACAAGCTCTACGGGCCCGACGGGATCGGCGTCCTCTATGGCAAGACCGAGCTGCTCGAGGCCATGCCGCCCTGGCAATATGGCGGCGACATGATCCGCAGCGTGCGGATCGACGGTACTGATTTCGCCGAGGCGCCGCAGAAATTCGAGGCCGGCACGCCGCCGATCGGCGCCGCCATCGGCCTCGCCGCCGCCATCGACTATCTCTCGGCGCTGTCGCCCGACACGATCCGCCGTCACGACCAGGAACTGCTGCGCTATGCCATTGATCGCTTAAGCGAGATCCCCGGCCTGCGCCTGATCGGCCGGCCGGCCGCGCGTGTCGGCATTCTCTCCTTCATTCTGGACGGAGTGCATCCCCATGATGCCGGCTCGCTGCTCGGCGCCGAGGATATCTGCGTCCGCACCGGCTTCCACTGTGCCCAGCCGCTGATGGATCATCTTGGCCTCGCCGGCACGATCCGCGCATCCTTCGGCCTCTATACGGATACGCGCGACATCGACCGCCTCACCGAAGCAGTACAGAAGGTCCGACAGATCCTGAGTTGACGCAGCTCATTCAATCGAGATAGCCGCTCAATCGAGGTGATGGCAAGCGACCAGGCGGCCGTCGCCGGGATCGCGCAAAGGCGGTTCCTGTTCGGCGCAGATCGCCGTCGCCTTGGGGCAGCGGCCGCAAAGTCGGCAGCCGGCGGGCGGATTGATCGGCGACGGCAGCTCGCCGGTCAAACGGACGCGCTGGCGGGTCCGCTCCAGCACCGGATCGGCGATCGGCACGGCCGAGAGCAGCGCCTGGGAATAGGGATGCATCGGCCGGGCATAAAAGAGATCGCGCGGCGCCAGCTCCATCACCTTGCCGAGATAGAGCACCATGATGCGGTCGCTGATATGGCGCACCACGCTGAGATTGTGAGAAATGAAGAGCAGCGCCATACCGGCGTCGCGCTTCAGTTGCGCCAGCAGATTGATGATCTGCGCCTGGATCGAAACATCGAGCGCCGAAACCGGCTCGTCGCAAACAATGAGTTGCGGCCCGGCAATCATCGCGCGGGCGATGCCGATGCGCTGGCATTGCCCGCCGGAGAATTCATGGGGATAGCGCCCGGCCATGTCGGGTGCGAGGCCGACCCGTTGCAGCATCTCGGCGACCCGCGCCTGGCGTTCGACCTTGCGCAGTTTCGGCTCGAAGACCTCCAGCGGCTTGCCGATCGACTGCCCGACCGTCATGCGCGGATCGAGCGAGGCCAGCGGGTCCTGAAAGATGATCTGGAGATCGCGACGCAGGCGGCGCAGTTCCTCCGGCACCAGCTTGTCCATCGCCCGGCCGCGCCAGGTGACGGTGCCGCCGGTCGTCTGAATCAACTGCAGAATGGCGCGGCCGAGGGTCGATTTGCCGCAGCCGGATTCACCGACCACGCCCAGGGTTTCGCCGGCCGAGAGATTGAAACTGACGCCGTCGATCGCCCGTACCGCCGCCGTGGCGCCCGGCAGTAAGCCGGCATGCTTCAGGGGAAAATGGACCTTGAGCCCGTCGACGCCGAGGATGGGGGCACCATTGGCAGAGGAATGCTTTGCAGGCTGGCTTTCAGCAGGCACGTTCATGGCCGCTCCAGATGGCAGGCGAGCCGGCGGCCGGTGGCCTCGACCTCCAGCGCCGGCGTTTCGTGATGACAATGCGGCAGGGCCCGGTCGCAGCGCGGCGCGAAGGGGCAACCTGCCATCGTGCCGGCAAGAGCGCGCGGCTGGCCGGGAATCGCCGTCAGGGCTTCGGTCACCGCTCCGTCCAGCCGGGGTGTTGCCGCCAATAAGCCCTGGGTATAGGGATGCCGGGGTGTCGTGAAAAGCGGTTCGGCCAGTCCCTCTTCCATGATGCGGCCGCCATAGAGCACGATCACCCGGTCGCAAAGCCGCGCGACGACACCGAGATCATGGGTGACGAGGATGATGGCCATGCCGAGATCGCGGGCGAGATCCGCCATCAGGTCGAGGATCTGGGCCTGTACCGTCACATCGAGCGCGGTTGTAGGCTCGTCGGCCAGGAGCAGGGTCGGCTTGCAGAGCAGCGCCATGGCGATCATCACACGCTGGCGCATGCCGCCGGAGAATTCGTGCGGATAAAGCGAGAGGCGGCGCGCGGGATCGGGAATGCCGACCCTTGCCAGCATCTCCAGCACCGTCTCGCGGGCTGCACGTCCGCTCAGGCCCTGATGCACCTCCAGCACCTCGCTCAACTGCCGCTCGACCCGCAGATAGGGATTGAGCGAGGTCATCGGGTCCTGGAACACCATGGCAATGCGTGAGCCCCGGATCTCGTCCAGCGTCCCGGCCTTGGCGCCGATCAATTCGGTGCCGTCATAGCGGATCGAACCGCTGGCCGCGCCGTTCTCGGCGGTGAGGCCGAGGATCGACATCAGGATCTGGCTCTTGCCCGAGCCGGATTCGCCGACGATCCCCAGCACCTCGCCGGGCCGCAAGTCGAAGCTGACGCCATCGACCGCCGTCACCCAGCCTTGCGGCAGTTTGAAACGGATGCCGAGATTCTCCACCGCGAGCAGCGGCATGGCCGATGGCCCAGTAGACGGCACAGCAGATCGCGCGGCCATCGCCGCCTCAGCGTTCGCCGCTTTAGCGTTCATTGGGGTCGAAGGCATCGCGCAGCCCGTCGGTGATGAAGTTGAGGCAGAACAGGGTGGCCGCCAGGAAGAAACCGGGCAGCAGCAGCAGCCGGATATCGGTGTCGATCTTGGTCGCGCCCTCCTCGATCAGCGTGCCCCAGGAAGCATCCGGCGGCTGAACGCCGAGACCGAGGAAGCTGAGAAAGGATTCGCCGGTGATGACTTCCAACACCAGCAATGACGCATAGACGATCACCACGTTCAGCGTATTGGGCACGATATGCTGGCGGATGATCTGCCAGTTGGTCATGCCGCAGGCTCGTGCCGCTTCGATGAATTCCCGGCGCTTCAGGCTGACAGCCTGGCCCCGGGCGATCACCGCCGGGGTCAGCCAGAGCGTCACCACCATGGCGAAGAACAGCGAGAGGACAGTCCGGCCGAAGACGAGATTGATGAGGATGACCAGGAAGATATAGGGGATGCCATAAAGAACATCGATCGCCCGCATCATCACGCTGTCGGTGCGCCCGCCGAGGAAGCCGGCGACGGCGCCATAGACGACGCCGATCACCACCGCGACCAGCGCCCCCAGGAAGCCGACCGCCAGCGAGATCCGTCCGGCATAGAGCACCCGCAGGAACAGATCGCGGCCGAGATCGTCGGTGCCAAAGGGGTGCCAGGAGAAAAGGTCGATCGGCGCCGAGATATTCTCGAAATCCGCGTCATCCGGCCCGAAGGGGAAGAAAATCGGCCCGACATAACAGGCAAGGATGAGCAGCAGCATGACCACCGAGCTAGCGAGCGCCAGTTTGTTGGTCATGAAGCGCCGCAATGAAGCGCGGAACGGGCTTTCGCCGCGATGCGGTTTCGCGGCGCCACCTTTCGCGTTCCCGCCGTGGGTCGGCGCCTTTTGCGGACCGAGGATTGCGGCTTCGTCAGACATGGCTCACCTCAGGCATAGTCCACCCTGGGATCCATGAGGGCGCGCAGGATGTCGGTCGCCAGATTGGCGAGGATCACCAGGGCGCCGTAGAACAAGGTGACGCCCATCACCAGCGGATAGTCGCGGTTGCTGGCGCCTTCGACGAAATAACGGCCGATGCCGGGAATGCTGAAGATCTGCTCCACGACAATCGAGCCGGTGATGGTGATGGCCGTCGCCGGCCCGAGATAGGCGACGACCGGCAGGACCGCGCCGCGCAAGGCGTGGCGCCAGATGGTACGGCGCATGCCGATGCCCTTGGCCCGTGCGGTACGCACGTAATTTGCCCGCATCACCTCGATCATGCTGCCCCGCATCAGCCGCGAGATATAAGCGATGTTCGGCAGCGCCAGGGTCAGGATCGGCAAGATCTTGCGTTCCAGGCTGCCGTCCCAACCGGCAACCGGCAGCCAGGCAAGATCGAGACCGAAGATCGTCTGCACTACCGGCCCGATCACGAAGGTCGGGATGGCAAGGCCGATCATGGCGAGGATGCCCGCCGAGAAGTCGATCACGCCGTTGCGGCGCAGGGCGCCGGCGATGCCGAGTGCGACACCGATCACGACTGCGATCAGCATGGCCCAGAGGCCGACCTCCAGCGAGACCGGGAAGCCGTGACGGATGAGATCCGTGACGGTGAAGTCGCGATACTTCATCGAGGGGCCGAAGTCGAAATGCAGGATGCCCCAGATATAGCGGGCGAACTGCATCCACAACGGCTCGTCCAGATGATAGGCACGGTTGATGTTGTCGAGCACGTCCTTGCTCAGCCGGCGGTCTCCGGAAAACGGACCGCCGGGGGCGAGGCGCATGATGAAGAAGGTGATGACTGCCAGCACGAAGAGCGTGGGCAGACTGCCGAGCAGACGGCTGGTCAGAAAACGGATCATCGGCGGATCGGATGGCCCCAGTTAATGGCCCCGGTCACGCGCGCCTTGCTCTCGCGCGGATGACCGGGGCCTCGGCTCGATCAGTTCGACACTTGCAGGAAACGCGACGGATGCCAGCCCGGCGCATTGTTTTCCCAACCTGTGACACGCGGCTTGATCAGGGAACGCGTGCTCTTATTGGCGAGCGGCAAGGTGTAGTATTCATCGAGGAAGATGCGCTCGGCCTCCGCCAGCACCTTGTAGCGCTCCGGCTTGTCCGAGGTCAGTAGGGCCTTGTCCAGCAGATCCTGGAACTGCGCCAGTTCCTTATTGGATTCATAGCCCTCGCCCTGCCAGGTATAGCCGTTGCCGGCTTTCGGCTGGACATAGGTGAGGAAACCCTCCGGCGTCGCGAAATCAGCGATGAAATCGTCGTCGAAGACATCCCAACCGCCGGCATTGAAGGTGTCGTACCAGGCCTGGAATTCCTGGGCGTTGACCTTAGCCTGAACCCCCAGTACCTGCTTCCACATCACGGCGACACCTTCGGCTTCCTTCTTGGTGTCGGCGTCGTTCTTCGCTTCGATCTGGATCTTCAGCGGCTTGCCGGGACCGTAGCCGGCCTCGGCGAAGAGCTTCTTCGCCAAAGCGATCCGGTCGGCCTTCGACATCTCCGCATCCTTGATCTTCGGCGCGGTGTAATCCGGATCGAGCGGCGGCGTGTAGGAATAGTTCGGCGCGTTAGAGGCCTTCACGATCTTGTTCTGCAGCACGTCGCGATCGATCGCCAGGCTCAGCGCCTCGCGCAACTTCTCGTTGTCGAAGGGCGGCTTCTTGGTGTTGAAGCTGATATAGAGCACCTCAGTACTGGGCGCGATCCGGACTTCATCCGGGATCTTCTTCTTCAGCTCGTCGATCTTGTCGAGGGGGATGTCGTTGGTGGTGTCGAGCTCACCGGCGAGATAGCGCTTCAACTCGGTCGCCGGATCCTCGGTCACCTGATAGACGACCTTGTCGATCTGCACCTTGTCGGCACCCCAGTAATACTTGTTCTTGACCAGGGTGACGTGGGATTGCGGGATGTTCTCCGTCATGATGTAGGCGCCGTTGCCGACGAAGTTCTCCGGCTTGATGAAATCCTTGCCGTATTTGTCGAGGCTCGGCTTATGGATCGGCGAGGTCTGGTAGGTGCCGAACAGGCGCAGCGCGAACGGCGCCGGCTTCACCAGCTTGATCACCACGGTCTTGGCATCGGGCGCCGAGATGCCGACCTTGGCCGGATCCTTCACCTTGCCGTCGACGAATTCCTTTGAGCCTTCGATCTCCACCGTGCTGGAGAGATAATAGGCCTTCTGCGAAGCGGTCGCCGGGTCAAGCATGCGGATCACGCCGTTGACGAAATCCTGTGCCACCAGCGGATCGCCGTTGGACCATTTCAGATTGTCGCGCAGATGGAAGGTATAGATCTTGCCGTCGGCACTGACATCCCAGCTCGCGGCGGCGCCGGGGATCGGCTCGCCCTTGGAATCGAAGGCAATCAGGCCTTCATAGATGTCGTCCTGGATGAGCGCCTCGCGCCCGCCGAAATTGATCTGCGGATCGAGCGAGGCCGGCGAGGCGCCGAAGCCGCGATTGATCACCGTTTCGGCCAAGGCCGGACTGGCGGTTGCCAAAAAGAGTACCATGGCAGCGGCACTCACGGCCCCGCCGAACTTCCTTACCGACATGCTTTCCTCCCTGTCGCGGTAAAATTGTTTTGCAGTTTCGGTTGCTTTCATGGACGCGGGTACCATGCCCCGTCGCTGCAACTCTTTTTGTGTGGCCGTTTCACGCGGCCTGCTTTCTCCGCAGGCGCGATCTCGTCCAATGGTCACGGACAAACTAGCATTCAAGGGAAAGTCGTCCCAACGACATGATGGCAGGAGCTCATTCCTTGGTGGAATGAGTCTGACGCGCAACCGATGACGTGGTCAGTTTCCCGATGCCGTCGGCTTCTCCCCTTGCAATATCGACCGTCCCACCCGCATCAGAGGCTGGGCAGGTTAGCTGTATACAGCTTCATGAGGCCTTTTATGACAAGCCTTCCGGCGGTCTGTCAAGGCGGCTAAGAAGGATCATATTCGTCCAGGTCCCAGCCCTGGATATCGCCCCTGGCACGCCTGGAAGAGGAGCCCAGCCATGAATTCGTCTCTGCAAGCTGCCCTGAGCGAGGCGGAAGCCGGCTTCGTCGCAGCCAATCCGCTAAGCGCCGCCCGGCATCAGGCGGCACGTCACGTCATGCCCGGCGGCAATACCCGCTCGGTCCTGCATTACGATCCCTTCCCGCTGACCTGGGCGCGGGGCGAAGGCGCCCAATTGGAGGATCTCGACGGTCACCGCTATATCGACTTCCTCGGCGAGTATTCGGCGGGTCTCTATGGTCATTCCCACCCGGTCATCCTGGAAGCGATCCGTGCGGCGCTCGGCAACGGCGTGGTGCTCGGCGGCCCCAACCGCTACGAGGCCAATCTGGCGGCCGTGTTGCATGAGCGCTTCCCGTCGCTGCAATTGCTGCGCTTCTGCAATTCCGGCACCGAGGCCAATCTCTTTGCACTGCAGACGGCCCGCACGGCGACCGGCCGCAACAAGGTGATGGTCTTCGAAGGCGGGTATCACGGCGGCGTCTTCTATTTCCGCAATGGCGGCATCCCGCTCAATCTGCCGCTCGACTGGGTGGTCGCGCCCTATAACGATATCGAGGGCGCGCTGGCGCTGCTGCGTCAGCACCGCGCCGATCTCGCGGCGGTGCTGGTCGAGCCGATGCTCGGCAGCGGCGGCTGCCTGCCGGCCGATCCCGCCTTCCTGCTGGCGCTGCGCCAGGCCTGCACGGAAAACGACATCATCCTGATCTTCGACGAAGTGATGACCTCGCGCCTTTCCAGCGGTGGATTACAGGCGGCACTCGGCATCACGCCCGATATGACGACGCTGGGCAAATATCTCGGCGGCGGTCTGAGCTTCGGCGCCTTCGGCGGGCGCCGCGACCTGATGCAGCGTTTCGATCCGGAACGCGCCGATGCCTGGCCCCATGCCGGCACCTTCAACAACAACGTGCTCTCGATGGCCGCCGGCCTGGCCGGCCTGACCCGGGTCTATACGCCAGAGGCCACGGCCCGCCTGAACGCGACCGGAGACAGGCTGCGCGACGGCATCAACGAGATCGCCCGGCGCCACAGCGTTCCCCTGCAGGCGACCGGCATCGGCTCCTTCATCGGCCTGCATTTCAGCACAACATCCGTCACTCGCCCGCAGGATATTGATCCGACGGCGGAACCGAAACGCAAGCAATTGCATAAACTGATGCATCTCGATTTCATCGCCGCCGGCCTCTATATGGCGCGGCGCGGCTATGTCTCCCTGATGCTGCCGATCGGTGAGATCGAGACCGGGCGCTTCCTGACAGCGACGGAAGAATTCGTCAGCAGCCGGAAACAGGTGATGCTCGCGCCGGCATGACGCAGCACCTCAGATACCGCATCGAATCCTTATCCCGGTACGGCATGTTTTACCGGAACCAGTTCGACTGACCATCGTTCATTTCCTCGAGACGCCGGCACATGCCATATGCGCAAGGCCACATGCGCAAGATATCTGCCGGCGCAAAGGGAGACGATGCCATGACGAACGTACAGTTCCCGTTCGGGCCTTTCACAGGATATGGCGGCGTATTATCCGCGGTGGAAGCGGCGCAACCCGACTCACCGCGGCCGGCGAATCTACCGCCGATCCCACAACCGCCATGGCCCGGCGATCCGCCGCTGCCGGGCGAGATACCGCCGACGCCATTCCCCAACGACCCCGAGCCGTTTCCGGAAATGCCGCCGCAGGAACCGCCCATGCCGGAAACACCGCCGCCAGCCGTCTAGCCTGCCGACAATGCCCCCCACCCGGGCTGATGATGCCGGATAAGGGGTGTCTGCTGGCTCTGGGCGCGGGGATCATGAGGCTGCTCCACGGTCCTGCTTGACTCACATATAGCCCACCAGTTATATATTAATTAATAACTCATGGGTTATCAATGATGCCGGACGCACGATATGCTCTTCAACATGCTCGCCGACCCGATCCGGCACGCCATTTTCGAACCTCTGGAAGATCTGCTTAAAAGGATGGATCAATGAGCAACGCCACGTCCGAAATCCGCTCCGTCATTGTCGAACGAGAGATGCCCTTCCCGGCGGAACGGATCTGGCGCGCGCTCACGCAGCCCCATCTCATCGAAGAATGGCTCATGAAGAGCGACTTCAAGCCGGTGGTGGATCACCGTTTCAATTTTCGCGCTGACTGGGGTGCTGTCGACTGCCAGGTTCTGACAATCGAGCCGAACAAGACACTGTCTTATACCTGGGCGGCCTATGGTCTCGAGAGCGTCGTCACCTGGACCCTGACCCCGACGCGCACGGGAACCCATCTGCGCATGGAGCAATCCGGCTTCCGGTCGGATCAGCAGCAGGCCTATCAGGGCGCCAAATTCGGGTGGCAGAAATTCCTCACCGCCCTGGAACAGGTTCTGGCGCGGATAGATTGACCTCAGCCGGCACGTGGCTAAGCTCTGTTCCTCTTACGGAGTTGCACACCCCGGAGAATCCAGAAGCAATCCCCATGGCCAACAAGACGCCCGTCAAATCAGCAAAGACGACGACGAAGACTGCCGCCAAGCCAGCCGCTACGAAACCGGCCCTTCTCGCAGGGGGCAATCCTCAGATTGCGAAGGCCGAGGGTGACGCCCCTGTGCAGGCCTATATCGCAGCCATGCCGGGTTGGAAAAGCGACCTCGGGCGTCGTCTCGACGAGCTCATCACGCGCACGGTCCCTGGCGTGCTCAAGGCCGTCAAATGGAATTCGCCACTCTATGGGATCGACGGTCAGGGCTGGTTCCTCGGTATCCATTGCTTCACGAAATACGTCAAAGTGGCTTTCTTCCGCGGCACCTCGCTGCACCCCCCTCCACCGAAACCGTCCAAGAGCGGCGATACCCGCTATCTCGACATTCGCGAAAACGATCAGCTCGACGAAGCGCAACTCGCCGCTTGGATCAAGCAAGCAAGCCGGTTGCCCGGCGAACGACTGTGACGGGATGCGGTGATATCAGATGATGGCAAGCAACATCCAGGCGACGGACGGGTGACAATAGAGATGAAGCAAGTGACGAAAAGCAAGCAGACTGACAAGAGCGCTGCAACGGGGGGAAAAGGGGAAGTGTCCCCCTCTGCGCTGATCGATGCAAGAATCAAGGAACTTGATGATTGGCGGGGTGAAATGCTCGCCCGGATTCGAAACCTCATCAAGCAAGCCGTTCCCGAGGTGATCGAGGAATGGAAGTGGAAAGGCGTTCCCGTATGGTCGCATGCCGGCATCATCTGCACCGGTGAGACCTACAAGAATATCGTGAAGATGACCTTCGCAAAGGGTGCCTCGCTGGAAGACCCGTCAGGCCTTTTCAATTCCAGCCTCGACGGCAACACCAGGCGTGCCATCGATATCCATGAGGGTGACAAGATTGATGAAAAGGCACTGAAGGCGCTCATTCGCGCCGCCGCGTCATTGAACACCGCTACAGCCGCTCAGCGCCCGAAGCGGAAGAGCGCCTCAACCGTCTTGTAAACAGCATCGTCCTCTAACCGGGCAAGCGGGCATCCGACCAGATCCCCGCCGTCAGTGAGGCTGGCGATATCTCGCGAAAGGCGAAGCGTTGGGGCAAGGCTCCCTGGAGCCATTGCCCATGGCTTGGCCGGAAGCGCCATAACCGTTCGACACCAGGCATGGCGGCGACCTCCGGGCTGTCGAAATCGATCTCCGTGGTACCGACAACCTGGAGCAGATCGCCCCGATCGAAATCGATGAAGACCAGCCCGGCACGGGAATTGACCAGCAGATTGCCGAGCGTGTTGAAGAAACGGTTGCCGGCATAATCCGGCACCACGACCCGGCCCTCGGCATCGATCTTCAGAAAACCGGAACGCCCGCCACGATGGGAGACATCGACGGCCTGTTGCCTCCCCTGCCCCGTTTCCTGATCGATGATGGACGCCGATGATGCGACGAAGAACGTATCCGCCGTCGCAATCAATTGCCGCGCGCGAGCATCGAGCGAGGTGAAAGGTGCTGCGGTCACCGTATGTGGTGACCAATCGGCACCGGCTGAGATGTAATCGCGCGCCTGGATGTATTTCGCGCAGTTGCCGAAGCTCTGATCCACTGCCAGCGAAAAGCCACCATCGGTCATGGCGAGGACATGGCCATTCATGCGGTTGCGGCGGCGTGTCGGCAGCTCGATCCCCAGGACACCGAGCGAGGCTCCCGGATGGATGGCATTTCGCAGCGGATCGCCAGCCACCGGCCATGCGGCGATATCCAGCCGCTGCGGATCGGGGCTGACCGCGAAACCTGGCGATCCGCTGAGGATCGATGCCCAGGGCCAGCCCTGCGCGTCGACCGACCCGACCAGCAGGAAGGGAAGCTGGGCGAAGAACTCACGATGCTGATCCGGCATGAAGGGGCGGATCACGCGCCGCCCGGCCTGGTCCATCTGCGCGGCGACGCCGACCCGTTCCTGCAAGGCGCGTTCGCCCGCATGCCAGGGTGAGGGCCGAACCTGATCGGACATATCCATGGCTTGATCCTCTTCACACCTTATGCCGCGCGGCTGGGGCCGGTTTTCGGCATCGGATAGAAATTCAGCAGAGCTTCCAGCCGCGCCAGCCAGGCGCCGATCGCGGGATAGGGAGCCAGCGGCAATCCGCCTTCGGGCGCCGCCGCGACATAACTGTAGAGGGCGATATCGGCGATCGTCGGATGGTCTTCCGCCAGAAACGACCGCCCCGTCAGATGCGACTCGAGCACCGTGAACAGGTTTTCCGCGATCGTCTTCGCCGCGTCATAATTGAGTGGCTGCTGAAAGAGCTTGAACAGCCGAGCCCGAGCAGGCCCGTTGAAGACCGGCCCCTGGGCCACGGAGAGCCATTGCTGCACCCGTGCCGTGCTGACTGCCTCGGTCGGCTGCCACCGGCGGCTCTCGTCATATTTCGTCGCGAGATAGACCAGGATGGCGACGGAATCGGCGATCACCGTGCCGCCATCATCGATCACTGGTACCAGGCCGAAGGGATTGAGTTTGAGGAAATCGGCGCTCTTCTGCACGCCCTTGGACAGGTCGATGGCGTGGAATTCATACGGCAGCTTCAAGAGCTTAAGCATCAGCTCAGCGCGGTGGGAATGGCCCGACAGTTTGACGCCGTAGAGGCGGATCGGATGGGCGGGGGTCGGCATGGAATCCTCTTCAGGACGGGGTGGGTACATGACGACTCATGACTATGCTATTTTCAAAAATAGGATTAATTATCCAATAATGCGGTTCTTTATTTCATTTTCTGGAATAATCAGATGGACCGGGTGGATCTGCTGGGGATTTTCATCGCAGTCGCCGAACAAGGCAGCTTCGTCGCGGCGGCCCGCCGGCTGAACCGCTCGCCGGCCGCGGTCACCCGGGCGGTCGCCACCCTCGAAGAAAGGCTGGGGCTCAGACTGTTCAACCGGACCACCCGCGCCGTCGCACTGACCGATGCCGGTGCCCGCTATCTCGATCTCTGCCGGCGGACGCTGAGCGATTTCGAGGAGTTGGAGCTTTCCGCCGCCAGCGAAAAACTCGAGCCGCGCGGGCTGCTGACCGTGACGGCGCCGGAAATGTTCGGCCGGATGCATGTGCTGCCGATCGCGCAGTCCTTCATGCGGGCCTATCCGCTGGTCAATTTCTCGATGCTGCTGCTGAACCGCATCGTCTCCTATATCGACGAAGGCGTGGATCTCGGCATCCGTATCGCCGAGCTTCCCGATTCCAGCCTGCAGGCGATTCAGGTGGGGCATGTGCGGCGCATCATCTGTGCCAGTCCCGGCTATCTCGCGACCCAAGGCATGCCGAAAACACCCACCGACCTGCAACATTACGACGCTATCGCGGTTGCCGGCGTTCGCCCGGTAATCGACCGCTGGACCTTCGGCACCGGCACACGGGAGGCCACCTTCCCGGTCAAGACGCGGCTGATGGTGAACACGGTACAGGCCGCCCTCGATGCGGCCGTTGCCGATGGCGGCGTGATCCGCGTCCTCTCCTATCAGGCGGCACCGCTGGAAGCCGCCGGTAAACTGACACGTATTCTGATCGGCCACGAGCCGCCACCGATCCCGATCCATATCGTGCATCCGGCCGGGCGTTATCTGGCGCCGAAGGTCCGGCTCTTCATCGATCAAGCTGTCGAGACTCTGCGCGGAAAATTCGGCAAGACCGACAACAAGTCCTGAGAGTTGCCGTTAGCTGCCGAGATAGTCGCGGATCACCGGCAGGTTCGATTGCAGCACCGCCGCCGTCGCAGCACTCAGCACCACCTCGCCGGCAGCCACGAAAGCAGTCCGGTCGGCGACCCGTCCGGCATCCGCCGGATCATGGGTCACCATGAGAACGGTGAGCCCGTGCTCCCGTCGGAGCGCATCGACGAGATCCAGCATCTCCTGTCGCATGGCCGGGCCGAGCGCTGCGAAAGGCTCGTCCAGCAGCAGGATCGGCCGGCGCCGCACCAGACAGCGGGCGATGGCGACACGCTGACGCTCGCCGCCCGACAATTGCGCCGGACGGCGATTGCCAAGCTCATTGAGGCCGACCTGCCGCAGCGCCTGTGCGACATCCTCGCGCTGCGTGGCCGAAAGCCGAAGTCCCGGATCGAGGCCGAGCCCGACATTCTGCGCCGCCGTCAGATGGGCGAAGAGGTTGTTGTCCTGGAACAAGGTCGTTACCGGGCGCTGCGCTGCTGGCACCGCCGCGATGTCCCGCCCTTCAACCGAAATGCTCCCGCTTTCCGCCGGCTCGAAACCACCGATCAGCGACAGCAGCGTACTCTTGCCGGCGCCGCTGGGGCCGATGATCGCGGTGAAGCTCGCCCGTTCGACCGCAAGGTCGAAGCGCAACACCATCTCCTCATAGCGGCAGCGCAGATCGCGACACTCAAGATAAGCCAATTAGACCGTCCCCTTCCCGCCCACCAGCCGTTCGATGGCACCATAGACCGCCAGCACCAGGAGCAGCAGGATCAGCGCCGTGGCTGCCGCAAGGTCCATGCGATAGGCCGATAATTGTTCATAAAGCAGCATGCTCAAGGTCCTGAGATCGGGATTGCCGAACAGGCTGATCCCCACCAGATCGCCCAGACCGAGGGTCGTCGCCAAGGCGAAGGATGTCGCGATCTGCGGCCGCAGGCTCGGCCAATCCACCAGGCGGAAGCGGTCGAGGCCGGCGATGCCGAGTTCGCGGCAAAGACGGTCATTCTGCTGCAGCACCCGGTCCACCGCCGGCAGCAGCAAGGCGAGGCTGAAAGGGATCGCCATGGCACCGTTCAGCAGGACGATGCCGAGCAGCGCCGAGAGATCGCTGTCGGTCAGATCGGTGATGATCAGGTAAAGGCCCATGCCGAGTACCATGGGCGAGAGTGCGAGCGGCAACAAGCCGGCCAGCGATTGCGCGAAAGCGATGATGCGGCCGAGAGAACCGGTTCGCTGCAGATGCGGTTGATGGCTGGCCGCTGCGAGGATGAAGCCCACCAAGGTGGCGCCGGCGCCGGCGATCAGGGACAAGGTAAGGCCCAGTGCCGCCGCCTGGACCAGGGCGATCCAGGGCAGATCGGCGCCAAAACCGGCGAGACCATCGATCAGCAAGGCCAGTTCCGGCAGGCCGACGAAGAAGGCCGCGAGCACGATCCAGACCGCATCACCGATCCGGACCAGCGGTTCCGCCGCATCGTGCCGCCAGGTCGCCCGGCCAAAGCCCGCCGCGAAATCCATGCGCCGCGTCAGCCCCCGGCAGAACAGCCCCGCCCCCAGGCAGAGGATCAGCTCGACCACCGCCAGCAGGCCGGCGCGCGGCAGATCGGCATCGAAACGGATTGCCTGGAAGATCGCCACTTCCAAGGTCGAGGCGCCGGGTCCGCCACCCAGGGTCAGTACGATGGCGAAGCTGACGAAGCACAGCATGAAAACAGTGGCGGCGATCTGCGGCACCGCACGGCGCAGCAAGGGCAGCTCGATCAGGTGGAAAATCTGCCCCGAATGCATGCCGAGCTGGGCGGCCAGGCGCCAGCTTTCGGCCGGTACGCTGTGCCAGGCCGGCAGCAGCAACCGCACCGCCAAGGGCAGGTTGAAGAAGACATGAGCGAGAAGGATGCCTCCGAGGCCATAGATCGACGGCCAGGTGCCAAGGCCCAGCCGCGCGACCAACCCGGCCAGCATGCCCTGCTGCCCGTAAGCCGCGACGATGCCGAAGATCGCGACCAAGGCCGGCATCACCAGCGGCAAGGAAAAGGCCCGCAGCAACAAAGCACGGCCGGGAAAGCGGCTCTGCCGTGCCAGGGCCCGGGCCACCGGGATGGCGAGCCCAGTGGCAAGAAGCGTCGAGAGGCCGGCCTGCATCACCGTGAACAGCGCCACGCGATGCAGATAGCGATCGTCCATCAAATCGCGAATATCCGTCACCGCCACCTGCCCCAGGAGACGGAGCAGGATGACGATGGCAGCGGCGATCAATGCGACGGCCGCGAGGCGCCCGAGCGTTGCAATGCCGATCAGGGGCCGTCTGGCGAAAAACGGCCCCGCCGATGGGCGGGCCGCTTGCCGGGACGGCACTTGCCTCAGTGGCTGACCGTATCCAGCCATTCCTTGATCCAGGCGCTACGATGCTTGGCGACATCGCTGCTCGACATCAGCAGCGTCTTGGCCGGCGGCTGAATGGCGCGGAATTCCGGCGGCAGTTGATCGCCAAGATCGACCACCGGGAACATGTAATTGGTGGTCGGGATCAGCTTCTGGACGTCCGGCGACACCAGGAAGGCGAGGAAGCGCTGGGCGAGATCGCCATGCTTGCTGCTCTTCAGCGCCGCCGCGACCTCGATCTGCAGGTAATTGCCTTCGGGGAAGTTCAGCGCCTTGTAGCGATCCGTCTTCTCATTGATCTGGTGATAGGCCGGCGAGGTCGTGTAGCTCAGCACCATGGGCGCCTCGCCCTTCACGAAGAGACCATAGGCCTCGCTCCAGCCTTTGCTGATCGTCAGCACCTTGGGTGCGACCTTGCGCCAGGCATCGGCCGCCTTGTCGCCATAGACCGTCTTCATCCAGAGCAAGAGGCCGAGGCCCGGCGTCGAGGTGCGCGGATCCTCCAGCAAAATCTTCGGCTGGTCGCCGCCGCCCGCCAGTTCGGCCAGGCTCTTTGGCGGATTAGGCAGCTTCTGGGAATCATAGACGAAGGCGAAATAGCCGTAGTCATAGGGAACGAAAGTCTTGTCGCTCCAGGCAACCGGCAGCTTCAGATGCGAGAAATCGCCACTATGGGGTGCCAGCAAACCGGTCGCCGTCGCCTCGCTCGTCAGATTGGTGTCGAGTCCCAGAACCACATCGGCCTTGCTTTTCTTGCCCTCCATCTTCAGGCGAGACAACAAGGCGGCACCATCCTCCAGCGCCACCCAGTTCAGCTTGCAGCCGCATTGCGCTTCGAACTGCTTCTGGATCGCTGGGCCGGGGCCCCATTCGCTGACGAAGGAATCGTAGGTGTAGACGGTCAGGGTCGGTTGCTCGGCCAGCGCCGAACCGGACAGGCCAAAACCCGTCAGAAGGGCGCCGACAGCCGCCGCGAGCAGGGTTCTTGGAATACGCATCTGGTCGTTCCTCCACGAAACGGCAGAGGAGAAATGATGCATCGGTCGCGTCCGGTGACTCATATCCCTCCGCCGGTATTAACCGGATCAGGTTCATCGGGTTGATGCGTCATGCCGCATCTCTCAGCCCTGGACTGGGCACCCCGTTGAGTTGTGGAGAGAATGTGTTTTCCGCGCCGGCAAGTCAAGCATTCCCCCGCCTCGTCCTCCCGGCTGCAACCGACGGGCGATATCCCCTTATTTACGGCGCAAGGCCGGCGGCGAACGCCTCCAGGCGCTGCTCGGCAAAAGCCCGCAGGTCCGGCGCATCGTTGCCGGCGGCGATCTCGACAAAGGCCCAGCTCGATGCCACCAGACAGAGTGCCGTGCGGAATAGGGCCGCCTGGCGCCGCATCTCCGGCCCGGATGGCTGGCCGAGCGGATAACCGGCGGCATCCAGCAAAAGATCGGTCTCCACCGTCGTGAGATCGGTATCGAGGATAATCGCCGCCAGGTCCCAACAAGGATGGGCCATGGCGGAAAACTCCCAATCGATCAGACGAAGCTCACCATCCGCCAGGCGCAGAAAATTTGTCGGATTGGGATCGATATGGCCGGGAACCAGGCGTGCGGGATCGCTTTCCAGCTCCGCTTCGAGCCAGGCAGCGTCCGACCGCAAGCGTTGCAGGCGCGGCTCCGGCGCCAAAGCCAGATAGCGGTCAGAAATCTCGAAGGGCCGCATGAGGTTCTGGAAACCGGCCGCCGATGCCTGCAACCGGCCGATCAACTTGCCCACCCGCACGAGGATATCGGGATCGTGAAAATCGGCCGCCTCCAGCGAGCGGGACCCGGCCAGGAAGGTGCTGAGCTGCCAGCCGCGTACCGGATCGCTGAACAAAACCGGCGGCGCGATGCCGATCCGGTCGGCCAGCGCCGCATTGTGGAAACCGGCGGCACGGTTCAGATATTGATGCCCGCCCTGGCCCGGCAGGCGCAGCACATAGTCTCGATCACCGGATTGCAGGCGGTAGTTGCGATTGGTGATGCCGCCCAGCCGCGTGACCGACCAGGCACCCGCCGGCACCGTGGCGAGTAAAGGGATCTCCCGCAGCGCCAGCGCGAAGTCCCCGGATGGTGTTTCGTCGAAACCGGACATGCCCGCTCTCTAGCCGGTCTGGCGGAGACAAGCAATGTCCGGGCAGCCATCCAGCCACATCGTCACCGGCGGTGCCTTGACGACCATCGTGTTTAAGTTTTCTTTAAACCTACTTTGACAAGATTTCCGATCAGGGGGATATCAATGCTGGCGAATACCATCCTATCAGAGCCGATCTCGCTCCTGATGATCTCGCCGACCCAGTCGGAAATCGATTGGGTCGGTCAGTTGTGCAACAGGACTGCGGCCGATCTCACCTTCCACAGCACCTCGTCGGTGGAAACCGCCCGGGGCCTGCTGACCGGTGACCGGCTCAATGTCGTGCTTTTCGACCTGGAGCCCGTGCATCAGGCGGATCCGCGCGGCGCGCTGGCGGCGATCGTAACCATGAGCCAATCGGCGCCGGTGATTGTCATTGTCGATTCGACAGATCTGCGCCTGGAACAGGCCTGTATCGACGTCGGTGCCGCCGACGTGCTGCATCGCCAGGAATTGACCCCCAGCGGGTTACGCCGGTCGCTGCGCTACGCCATCGCCCATCGCACAGCCAGTCAGCAACTGGCAAGGCTGCAACTCCTGGACCCGGCAACGGGACTGGCGGCCCAGCCTCTGTTCTGGGAAATCCTCGGCCTCGCA
The DNA here is from genome assembly GCA_964406155.1 of uncultured Rhodospirillaceae bacterium. Classification (GTDB taxonomy): domain Bacteria; phylum Pseudomonadota; class Alphaproteobacteria; order Dongiales; family Dongiaceae; genus Dongia_B. The sequence continues at coordinate 21,214 of CAYOQR010000002.1, read as the reverse complement.
GTGCGGCGCGCCAAGCGCAACCAGGATTTCTTCGCCGTCCTGCTGGTTGAGGTCAAATCCGGTTCGATAGATCTCACCGATACCTCGATCGAGGGACGCGGTGCCGATCTGCTGCGTATCATGACCGGCAAGCTGCAGCAGATCCTGCGGGCCAGCGACACCATCGCCCGTTTCGACCATCGCCAATTCGCCATCCTGGCCGAATCGATGCCGCGGATCGAGGACGTACAGATCGTCGCGGAAAAAATCATCAATGAGCTGGCCAAACCGGTCGAAGGCTTCGGTCAGTCACAATTACCCGCCATCGCCGTCGGGATCGCCCTCTACCCCACCAGCGCCGTCAGTGCGGAAGGTCTGATCGGCCGGGCCGGCGAGGCATTGCAGCAAGCCCTGACCCGCGGCCATAACGACTTCGTCTTTGCCTGACCGATCGCTGTCAGGACCGCCCCCCATTCCGAAAGCTCGGACCGGAAATCGGTCCTGAAAAACTGGCACGACCCTTGCTTTGTCTTCCGGTGTCACTTTCGACGCCCTGCAACCAGCAATGGGGAAGCCAGATGTTATCGATGTTTGCACGCCGCGATGAAGGCAAGGAGCCATCGGCCATGGCCCCCCGGGCAGATTCTGCCGGGCAAAATCGGCCGAGCCTGGGCCTCGCGGCCGGCCCCAGCCTGAACGCCGTTCCGGCGGACAGTCAGGCTGCTGCCAGCCAGCCGGAAGGCCGGAACAACAATATGGTGCGCCTGATGGCCGAAGACGCCAAGCGCCGCGCCAAGCTGCTGGCGACCTCCCCCTCGGTTGGCCAGTATCTCTGCCATCTCAACCACGATATGCGCAATTTCACCCGCGCCGAGACCACCAATGCGGTGATCGGCGCCTCGCCGGCCGAAATCCAGCGGGTGGTCCGCCTCGCCGCCAAGCTGCGCGGCCGCTATCTTGCCCAGGTAGTCGATCTCGGTAACCCGAAGCGCGGCCCGATCACCGAAAGCGACATCCGCGATCTGAGCCGGGCGCGGGAAATGTATGAGGAAATCGATCGCGGCCTGATCTCTTTGCGCAACGCCATCGAAAGCGGCGATCTCGACCTCGACGGCACGGCCCGGTCGTAAGATCCGGCACAGTCGTAAGATCGCCCAAGCTCATCCCTAAGAGCACTGCCCTTCGACCGTCTCGCCCCTAGACAGTCGAACCAGAAAATCAAAAGCCCCCGGATCATCGATCCGGGGGCTTTTCGTTGGGCCGCCTGCGTGGCCTTACTTCTTCTTCGGCTTCAGCGAGTCCCAATCGGCATCGGTCATGTCGCGCAGGAAATTGAACTGGCCGGCGCCCTGAAGCCACTCGCCGCCATCGATCGTGACGACCTCGCCATTGATATAGCCGGCGAAGTCCGACAGCAGATAGGTGGCAAGATTGGCCAGCTCGCTGTGCTCACCGACCCGCTGCAGCGGATTGTTGGTCTCGAATTTCTTGGCGAGATCGGCGCGCGGCACTAGGCGCTCCCAGGCGCCCTTGGTCGGGAACGGCCCCGGGGCGATGGCATTCAGGCGCACGCCACGGCCGCCCCATTCCACCGCCAGGCTGCGGATCATCGAGAGGACGCCGGCTTTGGCCATGGCCGACGGCACGACATAGGCCGAGCCGGTCCAGGCATAGGTGGTGACGATCGACAGCACCGAACCCTTGCGGCCTTCCTTGAGCCAGCGCTTGCCGCAGGCCAGGGTCGCATAGGCGCTGCCATGCAGCACGATGTTCAGCACGGCATCGACGGCGCGCGGGCTGAGATCCTCGGTCTTGGAGATGAAATTGCCGGCCGCATTATTGACCAGCGAGTCCAGCGCTCCCCGTTCCCAGATCGCGGCGATCATCTTTTCCACCGCCTCGGCATCACGGATATCGCAGCCATGCACCTCGACCTTGCCACCGGTCTCGGCCATCAGCTTGTCCGCCGCGTCCTTCAGGACTTCTTCGCGCCGGCCGCAGATCACCAGCTCCGCACCGAGCTCGAGGAAACGATGCCCCATGCTGTAGCCGAGCCCGGTGCCGCCGCCGGTCACCAGGATGCGCTTGCCCTTGAGCAGATCCTTCTGAAACATTTGTCTGATCCTTATCCTTATTGTTCCTTGGCGCGCAGCATGTCGCGCGAAATGATATGGCGCTGGATTTCCGAGGTGCCCTCCCAGATGCGCTCGATGCGGGCATCGCGCCACATCATTTCCAGCGGCAGCTCGTCCATCAGCCCCATGCCGCCGAAGATCTGGATCGCCTGATCCGTCACCCGGCCCAACATCTCGCTGGCGAACAGTTTCGCCATCGCCGCATCGGCATCGGTCATGGTGCCCTGTTCCAGCTTCCAGCAGGTATAGGCAGTCAGCATGTCGGCGGCGCGCAGTTCCGTCGCCATGTCCGCCAGCTTGAAGGATGTGCCCTGGAACTTGCCGATGGTCTGGCCGAACTGTTTGCGGGTGGCGGCCCAGTCGGTCGCCAGTTCCATCGCCCGCTCCGCCTTGCCACAGCAATTGGCGGCGACCATGACACGGCCGCCGGTCAGCCACTGATTGGCGAGCGTGAAGCCCTTGCCTTCCTCGCCGAGAATTTGCCGCTTGTTGAGGCGCACATTGTCGAAGAAGAGTTCGTAATTGTCATAGGAGCGGTAGGAGACGCAGCGCGGGCCGCGGCGGATATCGAAGCCCGGCGTATCGCGATCGATCAGGAAGGCGGTGACGCGCTTGCGCGGACCACGCTTGGTTTCATCGACCCCCGTCACCGTGAAGACGATGGCGAAATCGGGCAGACCGATACCGCTGATGAAATGCTTGTTGCCGTTTAGGATGTAATCATCGCCATCGGCCTCAGCGCGGGTCGAGATCGACATGGCATCCGAGCCGGCGCCCGGCTCGGTCAGCGCGAAGACTTCCATCTTCTCGCCACGAACCGTCGGCAGCAGATACTTTTCGACCTGCTCGTCGCGGCAGGCCATCAGGATCGCCGAGGGGCGGCCGACGAACTTCTGCAGCGCCCAATTGCACTTGCCGAGTTCGCGTTCCATCAGCATCTGCGACATGACGTCGAGACCACCGCCACCAACTTCCTCAGGCATGTTGGCCGCATAAAGGCCGACATCCTTGGCGCGCGACTTGATCTGCTTCGCAAGATCCGGCGACATCACACCAGCGCGATCCACCTCGCGCTCATAGGGATAGATTTCCTTTTCGATGAACTGGCGGACGGTCTCCACCAGCATACGCTGTTCGTCGGTCTGCGAAAAATCAAACGCCATGATCGGGCTCTTTCACATATGGGCCATAGATGGAAATGACAGAAGACGGCCGGGCTCAATGCCCCTCGAAAACCGGCTCACGCTTCGCCACAGCCGCCGCGAGGGCCTCCTTGGCGTCGTGCGAACGACCACAGATTTCACCGGCGATGCGTTCCGCCGCGAGCTGCGCCTGCAGGTTGCGGGTGCCGCTCTCATTGATCAGGCGCTTTGCCGCCGCCAGCGCCACGGTCGGGCCGTTGGCAAGCTTCTGGCAGAAGGCCAGGCCATGCTCCAGCAACTGATCCGCCGGATGGATCTCCGTGATCAGGCCGCGCCGCAAGGCTTCGTCCGCCGTCCAGAAGACGCCGGTGAAGACAAAGAGCTTTGCCGCCTCCTCGCCGATCAGGCGCGGCAGCAGCCAGGTGCCGCCGCAATCCGGCGCATAGCCCATCTTCGTGTAAGCACAGGAGAATTTCGCCGTATCCGCCGCCAGACGGAAGTCGCAGGCGCAGGCGAGGTCGAGGCCAGCGCCCACGGCGGCACCGTTCAGCAAAGCCACGGTCGGCCGGTCGAAATCATGGATCTCGGCGCAAAGCGAATGCGCCGCCTCGGTCCAGCCATAGGTCTCGAGCTGTCCCGCCGCTTCGGCCGCTGCCCATTCCTGCACATCCGCGCCGGCGCAGAAGGCCTTGCCCCGGCCGGTGAACATCAGCGCCCGGCAATTACGGTCGGCTTTCGCCGCGTGAATCGCCGCCCGCAATTCCTTGAGCAAGGGCGTGCTGAGGGCGTTGCGCTCCTGCGGCCGGTCAAAGGTCAGAACACGCAAGGCACCCTGTGTTTCGACATGCAGCATCTTTCATCTCCCAGCTTCATTTCCACAGGCAACGCACCGAACCCCGGCGCTGCAAAAGTTTAGCAAAGCATGACTGGCCCTCGCATGCACCCTCGGCGGGCCTGTTCCGCCCCGCCCGCATCCGCCGACAGCCTATTTTGATTGAACATTTGTTCAATACATTGTCATTTGTCAATAAAAAACATTGACTTATGTAAAATTCATATGTAACAATCCCTTATGGAATCGGAGATGTCATGGCACGCGAAGGCTTGAAAGAGGCACGCCGCATCCAGTTGATCGAAGCGACGATCGACTGCATCGCCCGGCGCGGTTTCGCTGACCTGACCCTGGCCCAGGTGGCCGAGGCTGCCGGCCTTTCGGTCGGCATCGTCAATTTCTACTTCAAGAGCAAAGACGCCCTGTTGATCGCCACCTTCAAGCATATGGTGGACGATTATCGCACCAGCTCCGTCCAGGCCCGGGAGACCGCCGGCCCCTCGCCCGTGGCGCAGATCGAGGCATCGATCGAGAACGACTTCCACCGCCTGATCGGCAACCGGAAACGAGTGACGGTCTGGTACGCTTTCTGGGGCGAAGCCCGCTGGCGACCGGAATTCCTGCGCCTGTGCCAGGACATGTCGGCCGCGCTCTATGCCGATCTGCGCAGCATGTTCAAGGGCCTGATCGATGATGGCGGCTACCATCATCTCGATGTCGATCACATCACCCGTGGCTTCAGCGCCATGATCGACGGCCTGTGGCTGGAAATCCTGATCAGCCCCAAGACGATCGACCGCGACAACGCCAAGCAGACGGTGCGGCTGTTCCTGGCCGGCCTCTTCCCGACGGAGTTCGGGCAACGTTCGGCGGCCGCGGCACCTTCCGCCTCGGCCGCCTGACCCATCCCTAGAGTCAACGTCTCCTCGCACGCGGATAATACTGCGCGCGCGGCGGGCGGAAATACCCGGCGCCGCTGAGCGGCAGTCACCGCGCCCGGCAGGCCGGGGACAATGACATCATCAACACGACTGAAAACATAACGACTGAAAATTTACTGGGGGAGATCGATCATGAGCTATCCGTTGCCCGACCGTGCCCGCGCCCTGCGCGATGCCACGCGCCGCTTCGTCGAAGAGGAATTGATCCCCTGGGAGGTGCATGCCGAGATGCATGAGGGGCTGATCCCGGCGGAAGCCAAGGCGCGGCATCAGCAACTGGCGCGTGAGATCGGCCTCAATGCCATGGATATTCCGGTCGAATATGGCGGCGGCGGCTTCACCATGCTGGAGCAGGTGGCGGCGACCGAGCAGATCGGCCGTGTCACCAATGCCCTCGGCTGGTGCTACAGCAACGCGCAGCAATGGATGCTGAAGGCGTGTTCGCCCCATCAGATCGAGACCTGGATCAAGCCGATCATCAGCGGTGCGCGCCATGAATGTTATGCCATCACCGAGGCCGATGCCGGATCGGATGTCGATGCCATCCAGGCGACGGCCCGCCGCGACGGCGACTCCTATTTGCTCAGTGGCGAGAAATGGCATGTGACCAGCGCCAATCTGGCCGATGTCATGATCTTCCAGGCGAAGATCGCCGACGGTGCCAATGCCGGCAGCCATTGCCTGTTTTTCGTCGATATGGACACACCGGGCATCGAGCTGGTGCGCAGCCCGGCTTACGCCCATACCTATGCCGCGCATCATCCGATCTACCGCCTCCATGACGTGCGGGTGCAGGAAGCGAACCGCATCGGCGCCGAGGGCGCCGGCATGGGCTTCACCTATGACTGGTTCCGCTACGAGCGGCTGATGATCGCCGCACGCTGCTGTGGTGCCGCAGCCCGGCTGATCGACGAGGCCACCGCCTTTGCCAAGCAGCGCATCGTCTTCGGCAAGCCGCTCGCCGAGCAGCAGGCGATCCAGTTCATGCTGGCCGACAGCGTGACGGAGCTTTGGGCCGCCCGCCTGATGACCTATCGCACCGCCGAGGCGATCGATGACGGCGAGGACATGAAGGTCATTCATGCGCAAAGCTCGATGGCCAAGCTCTATGCCTCGGAAATGGCCAACCGCGTCGCCGACCGCGCCGTGCAGATCTTCGGTGGGCGCGGCTATATGCGCGAGAACGTGGCGGAGCGCTTCTTCCGCGAGGTCCGGGTCGACCGCATCTGGGAAGGGGCCAGCGAGATCCAGCGCCTGATCATCGCCAACGGTCTCTACAAGCGCGGTCAGACAACCCTGATCGAATAACAGCGCTCCTGCCATCCCTTTCCGAGGAGACATGCCATGCGCCGGTCATTGCATGCCGTGATCGCTATCCTGCTGTCCGTCACCTGCATCGATGCCGCATTGGGCCTGTTCAGTCCAGTGGCCGTCACGCAGATGACCGCGCGTGGCGTCGGCGATGCACTGATCGGCCTGTTGTCCTCTCTCTATTATGTCGGTTTCCTGGGCGGAACCTGGCTGTGCCATGGCATCATCCGGCGTGCCGGGCATGCGCGCGCGTTGAGCCTCTTCGTCGTGGTCGCGGCCAATATCACCCTGCTTCATACGATGACGCAGAACAACCTGCTCTGGCTGCTCTTCAGCTTTGCCTGCGGCTTCAGCCTCGCCGGTGCGCTGGTCGTGGTGGAAAGCTGGCTCAACGACAAGGCCGGTACCGAGGCCCGTGGAAGATTCCTCGGCCTCTATACCGCCGTCTCCTGGGCGGCCAGTGGCGTCGCCCCGCTGGCCCTCAATATCCCGGATCGTGACAGCAAGCTGCTCTTCACCCTGGCCGCCATGGTCATGGCCAGCGCGGTCTTACCCATGGCCCTGACGAAAGCCGTCAATCCGGTTTTCGAGGCGCGGCCGCGCCTGGCCCTGCTGGATATCTATCGGACCTCGCCCACCGGCTCCTTCACCTGTTTCATGGTGGGCGTGCTCGGCGGCGCGCTGCACGGCATGCTGCCGGTCTATACGGCCGACCAGGGCTGGGGCAACGACCGGCTATCAATCCTGCTCAGCCTCGGCACCGTGCTTGCGGTGGTAGCCCAGTTCCCGATCGGGCATATCTCCGACCGCCTGCGCCATCGCGGCCTGCTGATCGCGCTCTCGGCAGCGGCTTCGGCGATCTTCTGCGGCGGCATCTTTCTGTTCCAGGGGGCCGGCTTCACCGTCTTCCTGGGGCTCTATTCGCTGCTGCTCTTCATCGAATCGCCACTTTATGCACTCGGCAGCAGCGTCGCCAACGACCATGCCGGCAAATCGGCGGTCGTCGCCACGAGCAGCGGCTTGCTGTTCGCCTGGGGATTGGGCGCCAGCATCGGTCCGGCGGTAATCGGCCAAATCATGGCGCTGTGCGGCAGCAACGTCATGTTCCTCTGCATCGCCGCCGGCAGCCTGATCCTCATGCTTTTCGTCCTCTGGCAGAAAGCCGGGTGGGATCGCGCCCACGGCGGCCGAACATCCACTGGCGGTATGCCGGCCTGAAAAGCGATTGCCAGGCGCCGCGGCGACTGCGAGATATTGGAACAGGTATCGGGACCGCCACCGGCGGAACCCACGGGCGGAACGAAGGGAGGCGATTATGTGGAAGTCCGTGCAGTCGGTGGTGCCGGTCCTCTTGGGGATCGGCTGCATCGAGGCGGCGCTCGGCGTCCTCAATCCGCTGATCGGCATCCAGCTCAGCAAGGGCGGCACCACCTCCGGGCTGATCGGCTTCGTCGCCTCGGCCTATTTCGTCGGCTTCCTGGTCGGCACCCTGACCTGCCACAAGCTGATCGACCGGGTCGGCCATATCCGCGCCTTTGGCGTCTTCGCCGTCTGCGCCGCCAATGTCACGCTGCTGATGATCATCATGCGCGATCCCTATGTCTGGGTCGGGCTTCGGGCGGCCGCCGGCTATACCCTGGCCGGTGCCTTCGTGATCATCGAATCCTGGCTGAACGATAAGGCGACGGAGGAAAATCGCGGCCGCATTTTCGCCGTCTATTCGGTGGTATCTTGGGGCGCATCCGGCGTCTCGCCGCTGGCGCTCAACCTCGACGATCCCGCCGGTATGCTCCTCTTCAGCCTCGCCACCATGGCGATCGCCAGTTCGATGATTCCGCTGGCCCTGACCAAGGTCGGCAATCCTGAGATCGGCCAACGCACTCATCTCAGCATCCTGCGGCTGATCCGCATCTCGCCGCTGGGTGTCGTTTGCTGCCTGGGCGCCGGCGTCTTCAACGGCGCGCTTTATTCCCTGCTGCCGGTCTACATCACGGCGCGCGGCGGTAACGCCCAGGAACTCGCCTTCCTGATCAGCATCGGCACCATCGCCGCCATCGTCGCGCAATATCCGATCGGCCATGTCGCCGATCATTACGGCCGGCGCCCGATCATCATCGGCACCATGATCGTCTCGTCGGTGATCTCGCTCGCCTTCACCCTGGTTTCGGGCATGCCGTTTCTCTGGCTGCTGATCCTGTTCTTCCTGCTGACGGGCTTCAGCTCGCCGATCTATGCGCTGGGCGTCAGCCAGACCACCGATTACGTGGAACGGCGCGACTTCGTCGCCGCCTCCAGCGGCCTGTTGTTCATCTGGGGCCTGGGTGCCTCGGCCGGTCCCTTCACCGTCGGCCTGCTGATGGAACGGCTGGGACCCAACGGGCTGTTCGACTTCCTGGCGGCTGGCTTCGCCGCCGTCGCCCTGTTCGGTCTCTACCGGATATTCCGCCGCCGCGCCAAGAGTGCCGCCGAACAGAGCAACTACGTTGCCAGCCCGGTCGGGCAGGGCGCGGTCGGCGCGCCGGAACTCGATCCACGCGGCGAGGCCGTACATCACGGTCCCTCGCCGGCGGTCAAGGACGGCTATGTCTGATAGCCCGTCGCCGGTACTTCAATAGAGTTCGGTGCGGTAGCTCTCTTCGATATCGCGGTCGGCCGCCGTCACATCAGCTTCGGCCGGACCGCGCTCGGCACGTGCCTCCGCTACCTGTTCCATGATGATCCGGGCGAGGGTCGGCATCTCCTGGCGGTTCACCTGGGCTTCGGCCTGCCAGAGGCGCGAGCGCCGGAACGCCTTGGCGCAATGCAGGAAGGCCTCCTCCACCGTCACCAGAATGCCAAGCTTCGGCGCCCGCCCATCCACCGCCGAGGCTGCCAGCAGATCCTGATCGGCCGTCACCTGCGCCATGCCGTTGATCCGCAGGGTGTCCTCGAAACCGGGGATCAGGAAGATCAGCCCGACATGGGGGTTCTCCAGGATGTTGATCAGCGAGTCCAAGCGCGCATTGCCTGGCCGCTCCGGGATCAACAGCGTCCGGTCGTCGAGAACTCGGACGAAACCGGGCTGATCGCCGCGCGGCGAGACATCGCCCTTAGCGGCGCCGTCCGCCGTACCGAGACACAGGAAGGGCGACAATTCGATGAACCGCCGGCAATGCTTATCCAACCAGGTGATGGATTTCGCCTGCGCCATTTCCGATGGATGGCCGATGATCTCCCGAAGCGCCGTCACACTGCGGATCGGATTGCGGTCGAATGTCATGGATTTCCCCTGTCTCACGAATGCACCCAATCGTCCGACGATAATCCTAGACGGTCCCGCAGACCGGCAGCAAGGGGCACCGATCTGCGGGCCTTGGTTCCTTCTTCCTTTAAGGCACGGTAACCAGCGGCATGGCCCGGCGGAACGGTGCGGCGTCGCTTTTCGGCCGGCCGAGACCCTGGGCATAACGATAGCCGTCATAGACCGCCTGGGCAATCAGGCCCGGCGCCAGGCAATCGCCGATCCGCGTCACCGATTTGATGCTGGCCGCCGTCAGGGCCGCCGGATCCGCTTGCAGCTCCAACCACAACTCTTCTTCGGGAAGCCGCGCCGTGACACTCACCACGGCTGTCGCCGGCAGCCGCATCCCGGCCCCGCCATAGACGCAGCTCAGATGCACCTCGCCCACCTCGTAGCGCTCGATGTCCTTCGCGGTGACGATGGCGATACCCAGCTTGCGCAGGCGCTTGTTGATATGCACCAGTTCCAGCGTATTGGCCGTCCAGCTCGACGCAGCATCGGCCACCGTCACCAGCGTGACCTCGAGACCCGTCTGGCACAGCCGTTCCGCCAGCACGCCGCCCATGTAGAAATTGTCATCGTCATAGATGACGACCGGCCCTTTGGCCGGCAGTCGCCCCGCCATGATGTCGTCGGGACCGTAGACGGCATCGCCGGTGAAGCCGGGGATCGGATAGGCGTGGCTGCGCCCCACACCGTCCTTCCGCCAAGTGGAGCCGGTCGCCAGCACCACATGTTCGAAGCCGAAATCGCGGATCTCGGTGGCCGAGAGGCGGCTGTCGCGATAGACCGTGACATTGGCCATCTTGCCGATCTGGAACAGGCGGTAATCCCGCACCCGTCCCCAGGCGCTGAGACCCGGCAAGGCCGCCTCACGGTTGACCCGGCCGCCAAGTTCCGTCGTCGCTTCGGCGAGATGCACCTCGTAGCCGCGCTGGCCGAGGGCGCGGGCCGCTTCAAGACCGGCAGGACCGGCGCCGACGATGAGTACCCGGTCGTCGGAAGCGCGCGGAGCGATCACCTCTGGATGCCATTCCTTGCGCCATTCTTCACCCATGGTGGGATTCTGCGTGCAGCGGATCGGCGTGATCAGATGATCGCCGGTAACGCAGATATTGCAGCCGATGCATTCGCGGATGTCCTCGATCCGGCCTTCCTCGATTTTCTTCGGCAGGAAGGGATCGGCGATCGAGGGCCGCGCCGCGCCAATGAAATCCAGCACACCGGTTTTGATCAGCTTCACCATGTGATCTGGCGAGGTATAGCGGCCGACACCCACCACCGGCTTGGTCGTCAATTTCTTGACGAAGCTGATATGCTTCTCCTGGAAACCTTCCTCGGCGAAACGCGAGGTGACGGAATCGTATTTCCAGTTGCTGACATTGACATCCCAGAGATCCGGCAGTTCCGCCAGCATCTCCACCACCTCGCGGCCTTCGCCGTCACTGGTGATGCCGTAATCGCCCATCATTTCCTCGACGGCGAAGCGCACGGCGACGCCGCAGGTATCGCCAACCGCTGCCTTGACATCCTCGATCACCTCGCGGAACAGGCGCACGCGGTTCTCCAGCGACCCGCCATATTCGTCCATACGGTCGTTGCGGCGCTTCTGCAGGAAATGCATGGCGAGACTGAGATCGTGGCCGGCATAGACATAGACGATATCGAAGCCGGCCTTCTTCGCGCGGATCGCGGCATCGCGATGCCAGCGGCGGTAATCGCGGATATCTTCGCGGTCCATCCGCCGCGCCTGCCAGGGATGATAGCTGGCGGGTTCGTGACGCGGCCCGATCAGCGGCTCGCGGCTCGTGAGATTGGACGAGGTCGGCCCGTTATGCGTCAGCTCGATCGCCGCCAGAGCGCCGTGACGATGGACCGCTTCGCACATCATGGCATTGTGGGGAATGTCGTGGTCGTCCCATAGCCGCGCCTCGATATAGGGGCTGATATCGCCGCTCCAGTGAATTTCGCATTCCTCGGTCGAAACCACCGCCCAGCCGCCTTCCGCCTTCATGCCGCGCATCGCCGCATGGGCCTGGGGATGCTGGTGGCCCATGCCGTTGCAATGAGGCACCTGGTAGAATCGGTTTCGGGCCGTCACCGGGCCGATCTTCATCGGCTGGAACAGAATATCGTAACGTGGGTCGCGGCTCATTTTCTCCCCCGGGGCGCTAGTGATGTCGCTCGATATATTTTGGCACGCACTCTATCCGCCCGGTTTTACGGCAGCAAGACAGCCGACAGCTTAGCGGCCCTGCAACGGTTGCGGGGACGGGCTGGCCATTATCCGGACAGCTTGATACCCTGCCGGCCATATCCTTATCGCGGACCGGCAGAGATGGCAGAAGATATCGAAATTCTCTCAAAAAAACGCATCCTCGACAGTTTCCTGAAGGTCGATCTCTACAACCTTCGGCATGGCGCCTTCAAAGGTGGCTGGATCGGGCCGATGACCCGCGAGGTCGTCGTTCGACCGACTTGCGTTGCCGTTCTGCCCTACGATCCTGTCACCGATCAGATCCTGCTGATCGAGCAGTTCCGCCTGCAAGCCCATCTCACCGGCCTGCCGAGCTGGCAGCGCGAGGTGGTCGCCGGCATCAACGACAAGAACGAATCCGAAGAAGAGGTCGCACGGCGCGAAGCGCTCGAGGAAGCCGCCTGCCGGCTGACCGATCTCTGGCCGATCTATCGCTATCTGGTCAGTCCCGGCCTCGCCACGGAAGTACTCGCCACCTTCCTCGGCCGCTTCGACAGCAAGGCCTGGCATGGCGATGTGCAGGGACTGGATCACGAGCATGAAGACATCCGCGCCACCTTGCATCACGCCAGCACGGTGCCGGAGATCCTCGACAGCGGCCATACCGGCAATGGCCCCCTGATCCTGATCCTGCAATGGTTCCTGCTCAATCGCGAAAAGGTGCGGCAGAAATGGCGGTGAGCCGACCATGAACCAGCGCCGCCGCCTCGCCGTCGCCCGCTTGTGGTATGAGGGCAATTCCTTCGCGCCGATCACCACCGGGCTGGAGATTTTCCAGGCTCGCGAATGGGTCGAGGGCGACGACGCCGTCGCCTTCTATCGCGGCACCGCGACCGAGATTGGCGCCGCTGTCACCTTCGCCCAAACGCATCCCGACTGGCAGGTCGATTTCCTGCTCTGCACTGCAGCGCCGCCCGGCGGCCCGGTAACACCTGAGGCTTTCGCCGAGATTCGTCAGCGCATTCTCGAGGGCTTGCGGCGACAGCCCTGGGACGCCGTCTATCTCTCGCTGCACGGCGCCATGGTGGTGGTGGACAATCCCACACCCGAGCTCGATCTGCTGCGCGATGTGCGGCAGGCGATCGGCGAGACGCCCTTGGGTGTCAGCTTCGATCTTCATGCCCATCTCGCGCGGGAGATGTTGGCGCCGCTTTCCGTTGCCGCCGGCTACAAGACCTATCCGCATATCGACATGGACCGGACGGCCGACATCGTGTTGCAAGCGGTGACGGCGACGGCCGAGAAACGTCTTGCGCCCAGGATGGCGATCGCCAAGCTGCCAGCGATCCTGCCGAGTTTCAACATGCGGACGACCGACGGGCCGATGGCAGAACTGCAGCAGCGCGCGGCCGATTGGCGCGCGAAGCCCGGCATGGTCGATGTCAGCCTGTTCGGCGGCTTCGCCTATGGCGATTCGCCCTTCGCCGGCCCCAGCATCATCGCCACGGCGGATGGCGATGCCGATCTCGCGCAACAAGCCGTGAATGATCTCAGCGCCGCGATGGCGGAGCGGCGGGACCGTTTCTATATCAGCCTGCCCGATCCGCGCGAGGGATTGCGCCAGGCACTCGGGACGACAGGCAATAAACCGGTCGCCGTGATCGATCCCTCCGACAATCCGCTCTCCGGCGGCATCGGCGATACGCCAGCCTTGTTACGGGCCCTGCTGGAGCTGCGCCCCAACATACCTTGCGTCTTCGGCTTCTTCTGGGATCCGCCCCTGGTCGCGCGCTGTTGGATAGCCGGCATCGGCGCCCGCCTGACGGCGGAACTGGGCGGACGCGTGACCCGGGCTTTCGGCGCACCGGTTGCGGTCGAGGCCACGGTTCTCAAATTGACCGACGGGCAGTTCCGCAATCTCGGCCCGATGGAACATCATTTGCCGGTCAATCTTGGCCGCACCGCCCTGCTGGATATCGCCGGCATCAAGGTGATCATCACGGAAAGCTGTCAGACTCCGAACGATCCCGGTTATTTCGCCCTGCACGGCATCGATCTCGACCGGACCGGCCTGCTCTGCGTCAAGGCGAAGAACCATTTTCGGGCGGCCTTCACACCGCTGACCCGGGCCATCGTGGAAATTGACGCGCCGGGCCCGGCATCGCCTAATATCAGGCATTACCAGTACCGTCATGCGCCCGGTCATTTGTATCCGCTGAGCCCCTCTTCTTCGGGCTAACACCCTTTAGGCCATCTGCCCCCACCGAACGTCGGCTGATGGCCTTGATCGGCATCCGGTGACGGCCTATTTTACACTGAAAGCGCTATTCCACGGGATGATCATGACAAATATCCGCGACGGTTTCATTGATGCAATCGGCAACACGCCGCTGATCAAACTGCAGCGGGCATCGGAACAGACTGGCTGTACCATTCTCGGCAAGGCGGAATTCCTCAATCCGGGGGGCTCGGTCAAGGATCGCGCCGCCCTGGCGATCATCAGCGACGCCGAGAAGAAAGGCCTGCTGCGGCCCGGCGGGCTGATCGTGGAGGGCACGGCGGGGAATACCGGCATCGGCCTCGCTCTCGTTGGCAATTGCCGTGGATACAAGACCTTGATCGTCATTCCGGAGACACAGTCGCAAGAAAAGAAGGACATGCTGCGGCTGGCCGGCGCGGAGCTGCGGGAAGTGCCGGCGGTGCCCTATAAGGACCCGAACAATTACGTGCGTTACTCCGGCCGGCTCGCCGAAGAGTTGAAGAACAGCAATCCGAACGGTGTGATCTGGGCCAATCAGTTCGACAACACCGCCAACCGGCAAGGTCATTACGAAACCACCGGTCCGGAAATCTGGGAACAGACCGATCACAAAGTGGACGGATTCGTCTGCGCGGTCGGCTCCGGCGGTACCCTGGCCGGCGTCGCCATGGCCCTGAAGGAGCGCAATCCGAAGATCCAGATCGGCCTCGCCGATCCGGAAGGTGCTGCGCTCTATTCGTTCTACAAGACCGGCGAATTGAAGGCGGCCGGCTCATCGATCACCGAAGGAATCGGCCAGGGCCGCATCACCAAGAATATCGAGAACATGCCGATCGACCATGCCTATCAGATTCCCGACAGCGAAGCCCTGCCGGTGGTCTTCGATCTGCTGAAATATGAGGGCCTGTGTCTCGGCGGCTCCAGCGGCATCAATGTCGCCGGCGCGATTCGCCTGGCCCGGGAGCTCGGCCCCGGACACACGATCGTGACCGTACTCGCCGATTACGGCAGCCGCTATCAGAGCAAGCTCTTCAACCCCGAATTCCTGCGCGGCAAGGGCCTGCCGGTGCCGGATTGGCTGGCCTGACATCCGGGACCTGGGGCGGCCGGACCGGGCAGCTTGACCGCCCTGGAACCACCTTCCATATTGCCGCTAATGTTCTGTAACAAGCGGCCGATATCATGGACTTACTGTTCCGCCAGGACGCCTATCTGAAGGAATGCACCACCACGGTGACCGCCGTCGATGCCGAGGGTATCTGGCTCGATCGCACCATCTTCTATCCGATGGGCGGCGGCCAGCCGGGCGATAGCGGCCAGTTGGTTCTGGGCGACGGCACGGTGATCGAGATTCTCGACACGCTGAAGGGCGAGGCGCCGGACACGGTCCGCCATATCCCCGCCGCCGATCAGGCGCTGCCACAGGTCGGCACCCAGGTGACGGCGCGCATCGACTGGGCACGGCGCCATCGCCTCATGCGCATGCATACTTGCCTGCATCTCCTCTGTTCGCTGATCAAGGGCGATGTCACCGGCGGCCAGGTGAGCGACGGCAAGGGCCGGCTCGATTTCAATCTGCCGGAAATGACGTTGGATAAGGAAAAGCTCACCCAGGACCTCAATGCCCTGATCGCCGCCGACCATCCGGTCCAGCCGCGCTGGATCAGTGACGAGGAACTGGCGACCCGGCCGGAACTGGTCCGCACCATGTCGGTGAAGCCGCCGAGCGGCCAGGGTCAGGTGCGCCTGCTGGAAATCGTCGGCGTCGATCTGCAGCCCTGCGGCGGCACCCATGTCGCGCGGACCGGCGAGATCGGCCTGGTTGAGATTTCCAAGATCGAGAACAAGGGCAAGATGAACCGGCGCGTGAATATCACGTTGCTGCAAGCATGAGCTGTTTCAATACGCATCGCCGCAAGGAGTCCGCATGAGCATCCCCTATGCCAATCCGCGAAGCCTGGTCACGACGGAATGGCTGGCCGCCAATCTGTCGCAGCCGGATCTGCGCATCGTCGATGCTACTTATTACCTGCCGATGCAGGGCAAGGATGCCCGCGCCGCCTATCTGGAACAGCATATCCCCGGCGCCGTCTTCTTCCCCATCGACGATATCGCCGACACGACCAGCAGCCTGCCGCATATGCTGCCGCCCCAGGAGAAGTTTGCCGCCCGCGTGCGCAAGCTCGGGATCGGCGACGGCAGCCGGGTGGTGGTCTATGATCGCACCGGCCTGCTCGGTGCCGCCCGCGTCTGGTGGATGTTCCGCATTTTCGGTGCCCGCGACGTTGCGATCCTCGACGGTGGCTTCACCAAATGGCTGGCGGAGGAGCGCCCCGTCGAAGAGGGCGAGCCGCAGGGCCGCGAGCGCCATTTCACTGCCCGGCTGGACAATACCCAGGTCCGCTCCAAGGAGCAGTTGCTGCGCAATCTCAGCAATCGCCGTGAGCAGGTGCTGGACGCCCGGTCAGCCGGACGCTTCGAGGCGACGGAACCGGAAACCTGGCCGGGCCGCCGCGCCGGCCATATCCCCGGCTCGTTCAACCTGCCCTATACACAACTGATGTCGCCGAGCGACGGCACGATACTGCCCGCCGACCAGTTGCGCAGCCAGTTCACCGGCGCGGGCATCGATCTTGCGAAACCGGTAGTGACGAGCTGCGGCTCCGGCATCACTGCCTGCGTCCTCGCTTTCGGCCTGCACCTCATCGGCCATCGCGATGTCGCCGTCTATGATGGTTCCTGGGCCGAATGGGGTCTGCCCGGTGATACGCCGGTGGAACCGGTCCAGGTATGATGCAATCCGGGTATGATGCAAATCAGGGATGACGGATCAGGCATGACGGAGACAGTCGTCCAATCACGCCCTGGGCCAGTGGAGATGATGATCCGTGCCTATGCGCCAGCGGATTTCGCCGCCGTCGTCACGCTGTGGGAAGCCTGCGGCCTCAACAAGCCCTATAACGACCCGGCCCGCGATATCGCACGCATGTCCGCGAGCCACGACTGCCAGCTCTATGTCGGCTTGGCGGGGGATCGCCTCATCGCCAGCATCATGGTCGGCCATGACGGCCATCGCGGCTGGATCTATCGCCTGGCTGTGGCGCCGGATTGCCGCCGGCGGGGTCTCGGCCGCCGGCTCATGCAACTCGCCGAAAACTGGGTGACGGCACGCGGCATTGCCAAATGCCAGTTGATGATCCGCGACGGCAATGACGAGGCCGGTCCGTTCTATGAAGGCCTTGGCTATGAGGACACGCCACGCCGTCTGATGGCGAAGTGGCTGAGCGCTGAGAATCCGGATTTCGAAGCGGCGAAACTCGACGTCGTCATCACCGCGCTGGAGATGACGGTGCAGCCGATCCGCCCGACCGTACCGATGCCGAGCGGCAGCTACGCCTTGCTGAAACTCGATCAGCCGCCGGTCGCCTATTACCGCTATCTCTACGACACGATCGGTGAGCCGTGGTTCTGGTACGAGCGGCGGCAGATGGACGATGCCAGCCTGGAAGCGGCGATCCGCGACCCCAAGGTCGATATCTATGTGCTGCATGCCGGCGGCGTGCCGGCCGGCTATGCCGAATTCAATCGAGCCGCCTTGCCTGATCTGGCGATCGCCTATTTCGGCCTGGCTCCCGATTTCATCGGCCGTGGCCTTGGCAAATATTTCCTGAACTGGGCGGTCGACCGCGCTTGGGCCTATGAAGGCACGAAGCGCGTCACCGTGGAGACCTGCACCCTGGATCATCCACGCGCCCTCGCCGCCTATCAGCAGGCCGGCTTCCGGCCGGTGGGCCAGATGGCGAAACGCATCGTCGATCCCCGCCTCTCCGGCCTGATCCCCGCCTGGCGCCAGCCGCGCCGGCCGGTGGGCCAGTAACGGAGGCAGGGTATGAGCGGCTCCTTCCAGCGTCTTGTCGATCAGGATCGCAAGCCGGTCGAGATCACGATCGACGGCGAGCCGGTCCGTGCCCTGGAAGGCGATACCGTCCTGACCGCCATCCTGCTGCATCAGAACCATCTGCGGCGCAGCGAATTCGGCGACGGGCCGCGTGCCGGCTTCTGCCTGATGGGTGCCTGCCAGGATTGCTGGGTGGCGACAGCCGAGGGAACACGCCTGCGTGCCTGCACCACCTATGTTGCGCCCGGCCTCGCTCTGATCACAGGAGTTGGATCTTGAGCGGGCGCGTCCTCATCGTCGGCGCCGGCCCCGCCGGCATCCGTGCCGCAGAATTGCTGGTCGCGCACGATATCCGGCCGATCCTGGTCGATGAAGCCCCCCGGATCGGCGGACAGATCTATCGGCTGCCGCCCAATGCCGGTGGTTTCCGTCGCTCGGCCCAACAACTCTACGGCACTGAAGCGGAGAAGGCCCATGCGCTCTTCACCAGCTTCGAACGCATCCAGGATAAGCTCGATTACCTGCCGGGCTGTCTTGTCTACGATATCGACGGCAACCAGGCACAGATCCACGGCAGCAACACCACCGAAAGCATCGAATTCGATGCCCTGATCCTGGCGACCGGCGCCATGGACCGTGTCTTGCCGTTCCAGGGCTGGACCCTGCCCGGCATCTACAGCCTGGGCGGCGCACAGATCGCCCTCAAGCATCAGGGCTGCGCCATCGGCCAGTCCATCGTTTTCGCCGGCACGGGACCGCTGCTGTTCCTCGTCGCCTATCAATATGCCAAGGCTGGCGCGACCATCGCCGCCGTCATCAACAGCGCGCCGCGCAGCGCCATGATTTCCCAGGTGCTCAACCTCGCCGTCCTGCCGGGCGTGGCGATGAAGGGCCTGCGTTACTTGCGCTGGCTGCGGCAGCAGAAGATCCGTGTCCTGCATGGCTGGCGTCCCATCGCGGCACGCGGCGAGGATCGCCTGACCACGCTGGAATTCGCCTCGGAGCGTGGCGACACACTGGAGATCGATTGCGATGCTGCCGCCTTCGGCTATGGCCTGAAGCCGGAAACCCAGCTCGCCGATCTCGCCGGCGCGCATTTCGCCTTCGACGCGCTCAATCGCCAGTGGCTGCCGATGATGGATGCCTATGGCCGTGCTACCGACCGGCCGGGCCTCTATCTCGCCGGCGACGGCGCCGGCATTCTCGGTGCCGATGCCGCCGAATTGCGCGGGCAACTGGCGGCGGCGGCGGTGCTGTCCGATCTCGGCCGCAGCTTCGACGGCTTCGACCCCAACGCGGCGTTGCAGCAGTTGCAGAAATGGCAGCGCTTCCGCCATGCTCTCGAACAGGCCTTCCCCTTCCCGCATGAGAATGCCGCCGAGATTGACGATGCCGTCATCCTGTGTCGCTGCGAGGCGGTGACGGCGGGCGACTTCCGCGGCGTCTGCGGCGTGCTTGGTGCCCGGGAGCTCAATCGCGCCAAGGCCTATTGCCGGCTCGGCATGGGGCGCTGCCAGGGCCGCCTCTGCGGCCCGGCGGCAGCGGAGGTGATGGCGGCGCATCTTGGTGTCAGCATCGATAGCGTCGGACGCCTGCGCGGCCAGGCGCCGGTCAAGCCGCTGCCGGTTTCCGCCCTCGCCTCGCCCGAACTGGCGGACGTGCTGGCAGATCTCTTGGCAGAGGTATCGGCAGCACCGGAGACGACACCCATCCCCACTGACACCACTGCCCTCACGGATGACGCGTCATGAGCGGCCGCGACGAGATCAAGGCCGATGTGCTGGTGATCGGCGGTGGCATCGCCGGCTGCTCCACCGCCTTGCATCTGGCGCGGCGCGGCAAGTCAGTGATCCTGCTGGAACGCGATCAGACAGGTATCCGCGCGAGCGGTGTCAATTTCGGTGGCGTGCGGCAGCATGGCCGCGCCGTCGCGGAGATTCCACTGTCGCGGCGTGCCCGCAGATTATGGGGCAGCCTGCCGGGCCTGATCGGCATCGACGGCGAATTCGTCCAGACCGGGCATCTCCGCCTCGCCCGCAGCACAGCGGATATCGCCCTGCTGGAAGCGCATCGGACAGCGGCGGCGGCCTGTGGTCTGCAGCTTGACTTCCTCGACCGCGCCGAGCTTCGCCAGGAACATCCCTGGCTCGGCGATCTCGCAATCGCCGCCACGTATTGCCCTGAAGACGGCCACGCCAATCCGCGCCTGGTTGCGCCGGCTTTCGCCGCCGCCGCCCAGGCCGCCGGTGTACAAGTGCATGAATTCGCCGATGTATCCGAAGGCTGGTATGCCAATGCGCAGTTCCACCTGCGCATCAAGGACGGCCGTAATTTCGCGGCGCCCGTCCTGGTCAATGCGGCCGGCGCCTGGGCCGCCACCATCGCCGGCTGGTTCGACGAAACCGTCACGCTGGTGCCGGAAGTGCCGCAGGTGATGGTGACGGAGCCTGCCCCCTATCGCATCAAGCCCGTACTCGGCGTGATCGGCGGCGATCTCTATCTGCGCCAGACCCTGCGCGGCAATATCCTGTTCGGCGGCGGCGAGGGCCGCGCCAATGACGGCTTCACCCGCAGCCGGCCCCTGCCGGAGGTCGCGCGGCGGACCGCCACCATGGCGGTGCGCCTGGTGCCGATGCTTGGCCAGCTCGCCGTGATCCGCAGTTGGACCGGGGTCGATGGCGATACGCCGGACGGCTCGCCGGTGATCGGCCCCAGCGAGACCCATCCCGGCCTGTTCCACGCTTTCGGCTTTTGCGGCCACGGCTTCCAATTGGGGCCGGCGGTCGGCGCAGTGCTCAGCGAATTGATCGTCGATGGCCGTAGCGAGACGCCGATCGAAGGTCTCTCGATCGGCCGCTTTCGCCCGAAACCGGTACCGGCCGAGGAAACCCCGGCCGGCCACGGCGTCACGGCTGATACCGTGGCCGTCAGTGATGCAGAATCTGGCTCAGGAACAGCTTCGTCCGCTCCGACTGCGGATTATTGAAGAAGGCTTCCGGTTCGTTCTGTTCGATGATTTCGCCGCGATCCATGAAGATGACGCGGTTCGCGACCGTCCGGGCGAAACCCATCTCATGGGTGACGCAGATCATGGTCATGCCGCTGCGGGCAAGTTCGACCATGACCTCCAGCACCTCCTTGATCATTTCCGGGTCGAGCGCCGAGGTCGGCTCGTCGAACAGCATGATCTTCGGGTTCATGCAGAGCGAGCGGGCGATGGCGACGCGCTGCTGCTGGCC
>CAYOQR010000001.1:0-214489 GCA_964406155.1 uncultured Rhodospirillaceae bacterium | reverse complement strand
GCGCATTGGCATGTGCTGGTCCGTGCCCGGGCGATCGAGACCGGTTGTTTCGTCATCGCCCCGAACCAGACCGGCCTTCACGCCGAGGGCCGCAAGACCTATGGCCATTCCCTGATCGTCGATCCCTGGGGCGAGGTGCTGGCCGATGGCGGCGAGGAAGTGGGCTTCATCACCGCCGATCTCGATCTGGCGAAGGTGGCGCAAGCGCGCCAAATGATCCCGGCCTTGCGCCACGACCGCAGCTTCCCGGCGCCGGTGGTGCCCGGTTTCGTTCAGGCCAAAGCCGGCGAATAAATCCGGGCTGGCGAATAAATCCGGCAAAGGAAAAGGCGGCCGCAGCATCCGCTGCGGCCGCCTTTGTTCATTCCACGGGATGCCGCGTCAGTTGCGATACTGCACGCCCGGCAGGACGCAGAGCATCTCGTAGAGGAGATTGGCGCCCAGCAGCGAGGTATTGCCCTGCGGATCATAGGGCGGGGCCACTTCCACCAGATCGCCGCCGACGACGTTCAGGCCGCGGCAGCCGCGGATGATCTCCAGGCCCTGGATGGTGGTGAGGCCGCCCGGTTCCGGCGTGCCGGTGCCGGGGGCGGAGGAGGGGTCGAGGCCGTCGATATCGAAGCTGATATAGACCGGGCCCTTGCCGACCTGCTTGCGCACTTCCGCCATCAGCGGCTCCAGCGATTTGTGCCAGCATTCCTCGGCCTGGACGACGCGGAAGCCCTGCGCCTTCGGCCAATCGAAATCCTCGGCTTCATAGCCGGTGCCACGCAGGCCGATCTGCACCACGCGCTTGCCGTCGAGCAGGCCTTCCTCGACCGCGCGGCGGAACGGGGTGCCGTGGGCGATCGGTTCGCCGAACATGCTGTTGTTGATATCGGCATGGGCATCGACATGGACCATGCCGACCGGGCCGTGCTTGCGGGCCATGGCGCGCAGGATCGGCAGGGCGATCGTGTGGTCGCCGCCCAAGGTCAGCGGGATGCAGTTGTGGCTGAGGATCTCGTCATAGGCAGCTTCGATGATGCCGATGCTCTTTTGCAGGTTGAAGGTGTTGATCGCCACGTCGCCGATATCGGCCACCTGCAGGCTGTCGAACGGGGCCGCCCGGGTCGCCATGTTATAGGGGCGCAGCAGGCAGGATTCGGCACGGATCTGGCGGGGGCCGAAACGCGCGCCCGACCGGTTCGAGGTGCCGATGTCGAAGGGTACACCGACGAAGCAGGCATCCAGCCCTTCGGCCGAACCCTGCGAGGGCAGGCGCATCATGGTGGCGGGGCCGCCGAAACGAGGCATCTTGTTGCCGCCGAGCGGTTGGTTCAGGGTTCTGGACATCGTTCTCACTCATCCGGTTAATGGGGGTCGGTTCAGCCCTGTATCGGCCATAAAGGCGTCCTCGGGGTCAAGCCATGTTTGTTCGATGGGGGACGGGCGCTCATTGCAGCGCTTGACCCGCGCCCAATGATACAGCAAGGTCGCGCCATGACCTTATTGGACATTCGTCCAGAAAGGTATCGGCGAGCTGACAGCGGGTTTGGGACATCATGCGCTATTCACCATTTTGCGAGCGGATCAGCGGCGAAGGCGTTGCGGCCTGGGACATCCACCATCAGGCGATCGAGGATCGCCGCGCCGGCAAGGATGTCATCGTCCTGTCGATCGGCGACCCCGATTTCGACACGCCGTCGGCGATCACCGAGACGGCGGTTGCCTCGCTGAAGCGGGGCGATACGCATTATTCCGATATTCTCGGCTATCCCGATCTGCGGGCTGCTGTTGCGGTGCAGCATAGCCGTGCGTCCGGCCAGCCGGTGACGGCGAAGAATATCGCGGTGATGGGCGGATGCCAGCCGGGCCTGTTCGCCGCCTCGATGTGCCTGTTGTCACCGGGTGACGAGGTCGTCGTGCTGGATCCGGCCTATCTCACCTATGAAGCCTCGATCCGGGCCAGCGGCGCCACGATGAAGCGTGTCTCGCAGCGGCCGGAGAACCATTTCCATCTCGATCCCGCCGACCTCGAAAAGGCGATCACGCCGCAGACGCGGGCACTGTTCTTCGCGACCCCCAGCAATCCGACCGGCGCCATGATGTCGCTGGAGGTGCTGAAGGCGGTGGCGGAGATCGCGATCCGCCACGATCTCTGGGTGGTGGCGGACGAGGTCTATGCCACCCTGACCTTCGGCAAGAAACATGTATCCATCGCCGGCCTGCCGGGCATGGCGGAGCGGACCGTCACCCTCAACAGCCTGTCGAAATCCCATGCCATGACGGGCTGGCGGATCGGCTGGATGGTCGGGCCGGAAGAGCTGATCGAGCATGTGCACAATCTGGGGCTTTGCAACCAGTACGGCATGCCGCCCTTCATTCAGCATGCGGCGACCTATGCTCTGACCCACGAGGTTCCGGAAGTGGAGGAGATGCGCCAGGCTTATCAGCGTCGGCGCGACACGGCGGTGGCGCGGCTCAATCAGGTGCCGGGCCTCTCCTGCCATGTGCCGGAAGCCGGCATGTTCATGATGGTGGATGTGCGCCGCACGGGCATGTCGGCCTATGATTTTTCCTGGGGCCTCTATAAGGAGACCGGTGTCTCGGTGCTCGATGCCAGTGCCTTCGGCCCCAGCGCCGACGGCCATCTCCGGGTCTCCTTCGTCATCGACGAGGAAAGCCTGGACGAGGCCTGCCGGCGGATCGCCCGCTATACCAACAGCCTGAAAATTCCAGCCTGATTGTTCGTTGTTGGACGGAGCACGGCCGCCTGTCAGCGGTCGTGCTCGTTCAGGAAGGCCTGGGCGATTTCCCGCATGCGGTCGCCGCCGAAGCTGTCGAAATGGCCGCCATGGACCTGGGTCACGGGCAGGCTCAGGATGCGGCGCATGCTGCGGATATATTCCTCCATCTCGGTGTGATAGGCCTCGTAGGCGAGCGGGCCGTCATAGATCACGTCGCCGGAGAAGAGGATGCCGGTGGCCGGCTCCAGCAGGGCGATGGAACCCGGCGAATGGCCGGGCAGATGCAGGATGTCGAAGCTGCGGTCGCCGAGATCGACCCGGTCGCCTTCGTCCACCAGCCAGGTGGCGGGGGCGGGCTTCACCTCGTATTTTTCTGCCTGCCAGCCGCCCGGTGGCAAGGCGGTGAAGATCTCGTCGCTGACATAGTCGTCGGCCACCGTGTTGTAGCGGTCCGGCCGGACCAGGATATGCGATTCCGCGAGATGGACGGCGCGTTCGGGAAACTCGTGATGCGTGCCGATATGGTCGAAATGGGTATGGGTGGCGACTGCCAGCAGGGGCCGTTCGGCCACCAGTTGCACCTGTTCGCGCAGGCTGACGACACCCATGCCGGAATCGATCAGCAGATCCCGATCGCGGCCGCGTACATGCCAGATATTGCAGCGGTAATAGGGTTTGATATGCGGTTCCCAGATCCAGGTGATACCGTCACTCATGGTTCTGGTCTGGTACCAGCTATCGGCCGTCGCGATTTCCATTCTGTCCCTGCTGCTATTTCTTGCGCTTACTCGCAGATATGTTGTGCGGGACAGTTTTACGCTGCAGGCCGGCGAAGACCAGCTTTATCTGTTGCGCCATGCGCCCCTTCAGTTCCTCCATCGGCATCGCTTCGCGGGTGACGAAGATGACGAACAGGCTGTTGCAGGCTTCGAACAGGACGTCGCCGGCGACGTCGGCATCGATGTTGTCATCGATCAAATGATGTTCCTGCAGGCAGGAGATCAGCTCGCCGACCTGATCCGCCAGCTTGCGGTCGAGCTCGGCATAGCCGAGGCCGAAGGGCGAATCCGGCTGAGTGAGGGCGGTGGCGATGGCGTTGCGCCAGAGTTCTTTCGAGAGATGGACCAGCGAATGCTCGACATAGGATTCCAGTAAAGCACGGATCGCCTCGATGGCATCGACCGGCTGCCGGGCGATCAAATCCTTGCCGGCGCCGCGCACTTCCTCGCCGTCCAGGGCGACGAGGGCGAGCAGCAAATCGCCCTTGGACTGGAAATAGTTGTAGACCGTGCCCGGCGCCACTTCAGCGCGCTCGGCGATCGCCTCGATACTGGTATCGGCATAGCCGGTTCGCCGGAACAGGGTGCCGGCGGCTTCCAGAATGTCGCGATGGCGTGTCGCCTTCTGTCTCTCTCTCAGGCCTGCCATGAGGTCTCGCTTCGGCTGCGGAAAATGAATTGACTTAATTTTGTAGTTCATTCATTTTTCGTCAAGAACAAATACGGCGAATGCCGAAAGGATCGCCTCGCGGCCGCTGCGGCCGAACGGGGCGACATAACCGGGAACGCGAAGCGCCTGCACACGATCCCCGGTTTCCTGCCGGCAAACGGCATTGACGGTCGCGTCATGGCGAGGCGATCGCGGCATCCAGACAGGGGGAGAAAATGACCAAAGCATCCACCAGATTGCCTCATGCGACGTCTTCCGCGACCCGGCATTTCACCGCGCGACTGACACGGCTCGTCCTCGCATCGGGCATCGGCTTGATGGCGATGATGGCGGTGGCCGAGGCGGACAATCTCAACGTCTTGACCTGGTGCGACCACGAGGATCCGGCGCTGCTGCAGCCTTTCGAGCAGGCTAATAACGTCAAGGTCAATTTCAAGGATATCGACAGCACGGCCGCCGCCCTGGCGGTGCTCGGGCAATCGAAGCCCGGCGACTGGGACGTGCTGGTGGTGGATCAGACCGATACCGGCCGTCTGGCGGGCATGAACCTGCTGGCACCGCTGGAGGCCAAGGACTTCCCCTTCGCCGACATCCCGGCGGAGATCGCTGATCCGAAGCTGACCTCGCATGACGGCAAGCTCTACACGGTGCCGGAAAAGTTCGGCTACAACACGATCGCCTTCAACAAGGCCGTGGTCGATCCCAAGGCGATGGACGACATCAACGCCATCTGGGACCCAAAATACAAGGGCCGCATTGCGATCTATGATTATTACGTGCCGGAAATCGAATATGTCGCCATCGCGCTCGGCAAGAAGCCGGCCGATCTGTCCGAGGCCGACCTGCCGGCGATCAAGGACAAGCTGATCGCCCTCAAGGCCAATGCGGCCATGGTCGGCGATGTGACCACGGTGCAGCAGGCGCTGGCCACCGGCGCGGTCGATATCCTGGTCGGCGGCGGTGAATGGGTGACGGCCGGCATGGCCAAGGACAATCCCAATCTCGACTATGTCATCCCCACCCAGGGCGGCGTCCGCTGGCAGCAGGGGCTCGGTGTCTTCGCGGCCTCCAAGAACAAGGACCTCGCGACCAAGTTCGTGCAATACATCGTCAGCCCCGAGGCCCAGGCCAAGCTGGCCACGTCCTCTTGCTACTGGGGCATGCCGGCCAACAGCAAGGCGACGCTGACCGACGACCAGAAGAAGATCCTGCGCTGGACCGATCAGCCGGGTTATATCAAGAACTCGCATCCCTATCTGCAGATGACCAGCGAGTTCGACAAGCAGCTCCAGGCGCTCTGGGCGCAGGTGCTGCAGGCGAAGTAACGGATAGCCGGGTTCGCCATATGGCGGACCCGGCTTTCTTTCCACCCCGATGAATGACGGACCAGATGAACGGCAGGGCGGAATAATGGTGCAGTCGACAGATATCGCGTCGACGGAAGAGCGGGCGGCCCGGCGCGGGCGCCTGGCCGGGATCAGCTTCACGCTGCCGGCGGTGGCCTGGATCGTGCTGTTCTTCGCGGCGCCGATCGTCATTATGGTCGTCTACAGCCTGATGCCGTTGGCGCCGGACGGCACGCTATCCTCGTTCAGCCTGCGCAATTATGAGCGCTTCTTCGGCGAGCCGGCCTATGTGCAGGCGATCTGGAATTCGGTGGTGACGACGGCCATCGTCGTCGTCATCAGCCTGCTGCTGGCCTATCCCTTTGCCTATGTCATCGCCTATAAGGTGCCGAAGCGCTGGCAGCGTCTGGCATTGGCCTTCGCCATCCTGCCGTTCTGGACCTCCTATGTGGTGCGCTCCTATGCCTGGCTGCTGGTGCTGTCGCCGACCGGAGTGATCAATTGGGCGCTGCGCGCTCTGGAGATCACCGACAAGCCGATCATGTTCGCCTATAATCCGGGGGCGACGACGGTTGGCTTCGTGCATTTCTTCATCATGCTGAACGCGCTCACCATCTATGCCAATCTGGTGCAGATCAATCCGCGCTACGTCCTGGCAGCGCAGGATCTCGGCGCCTCGGCCCTGCGCAGCTTTTTCGCCGTGACCCTGCCGCTCAGCATTCCCGGTATGGTGGTCGGCGCCTTCCTCACGGTGGTTCTCTGCATCGGTGATTTCATCACGCCGCAGATCCTGGGCGGCCTCAAGGAATTGCTGCTGCCCCAGGTCATCATGATGCAGATCCAGCGTCAGCTCGATTTGCCGATGGCCTCGGCCATGTCGCTGGTCCTGACCCTGATCGTCGCCATCGTCTACCTGGCGCTGCAGCGGCAATTGCGCATGTCGAGGATGTAAAACATGCGCACGAAGATTTTGCTCGGGAACCTGGTTTCCTATCTCTATCTCACCGCCTGCTATATCTTCATCCTGCTGCCGGTGGCGGTGCTGATCCTGTTTTCCTTCCAGGGCAGCCGCCTGCCGGTGCCGCCCTTCAACGGTCCCAGCCTGCAATGGTATGAGACGGCGATCGCCAATGACCGGCTGATGGCGGCTCTCGGCCATTCGCTGATGGTCGGGCTCGTTTCCTCGGCCCTGTCGGTCATCCTGGGTTTCCTCGCCGCCTATGGCATCTCGCGCTATGAATTCCGCGGCCGCCGATTGGTCCAGGGCGTCATCATCCTGCCGCTGGCGGTCTCTTATCTGCTGGTCGGTATGGGCCTGTTGGTGGCGCTCTCGTCGCTCGGCTTCGGTCCCTCGCTGGCCGTGGTGGTGATCGGCCATGTCGTCATCAACATGCCGCTCGCTTTCGCCATTTGCCTGGCGCAGCTCGGCGAGCATCAGCGCAAGATCGAATGGGCGGCGCGCGACCTCGGCGCCTCGACCTGGCATGTGCTGACCGCCGTCACCATGCCGATGATCGCGCCGGCTTTGATTGCCGCCTTCTGCCTCTGCTTCACGCTCTCCTGGGATGAATTCATCATCGCCTTCCTGGTGACCCGGTTCGACGTCACCTTGCCGGTGGTGATCTGGTCGATGCTGCGCGGCGGCCTCAATCCGCAGACCAATGCTGTTGGCTCGTTCATCTTCATCTGCTCCATCCTGCTCTTCGTCGCCGTTGAATTCCTGCTCTTCAGAAAGCGCCGCTCATGACCGCCCAGGTGACCACCCAGCCGCATCTCGATATCGATGCCATCTGCAAGTCCTATGGCGAGGTGACCGCGCTGGATCGGGTCGATCTGGCCGTGGAGAAGGGCGCCTATGTGGTGTTGCTCGGCCCGTCGGGCAGCGGCAAGACCACTCTGCTGTCGGTCATCGGCGGTTTCATCGTGCCGAGCGCCGGTCGGATCAGCATCGCCGGCCGCGACGTGACGGCTCTCAGTCCGGCCCAGCGTCCCACCACGACGTTGTTCCAGGACTATGCGCTGTTTCCGCATATGTCGGTCGCCAACAATGTCGGCTTCGGCCTGAAGATGCGACGGGTGCCAGTGCTGGAGCGGCGCAAGCGCGCCGAGGCCGCGCTGGAGCTGGTCGGTCTCAGTGGATATGGCAAGCGCGGCATTCACGAGCTTTCGGGCGGGCAGCGCCAGCGCGTCGCCCTGGCTCGTGCCCTGGTGGTCGAGCCGGAAATCCTGCTGCTGGACGAGCCGCTGGGCGCCCTTGATCTCAATCTGCGGCGCCAGATGCAGGACGAGTTGATCGCGTTGCAGCGCCGCACCGGCCGCAGCTTCGTCCATGTCACCCACGACCAGGAGGAGGCCATGGCGCTGGCGTCCCTGATCGTGGTGATGAACAAGGGTCGGATCGAGGATATGGGAACGCCGAAGCGGATCTATGAGCGCCCGGCGACCCGTTTCACTGCGACCTTCATGGGCGAGAGCACGCAGCTTGCCGGCAAGGTCACCGCGTCGGCCGGCGCGGGCACGATCCAGCTCGACACCTCGGTCGGCGCACTGCCGGCGGCGGGAACGCTTCCGGCCGGGACCCCAGTCACTGTCGTCATCCGGCCGGAGAACCTGCTGGCGGATGTGAGCGGCGAGGTGCAGTTAGGGCCTGCCCGGGTGCGTGAGGCAGTCTTTCAGGGCGCGCATTACCGCGTCCTGGCAAGCAACGAGGCCGGCGACCAGGAGTTCGTGCTGCGCCTGCCGCCGGATCGCCAGGTGGAGCAAGGCATGCCGCTGTCCCTGAGCTGCCGGGCGGCCAATCTGGTTGTGGTGGATCGCTGAAATCCGGCCGGTGAGCCGGATTGACCGGTGCTGGTGAGGCGAATTGAGGCGCGTTCTTGCACGCTTGTCATGCAAGGCGGCTTGATTCCCGGTGCCGCTCCGCTACAGTGTCGCCCATCATGCTGACAGGAATGAACGAATTCGGAAGGCTGACCCGGCTGGCCATGCGGCGGCCGCAGCAAGCCATGCGCAATCAGGCCAAGGTCGATGCTGAGTGGCGCGATCTCAACTACCATACCCGTCCGGATTTCGATCTGGCTGTGCGCGAGCACGACCATTTTGCCTCCGTGATCAAGGGTGTCGGTGCCGAGATCGTCTATCTGCCCGACAATGACAGCCTGACGATGGACAGCCTCTATGTGCGCGACGCTGCCGCAGTCTCGCCTAAAGGTGTCATCCTCTGCAACATGGGCAAGGCGGCCCGGCGCGGCGAACCGTCGATCCATGGCCAGGCTTTCGAAAAAGCCGGCATCCCGGTGCTGGGCGCCGTCACCGGCGCCGGCAGCATCGAGGGCGGAGACCTCATCTGGCTCGACGACAAGACCGTCGCCATCGGTCGGACCTACCGCACCAATGACGAGGGCATCCGCCAGTTCAAGAACATGGTCGGACCGAATGTCCATGTCGAGGTGACGGCGCTGCCGCATTACAAGGGCCAGTCCGACGTCTTCCATCTGATGTCGATCATCAGTCCCCTGGACAAGGATCTGCAGCTCATCTACTCGCCGTTGATGCCGATCCCGTTCCGCGAATGGTTGATCGCGAAAGGCATGCAGTTCGTCGAGGTGCCGGACAGCGAATTCGCCGGCATGGGCTGCAACGTTCTCGCCATCGCGCCGCGCGAAGTGGTCATGGTGAAGGGCAATCCGGAAACCAAGCGCCGTATGGAAGCGGCCGGCTGCAAGGTCCATGTGATCGATGCCGACGCGATCTCCGTGCCGGGCGAAGGCGGCCCGACCTGCCTCACGCGTCCGCTGATGCGGGCTTGAGACATTTGGCCTGAGAAGGCTGATTTAGGAAGTCAAAAGGCCGCCGGATGGTTCCGGCGGCCTTTTGTATTGGTGGGCTTAGGCAGCCCGTGCGGCCTCGCGTTGCGGACGCTTTGCGGAGAATGGCGGTTTCGCCGGCCGCTGCCGGATACGTGGGGCTTTTTTCACGGTACCGGACTTGCCCTGCCGTTTCGCGACCGGCGCATTCTTGCGCAGATCCCATTGCACCAGGGAGTCGTGGAGAGAACCCTCGGGCGATTCAAGGACCGCAAGGTGCTTGAGCCTGATATGAGCGGTCTTCTGCACGCCGGCTTGTGTCACCCGCAGGATATCGCCTTCCTCGCTTAACGTCGCGGCCGAGACGCCGCAATCCGTCGCCAGTTTGGCATGGGCCGCCATATGGGATGGTTCGCCATGGACCGGGATCGCGAATTTGGGGCGGATCAGGCCATACATGGTCTGGAGTTCGCCACGGCTGGCATGGCCGGTCACATGCAGTGCCTTGCCATCGGCGCTGGCCATCAGGACCTCGACGCCACGGTCGCGGAAGAGGGCCATCATGGTTTCGACGGGTTCCTCGTTGCCGGGGATGGTGCGGGCCGAATGGATGACGGTATCGCCCTTGCCGATTTCCGGCAGGCGCCAGTTCTCGCGCCGCGCCAGTTTCGCCAGCGCCGCACGTTCTTCGCCTTGCGTGCCGGTGCAGACGATGACCATCTCATGGCGTTCGAGGCCCTTGAGATGTTTGACATCCGCCAGGAACGGCAGGCTGTCATCGATCAGGCCGACGGCATGGGCCGCCGCTTCCGAGGTCTCCAGCGACCGTCCGGCCAAGGCAACCTTGCGGCCGGTGGCTGCCGCGGCCCGTCCGATCGCGACAAGGCGTGCAACATTGGTGGCGAAGCAGGAAATGACGATGGTCCCGCGCCGCGTCCGGAAGACATGTTCCATATTGCGGGCAACATCGGCTTCCGAGGTGATGCCGGCCTCGCGCTCGGCATTCGTGCTGTCGCACAGCATGGCAAGCACACCACGATCGCCGATCGCCTTCAGACGGTCCATGTCCGTGACCGGGCCAACCAGGGGATCCGGATCGAGCTTCCAGTCACCGGTATGCAGGATGGTGCCGATCTTCGTGGAGATCGCCATCGACACGCATTCGGGGGTCGAATGGGTGATGGGGATGGTTTGCACCCGGAAGGGGCCGACCGAGAGCGTGTCGCCCGGCTTGAAGGTCTTGAACTTGACGCGGCCTTGCGCGCCCTTCTGCGCGAGGCGGCCTTTCAGCAATTCCGAGGCGAAGGGTGTCGCATAGATCGGGCATTTGATTGTCGGCCACAGATGGTGAATGGCGCCGATATGGTCTTCATGCGCATGGGTGACGAGCAGGGCGTCGAGATGCGGCAGGATCGGCGCCAGGGAAACCGGGTCCGGCATGATGCCGCCGACGCCATCGACGTCCTTGGCGAAGGCCGAACCGGCATCGACCATGATCCATCTGCCGGCAAAGCCGTACAGCGTCATATTCATCCCGATACGCCCGACACCGCCGACAGGACAGACAAGGATGCCGTCATCGCCAGGTCGTGGAAATTTACGGGGGAGAGCGGAATGCGGGGCCTGCCCATGGGCTTGATTGGGAGCTTGTTTGGCTTCTTCAGTATCTGTCGTTTGCTTGAAGCCAGGTGCGCGGTCCTTCAGACGGCGCGTCATTTTATTATTCATCTGGCATGGCATATAAGGCAGCCGGTGCCTTTTTTCAACCGATATCGTCGGATAGCCTATGGCTGAACGGCATGCCTGATATGCTGACAGCCCCGCCGGCCGTCACGCGCCTTCCGCCCCCATCAACTGGCGGCGGGCGTAATGCAAATGGCTCGTCACCATGGCGACGGCGCCTTCGACGTCGCGGCTGCGGATCGCGGCATAGAGGGCGCGGTGCTGGTGGTTGTATTCGCTGATCCGTTCCGGCGTGAGGATCTTGTCGCGCATCGCCGCCCATTGCGAATGGGTACGGATCTCGTTGACCTGCTGGTAAAGCCAGAGGATCAGCGGGTTATGCGCCGCCTCGGCGATGCGGACATGGAAGGCGGTATCCCAATCGGTGAATTTCGCCGGGTCGGTGCCGGCGGCCTCGGCATTGGCGCAGGCCTCCGCCAGTTTTTCCAGGTCCCGCGAGGTGGCGTTCAGCACGGCCATCCGCGTCATATAGGGTTCGACCGCGAGACGGGCCTCGATCAGTTCCAACGGGCTCGTCACCTCGGCGATGGTGGCGGTCTCGGTGGTTGCCCTGTAGCAGACGAAGGTGCCGCTGCCGATGCGGCGCGCCAGCAGGCGTTCTGTTTCCAACAAGTCCAGCGCCAGCCGGACGGTGGTGCGTGAGGCGCCATAGGCATCGGCCAATTGCCGCTCCGCCGGCAGCTTTTCGCCATAGCGGTACTTGCCGTCGTGAATGGCCTGCCGCAATTGCCCGGCGATCCAGGCGGAGCCTTTGCCGTGATCGACCGGCGCAATCGGTTCGGCGGCATCGGTTAGGGAAGTCCGACCGGGAGTATCGACACCAATCTTAGCCATTTGTGTGCCTATTCCAAAAATTGGTTGGCAAATGGAGTGGTCTGTGCTTCGATTATGCCGACGAGCGCCCGATCTGGTCAACAAATATCGAACCAATTATATACCAAATCGGCGTCCGGTCGCCCTTATCCGGCTCCCTTGCCGGATCAGTTCGCGATGGAGGAAAGGGAGATGTCCAAGACGTCGCTTGGATGCGTTCACTTTTCCAGTAAGCGGCCCGGTGGCAATTCGACCGGTCCAATCCTGTGCCATTTGCCTTTGGCCGATGCCGGTACGCCGGATCGCGGCCGGGTTGGCTGCGCAGTGCGGCCGGATCTCCAAGACGCTTTGACCAATCGATAACCCTGGCCGGGTGCCGTGGGCGCCCGGCTATGGCGAGCACCCGGCTTTGCCGCCGGATCGGCATTTTTCAGAAAAACAGAGGGAGGTAGGCGGCAGCCACCAAACGCAGGTTCAGGAATTTTCCATCGGATCGGGATCCGGCGGAGACAATCGGCGGCAGCAAGCCGCCGCTCTTTGGGAGGAATGAAATGACTGACCTCGAGGCACGTAGCAATCAGCACAGAACACGCTCCAGCGGGAACGGCGCGAAGTCGCTTGCCGGCAAGAACGATCTGACCGCGCTGGAGGAACATGTCACGCAAAAGGGCCGCAAGGATCTGGTGAAGCAGGTCCGGGCCAAGATCAATGAGCTTGGCATCAAATACATCTATTACCAGTTCGTGTCGGTGACCGGCCGCATCGTCGGCAAGGGTATTCCCGCCGATCATTGGGAACAGATCGCCGAGCGCGGCTTCCAACTGGTCTATGGTTCGACCGCCAACCTTTTTACCGACCGGCGGCGCAATTATATCGGCTACGGTCCGGAAGCGTCGGAGCTGGTCGGGATTCCCGACCCCGAAACCTTCGTGCAGTTGCCCTGGGACAAGCGGGTGGCGCGGGTCTTCTGCACCTGCTTCCGCAATCGCGAGGAGCACGATAATCCCGGCGGGCATCTGACCTCGGATTGCCGCGGCAATCTGCGCATCATCCATAACGAATTCCAGAAGAAGCATAAGGGGCTGCATCTGCGGCACGGCTGCGAGCCGGAAATGATGTGGCTGAAGAAGGGCGATAACGGCCTGCCGGATGGCGGCTTCACCAAGCCGAACTGCTATCACATCGATCAGTTCGAAATGCTGCGCCCCGTCTTCCTGAAGGTCATCGAATATGCCCAGGCCATGGGCCTCGACATGATCCAGGGCGACCACGAGGATGCGCCGGGCCAGCTCGAGTTGAACTTCATGTTCGACGACTGCCTGCGGACCTCCGATCGTCTGACCACCTATCGCCAGATCTGCGCCCAGGTGGCGCGGGAATTCAACCTGATCGCCTGCTTCATGCCGAAGCCCTTCATGGGTGTGTCGGCCTCGGGCTGCCATCACAATCTGTCGCTCTGGCGTGGCGGCGAGGATGTGATCAACGAGCTGCACAACAAGCCGCTGCCCGGATTGAAAGAGAATTACGCCTATCGCAAGGGCGGCGAGAACACCTTCCTGCCGCTGAAGGGCGAGCACAAGCCGGGCCCCGTCGGCCTGCAATGCATCGGCGGCGTGATCAAGCATCTCGGTGCCTTGACCTCGATCGGATCGTCGACCGTCAATTCCTATCGCCGGCTATGGGATACCGGTTTCTGGGCGCCGGTCTTCGCCGATTGGGGTTACCAGAATCGTACCTGCGCCCTGCGCATCTCGGCACCGGGTCGTTTCGAATACCGGTCGGTGGATGCCGCCGTGAATCCCTATCTGATGGCGGGCGCGCTGCTGAAAGCCTTCGACGACGGCATCAGCAACAAGATGGATCCGGGCGAACCGGAGGAACGCAACATCTATGAGGCGATCCAGGCCGGCAAGAAGGTGAAGAAGCTGCCGCTCTCTTTGGGCGATGCCTTGACCGAACTGGAGAAGGACGAGGTCATCAAGTCGGCCATGCCGGACGAAATGTACCGGGTCTTCATGCATTACAAGCGCGACGAGTGGGAGCGCTTCATGTCCACCGTCACGGAATGGGATCTGGAGACCTATTGGGATTGCCTCCCCTGAGGAAGCAACTCCAACCGTCAATCAAGGGAGAAAATCATGTGCGGAATTGCGGGACTCATCCACCGCGGCAAGACCGGCGATATCGGCAAGGAAATGACGGCGATGCTGCAATCCCTGAAGCATCGCGGTCCGGATTCCACCGGTTTCGCACTCTATGGCGCGCCCAAGGGCAACTCGCTCGTCATGCGTTTCAAGGTCGCCGAGCAGGACGACATGAAGCATGGCTTTCATATCCATGATCAGGTGAAGGAACGGCGCAAGGAGGTCGATCGCCGCCTCAAGGAATTGGGGGCGACGATCGTCAGTGAGGACGAGGCGACCGAATACGCTTATCGCTACACGCTCGATTACGGCGGCGACAAGCGCAAGCTGGCCGATTACGTTGAGGATATCGATGGCGCCGAAATCCTCTCCCTCGGCTATGGCTTGGAACTGGTCAAGGATCTGGGCGATGCCGGTACCGTCGCCGGCCAATACAGCCTGAAGGGCTTCAAGGGCAGCCATGCCCTGGGCCATACCCGGATGGCGACGGAATCCGATGTCGATATCCGCTCGGCGCATCCTTATTGGGCCTATCCCTTTGCCGATGTCGCGGTGGTGCATAACGGCCAGCTCACCAATTACTGGACCGGGCGCCGCGAGCTGGAACGACGCGGCCATCGCTTCATGTCGAACTGCGATTCCGAACTGATCGCGGTCTATCTCGCAGACAAGATGCAGCAGGGCGCCAAGCTCGAGGATGCAATGAAGGACTCGATCGACGAGCTCGACGGCGTCTTCACCTATCTGGTGGCGACCTCGGACGCGCTCGGCATGGCCAAGGACGTGATGGCGGCCAAGCCGATGGTGCTCTATGAGAGCGACGATTTCATCGCCTTGGCCTCGGAAGAGGTTGCCATCCGCAGCGTCTTCCCCACGGAGATCGACACCTTCGATCCCTATGAGGGCGAAGTGCGCGTCTGGAAGCGTTGAGCAAGGGAGCGAGAAATCATGGCACTTCGAACCAAATCCCATGAAATGGGGATGCATACCGAGAAGTTGTCGGGGCGCACCCAGCAACGCTTCTTCTCGCCGGCGGAGGAAGAGAATTTCACCTATCCCGGCGCCTATGAGGTCGACTACAACAAGCGCGCCGAATTCGACGCCGCCAATCTCAGCCCGAGCGAGATCAATCACAAATTGCGGGAGCTGATGAAGGCGGGCAACGGCACCATCGTTATGAAGAATCCCGGCGCCAAGCACGCGATCGCCGTCGGCATCCTCAACCGCCTCAACCTGCATATCGAGGGCAGCCTCGGTTATTTCGGCTGTGGTCTGATCGACGGCCCCAATATCCATATCAAGGGCCGGGTAGGGTGGTCCTGCGCCGAGAACATGCTGGCCGGGACGGTGGTCATCGAAAAGAATGCCGGCTCCACCTTCGGGGCGGCCCTGCGCGGTGGCGATCTCGTCTGCAAGGGCGATGTCGGCGCCCGCATGGGCATCGATATGAAAGGTGGCACGATCCTGGTTGGCGGCCGCTGCGGTGCCTTCTGCGGCTTCATGATGCAGCGTGGCCGCATGGTCGTCCTGGGCGATGCCGGGATCAATCTCGGCGATTCCATGTATGACGGCACCATTTATGTCGGCGGCAAGATTGAGGGTCTCGGCGTCGATGCGGTGCCGGGGGAGATGACGGATCTCGATTGCCAGTGGCTGGAGCGCAAGCTGAAGCAATACGGACTCAAGACGCCGAACGGGGTCAAGAACATGACCAAGATCGTCGCCGGCCGGCAGCTCTGGAACTACGACAATCTGGAACCCAACGAGAAGAAGCTGATCCTGTAATCACGCGACGACGAAAGGGAGATAATCATGGCGAAAGAGAAAAAGGCGCCGAAGGCCGATCCGAAGCCGAAGAAGAAGCCGTTGTCGCGCGATACCAGTCGCCTGGGCAACAGCTTCATGTTCCCGCCCTCGGTGATCGACGACATCCATATCAAGTCGGAGCTCGGCCGCTATCGCATGCGCGGCTTCTCGCTCTTCAAGAAGATCCCGTCCTGGGACGATCTGACCTTCCTGCCGGGAACACTGACCCGCTTCGTGATCGAGGGCTATCGCGAGAAATGCGAGACCAAGACGGTGATCGGCCCCAAGGCGAAACGCCCGCTGGTCCTGGACGTGCCGGTCTATATCACCGGCATGAGCTTCGGGGCGTTGAGCTTCGAGGCGAAGATCGCTTTGGCGCGCGGCGCCACCATGGCGGGGACGGCGACCTGCTCCGGCGAAGGCGGCATGATCCCGGACGAGCGGCGTTATAGCTCGAAGTGGTTCTATCAGTGCATCCAGTCGCGCTATGGCTTCAATCCGCACCACCTGCAGCTTGCCGATGCCTGCGAGTTCTTCATCGGCCAGGGTTGCAAGGTCGGTCTCGGCGGCCATCTGATGGGCCAGAAGGTGACGGACCAGGTGGCGGAGATGCGCTCATTGCCCGCCGGCATCGACCAGCGTTCGCCGGCCCGGCATCCGGACTGGTTGGGGCCGGACGATCTCGCCTTGAAGATCCAGGAGATCCGTGAAGCGACCGATTGGCAGATCCCGATCCAGTTGAAGCTCGGTGCGGCCCGCGTCTACGACGATGTCCGCATGGCGGCGAAGACGGGGCCGGATTCGATCTATATCGACGGCATGGAAGGCGGAACGGGGGCGGGACCGCATATCGCCACCGAGGAAACCGGCGTGCCCGGCATCGCCGCCATCCGCCAGGCCCGCAAGGCCCTGGACGATGTTGGTAAATCCGGCGAGATCAGCCTGGTCTATGCCGGTGGCATCCGCAATGGCGGCGACGTCGCCAAGGCCCTGGCTTTGGGGGCCGATGCGGTGGCGATCGGCCATTCGGCGCTGATGGCGCTCAACTGCAACAAGGATATCCCGGAAGCCGATTTCGAGAAGGAGATCGGTTGCGAGGCGGGCTATTGCTACCACTGCCATACCGGACGCTGTCCTGTCGGCGTGGCGACCCAGGATCCGGTGCTGCGCAAGCGTCTTGATCCCGACGAGGCGGCGGAGCGGGTCTACAACTTCTTGCACTGCCTGACCATCGAGGCGCAGATGATGGCCCGGGCCTGCGGCAAGACCAATATCCACTCGCTGGAACCGGAAGATCTCGCGGCCCTCACCATGGAAGCCTCGGCCCTCGCACAGGTGCCGTTGGCCGGGTCGCAGCATACGGTCGGCCGGCCCGACATGACCCGCTATTGAGGAGCATCTGAGATGGCGCAGAAAAAAGAAGACGTCGACAAATACTTGAAAGGCAGCGGCCTCGATACCGCACGCGAGAAGGAAATCGGGCAGCATATCGGTTATCGTTACGACGTGAATCTGGTGCCGGACTACAACCGCCTGACGCCCTTCCTCAAGAAGTACATGGAGGTCATGGGATGGGACGACCTCAATTGGCTTGAGGATGTCCATATGGGCTATGAGGAGGGCAGGGCGGCGGTCTTCGACCGCAATATCAACGGCTGGGTGACGGTGCCGTCCAATATGAAGCTGCCGGACAATCAGCAGGACCGTGACATGATCGCGCGGGAATTGCTGATCAAATTCCAGATGTCGAAGCAACATCCGATGGTCGATTTGAACAAGGCCTACCGGAAATTCTGATTCCTCTCGAGGATACCCCCGCTGCCGGCCCCTCCGGCACGGGGGACTTTTTTTCTCTGGGAAGCACGCATATCCGGTGCCTTGGCTGGTGACAGCGGCTCAGCCGTCGCTGTCCTCTTCGCTTTCGGTGACGACCGAGGCATGCGTCCAGTCGGGCTTGAAGGTGAGGATGCGGATGCCGGCAGGCAGATTGGGATTGAACAGGCGGTTATGCCAATAGGTGTTTTGAAAGATGGGATCGCTCTCGGCCAGTTCCTCGATCTTGCAAGGCAGCCGGTAGCGGCGACTGAACTCGTAGAATTCCAGGACGAGATGATGATGGTTGAGCAGTCGGTCAGGTATGCCGGGGCCGGGGCCGAACAAGGCGGTCAGGGTGTCGCTGAAATCTCGATGGTGCTGGAAATAGGCGGCGGCCAGGTGATCGATCGCTTTTTCCCAGCGCTCGATCGGGTCCTGGGTTTTCAGGACCTGATGCCGGAAGAACGCGGTGCTGTCCTCCATGTCCTCCTTGTGGATCAGGACGACGATGCCGGGGGAAAGTTCGGTGCCGTCGCTGGTTTCGACCCGCGGGCGCATGCCCCGGCTGGGCCGTCCGGATTGTTCGCGCATCGCCATCTGGCGGATGCGGCATTGCCAATGGAGGAATTCGTCGCGGAGTGCCTCGGCGGCCTCGCCGATCAGGACAACATTGCTGCCGCTTTTCATGCCATGTCTCCTCGATCTGCTGGGCGACACCAAACCCGGCGCCGCATGATAGAGGTGGTCAGTGTCGCAGGAGTGAAAGAGGGGCGCCAGATCGCCGACCAGATGGTCGATTGGAGCGAACCCCGCTCAAACCCGGGTTTTTCATGGTCCGGGCGCCGCTGCTGGCTTCGTCGAGCCCGTCGGCGCTCAGTTAAAAGCTGGCGAAAAATTGAAGGTTGCCATCAGACGGTCATTTATCCTGTATCGGAATCGACAAGAGATGCCGTTAGCACGGCAATTTTTTATACAGGGGAAATTTCGTTGAACCTCAGGAAACATTGCGGTACCCTCTCTCCATCCGAGTCAAAAGCGGTGATCTAACCATGCTGCCAGCTTTCGTCCCGTCCGGCCTGTTCAAATATGGCTTGGCCAAGAAATATCCGGCCCGCCGTCATTTCCCGGCGCCCAAGGATCTCAAATCGACGTATGACGTGGTGATCATCGGCGGCGGCGGCCATGGCCTCGCTTGCGCTTATTACCTCGCCCGTTATCACGGTATCACCAATGTCTGCGTCCTGGAAAAGGGATATCTCGCCGGCGGCAATACCGCCCGCAACACGGCGATCATCCGTTCCAACTACCTGACGCCCGAAGGGGTCGCCTTCTACGACCAGTCGGTCAAGCTCTACCAGGAGCTGAGCCAGGAATTCGATTACAACATCCTCTATTCCGAGCGCGGCCACTTCACCCTGGCCCATACCGATGCCGCGATGCGGACCAGCCGCTGGCGCGCCGAGGTCAACAAGCAGCTCGGCGTCAATTCCGAACTGATCTATCCGGATGACATCGCGAAGCTCTGCCCGGCGTTGAACATGTCGGACAAAGTCCGCTATCCGATCATGGGTGCGCTCTATCACCCGCCGGGATCGATCGCCCGCCACGACGCCGTCGCCTGGGGTTACGCCCGCGGTGCCGCCGAGGCTGGTGTCGAGATCCATCAGCAGACGCCGGTGACCGGCGTCATCGTCGAGAATGGTGTCGTCAAGGGCGTGCAGACGACGCGGGGCACGGTCTATGCCAATAAGGTGATGCAGGCGACGGCCGGTTCGTCCTCGCTGATCGCGAAGATGGCGGGCTTCCTGCTGCCGATCCGCACCATTCCGCTGCAGGCCTGTGTCTCGGTGCCGGTGAAGCCCTTCCTCGATCAGATCATCGTCTCGGGCAGCCTGCACGTTTACGTCTCGCAATCCTCGCGCGGCGAATTGGTGATGGGCGGTTCGACCGATCCCTATTCGCTCTATTCCACCCGATCGACCCTGGACTTCAAGGAAGGCCTGCTCGGCCACATGCTGGAATTGCTGCCGATGCTGGGCGAGCTGAAGATCCTGCGCCAATGGGCCGGCATGGCCGACATGACGCCGGATTTCAGCCCGGTCATGGGCAAGACGCCGGTCGAGAACTATTACATCGATGCCGGCTGGGGCACCTGGGGCTTCAAGGCGACGCCGGTCTGCGGCATGACCATGGCCCATACCATCGCCACCGGCGAGCCGCACGATCTCATCACGCCGTTCAACCTGGAACGCTTCGTCAATTTCGCCCAGGTCGGCGAAAAGGGCGCGGCCTCGGTCGGCCATTGAGGGGAGGGCAGCTATG
This sequence comes from uncultured Rhodospirillaceae bacterium, assembly GCA_964406155.1. Taxonomy (GTDB): domain Bacteria; phylum Pseudomonadota; class Alphaproteobacteria; order Dongiales; family Dongiaceae; genus Dongia_B. Next base: position 194,516 of record CAYOQR010000001.1, on the reverse strand, counting down.
AAAATCATGAATTGCCCGCTCAACGGGCCACGCAATGTCAGCGAATTCGTCTGGGGCGGCGAAGTCAACGAGATGCCGGACCCCAATGCGGTCAGCGATCTCGAATGGGGCGCTTATTGCTTCCTGGAGAACAACACAGCCGGTGTGGTTCGTGAATGGTGGTGCCATGTGCCCACCTCCTACTGGTTCATCGCCGAGCGCAACACCGTGACGGATGAAATCGTCCGCACCTATGCCGCTGGCGAAATCTTCAACAAGCGCGTCGACTTTGCCGCAAAGCAGGGTGGGGAAAAGAAATGACGGTCTCCAATCAGATGGCTGGAACCAACCGCCTGCCGGCACCGCGCGGTCTGCTGATCGACCGGTCCCAGACCGTCACCTTCACTTTCGAGGGCCGCAGCTTCACCGGTTTTGCCGGCGACACCATCGCCAGCGCCCTGGCGGCGAACGATGTCTGGATGATCTCCCGCTCGTTCAAGTATCACCGCCCGCGCGGCGTGCTGACCATGATCGGCCAGGACGCCAATACCCTGGTTCAGGTCGGTGACGAGCCGAACTGCCTCGCCGATAAGCGTGAGATCACGCCGGGCATCGCGGTCGAGGGCCAGAACTATATCGGCACGCTGGATGCCGATCGCGGCCGCATGGTGGAACTGGTCAAGAAGTTCCTCCCCGTCGGCTTCTATTACAAGACTTTCCACGAAAAGAAGACCTCCTGGCGCTTCTGGGAACCGATCGTGCGGGCGATGGCGGGCCTCGGCAAGATCGACATGAAGGCCGATTTCCATCACAGCTACTACGACAAGAAATATCTCTTCGCCGATGTCGCGATCGTCGGCGGCGGGCCGGCCGGCATGGCGGCGGCGCTGCAGGCGGCGGAAACCGGTGCCGAGGTGATCCTGATCGAGGAGAGCCTGGAGCTCGGCGGCAGCCTCAATTACGCCCGCTTCGACGAGACGGGCGAGGTTAGCCGTGCGACGGTGGGCGATCTCGCCAACCGGATCCGCATCCAGCCGAATATCACGGTCCTGACAGGGGCGATTTGCTCCGGTTGGTTCGCCGATAACTGGCTGCCGGTGATCCAGGGCAACCGCTTCCACAAGCTCCGCGCCAAGGCGGTGGTGATCGCTACGGGCTCGATCGAGCAGCCCTCGGTCTTCCGCAATAACGACCTGCCGGGCATCATGCTGGGCTCGGCGGCACAGCGCCTGATCCAACTCTATGGCGTGAAGCCGGGCCGCAAAGCCGTCATCCTGACCGCCAATCAGGACGGTTATGGCCAGGCGCTCGATCTGCTGGAAGCCGGGATCGAGGTTGCCGCCATCGTCGATCTGCGGCCCGAACCGCCGCAGAGCGAAATCACCAAGGCGGTGGGCCGTGCCGGCATCCGGGTTCTCGCCGGTCACGCGATCGCCGAGGCGACCTATATCGGCCAGAAGAAGCATGTCAGCGGCGTTGCCGTGGCGCCGATCACCGGCGAGGGGCAGCTTGGCGACGTTGCAGCGGAGTTTGACTGCGATCTGGTGCTGATGTCGGTTGGCTACAGCCCGGTCGGTCACCTGCTGCATCATGCCGGCACCAAGTTCGGCTATGACACGCGCTCCAACATGTTCAAGCCGGAAGCCGTGCCGGCCCATGTCTTCGCCGCCGGTTCCGTCAACAACACCTTCGATCTGGCGGCGGTACTGGCCGATGGGCGCCATGCCGGTTGGTCGGCGGCCAAGGATGCCGGCTTCGAACGCGGCGCGGAGCCGCCGGTGCCGGTCAATCGCGGCGCCGAGGAGCAGACCCATCCCTGGCCCATCTTCCCCCATAAAAAGGGCATGGAATTCGTCGATTTCGACGAAGACCTGAAGATCGAGGATCTGGTCAACGGTATCCATGACGGCTATGACAGCGTCGAATTGCTGAAGCGTTATTCGACCGTCGGCATGGGCCCGAGCCAGGGCAAGCATTCCGCCGTGGCGGCGGTGCGCATCGTCTCCAAGGAGACCGGCACCGATCTCCGGACGATGAGCGTCACCACCCAGCGCCCGCCCTATACGCCGGAGAAGTTCGGCCATCTTGCCGGCCGCATCTTCGATCCGGAGCGCCGCACCGCGATGCATCACCGCCACCTGGAACTGGGGGCGCAGATGATGCCGGCCGGCCTGTGGTGGCGTCCGGGTTATTACGGGCCGAAGGCGAACCGCGAGCAGGCGATCCGCGAGGAAGTGCAGAATGTCCGCAACAATGTCGGCCTGATCGATGTGTCGACGCTGGGCGGTCTCGATGTGCGCGGCCCGGATGCGGCCGAGTTCCTCAACCGCATGTACACCTTCACCTATACCAAGCTGCAGATCGGCCGTTCGCGCTACCTGCTGATGACCGACCAGGCCGGTGTCATCACCGATGACGGCGTCGCCTGCCGGTTCCATGACGAGCATTTCTACGTCACGGCGACCACCAGCGGTGTCGATGCGGTCTATCGCCAGATGCTGCAGTGGAATGCCCAGTGGCGCCTGGATGTCGACGTCGCCAATGTCACGGCGGCCTATGCCGGTGTGAACATCGCCGGTCCGAAATCGCGCGAAGTGCTGGCGCGGGTCTGCCACGACATCGATCTCTCGCCGGAGGGTTTCCCTTATCTCGGCGTGCGGATGGGGACGGTCGCCGGCATTCCGGCACGGCTGATGCGGGTCGGCTTCGTCGGTGAACTCGGCTACGAAATCCATGTTCCGGCCAGCTATGGCGAAGCCCTGTGGGATGCGCTGATGGCGGCCGGTGGCTTGAATGGCATCCGTCCCTTCGGCGTCGAGGCACAGCGTGTCCTGCGTCTGGAGAAGGGCCATATCATCGTCAGCCAGGATACCGATGGCCTGACCAATGCCTATGAAGCGGACATGCCCTGGGCGGTTGCCAAGAGCAAGCCGTTCTATGTCGGCGGCCGGTCGGCGGAGATTCAGTTGAAGAACGGCTTGACCCGCAAGCTGGTCGGTTTCGAGCTGAAGAACCCGGCCGATCCTTGCCCCGAAGAATGCCATCTGGTGCTGAAGAACTCGCATATCGTCGGCCGTATCACTTCAGCGGTGAAGTCGCCGACCCTGAACAAGGTGATCGGCTTGGCCTATGTGCATCCCGACGAGAGCACGCCGGGCAGCTCCTTCGATATCAAGATCGAGGGCGGCCGGATCATCCAGGGAACGGTCGTGCCGATCCCGTTCTTCGACCCCGAGAGCAAGCGGCAGGAGATGTAAGCCATGTGTGCAATGCCGAAGACCGTTCCCAATGGCTTGCAGCGCCGCAGCTTCCTGTACCGGCAGTTGCAGCAGGCCGGTGCCGAATTCGCCGAAGTGAATGGCGGCGCCGTCGCCATGTCCTATGGCGGCAGTGCCGATGTCGAGGCCGACCGCGCAGGCCGGATGGGGATCGCCGATCTCTCCGTCCTGCCGCGGACCGGCTTCAAAGGTGCCGGCACGGTGGAATGGCTGGAAAGCCAGGGCCTGACCATCGGCCCCGACAGCAATGTCGCCTACCGCCAGGCCGGCGGTGAGCTGGCGGCGCGCCTGGCGCCCAGCGAGATTTTCCTGATCGACAGCCTGGCCGGCAGCGGCCAGCTCGTCGACCGGCTGAACGGTGCCTGGAACTGGGGCGGGGAGAAGCCGCGCAAGTTGATCGGCTATCCGGTGCCGCGCCAGGACAGCCATGCCTGGTTCATGGTCACCGGCCGGCATGCGCCGGACATGTTCGCGAAGATCTGCGGCGTCGATCTGCGGCTGCATAAATTCGCGGTGGGCCGCATCGCCCAGACCTCGATCGCCAAGATGAGCGGCATCATCATCCGAGCCGATCTTGGGGAGACGCCGGCGTATCACCTGCTGGCGGATATCGCTTCGGCCGATTACCTGTGGCCGGCAGTACAGGATGCAATGAAGGAGTTCGATGGCGGGCCGGTCGGTTTGACCGCGCTGCGCCGCCTGGAAGGTTAGATCAATAACCCAAACACTAACAAGGGAGGGCCGGACTATGCTGACTTTAGATGTTCGGCGTCAGGATAATACATACCGTGACGCGATACAGAAACTGCCGATGACAATGGCAGGCGAGTGTCACCGAAACTTTCTCGCGGCACGTCCGACAGGCGCGCCGGCCTTCCATCTAGGTTTGCTGCTCGTGCCGGGCTTCGCGCTGATGTCCTTCGCATCGGTGATCGAGCCGGCGCGGGGCGCCAACCGCATGTCGGGCAAGGCGCTCTATGACTGGACGCTCTTCTCCGCCCATGGCGGGGAGGTGCTGTCCAATAGCGGGATCGGCCTGCAGACCCGGCCGCTTTCCGAGATGCGCCATGAGAATCTCGATATGCTGATCGTCTGTGCCGGGACGCAGGGCGAGCAGTATCAGGATCTCGAAGTGGCGGCGAGCCTGCGCCGGCTGCGCCGGCATGGCGTGGCGGTCGGCGCCGTCAGTACCGGCACCTTCATCCTCGCCCGCGCGGGCATCCTGCAAGGGCGCCGCTGCACGGTGCATTGGGACTATCTGGATTCGTTCCAGGAGGCCTTTCCCGAACACGAATTGTGTCACGATCTCTTCGTCATCGACGATGGCATCGTGACCTGTGCCGGTGCGACCTCGGCCCTCGATCTCATGCTGCAGACGATCCGCAGCCATCAGGGGCCGGATCTCGCACGCTCGATTGCCGAGCAGTTCCTGCACGGCGCCATCCGCGCCTCGGCCGATGATCAACGCAACATGCGGCATCGCATGGGTGTCGCCAATCCGGTGGTGCTGCGCGCCATCGAATTGATGGAACAGACCGTTGAAGAGCCGGTGCCACCACATTATCTCGCCTCTCAGGTTGGTGTCTCGCAGCGCCAACTGGAACGGCTGTGCAAGCGTCATCTCGGTTGCACGCCGGCGCGGTATCACATGCGTCTGCGATTGGAGCGGGCACGGCGGATGCTGCGGCAGACCAGCCTGTCCGTAGCCGAGGTGGCGGTGGCCTGCGGTTTCGTGGCGCTCTCGCATTTCGCCAAGGCTTATCGCCATAACTTCGGTTGCCGTCCGCGGGATGACAGGCGCCCGCAATAGGCGATATGCGCGATGCGAGTCGCGGTGATTTGCTGAATCGCACTGAAAAGCGTATTTTGCCCTCGTGACAGATTGATGGCGGAAGTGAGTCCGCGGACTCACCGCCAGTTGTGAGGAGCTCGGATTTGGCGCGTCAAGTAGCTGAGAAGACGGCGGGAACCAAGGTTAAGGAAAATAGCCCAGCAAAGACCAAAGCCGACGAGAAGAAACCAGGCAAACCCGAGCCTGTGCTGGAATACCAGGACCCGCATAAGGTAGCCAATCGCGACGGCGGATTGGAGAAATCCATCGGCCGCGAGGTGCGGGAGTTCCGGCGCCAGCTCAACATGACGGTGGCGGAGTTGGCGGCTTCCGCCAATCTTTCCGCCGGCATGCTCTCGAAAATCGAAAACGGCCAGACTTCGCCGTCGCTCGCGACCCTGCAGGAATTGTCGCGTGCCCTGCATGTGCCGGTGACGGCGCTGTTCCGCAAATTCGAGGAAGAGCGCAACGCGACCTACGTCAAGGCGGGGCAGGGGCTGACCATCGAACGTCGAGGCACGCGTGCCGGCCACCAGTATCAGTTGCTGGGCCATTCGCTGAGCCGCAGCCTTGCCGTCGAACCCTATCTCATTACACTGACGCAGGATTCCGACGTTTTCCCGGTCTTCCAGCATGACGGGATCGAGTTCATTTACATGCTGGAAGGCGAGGTCGGCTACCGGCATGGGGACAAGACCTACCTGCTGACGCCGGGCGACAGTCTGTTCTTTGATTCCGACGCCCCCCACGGGCCTGAGGAACTGCGGAAATTGCCCGCCAAATATATCTCCATCATCACTTATCTCCGGACCCCCAACGACGCCGATTAAGGGCGACCTGGAGGGCGGTCGGAAAAATCGGACTTTCCTGACAGGAAAAATTGTTTACTGCACTTGAATCTCCTCTCGGACTCGATTAGGCTTCTGAGCAGGCCATTCCGGCCGGCCACGCCAACAATCGTCGAGGAAACCATCATGTGCGGAATTGTCGGGTTGTTTCTGAAGAACCCCAGTCTGCGCCCCAAGCTGGGAGCTCATCTCGAGACCATGCTGATCGGCATGACCGAGCGTGGCCCGGATAGCGCAGGTATCGCCGTCTATCACAGCCCGGTCGCCAGCGACCGCTGCAAGCTCACGCTGTTCAATCCCGATGTCGCCTATCCCTGGCGCGATCTTTCGGCTGATCTGGGCAAGGCGCTGAGCGCCAAGACGGAGGTAACGCAGAAGGGCAACCATGCTCTGCTGGTGGCGCAGGCGAACGAGGACAAGGTGCTGTCCTGGATCCGCGCCGAACATCCCGATGTCCGCATCATGGGCTTCGGCCAGTTGATGGAAGTCTACAAGGATATGGGCCTGCCGGCGGAAGTCGCCGCGCGCTATGGCCTGAAGAGCATGGAAGGCAGCCATGCCATCGGCCACACCCGCATGGCGACGGAAAGCGCCGTGACGACCGAGGGCTCGCATCCCTTCACGCCGGCCGCCGATATGTGCCTGGTGCACAATGGCTCGCTCAGCAACCACAACAACCTGCGTAAGTGGCTGCACAAGAACGGCCAGGAATTCGAGACCGAGAACGATTCCGAGGTGGCGGCGCGGTACTTTGCCTATCGCCTGTCGGAAGGCGCCTCGCTGAAGGAAGCGATGGAAGCCGGCCTCAAGGATCTCGACGGTTTCTTCACCTTCACCATGGGCACCAAGGACGGTTTCGCCGTGGTGCGCGACGGCGTCGCCTGCAAGCCGGCGGTGATGGCTGAGAATGACGACTGGGTGGCGATGGCCTCGGAGTTCCGCAGCCTTGCCTATCTCCCGAATGTCGAGAAGGCCAAGATCTGGGAGCCTGCTCCCTCCACCGTTTACACCTGGAGCCTGCAGTAATCGCCATGAACGTCATCGATCTCACCAAGACACCGCTGCGTGAAGTCAATCAGCGGCTGCAAACAGTTTCCGCCGACAGCAATGAGCGCCTGTGGAAACTGACAAACCTGCACGGCGAGCATGCTTGTGCCGTCGGCCTGACCCAGCCGATCGAAGTCCATGTCGACGGCCATATCGGCTATTACTGCGCCGGCATGAATCAGGAAGCCACCGTGGTCATTCATGGCCAATGCGGCGTCGGCGTCGGCGAAAACATGATGTCCGGCGAAGTCCGCGTGAAGGGCAATGCCAGTTCCGCCGCCGGCGCGACGGGGCAGGGCGGCCTGCTGGTGATCGAGGGTGATGCCGGCACGCGTTGCGGCATTTCCATGAAGGGCATCGACATCGTCGTGAAGGGTTCGGTCGGCGCGATGAGCGCCTTCATGGCTCAAAGCGGCAGCCTGGTGATTTGTGGCGATGCCGGGTCGAGCCTCGGTGACTCGATTTACGAAGCCCGGCTCTACGTCCAGGGCAAGGTCGAAAGCCTCGGCTCGGATTGCGTCGAGAAGAAGATGACGCCGCATCATCTGGCCAAGCTGGAACGCTTGTTGAAGCAGGCCGGGATCGATGCCGATCCGAAGAAGTTCAAGCGCTATGGTTCGTCCCGTACGCTCTACAACTTCCACGTCGACAACGCCTCCGCTTACTGACGAGAGAACCGATATGAGCGCTCCGACCAATACTCCGTTCTATACGCCGCCGCGCTTTTCGGCGACTTTCGATCAACATTCGATCGCCGAGATCCAGCGCGCCGCCGCGACGGGTATCTATGATATCCGTGGCGCCGGCACCAAGCGCAGGGTGCCGCATTTCGACGACCTGCTGTTCCTGGGTGCGTCGATCTCGCGTTACCCGCTGGAAGGTTATCGCGAGAAGTGCGGCACCAATGTCGTGCTCGGCACCCGTTTCGCGAAGAAGCCGATCGAGCTGAAGATCCCGGTGACCATTGCCGGCATGAGCTTTGGCGCACTGTCGGGTCCGGCCAAGGAAGCCCTTGGTCGCGGCGCCTCGGCGATGGGGACCAGCACCACGACGGGTGACGGTGGCATGACACCGGAAGAGCGTGGCCATTCCCAGATCCTGGTCTATCAATACCTGCCCTCGCGCTACGGCATGAATCCGAATGACCTGCGCAAGGCGGACGCCATCGAGGTCGTGGTTGGCCAGGGTGCCAAGCCTGGCGGCGGCGGCATGCTGCTCGGCCAGAAGATCTCCGACCGCGTGGCAAAGATGCGTAACTTGCCGAAGGGCATCGACCAGCGCAGCGCCTGCCGCCATCCCGACTGGACGGGACCGGACGATCTCACCATCAAGATCCAGGAACTGCGCGAGATCACCAACTGGGAAAAGCCGATCTATGTGAAGGTCGGTGCGACCCGTCCCTATTACGACACCGCGCTCGCGGTGAAGGCGGGAGCCGATGTCGTGGTGCTCGATGGTATGCAGGGCGGCACGGCGGCGACGCAGGAAGTCTTCATCGAGCATGTCGGTCTGCCGATCCTGTCGGCGATCCGTCCGGCGGTGAAGGCGCTGCAGGACCTCGACATGCATCGCAAGGTGCAGTTGATCGTCTCCGGCGGCATCCGCAACGGTGCCGACGTGGCCAAGGCCCTGGCGCTTGGTGCCGATGCGGTGGCCATCGGCACGGCGGCGCTGATCGCCCTCGGCGATAACGATCCCAAGCTCGAAGAAGAATACCAAAAGCTGGGAACGACCGCCGGTGCCTATGACGACTGGCATGAAGGCCGCGATCCGGCCGGCATCACTACGCAGGATCCGGAACTGGCCGCGCGGCTCGATCCGGTGAAGGCGGGCCATCGCCTGGCCAATTACCTCGCCGTCCTGACCATGGAAGCGCAGATCATCGCGCGCGCCTGTGGCAAGAGCCATCTGCATAACCTGGAACCGGAGGATCTCGTCGCTTTGACGGTTGAATCCGCGGCCATGGCTGGTGTACCGCTGGCGGGAACCAGCTGGATACCCGGGCAGGGTGGCTACTGAGGCATAGGGAGGTTCATACCGGCGGCAGCGATTGCCGCCGGTTTCCGCAATTTAGAGAGGCGCCGTCAGCGCCAAGTGTTAGGGGAATACCATGAGCATCGATCTCAGCAAGGTGGCGAAAGAGCGCCAGATTAAATACTTCCTGATCAGCTATGTGGATCTGTTCGGACATCTGCGGTCCAAGCTGGTGCCGGCGGCGGCGATTGGCGACATGCAGAAGAACGGTGCCGGTTTTGCCGGCTTCGCCACCTGGCTGGACATGACCCCGGCCCATCCGGACCTGTTTGCGAAGCCCGATCCAGAGAGCCTCATCCAGTTGCCCTGGAAGCCGGAAGTGGGTTGGCTGGCCAGCGATCTGTGGATGGATGGCAAGCCGGTCGAGAACTCGCCGCGCGTCATGCTGAAGCGCAAGATCGAGGAAGCCGCCAAGAAGGGCTGGCAGATGAAGAGCGGCGTCGAGTGCGAGTTCTTCCTGATCAGCCAGGACGGTAAGGCGCTGAGCGATGCGCTCGATACGGCCGATAAGCCCTGCTACGATCAGCAGGCCCTGATGCGCCGCTATGACCTGATCACCGAGATCTGCGACAGCATGCTGTCGCTCGGTTGGCAGCCGTATCAGAACGACCATGAGGACGCCAACGGCCAGTTCGAAATGAATTGGGAATATGACGAGGCCTTGAAGACCGCCGACCGTCATGTCTTCTTCAAGTACATGACCCGTGCCTTGGCGGAAAAGCACGGCCTGCGCGCCACCTTCATGCCGAAGCCGTTCCCCAACCTGACCGGCAATGGCTGCCACGCCCACGTTTCGCTGTGGGATGAAACCGGCAAGCAGAACCTGTTCAGCGATCCGCGCGGCGAGCTCGGCCTTTCCAAGCTGGCCTATCAGTTCCTCGGCGGCCTTATGCACACCGCCGACGAGCTGTGCTCGCTCTTCAATCCGACGGTCAACAGCTACAAGCGTATCAATGCGCCGCGGACGACCTCGGGTGCCACCTGGGCGCCGAACACCATCACCTATACCGGCAACAACCGCACCCACATGGTCCGCATCCCCGATGCCGGCCGCTTCGAGCTGCGCCTGATGGACGGTGCCGCCAATCCGTATCTGCTGCAGGCGGGTATCCTGGCGGCGGGTCTGGACGGCATCGCTAATCAGCGCGATCCGGGCCAGCGTCTCGACATCAACATGTATACCGAGGGCCATACGGTGAAGGGCGGCAAGAAGCTGCCGCTGAACCTGCTGGATGCCATCCGCCTGACCGATAAGAGCAAGGTGATCCGCGAGCAGTTCGGCGATACTTTCGTGGATGCCTATTGCCGGATGAAGATGGAAGAGTGGAACAACTTCACCAAGCATCTGACCGATTGGGAACGGCAGAATACCCTCGATTGCTGATCACCGTAAAAACGACAATACCCCGTCGCCGACAGGCAGAAAGCCGGCGTGAAAAGCCCGTACTCTCCGCCTGTCGGCGTTTTTCTAGGCCATATCTCCGGATTGGTCCATAAAAGTGCCATAAAAGGTTTTACTTTGGTTTTTGGCTTTTCAGTTAGTGCTTGGGAGCAGCTGCCATGACAAAGAAAGTCGGGAGTGACATCGAAATTGCCCGCGAAGCGAAGATGAAGCCGATCCGCGATGTCGCGGCGAAGCTGGGCATCAAGGAGGAGCATCTGTTGCCCTTCGGCCATACCAAGGCCAAGATTTCGATGGATTATATTAAGACGCTGAAGGGCCAGAAGGACGGCAAGCTGATCCTGGTGACGGCGATCAATCCGACGCCGGCCGGCGAAGGCAAGACCACCACGACGGTCGGCTTGGGCGACGGCCTGAACCGGATCGGCAAGAAGGCGATCATCTGTCTTCGCGAGCCCAGCCTCGGGCCCTGCTTCGGCGTGAAGGGCGGTGCGGCCGGCGGTGGCTATGCCCAGGTCGTGCCGATGGAAGACATCAACCTGCACTTCACCGGCGACTTCCATGCCATCGGTACGGCGCATAACCTGCTCTCGGCGCTGATCGACAACCACATCTACTGGGGCAACGAGCTCGGCTTCGACAGCCGCCGTATCACCTGGCGCCGCGTCATGGACATGAACGACCGTGCCCTGCGCTCGATCAACAACTCGCTGGGTGGCGTTTCCAATGGCTTCCCGCGCGAAGATGGCTTCGACATCACCGTCGCGTCGGAAGTCATGGCGATCTTCTGCCTGTCGACCGATCTCGCCGATCTGACCAAGCGTCTCGGCAATATCATCGTCGGCTACACCCGCGACAAGAAGGCGATCTATGCCCGCGACCTGAAGGCCGACGGTGCCATGACCGTGCTGCTGAAGGACGCCATCGCGCCGAACCTGGTGCAGACGCTGGAAAACAACCCGGCCTTCATTCATGGCGGTCCCTTCGCCAATATCGCCCATGGCTGCAACTCGGTGATCGCCACCACGACGGCCCTCAAGCTGGCTGACTATGTGGTGACGGAAGCCGGTTTCGGTGCCGATCTCGGGGCTGAGAAGTTCTTCGACATCAAGTGCCGCAAGGCCGGTCTGAAGCCCGCGGCGGCGGTCATTGTCGCCACCATCCGCGCGCTGAAGATGCATGGCGGTGTCGCTAAGGAAGATCTCGGCAAGGAGAATGTCGAGGCGGTGAAGAAGGGTGCGGCGAACCTCGCCCGCCATATCGAGAATGTCGGCCAGTTCGGCGTTCCGGCCATCGTCGCCATCAACCGCTTCATCGCCGATACCGATGCCGAATTGGATGCGGTGCGTCAGCTCTGCGCCGAGCTCGGCAGCGAGGCGATCGAGTGCAACCACTGGGCCCTTGGCTCGGCGGGCACCGAACAACTCGCCCATGCGGTGGTGAAGCTGGCGGAGAAGCCCAGCAGCTTCAAGCCGATCTATCCGGACGAGATGCCGCTCTGGGACAAGGTGCGGACCATCGCCCAGCACCTCTACGGTGCCCAGGGCATCATTGCCGACAAGGCGATCCGCGACCGCTTCGCCGAATTCGAGAAGGCCGGCTTCGGCCACTACCCGGTCTGCATGGCGAAGACCCAGTACAGCTTCTCGACCGATCCCAACCTCAAGGGTGCGCCGTCGAACCATGTCGTGCCGATCCGCGAGATCCGTCTCTCGGCCGGCGCCGAATTCGTCGTTGTCATCTGCGGCGAGATCATGACCATGCCGGGCTTGCCCCGTGTGCCGTCGGCGAATCACATCCGCCTCAACGAGAAGATGGAGGTCGAGGGTCTATTCTAAGACCTTCGATACTTATCTCAGAAATGCTGAAGGCCGGTCCCTCGGGACCGGCCTTTTTCTTTGCCGAAAAACATCCTATCGTGACGATTTGATATCGCCGGGGAATGAATCAGGGGGGATCATGACGCCGCAACTCTATCTCACCTTCGTTGCAGCCTGTTTCGTGGCCGCGATCATTCCCGGACCGACTTCGACCCTGATCGTCGCCAACAGCCTGCGGCATGGCACCCGGGCGGGGCTGCTCAATGCGGCGGGGACACAGATCGGTGTCGGCACCATGCTGGCATTGGTGACCCTCGGTCTGGCATCGATCATCGCGACGATGAGCTGGTGGTTTGATTGGTTGCGCCTCGCCGGTGCCGCCTATCTGATCTGGCTGGGCTGGAAATTGATCCGCGCCAGCGGCGAATTGGAGGGGCAGGGGACGCCCCGGGTGCCGCGCGGCGGCTTCTTCATCCAGGGTGCTTTAGTTTCTCTGAGCAACCCGAAACAGTTGCTGTTCTTCGGTGCTTTCCTGCCGCAATTCATCAATCCCAACGGCAATTATACGAGCCAGCTTCTGCTGCTGGGGGTGACGGCCATGGTCTGTGGAGGCATTTCCGACAGCAGCTTCGCCCTGCTGACCGGACGGGCCGGCAAGATGCTGTCGCGCCGCCATACCAAATTGATCATGCGCGGCAGCGGCGGGTTGATGATCGGCGGCGGCATCTGGCTGGGGCTGAGCCGGGCGCGCTGACATCGTCCCTTGATATCGCGTCATCGCCACATAAAAGAAGGCCGGATCCGAGGACCCGGCCTTTCAGGTGCTCGCTGCTGAGAGGCAGCGTTATGCCTTGATGGCCAGTTCCCAGCCGAAGATGCAGGCAGTCGGGTGCATGCGGAAGCCCTGAACCTTCGGATTATAGGCAGCCGTTACCTTGCGCCAGACGGGCTGTACGATCGGTCCGTCTTCCTGCATCAGCTTCTCGATCTTCGCCATGATGACACGGCGCTTCTCGACATCCAGCGTGCCTTCCGCCTCATCCATCAGCTTGTCGAATTCGGGATTGGAATAGCTGCTTTCGTTCCAGGGCACGCCGGTGCGATAGGCGAGCGCCAGCGTCATGGTGCCGAGCGGACGATGCGTCCAGGTGGTGAATCCCACCGGCACCTTGGTCCAGACATCCCAATACTGGGCGGCCGGCAAGACGGTGATCTTCGGCTTGATACCGATCTGCTTCCACATTTCGGCCATCACCTGCACACCGATCGGCTCCCAATCGGGATCCGGCTTGCAATGGATCTCCATCTCGAAGCCGTCCGGATGGCCGGCTTCGGCCAGCAGGCGCTTCGCCTCAGCGATATCCTGCTTCATCGGCGGAAGATCGGCATATTCCGGATGCACCTGGCAGACATGGTGATGCGCGCCGGTGACACCGACACCGTTCAGGGCTGCGGCCAGGACCTTGTCGGGATCGATTGCCAGGCGCAGGGCCTTGCGCACCCGCGGGTCGTCATACGGCTTTTCGGTGACCTTGAAACGCGCCACGGCGGTCAGCGCCGTCGGCGTATCATAGAGCGTGTGCTTGTTGAGCTTTTTCACCGCCGGGATCATCTTTTCCGGCAGCGAGTAGCAGCCTTCGACCATGTTGGAGGCGAGGGCATTGAAGGACGCCGCGGTATTGTCGCCGAGATCGACGAATTCCAGCGTATCGATATGCGCCGGCTGGCCCCAATAGCCTTCCTTGCGGGCCTTGTATTTGGCGGTCTTGCCGGTCTGCAGTTCCACCAGTTCGAACGGGCCGGTGCCGTTGCTGCCGGGCTTCAGGATGCCGTTTTCCGCCGGATCCAAGATCAGCATCGGGTAATGGAAGAAATGCTCCGGCACGGCCAGCTGCGCCATCTTGCAGTTCAGACGGATGGTATGGTCATCGATCTTCTCGATGGCCTTTTCGGTCCACCATTTCGTGGTCTTCTTCGGCTTGCCGTCCTTATCCTTCTCGCCGGTCTCCACCTCTTCGAGGAGGTAGCTCTTGACCAGCCCGACCATGGAGGAACCGGTGGCGGGATCGAGGGCCCGCGTCAGGTTCCACATCACGTCATCGGCAACGAAAGCACGGCCGTCCCGCCACTTCACGTCCTTGCGCAGATGGATGGTCCAGGTCTTCAGGTCTTCGCTGGCTTCCCAGCTTTCCGCCAGCAATGGACGGGTCACGTTGTCCTGGCCGGTGATGGTCAGATATTCCACCACCTGGCGGGCAACGTTGCTGCATTCGACCCAGGAATAGGTATGGGGCGAGCTGCTGTCGGGAATGCGCATGGCGATGCGGATACGGCCGCCCTTCGGCATCTCGTCGGCCTGGGCGGCCTTGACCAGATCCTCGCCGACGATCTTGCCGGCAAAGGCATAGGCGGCCGTGGCCGACACGCCGAGCAGGGTCGCGGTGCGCAGGAATTCGCGCCGGTCGACACGGCCCGCGGTGAATTGCTGTTTCAGTTTGGCGATATAAGGATGTTCCCGCCGGTCACTCATTTTTCCCTCCCCCGGAAATCAAACCAAGACATTGCCGCAGATACGACAGCCGTCATTAGGTCCTAAAGAAGTAGTGCAAGTCATTCAAGAATCTATATTCCTGAATGAGAAATTAGTCGTTGGCCCATGAGTTATCGACATAATGGGGCTCCGGCCGCCTGTAGAGATCCTCGTAATGGACCAGCGCCGGCTGGGCACCGAGCGGGCAGGGAACGCCATCCTGGAAGGCCCATTCGCCGCGATCGGTATTTTCCGCCGTGGCATAGCCGTTGATGTAGATACGGCGGTCGATGTTGCTGGTATTGGGACCGGAACCATGCACGGTCAGCGGATGCCAGAGCGTGATGTCGCCCGGTTCCAGCAGCACATCGACCACCTTGGCTGGATCGAGACTGGCCTTGGCAAGCGTCTCCGCTTCCGGTCCGCCTTTCATCAGATAGCCATCCTCGGAGAGCCCGAGATAGCCGAGCTTGTGGCTGCCGGGAAAGACCTTCAGAGCGCCGTTGTCGACCCGATGCGAATCGATCGCGAGGCCGGTCTGCACGAAGGATTCGTTCAGCTTGCGGAAGGCTTCGGGCGGCGTGCGGAAGCGGGCATCCTGGTGATAGCGGAAGCCCACCATCTTGGCGCCGGGCCGTTTCCAATGGACCTGGTTGCCGAGCTGCTTGAGGCTGTTGCCGATCAACGGTTCGAGGATTTCCAGGATGCGCTTGTCGCGCCGGACGGCTTCCAATTGCGGACTGCACCAGGAAATCCATTGTACCTGCCGCACGGTGGTGCCGCCGGTCTTGTCCTCGATCACTTCGAAATAGAGGTTCTGGTGCCGCCAGCTCCGCTTCAGGCGCAGCCCTTCCTGATAAACCTCTTCGGTGGCGGCGGACATTTGCGCGATCTCGTCGCGCGAGAAGACGTTGCGAATGATCGCGTAGCCTTCATCGCGGTACTGCTGAATATAGTCGCTCATCTTCAATCCTTCCGTTTGACGGTCCTGCCGGCAGGCCGCGTGACACGGCTGTAGCCCGGGATCAATGTGCCTCGAATGGTTTCCAGGCGCGGAATGACAAGCTCGATCAGCCGCTCGGCCGGCCAATTCCGGCTGTTGGCGGTGACGCCAAGGGCGTAAGGCGCATCACCTTTTCGGCAGAGGGAAATGGCACAGGAGGTCCAGCCGGCGACCAGCTCGCCATCGACGATGGCATAGCCCTGGCGGCCGGCCTGCTGTACCGCATTGGTCAATTGCCGGCGGCCGGTCAGGGCCTGGGCCGTTGGTGGCACCGGTGGCACGGCGAGGCAGGCTTCCAGATCGCCAGCTCCTTCGGCCAAGAGGATGCGCCCCAGCGCGGTCAGGAGGGCTGGCAGGCGCTCGCCGACATCGATCCGGATGGGGGTCGGCGTGAACTTGTCCTGGGCGGCAAAGGCGCGTCCCACCATGACGATCTCGACGGCGTCCAGGCGGGCGAGATTGACTGTGACGCCCAGCTCGTCGGCGAGCTGGTCCATATAGGGCTCTGCCAGTTTGGGAAAGGCCATACTGACCAAGGCGGCATGGCCCAATTCGAAGACCAGCGGCGTCAGGCGGTAGATCTTGGTGTTGGGATCGAGCGCCACATAGCCTTCCTCCTCCAAGGTGCGCAGATAGCGCAGTGTGGTCGGCTTGGCCATGCCCGTTGCTTCCGCGAGATGCCGCAGGCTGGGATTGCGCAACCGGCTGAAGGCCCGGAGAAGATCGAGCCCGCGGCGCAGGGATTCGTTGAGGATGACCATGCTCGTTCCGAATCGTTTCATTTATTGAAACGATGTTTCATTTTTGAGTCAAGCGACAGGATCGTGTTCCGCAGTTGCACGCACCGGGAGCCGGTGCAATAGGACAGGCATGGCGGATGGCTGTCGGCGCAACGCAGACCTGCTGTATGGGCCTTTCATTTTTATCGCCGGCCCGGTTAAGTGCCCTGCGTCGAGACCGTTTGCCATGCGTGCAGAATCAAGGGAGTTCCCATGTCCGAGTCATTTCCCCAACCAGTCGATGCCACCATCACGCCGCGTTTCGGGGCGATCCCCACTTTCATGCGGCTCCCCCATGTCACCGATCCGGCACGGCTGGATATCGCCCTGATCGGCGTACCCTGGGATGGTGGCACCACCAACAGGGCGGGCGCGCGTCACGGTCCGCGCGAAATTCGCAACATGTCGAGTTTCATGCGCAAGGTGCATCCGACCAGCAATATCGCGCCCTATGCGCTGGCTCGGATTGCCGATTTCGGCGATGCCCCGGTCAATCCCATCGACCTCCTGGACAGCCTGAAACGGATCGAGACCTTCTATGCCAAGGTTCACGCGGCCGGCTGCCTGCCGCTCTCGGCCGGTGGCGATCATCTGGTGACGTTGCCGATCTTCCGCGCCATCGCCAAGGACCGCCCGGTCGGCATGATTCACGTGGATGCCCATTGCGATACCAACGACACCTATTTCGGCGGCAATAAATATACCCATGGCACGCCGTTCCGCCGCGCGGTGGAGGAGGGGTTGCTGGATCCCAAGCGCGTGGTGCAGATCGGCATTCGTGCCTCGAAATATGCGCCGGACGACAACGACTTCTCGCATAATTCCGGCATGCGGGTGATCGAGATGCAGGAGGTCGATCGGATCGGCATCGACAAGGTGCTGGCGGAGGCGCGTCGCGTGGTCGGCGATGGGCCGACCTATATCAGCTTCGACATCGACGGACTGGACCCGGTTTTCGCGCCAGGGACGGGGACGCCGGAAGTCGGTGGCCTGAACACGCGCGAGGCCCTGATCCTGCTGCGGGGCCTGCAGGGGCTCAACCTGGTGGGCGGCGATGTGGTCGAGGTGGCGCCGCCTTTCGATCCCTCGGGCAATACGGCTTTGGTCGGCGCGACCATGATGTTCGAAATCCTATGCCTGTTGGCGGATGTCGTTGCGCGGCGTGGCTAAGGCACGATGTTCACAAGTGAAATCGCTGGGGCGGTTTCACTTGTGAACTGAATCCGCCTCTATTCAGGAAATGAGAGCGTGATGCTCTCTCTGCTCAGGCCCATTTCTCGTCGGCGGTGAAGACGATGGTCAGCCAGCGCTGACGGCTGGCCGGTCCCAGCGCATCGGCGATTTCCTGGCGGATGCGGTCCAGGCTGGTGACGCCGTCGATCTTGAAATTCGGCGGCGTCACGATGCTGATCTCGATCAGCTCGGCCCGGCCGGTTTTGGCGACATAGCTGCGATATTTGGGAAAGCCGTAGCGCGCGGCGACCTCGGCCATGACGCAGCGGGTCTTTTCGTCAAGCTCGGCCGGCGCCACCAGGAAGATCTCCCGCAAGGCCCGTCGGATGATGCTGATGGGAAGCGAGATCAAGAAGACCGACAGCAAGGTCAGCACCAGCGGATCGACATAGGGTGTCCAAGGCTCGGCGCGGGTGCCGGTGACGAGTGTGGCGATCAGGAAACTCACCAGCAGGGCTGAACTGAGGGAACCGCTCATCAGCCAGCCCTGGGAGTCGATGCGCAGCAATTCGGATCTGAGGCTGCGATTCTGCCGGCGTTGCAGCAGACACATGCCGAAGCTCATGGTGCTGACGATCGCGGCATAGAAAATGGCCAGATGGAAATCGACGGAATGGCCGCCTTTCATCAGGCCATAGATGCCGTTGACGAAAGCATAGCTGCAAGTGAGGGCCATGACGCAGCCGTTGAAACCCGCGACCAGCGGCTCCAGGTGCCAGTATCCGTATTGAAAACTGCGGCTGCCGTCATGTGTCACCAGTTTGGAGACGATCAGCGCGACCACGGTCATCAGACTGTCGATCAGCGAGAAGAAGCCATCGAAGATGATCGACTGCGATCCGGCCCAGAGACCGAAGACGATGCCGATGCCGGCGACCAGAACGGTCGTGCCGATCGAGAGTTTCAGCAGATATTGCTCACGTGCCATATCCATGGCGGCATCCCCCTTTGACCGTTGCCACAGGATAACCCGGATGACGGATAGGCAAAGGGATTGCTGAGCGTCAGAGCTTCAGTCGCGCATAGAGCAGGCCGGGATGGCCGCCATAGGGAAAATCGCCGGCGAGTTTCAAGCCGGCCTTTTCCAGGACCCGGCGTGAGGCCAGGTTGACCGGCCGAACCAGACCGATGATCCGCTTGGCCGCCAGATCGCGAAAACCGATGACGACCGCCGACTGGGCGAATTCGCTGGCCAGGCCCTGGCCCCAGACCGCGGCGTGGAGGTGATAGCTGAGATTGAGGCCGGTGAAGCCGGCCCGATAGGTCAGGCCACCGAAACCGACGACCCCGTCTTTCATTTCCAGCGCCCAGCGGCCGAAGCCGTGGACCTGCCAGTGCTCGATATCCCGCCGCAGCCGCTCGCGGGCTTCCGCCGGGGTCTCAGGCCGAGGATCCGGGCGGTGAGCAACCACTTGTTTCTGGCTGAAAATCTCCAGAACAGCGGCATGATCATCGGCCCGCAGAGGGCGTAAGATCAGGCGTTCGGTGCGGAACTCCATATATCTCGTCCTGGGGATTTGCCCTGCCGTCTCCGGGGCAGCGATCGATATTGGGAAGAAAAGCGGCAATCGCGGAGAGTTGCATCATTGCCTGGCTGGACGCAAGAAGTCTGACATTCCCGCAGGTATCGATTTCTCCGAGATCGGTTGGCTGAATCTTGCCGGCTTGTAGCAACATGTATATACAAGTAAACGCAAGTTTGGAGAAAAGCCCATGTCCAGCGCCGCCGCCAGGCAACAATACACCCAGATTTCAACGGTCATCGAACGCGGCGATGAGCCCTTGACCTATGCCGAGATCGTGGCGATCGCCCGGGGCAGGGCGGAGATCGCGATCGGTGCGACGGCCCAGGCCGCGTTGCAAAACGGCCGGCGGATCGTCGAACGGATCATTGCCCGGGGTGAGCGGGCCTATGGCATCAGCACCGGCCTCGGCGCACTCTGCAACGTGTTGCTCTCCGGTCCCCAGCAGGCGCAATTGTCCCGCAACACGCTGCTGAGTCATGCCTGCGGTGTCGGCGGGCCGCTCTCCGTTCCCGCGACCCGGGCCATCATGGTGGCGATGCTCAACGATTTCTGCCTCGGCAAATCGGGTCTCAGCCCCGAAGTGCCGGCGCAACTGGTGGCTCTGCTGAATACCGGCATTACGCCTTTGGTACCGAGCCAGGGGTCGGTCGGTTACATCACTCACGGCGCCCATATCGGCCTTGCCTTGATCGGGGTCGGTGAGGTGCTCCATCGCGGCGAACGGAAATCCGCGTTGGACGCCCTGACGGCGGAAGGCTTGGCGCCGATCGAGTTGCAGGCCAAGGATGGGCTTTGCCTGGTCAATGGCACACGCTGCATGACCGGTCTTGCCTGCCTCGCGCTGGCCGAAGTGGAATGGCTGACGGATTGGGCCGATATCACCGGCGCCCTCAGCTTCGAAGCCCTCAAGGGGCAGATCGACGCCTTCGATCCCATCGTGCTGGAGCTGAAACCGCATCCGGGTCTGTTGCGGGTGGGCGAGCGGATGCGTGCCCTGCTGGCCGAGAGCGAGATCATCGCCACGCATCGCGGGGTCCGTACCCAGGACGCGCTTTCCCTGCGCTCGATCCCGCAGATTCACGGGGCGACCCGCGACCAGATCGATCATGTGCGCCGGCAGATTGAAATCGAGCTCGGTTCGGCGACCGATAATCCCCTGGTGATCGGCGACGAGAACGATTACCGCGTCATCTCCAACGCCAATCCCCATGGCCAAAGCCTGGCCATGGCGATGGATCTGCTGTCGATTGCCGTTGCCGAATTGGGCGCGGTGGCGGAGCGACGGCTGGATCGCCTGGTCAATCCGGCGGTCAGCGACCTGCCGCCTTTCCTGGTCAAGGAAGGCGGTGTCAATTCGGGCATGATGATCGCGCAATACACCGCCGCTTCATTGGCAGCGGAAAACAAGCTGCTGGCGCAGCCCATGGTGACCGACAATTACATCACCTCGGCGCAGCAGGAGGACCATCTCAGCCTCGGTACGCCGGGTGCCTTGAAATGCCTCCAGGTGATCGCCAATACCCGGAAGATTCTGGCGATCGAATATCTGCTGGCGGCACAGGCGATGGAATTCTATCCGGGCCTGAAACGCGGCCGTGGCACTGACGCGGCCTATCGCGTGCTACGCCAAAGGATACCGGCCTATAACGTGGATCGCTTTCTGGCGCCGGATATTGCGGCGGTGGATGCGGCGCTCGAGGACTGCAACTGGCTCGAACAAATCTCAGCGGCGACCGTCACGCCCAAGGCATAACGGTGTAGAGCGAGACTGGCGCCGTGGCGCTCGTCGCGGAGATCTCGGTCGGTCCGGTGATCTCAGGTGTTGCTCTTGAAGCGGCCTGTCAGGCTGTAACGGCTGCCGGGATAGATGAGCCGTGCCCAGCTCACCTTGCGGGTGCCGGACCAGGTGATGCGCTGCAACTGAATGCAGGGCTCGTGCGTATCGATCTTCAGCAGACGTCGCACCCAGATCGGTGGCATCACCGCTTCGATCACATGTTCCGCTTCCGATATCGGCGCCGAGGCCGTCAGATAGACATGGGGCGTGATCTGGGTGAAATCCTGCTTCAGATAATCCGGCGCCAATTGCGGATCGACATAGCGATCCTCCAATTGTACCGGAATGCCATTCTCGTGATGCACCAGGACCGAATGATAGATCTCGCCGCCAAGCGGCAGACCGAGCGAGGCGAGTATGTCGTTGGTGACGGTGATCGCCTCGATCACCACAACTTTCGCCATGTGTTCGTGGCCGCGCTCGGTGATCTCGTCGGCGATATTGCGAATCTCGATCAATTGCGACTGCATCTTCGCTTCCGCAACGAAGGTGCCGACACCCTGCACGCGCACCAACCGGCCTTCCAAGGTCAATTCGCGAAGGGCGCGGTTGATCGTCATGCGGCTGACATTGAGGTCGCGCACCAGTTCGGATTCCGAGGGGATGCGATACTTCGCCGGCCAGTCGCCGGAATCGATCCGTTCCAGGATCATCCGTTTGACTTGCGAATAGCGGGGCAGAAGCTCTGTGTCCAAAATGCCTCCCGTCACCGAGCCGGTCGTTATCGACGGCGCAATCATCGCCGTGCTGCCCGAGTCGGCGATATGCTTAATTTTCCAGTGGTTATGATATCGGACTATAGTATAGCCACCCGCCCTGACAAAGTCCGCCAAGAAGAGGTCGCCTGACATGAAGACTTATATCGCCGAACGCGCCTTATTGCCCCTGGGTTGGGCCGAAAATGTGCGGATTACCGTCGATGACGCGGGGCTGATCACCGATGTCGCCAGCGGCGGGCCGGCAGGGGCCGGTCAGCGCCTTGCCGGCCCGGTCCTGCCCGGCATGCCGAACCTGCATTCGCACGCCTTCCAGCGGGCGATGGCGGGCCTGACGGAAAGTGCTCTCAACCCGGAAGACAGCTTCTGGACCTGGCGCGATCTGATGTACCGTCTGGTCGGCCGGCTCAATCCCGACCAGGTCGAGGCGATCGCGCGCTATCTCTATATCGACATGCTGAAGGGCGGCTATACCTCGGTTGCCGAATTCCACTATCTGCATCACGACCTCGACGGCAAAGCCTATGCCGATCCGGCGGAGATGGCCAATCGCGTGCTGGCCGCCGCCGACCAGACCGGCATCGGCATCACGCTTCTGCCTGTCATGTATGCCCATGGCGGTTTCGGCGGCAAGGATCCGGCACCGGGGCAGCGGCGCTTCATTCATCAGACCGATGGCTATCTGAAGCTGTTGCAGCGCCTGGCACCGCATTGCGTTCATCCGCTGCGGCGGCTCGGCACCTGCTTCCATTCGCTGCGTGCAGTGACGCCGGAGGAAATCACGACGATCCTCGCCGCGACGAATGATGGCCGGCCGATCCACATCCATATCGCCGAACAGCAGAAGGAAGTGGACGACTGCATCGCCTGGTCGGGCAAGCGGCCGATCCAGTGGCTGTACGATCATGTCGCGATGGATGAGAGCTGGTGCCTCATCCACGCCACCCATGCCGATGAGGACGAAGTCGCGCGCATGGCGAAGAGCAAGGCCGTGGTCGGCATCTGCCCGACGACCGAAGCCAATCTCGGTGACGGCCTGTTTCCGGCGATCGCCTATGCGCAGCAGGGCGGGCGGTTCGGCATCGGCTCGGACAGCCATGTGTCGTTGAGCGTGGTCGAGGAAATACGCTGGCTGGAATATGGCCAGCGCCTGAAGCACGAGCGCCGCAACCGCCTCTATGGCGCCAAGCGTCCCAATATCGGCGCCTATCTCTATGAAGCTTGTGTCGCCGGTGGCGCCCAGGCGATGGGCCAGTCGGTCGGCGAGATCGCCGTCGGCCAACGCGCCGATCTCGTCGTGCTGGATGGCGCCCATCCGCTGATGGCCCATATCGCCGGTGACGACATCCTGTCGCGCTGGCTGTTTGGCGGCACGGACCGGCTGGTGAAGGATGTCATGGTCGGCGGCAATTGGGTGGTGCAAGACGGCAGCCATGCCGGCGAAGCGGAGGCCGGCCGCAAATTCGCCGAGGTGATCAAGGCGGCTTTCGCCCCGTAAAGCTGGCTGAGCAAGCGGGGTGGGTGGAGACTGTCCGGCCGCCCCGCGATGGGCCCAATGCCAGGGTGTCAGCCTACCAGGACCGATAGTGCGCTTGCTGTGGACAAGGCAGCTTAAACCTGCGCCCTAACGGCGCCGATTGATTACGGTCTTTATTTTCCAGGAGGAATGGTCGGAGTGAGAGGATTCGAACCTCCGGCCCCTACGTCCCGAACGTAGTGCTCTACCAGGCTGAGCTACACTCCGACACGCTTCAGTAGGGCGACTGGCGCCCCCGTAGGGTGACGCGGTTTATAGCGACAACGGGATGACAGTGCAAGCCCTCAGATGGGTTTTGTTAACCGCTTTTCGCGGCCCGTCGGATGGCCGGTTTCAGGGGTGGTCCGGGCCTTAATGGCCGCGCCGGATGACGAATTCTACCACATCGATCAGGGCGCGCTTTTCCGGGCTTTCCGGGAAGATTCCCAGGGCATCGCGGGCGATGGCGCCGTAATGGGCGGCGCGCTGCACGGTATCCTTGAGGGTGCCGTGGCGTTCCATCAATTGGATCGCCTGGCGCAGATCCTCATCCGTCTGTTCCTGCTGTTCCAGCGTGCGGCGCCAGAAATCGCGTTCCGATTCGTCGCCGCGCAGGAAGGCCAGGATGACGGGTAGGGTGATCTTACCTTCGCGGAAATCGTCGCCGATCGTCTTGCCGAGATTCTCCTGCTTGGCGGAGTAATCCAGCGCGTCGTCGATCAACTGGAAGGCAATGCCGAGATTGAGGCCGTAGGAGCCCAGGGCCTCATGTTCCTTCTTCGGCCGGTCGGCGACCACGGCGCCGACTTCGCAGGCGGCGGCGAACAAGGCGGCGGTCTTACCCTTGATCACTTCCAGATAAGCCTGTTCCGATGTTGCCGTATCGTTGCTGGTCATCAACTGCAGCACTTCGCCTTCGGCAATGATGGCTGAGGCGGTGGAGAGGATTTCCAAGACCCGCAGATTGCCGTCGGCCACCATTAGCTGGAAGGCGCGGCTGAAGAGGAAATCGCCGACCAGTACGCTGGCCTTGTTGCCCCAGAGCACATTGGCGGAGGCTTCGCCCCGGCGCAATTTGCTGTCATCGACCACATCGTCGTGCAGCAGCGTCGCGGTATGGATGAATTCGACACAGGCGGCGAGGGCGGCATGGCGGCCGCCGTGATAGCCGCACATCTGGGCTGAAGCGAGGGTGAGAACCGGACGGAGGCGTTTGCCGCCGGCGGCGATGATATGGCCGGCCAGTTGCGGGATCAGCTCGACCGGGCTGTGCATATGCTCGACGATCAGGCGGTTGACCTGCTCGAGATCGCCCGTCACAAGCTCGCTGAGCCGCGTCAGAGCGTCCGGCTGATCCTTTTCGCGTTCCTGATCCAGATTGATGAT
The DNA here is from genome assembly GCA_964406155.1 of uncultured Rhodospirillaceae bacterium. Classification (GTDB taxonomy): domain Bacteria; phylum Pseudomonadota; class Alphaproteobacteria; order Dongiales; family Dongiaceae; genus Dongia_B. Next base: position 169,751 of record CAYOQR010000001.1, on the reverse strand, counting down.
CACCGCCACGTCGTCATTCCCTTCACCTTGCCGTCCGCTGGATCGTTGCCCAGACCGCTTGAGATATATTTGACCTGGCACAAGGATCCGGATGATCCCAGTCTGCTGCGGGGCCGGCTTTATGGCCGCCGAGCATAGAAACATAATATGATAGGTCAAGGGCGCTGGGGTGCGGGTAATCTCTGCGACCATTGCGCGCATACATTATCTTATCGGGAACCGGTTAGGTGGAGGGGCAGGGGATGAGGGAACTGACCAGGAGCAACGACCCGATCCGGCTGTCCTTCCTGATCACTGTGCTGAATGGGGCCGGGATCGATCATGTGATCCTCGACCAGCATACCAGCATCGTCCAGGGCAGCCTCAATGTGCTGGAGCAGCGGCTGATGGTAGCCGAAGCCGACCTGCCCCGGGCCGAGCGACTGATACGGGAAGCCGAGGCGGCGCTGGCGGAAGCGGTGCCGGCGGGTGTCGCCGGGGCAGACGACTGACATGACGGCAAGCGGCATGACGGCACGTGACACGGAAGACGAGCCGGCGTTGACCGCCGACACCGTCCTTGGCGGACGGGTGGTTCTGCATCAGCCGGCCGCCGGCTATCGGGCCGCCATCGATCCGGTATTGCTGGCGGCGGCGATCTCGGCCCGGCCGGGTGACCGCGTGGCCGATCTCGGTTGCGGTGTCGGCACGGCTGGGCTGTGTCTGTTGGCGCGTGTGCCGGAGATCACCTGCATCGGCATCGACCGGCAGCAGGTGTTGACCGATCTCGCCGGCCGCAATGCACGGGAAGGCGGCTTCGGCGATCGATATCAGGTTGTCTGCGGCAATATCCTGGAGCGGGATTGGCTGGTTTCGATGGCTGGTGGCGCCGATCACGTGATCGTCAATCCGCCATACCTGCCGCAGGGGCAGGCCAGTCTCTCCGACCATCCGATCAAGGCCCTCGCCAATGCGGAATCCGATGCCGTCCTGGCCGACTGGGTCAAGGCTGCCTTGGCCGTCGCGGTGCCACGCGGCACCGTCACCTTTATCCATCGTGCCGACCGGCTGCCGGAACTGCTGGCCCTGATGCAATCCCATCTCGGTGCGCTCGCTATCCTGCCGATCCAGCCCAAGGCCGGGGAGCCGGCCCGCCGGGTGATCGTGCGCGGCATCCGCGGCAACCGGGCGCCATCGCGACTTCTGCCGGCCCTGGTCCTGCACGACCCGACGGGCGGTTTTACCCTGGAGGCCGAGGCCATCCTGCGGGATGCCGCGCCGATTGAGATGTGAAAACCAAAGCGCGCGAAAATGTTACTTTGATAACACGCAATAAGATATATACTTAAAAGTAGTATTAATTATACTTGTGCTATCATGAAGAGCGTATCGTTGTTGCGAAGCCTTTTATTATTATCCCTGCTGTTGGGTTTGGCCGCCTGCGCCCAACGAGTGCCGTTGGTCGACACGTTGAATCCCTGGGTCGGCGGGCCGGTCAGCACGGTTTTTGATCGCCTCGGCATGCCGGATTCGGAAGGGACGGTTGCAGGGCGTAAATTCTATGCCTGGGAACATGAGGACGGTAAGAGAGTCGACGAGAAGACCAACGGAAGCGTCGAGATTACCACGTATAGATGCAAGGTTCGGGCTTTCGTCGACGAAGAAGACATCGTCAGATTCTTCGACGTTCAGGGAAATGTCGGCGGCTGCGATTACTATCGGTGAGCTGCCGGGAAACTGAACTGGGCTTGACCGGTCCATGGCGTCGTCGCTAAATGGCGCCATGTTCGGTTTGCCAAGTTTTCCAAAGCTTTTCCTGATCGTCGCGGTGATTGCCGCGGTCTGGTGGTGGTTCCGCCGGCCGGCGGAGCAGGCACCGACTCGCAACCAGAAGCCCGCGGGCGGCAATGCCAAGGCAGGAGCTCGGGCGGGAGCCGGGGCCACGGCCAAGCAGAAGGCGATCGAGGATCTTGTGAAATGCCCGAGCTGTGGCACCTATATCGCCGCCGGTAGCGGCTGTTCCTGCGGCAAGAACGTAACCCGTTGAGCGGCGGCAGCGAGCTTGCTGACCTGTTGATTGCGCTGTCAATTTGACCGCAAGGTCCAGGGCGCAGTTTCCTTGATTATTACAATTCTCCCCTCTATTTTGCGCTGCACTATGCGGGCCCGGCTCCAGATTCCCGACAAGATCATGGCCGGTTACGAGAGGATTCCCCAATGGCGCGCACCGCCAATCCGGAAACATGCGTCCAGGCGCTCATCCTGAAATTGCAGAATTACTGGTCCAAGCAGGGCTGCGCCATCCTGCAACCCTATGACATGGAAGTCGGCGCCGGAACTTTTCACTGGGCGACCACCTTGCGCTCGCTGGGGCCAAAACCGTGGCGCGCCGCCTATGTGCAGCCATCGCGCCGGCCCAAGGATGGCCGCTATGGCGAGAATCCCAACCGCTTGCAGCATTACTACCAGTTCCAGGTCCTGATGAAGCCGTCGCCGGCCAACAGCCAGGAGCTTTATCTCGGCAGTTTGCGGGCGATCGGCATCGATCCCCTGAAGCACGACATCCGCTTCGTCGAGGACGATTGGGAGAGCCCGACTTTGGGCGCCTGGGGCCTCGGCTGGGAAGTCTGGCTGGACGGCATGGAAGTGAGCCAGTTCACCTATTTCCAGCAGGTCGGCGGGTTGGAATGCGACCCCGTTTCGACTGAGCTGACCTATGGCCTGGAGCGCCTGTTCATGTATGTCCAGGGCGTCGAGAACGTCTATGACCTGGACTTCAACGGCGTCGAGGGCGAGGCAGGCCTGTCTTACGGCGATGTCTATCTGCAGGCCGAGCAGGAATATTCCGCTTTCAATTTCGAATATGCCGATACGGCGCTACTTTTTCAGCATTTCCAGGATGCCGAGAAAGAATGCGCGGCGCTGCTGAATCTGCCCAAGGCTCTGCCGCTGCCGGCCTATGACCAGTGCCTGAAGGCCAGCCATCTCTTCAACCTGCTGGATGCGCGCGGAGTCATTTCGGTGACCGAGCGCCAGGCCTATATCGGCCGGGTGCGTACCTTGGCGAAGGCTTGCTGCGAGGCCTGGGAAGCGACCCAGCGCGGCGACGCGGCGCGACCGGCTGACAAGAACCAACAAAGGGCCGGGTAAGATCATGGCCGAATTACTGCTGGAAATTTTTTCCGAAGAGATTCCCGCCCGCATGCAAGCGCGGGCGGTGGAGGATCTGAAGCGGCTCGTCACCGAGAAGCTGAAGGCTGCCGGTCTCGCTTTCACCCGGGCCGATACCTATGTGACGCCGCGCCGCCTGACCCTCGTCATTGACGGCCTGCCGGTGACCCAGGCGGATGTGCGGGAAGAAAAGAAGGGCCCCCGGGTCGGGTCGCCGCAACAAGCGGTGGAGGGCTTCCTGAAATCGGCAGGCCTTGCCTCGCTGGATCAGTGCGAACAGCGCGACACCGGCAAGGGCATCTTCTATTTCGCCGTTGTGGAGAAGAAGGGTGCGGCGACGGCCAGCGTTCTGCCGGCGATCATCCTGGACTCCATGCTGGCCTTGCCCTGGCCGAAATCCATGCGCTGGGCCAATTACACCCAGCGTTGGGTGCGCCCGTTGCACAGCATCGTCGCGCTCTTCGACGGCAAGGTCCTGGAAGGCAAATTCGATCTCGGCGGCGCCGGCATCGTGTTCGACCGCGTGACACGCGGCCATCGCTTCCTGTCGGCGGGCGAGATCTCGGTCAACGGTTTCGCCGACTACAAGGCGAAGCTGCGCGACGCCAAGGTCATGCTGGATCCGGCCGAGCGCCGCTCCGTGATCAAGGCTCAGGCCGATAAACTGGCTGCCGGCCAGGGACTGCGGATCAAGCCGGATGACGGCCTGCTCGACGAAGTGACCGGTCTGGTGGAATGGCCCGTCGTGCTGATGGGGCGGATCGATCAGCAGTTCATGGATGTGCCGGCCGAGGTGCTGACCACGTCGATGCGGACGCATCAGAAATATTTCGCGGTCGAGACCCAGGACGGCAAATTGGCGCCGTTCTTCCTGGTCGTCGCCAATATCGAGGCCAGCGACGGTGGCAAGCAGATCATCGCCGGGAACGAACGGGTGCTGCGTGCCCGTCTGTCGGATGCGGAATTCTTCTGGCATCAGGACCAGAAGGTGAAACTGGCGGACCGCGTGCCATCGCTGGACAGCATCACCTATCACGCCAAGCTCGGCACGGTCGGGCAGAAGGTGAAGCGGAATACGGCCTTGGCGGTCGAGCTGGCGGGAGAGATCGGTGCCGATCGCGGCTTGACCCGGCAGGCGGCCGAGCTGGCCAAGGCCGATCTGGTCAGCGGCATGGTCGGTGAATTCCCGGAACTCCAGGGCATCATGGGGCGTTACTACGCCCAGTTGGAGAAATTGCCTGCCGACGTGGCGGAGGCGATTGCTGACCATTACAAGCCCCTCGGGCCGAACGACCGGTGCCCCAATGCTCCTGTCAGCATTGCCGTGGCATTGGCGGATAAGATCGACACGCTCACCGGCTTCTTCGCCATCGATGAAAAACCGACCGGCTCGAAAGATCCTTTCGCCTTGCGCCGCGCGGCACTCGGCATCATTCGCCTCATCATCGAAAACGGGCTGCGTTTGAAGCTGCGTGATGTACTGGGCCGCGCTTACAGCGGCTATTACGATCATGGCGGGTCCGCGGGCGGCTTCGAGCACAATCAGCCGAAGGCGGTGATTGCCGATCTGATGGATTTCTTCGCCGATCGCCTCAAGGTTGCGTTGAAGGAGCAGGGCACGCGTCACGACCTGATCAGCGCGGTTTTCGCCCTGGGTAACGAGGATGATCTGGTGCGTCTGCTGGCGCGGGTCAAAGCGCTGAAAGGTTTCGTCGAGAGCGAGGATGGAGCTAATCTGCTGACTGCCTATAAGCGCGCAAGCAATATCGTCCGGATTGAAGAAAAGAAGGACGGCGTGTCACATGACGGGCCGGTCGATGTCTCCTTGCTGGAACAGGCGGAGGAGAAGGAATTGCAGGCAGCGTTGACGTCCGCGGCCGGCCATGCGGAAGGTGCGATCGTTAAGGAAGATTACACCACGGCCATGGCTGCACTGGCGCAGTTGCGGCGGCCCGTCGATGCTTTCTTCGACAAGGTCACGGTGAATTGTGATGACCCGCAGCGCCGGATCAATAGGCTCAGATTGCTGTCGGCAATCCGGTCGACGCTGAACAAAGTTGCTGACTTTTCCAAGATCGAAGGGTGAGAGAGATCATGGCGAAATGGGTATATCGCTTCGGCGACGGTGCGGCGGAAGGACGTGCGGATATGCGCAATCTGCTGGGGGGCAAGGGTGCCAACCTGGCGGAGATGAGCAGCCTCGGCCTGCCGGTGCCGCCGGGTTTCACCATCACGACGGAAGTCTGCACCTACTATTACGGGCATGAGAAGAGCTTTCCGGACGAGCTGAAGAAGCAGGTCGATGACGGCATCGCTCATATCGAGAAAGTCGTCGGCGTGAAGTTCGGCGATGCCAAGGCGCCGCTGCTGGTTTCGGTCCGCTCTGGTGCCCGTGTCTCCATGCCGGGCATGATGGATACGGTGCTCAATCTCGGCCTCAATGACGAGACTGCCGAGGGGCTGGCCAAGCAGTCGGGCGATGCGCGTTTCGCTTACGATTCCTATCGCCGCTTCATCCAGATGTACGGCAATGTCGTGCTGGGAGTGGAGCATCATCATTTCGAGGAAATCCTCGATCTGCATAAGAGCGATCTCGGCGTTTCCCTCGATACCGACCTGACCGCCGAGAACTGGAAGAAGGTGATCGCCGATTACAAGGCGAAGGTGGAAGAGGAGCTGGGTAAGCCCTTCCCGCAGGAACCGCGCACCCAGCTCTGGGGGGCGATCGGCGCCGTCTTCGCGAGCTGGAACATTCCGCGCGCCATCACCTATCGCAAGATCAACGATATTCCCGAGGATTGGGGCACGGCGGTCAATGTCCAGGCCATGGTCTTCGGCAATATGGGCAATGACTGCGCGACCGGTGTCGCCTTCACCCGCAATCCGTCGACGGGTACCAAGGAGTTCTACGGCGAATATCTGGTCAACGCCCAGGGAGAAGATGTCGTCGCCGGCATCCGCACACCGCAGCATCTGACCATTGCCGGCAAGCAGGCGAACAATTCCACGCTGCCGGCGATGGAAGAGGTGATGCCGGCGGTGTTCGCGCAGTTGAATGACGTGCGTCATCAGCTCGAGAGCCATTATCGCGACATGCAGGATATCGAGTTCACTGTCCAGAAGGGCAAGCTCTATATGCTGCAGACCCGCAACGGCAAGCGTACCGCCCAGGCGGCGCTGAAGATCGCTGTCGATCTCTGCACCGAAGGCCTGATCGACAAGAAGACGGCGGTTGCCCGCATCGATCCCGCTTCGCTGGATCAACTCCTGCATCCGACCCTCGATCCCAAGGCCAAGCGCGATGTGATCGGCCGTGGCCTGCCGGCCAGTCCGGGCGCCGCTTCGGGCAAGGTGGTCTTCACCGCCGATGACGCCGAGGACCGCGCCTCCAAAGGCGATAAGGTCATCCTGGTCCGGGTCGAAACCAGCCCCGAAGATATCCACGGCATGCATGCGGCGGTCGGCATCCTGACCACGCGTGGCGGCATGACCAGTCACGCCGCCGTGGTGGCACGTGGCATGGGCCGCCCCTGCGTCTCGGGGGCCGGCGAACTGCGTGTCGATTCCCAGGCCAAGCTGATGACCGTGAAGGGGCATAAGATCCAGGAAGGCGATCTCATCACCATCGACGGCGGCACCGGCGAAGTGATGGTCGGGGCCGTGCCCACCATCGAGCCGCAGCTTTCCGGCGATTTCGCCACCCTGATGGGCTGGGCCGACGAGGCGCGCAAGCTGAAGATCCGCACCAATGCGGAAACCCCGCTGGATGCCCGCACGGCCCGCAAGTTCGGTGCCGAGGGCATCGGCCTGTGCCGCACCGAGCATATGTTCTTCGACGGCGATCGCATCATCGCCATGCGTGAAATGATCATGGCGGAGGACGTCGACGGCCGGAAGAGGGCGCTCGCCAAAATCCTGCCGATGCAGCGCCAGGATTTCGTCGAGCTCTTCGAGATCATGAAGGGCCTGCCGATCACGATCCGCCTGCTCGATCCGCCGCTGCACGAATTCCTGCCGCATTCCCGTGAGGAAATGGCGGAAGTGGCCGCCGCCGCCGGTGTGCCGGTGGAAGCGGTGGCGGCGCGTGCCGCGGCCCTGCATGAAAGCAATCCGATGCTCGGCCATCGCGGTTGCCGCCTCGGCATCACCTATCCGGAAATCTATGAGATGCAGGCCCGCGCCATCTTCCAGGCGCTGGCCGAAGTGAAGAAGTCTACCGGCGAGACGGCGGAAGCCGAGATCATGATCCCGCTGGTTGGTATTCCGAAGGAACTCGCGCTGATGAAGGCGGTGATCGATCGCGTCGCCGCCGAGGTCGAGAAGGAATCCGGCGAGAAGTTGCCTTATTCCGTTGGCACCATGATCGAGCTGCCGCGTGCGGCCCTGCTCGCCCATGAGATCGCCAAGGATGCGGCCTTCTTCAGCTTCGGTACCAACGACCTGACGCAGACCACCTTCGGTCTCAGCCGCGACGACGCCGCGCGTTTCATCCAGTCCTATGAACGCCAGGGCATCCTCGGCCGCGATCCTTTCATCACCCTTGACCCGGATGGGGTCGGCGAACTGGTGAAGCTGGCAGCGGAGCGGGGCCGCAAGACCCGTCCCGATATCAAGCTCGGCATCTGCGGCGAACATGGCGGCGACCCGGCCTCGATCCATTTCTGCGCCAAGGTCGGTCTCAATTATGTTTCCTGCTCGCCCTATCGCGTGCCCATCGCCAAGCTGGCGGCGGCACAGGCGGCCTTCAGCGGCGAAGGCGACGGCCGCAAGGGCGAAGGATAAGTTTTCAAATAAGTCTCTGACAGAAATAGCCGGGCTTTTGCCCGGCTATTTTTTTTGTGACTCTCTCAAGCGCGACGGTTACTGAAGCAACTGAAGCTTCCGCAGCGCCGGTCGCAGCGTGAGGTCGATGCGCTTTTTCCAGATCTCGGCGATCTGTTGCCGTTGCGCGGCGTTCAAGGCATCGACTGTCGGGGCCCAGAGGCTGGGGTCGACCGAGCGGTCGGAAAGCGTGCTGACATTGCCGATCGGCTGCAGGTTGTGCCCGTCGATAACGGCGATCCAATAGACCACGCCCAGATTATATTGTGGGTTCGAGGTGCCGGGCAATTGCACGAGGCTGGTCCCATAGAGTGAATGATCGCCATCCTTCAGTAAGGCTCGCCCGGTCAGGACCACCACATAGGCATCGACACCGGTCGCGGTTCCCGCCGTCATGCCGGAGGGCAATTGCGTCATGCTGCGGATAACCTGTCCCAGAGGTTGCCCCCGAACACTGCTCGCATGCAGCGATTGTTCCTCCGCCGTCTGATGGAAGCTGAGGGGCTGATAGGAAACGGGGATAAGCTCGTGGCGGCCGACGAGCATGCTGCCAATCTGGTCGATGACATATTGGTCAAGCTCAAGCTCGGCAATCGATCCCCGGCTTTCCGAGGCGCTGTCCGCAGCGGCAAAGCTCTTGATGGTCAACTCATCGCCGATCGCGGAAATCACGCCGATTTTCTTGATTCCGGCAGTCTGCTGCCGCGTCAGCGTGGTATCGGCACAACCGGCCAGTAATAAGAGCAGTCCAATCAAGACGCGCTTCATCTGATCTCCCCAATATTGATGACGCTATGTGCATCGATGATGTTCTGCGCCAGGCAACTGAATTTCGACATTCTGGCTACCGGCACATGATGTGAAGAATGAAAGCCAATATAAGGGAACTGATCAGGATGCATCCCCAATAATCTTTATTTGGGGAGCGCCGCTTTTCTCAAGGATTCCCATGAGCGACCAGAAAGCGTCAACCGGTGCTGATCCGAAATCAACGCAAATTTCCTGGCCCTCTATCGTAACTGAATGAATGGTATGAGAGAATTCAGAGTTCTGATCATACTTGCGATCATCCGGATCAAACCAATCGTCGAACCATGCGTCAATATGAGCATGATCTAAATCGGGAAGAGTATGCGTGATTTTCACTCTATCCCATCTAAAGGCTATGATTTCGATCACGATGTTCCCAAATTTCCCAGTAACCGGCGCGAACTCTAACTGATATTCGGGGATGAACTCGATGACGTTCGGCTGATCGTCATTTCTGATGAAATCAGCACAGTACAGATGGCGGTAGATGCCGCTTGTTTGGCTGAGCTGCAGTTTGACCTCTGGTCCACCTTTGCTGCAGCTCTGCCGTTCCTGTCGGATAAAGTCACGGAATTGATCCAGAAAATGATCTCGGACTTCCTTAATCAGGCCCTCAATATCCATTCTGCACCTGCCGATATCTGCGAAAGGCGTATGGCAGAGTAACGGTTTTAGTTGCCCCTTCCTATCGCTCAATCTTTGAAGGCTTGACCCAGCCATCCATTCTGGATGACATGCTGGTTGGTTGGAGCAGTCCGGGCGATGAGGGGAAGTTTGGTTTTGCGGTGCCGCTTACGGAGATTGGGATGACCTTTACCCTGGATCTGCTGCGCCGGGGCGGCAAGGCGGCGCTTGCCCAGGCCCTGGCGCGGCTTGAAGCGGCGCCGGACGATCTCGACACGGTCGCCTTGCTCGACCAGGCCTTCGAGCAGCCCTTCGGCCAGGTGATCGGCCTGACCGGTCCGCCGGGTGTCGGCAAATCCACCCTGATCGGCAGCCTTATTCAGCACTATCGCCAGCGCGGACAGACCATCGGCGTCATCGCCGTCGATCCGTCGTCGCGGCGTTCGGGCGGCGCCTTGCTCGGCGACCGGACACGGCTGCGCACTGATCCTGAGGATGACGGCATTTTCGTCCGTTCCATGGCGGCGCGCGATCAATTGGGTGGTCTTGCCGAGATGACCTATGCGGCGATGATCCTCATGCGGGCGGTTTTCGATATCGTGCTGGTGGAGACGGTGGGGGTCGGCCAGTCGGAAACTGATATCGCGATGGCGGCTGATACAGTGGTCTTCTGCGTGCAGCCGGGATCCGGCGACAGTCTGCAATTCATGAAGGCCGGGATCGTCGAGATCCCGGATATCGTCGTCGTCACCAAGGGCGATATGGGCAAGGCGGCGATACGCGCCAAGACCGATGTGAAGGGAGCCCTCTCCCTGGCGCATAACGACCCCCAGGCCTGGCCGATCGCCGTTCTCACCGTGGCCGCCGGCAATGGCGAGGGGATCGACAAGCTGATCGAGACCACGACGGCGCATTTTGCCTGGCTCGGCGAGGGCGGGCGCCTCGATACCAAGCGCCACAGCCAGGCGGAAGCCTGGCTGAAACAGGCCATCAAGGAGCGCTATGGACGCGAGGGCCTGAAGCGCCTCGGCGTGCTCTCGCTGACGTCCGGCACATCCCCCTTTGGCAAGCTGGCGCCGCAAGAAGATTGAGCGGCCACTTTCTTTTCTGATTCGGGCGCCGATTTTACGGGGCTTTAATGCGCCGGTGAAACGGCCCCCATGGCATCTTTATCGGCCGGGGCGATATCTCTGGAGTGAGAACAAGTTCACATCCGGAGATCATCGTGCGGCATCTTCCGCTCATCTACCGCAACACCGAGCCACCCGCCGATTATTTCCGCCTCGTTGATCCGAAACCGGATGGCGAGGTGGTGGCCTATTACCGCAGCCAGCCGGTCACGGATGTGGTCAAGGACGGGCGCGGCTACCGTTATGTCTTCGCCGGGCTGGCGCCGCGTCATCGCGACGGCAGCTATGACCTGCGCCATATGAAAGAGGGAGAGGTCCTGGTGGAGCCCGGCCTGATCTATCAGCTCATTCCGGTGAAACGCGGCTGGATGGCCTGATCGCCAATGTTTTGAAGGGATCGCCGGTTGCGCCGCGCCACGACCGCAGCGGCGATATCCCTGGCAGCGGCAGCATCCTCTCATCCCCATGCTGCCGCTGCCCTTGTCCTGCTCGGTTAACTCGATGGGCTGTTAGAAGCTTGGGTCGGGGCTGTACGCAACTTGGGCTCATTGGCTAAGCGCTCGCCAAGTCGCTCGAACAATTCTTTGATGGCCATTGAGGTAGCTTGTCCGATGATCTGAGCGCCAGCTCCACAGGAGCCGGTTTGCTGATCGACAGTGCGCGTAGAGGAACTCGATGTTCCAAACAATCGTCCATTTGGACCATCAATGACGATGCTGCCAGACACGTCAGCGGAGGCTGTGGCTGTGGCGCTCCAGAAATCCGGAACAAACATCAGCCGGGCACTATAGTCATCTGCCTTCACGATGATTAAACCGCGATAGCCTTTTTGCCCCATTGTCTCTCGGCTCATCGGCGTGGAGACGACCTCGATTGTTTCAACGAGGCCTTCTATTGTTTTTACTGCCGATACCTTGAAGGCTTCGTTCGCATTCGCCGGATAATTATGTGCGCTGCAGGCTTGGCCAGTCGCGGCGATTGTGCGTGAAAGTGAAGTTGCTTCGACAAGTAAGGCATACTTGCCAGGCAATTTTTCAGTGTAGGACGCATAGACATCCAATGCTGGTGCTGGTGCGACTGTGACAGGATAACTGCAAGCCGCAGTTACCAGAAACGTTAGGCAGCTCAATATTCTAATATACAAAATAACCCCCAAGTTATCCTGACTACCGACAATCGGGTATGCGGCCGCATCAGATAGAGCGATTCCTGTCCCAGAATTGAGACTGACGGAAAAGTTGCCTTCCTGATTGGCAACTTTACTCCCGACGCGAGCCCAAATTAAATCAAGAGGGGTGTGATTAAAAGAATAGAAATCCTAGGTTGTATTATTTATTTGATGGTATAGCGCCGAAGTTCATTATGCTTATGGATGTCAGTAGCCATAGCTGACACCGGCAAATTGAATCCCAGGGCTGTCTCGAACAGCAATTCCGGGTGTGCTTGGGCTCCTATTTGCCCTTCTTCAGTTTCTTGAGCTTCTTCTTCAGTTTCTTTGCCGTAGCTGCCGCCGCTTCGGGAGTGGGTTTGCGCGGCTTTCTGTCCCGCTGATCCGGGTGCTCACGAGACAAGCTCTTGTCCCGTGGCTTCTCATTCCACGATTTCTCAGGTCGCGATTTTTCGCCGCGCGGCTTTTCATGCCGAGGCTGTTCATCCTGCGGCTTGTCGCCTTTGCGTTTGTCGAAGCCCGGTTTGCCATAAGGCTTTTTGCCGGCTTTCCAGGGCGCGTTAGGCCTGTCATCGGCATCTCGGTCAGGGCTCGACTTGCCGTCCTGATGCTTGCTCCGAACCGGGCGGTCGGCGCGGCGCACCGGTGCACCATCTTCGCGGCGTTCCGGGCGAGGAGCATCCGCCGGCTCGATGCGGATGTCGCTCTCGGGATTTTGCCGCAGGGCTTCGGTGAAGCCTGCCGCCGCCTCGCGGCTGATTTCGACGATGGATTCCCGGTCAAAGATACGGATCGCACCGATCTCCTTCTTGGTCACCTGACCGCGGCGGCAGAGCATCGGCAGCAGCCATTTCGGATCGGCATTCTGATGCCGGCCAGCGCTGATGCGGAAGGTGACCATGTTCTCGCTGTTGCCACGGTATTCGCGGGGCGGGCGGCCTTCCGCGCGCCGGCCGCCATCGGACTCGCCGTCGCGACGGTCACGGCGGCGGTCGCTGCGTTCCTCGCGGAAGGGCGGGATGAAAATATCTTCCGGCGCCGGGAGCTTCGCGCGATAGAGCCGGATCAGCGCGGCGGCGATATCCTCGGCGGAGCGGCCGGTGAGCAGGGTGCGCGCCAGCGTCAGATCTTCCTCGGTCGCCGCTTCGGTCAGGATCGGATCTTCCAGCAGGCGCTCCTGGTCGCGGGCGCGGACCGCATCGGCGCTGGGCGGATCGCTCCAGGTCGCGGTGACATTGGCCGAATGCAGCAATTGCTCGACCCGGCGTCGCTTCGAGAAGGGTACCAGCAGGGCACAGACGCCCTTGCGTCCGGCCCGCCCGGTCCGGCCGCTGCGATGCAGGAGCGTCGCGCGGTTGGTGGGAATATCGGCATGGATGACAAGGCCGAGATCCGGCAGATCGAGGCCGCGCGCCGCGACATCGGTGGCGACGCAGACGCGGGCATGGCCGTCGCGCAGGGCCTGGAGCGCGTGGCTGCGCTCGTTCTGGGTTAACTCGCCGGACAGGGCCACGACATCGAAACCGCGCTCCAGCAAGCTGCCATGCAGCCGGCGCACCGCCTCGCGGGTATGGCAGAAGATGATGCTGGCGCGTGGTTCGATATGCCGCAGCACATTGACGATGGCATGTTCGGTGTCCCGGGCGCCGATCCGGATGGCGCGGTATTCGATATCGCCATGGGGCTCGTTCTGCGACATCGTATCGATGCGCAAGGCATCGCGCTGATATTCCCGCGCCAGACTGACGATATCCTTGGCGATGGTGGCGGAGAAGAGCAGGGTGCGACGCTGCGGCGGCGTTGCATCGAGGATAAATTCCAGATCTTCCCGGAAGCCGAGATCGAGCATTTCATCGGCCTCGTCCAGGACCACGACCCGCAGGGCATGGGTATCGATCTGCCCGCGTTCCAGATGGTCGCGCAGGCGGCCCGGTGTGGCGACGACGATATGACAGCCATCCGCCAAAGCGCGGGCCTCGCGACGGGCGTCCATGCCGCCGACGCAGGAAACCACCCGGGCGCCGGCCTCGGCATAGAGCCAGCTCAATTCGCCATGCACCTGCATCGCCAGTTCGCGGGTCGGCGCGATGATCAGCGCCAGGGGCGCCCCCGCGCGGGGCAGGCGCTCGGCCGTGCCGAGGATGGTCTCGGCGAAAGCCAGGCCGAAGGCGACCGTCTTGCCGGAGCCGGTCTGGGCCGAAACCAGCAGGTCACGCCCGGCAGCCTCCGCTTCCAGGACCGCCTGCTGCACGGGCGTCGGTTCGAGATAGCCACGGTCGAGCAGGGCACGGTCGAGGGCAGGGTTGGTCGCTGGAAAAGGCATTTTTTTCAATCTATTCAATGGATCAAGGGCCACCTGGATCCTGCGCGACTGGCGGGATCGATGTGCAACTGCCGGCAATTCAGGGTGGCGATGGGCGCTAGATACCCGATCCGGCGGCAAAGCGCCAACACTGATCCAGCTAATGGCGGCTTTTAGGGCCGGATAGGCAATAATGTCGCAAAAGGGTGATGCCGGCACATGAGGACCGGTACCCCGTCGAGCAGATCAGGCCTGTTCAAAAATCCGCAAACGCATCGATGGCGGCGCGGTTGTAGCCCTTGCTGGCGACCAGCAGCTGTTTGGAATAGGGATGAGTGAGGGTGCCGGCGGAGAGTTCGCTGGCCTTGGCCAGTTCGACGATCTCGCCCTTGCGCATGAGGGCGAGGCGGTCGCACATCTGGCCGACCACGGCGAGATCGTGGCTGACCAGGATATAGGTGAGGCCGAGCTCACGCCGCAGATCGGCCAGCAGGTTGAGAATTTCCGCCTGGATCGAGACGTCGAGGGCCGAGGTAGGTTCGTCCAGCAGCACGACTTGTGGCTTCAGGATCAAAGCGCGGGCGATGGCGACGCGTTGGCGCTGCCCGCCGGAAAGCTGGTGGGGATAGCGGAAGCGGAAGGCGTGGCCAAGTTGCACCTGGTCGAGCATCGCAGTGATGCGCTGTTCGATGTCCTTGATGCCATGGATCGCCATCGGCTCCGAGAGAATGCGGTCGATCGTGTGCTTGGGATGCAGCGACCCATAGGGATCCTGGAACACCATCTGCACGAGCTGGAAGAACTTGCGGTCGCGCTTCGCCGCGAGATCGCGGCCGGCGATGGCGATCTTGCCCTTCCAATGCGGATTGAGCCCGGCCAGGACCCGCAGCACCGTCGATTTACCGGAGCCGGACTCGCCGACCAATCCAAAGCTTTCGCCCTTGGCGACATGGAAGCTGACATCCTTGACGGCCAGCACCTGTTCCTTGCCGGCGCCGAAGCTGACGCTGAGATTGTCGATCCCGATCATCGCGCCAGACTCATTGGCTGCCTCATTGGCTGGCGTCATTCTACCACCGGCCGTCATCGTGTTGCCTCGTGCTTGCCGCGCGGCAGTTTCCAGGCCGGATCGCGTTTCAAGGTGCGCAACGCCTGGACCGGCTTGCCGAGTTCCGGCAGGCAGGCAAGCAGGCCCTTGGTATAGGGATGCTGCGCTTCGCTGAGATGCTGCGCATCCAGCTCCTCCATCACCTGGCCGGCATACATGACGAGGATACGGTCGCAGAACGAGCCGACCAGATTGAGGTCGTGGCTGATGAAGATGAGGCCCATGTCGCGGGTCTTCACCAGATCATCGAGGATCGCCAGCACCTGCAGCCGCACGGTGACATCGAGGGCCGAGGTCGGCTCGTCGGCGATCAGCAATTCCGGTTCGGTGATCAGCATCATGGCGATCATGGCACGCTGTCCCATGCCGCCGGACAGTTCATGCGGCCAGGCGCGATAGACTCGCTCGGGGTCGCGGATCTTCACCGCCGTCAGCATCTCCATGGCACGCGCCTTGGCGGCCTTGCCGGCATAGCCGTCGCGGCAGGCTTCCAGCAGTTGATCGCCGATCCGCATCACCGGATTGAGCGAGTATTTCGGGTCCTGCATCACCATGGAGATGCGCTTGCCGCGGATCTTGCGCCATTGCGCGAGATCAAGGCCTTGGAGGTTCTCGCCGTTGAATTCCAGCCTGTCGGCCGTCACCTGACCCGGCGTCAGGCCGAGAATGGCGCGGACACTCTGCGACTTGCCGGAGCCGGATTCGCCGACGATCGCCAGTTTCTCACGGCCCATGGTGAAGGAGACATCCCGCACCACATGGGCGATGCCGGTCGGCGTCTCGAAACGGATGTTGAGGTTCTCGACCTGGAGCAGAGGCACCGTCATACTATCGTTCCTCACTGCTCGCGCGGGTCGAGCACGTCGCGCAACCCGTCGCCGATCAGGTTGAAGCCGAGACTGACGACGAAGATGGCGATGCCGGGGAAGGTGGAGATCCACCATTGGTCGAGCAGATGCTCGCGGCCGCTGGAGACCATGGCGCCCCATTCGGGCATGGGTGGCTGGGCGCCGAGGCCGAGGAAACCGAGGCCGGCAGCGGTCAGGATGATGCCGGCCATGTCGAGCGAGACGCGGACGATCAGCGAGGGCATGCACATCGGCATGACCTGGCCGACAATGATGCGCAGGGCGGAGGCGCCGCTCATGCGGGCAGCAGCAACATAATCGGAATTGCGCACGGCCAGGGTCTCGGCCCGAGCGATACGGGCATAGGCCGGCCAGACCGTCAGCGAGATCGCCAACACGGCATTGACGATGCCGGGGCCGAGCGCAGCGGCGAAGGCGAGCGCCAGGATCAGGCGCGGGAAGGCGAGGAAGATATCGGTGAAGCGCATCAATGCGGCTTCGATCCAGCCGCCGGCATAGCCAGCGACAGTGCCGATGACGAGGCCGATCGGCGCTGCCGTGACCGCGGTCAGGAAGACGATCATCAGCGTCACCCGCGAGCCGTAGACGATGCGGCTCCACAGATCGCGGCCCTGCTGGTCGGTCCCCAGCAGGAAGGTGTCGTCGGGCGGCAGAAGACGATGTTCGAGATCGCCGGCCAGCGGATCATGGCTGCTGAGGAAGGGCGCAAAGATCGCCATGAGGACCAGGATGATGAAGATGATCAGCCCGGCCATGGCCAGCGGATTACGAGCGAAGCTGCGCCAGCCCAGATAGGCCCGGCCCATGCGCGCCTGCAGCCGTGAATGCGGCGTATCGGTCAGCAGCCAGTCGCGCCAGGTGACGGCGGTCTGGCGCGGCGTGGGCGCCGGGCGGGGGGCGGGGAGGTTGTCGTTGGCGAGGGTCATTTATTAGGGGCCTCTCTCAACGCGCACGCGGATCGAGGACACGATAGGCAATATCGGTCAGCATATTGATCAGGATGAAGACGGTGCCGACGACCAGCGTGCCGCCCAGCACGGCGGTCATGTCGACGGCAAAGAGCGAGTCCGTGATGTAAAGGCCGAGGCCGCGCCAGACGAAGACGGTCTCGGTCAACACCGAACCTTCCAGCAGCGTGGCATAGGAGAGGACGATCACGGTCAGCAGCGGCACCCGGATATTGCCCATGGCATGGCGCCAGATGATGACGCGTTCACTGACGCCCTTGACCCGCGCGGTCAGGATATATTCCTGGCGCATCTGACCCAGCATCAGGGACCGGGTCATGCGGCTGATGTAAGCGAGCGAGTAATAGCCGAGGATCGAAGCCGGCAGGATGAGATGCATCAGGGCATTCTTGAACATCTCCATATCGCCGCTGATCAGCGTGTCGATGGTCATGATGCCGGTGACCGGTTCGATCATGTCCTCATAGCCGAAATCGAGCCGGCCGGGGCCGGGCAGCCATTCCAGCTTGGCATAGAACAGCAGCAGACCCATGAGGCCCAGCCAGAAGACCGGGACGGAATAGCCGAAGAGGCCGATGAAGCGCACGACGTGGTCTTGCCAGCGGTCCTTGTTGACCGCCGCCCAGACGCCGGCGGGCACGCCGATGATGACGCCGATCAGCGTGCCGGCGGTGGCGAGTTCCAAGGTGGCGGGGAAGACATTGGCGATGTCCTCGAGCACCGGATGGCCGGTGCGCAAGGACATGCCGAGATCGCCACGCAAGACGTGGCTGAGATAGATCAGGAACTGTTCCCAGATCGGGAGGTTCAATCCCATCTCGATCCGGGTGCGGTCATACAGCTCCTTCGGCGCATGATCGCCGACAACGGCGAGTACCGGGTCGACCGGCAGAACACGGCCGATCACGAAAGTGATCATCAGCAGCCCGAGCAGGGTGGTGATCACCGAGAAAACGACCCGGATACTCGCCTTCATGTCGCTTAACCCTAACCCCTGTCAGACGTCAGTGCTTGACGACGTCGTGATAGAGGTCGAGGTCGAAGCTGGGACCAACAACGAAACCGTCGACGCTCTTCTTGACCGCCGCGGTTTCGATCTGCTGGAACATGATCACGTAGGGACCGTCATCCAGCACCTTCTTCTGGATGTCCTGGTACATGGCAACGCGCTTGGCATTGTCCATCTCGTCACGCGCGGCATAGACCTCCTTGGTCAGATCCGGGATGAACCAGGAGTTACGCCAGGCCAGCAGCTTGTGCTCGGCATTGTCGGCGTTGTCGGCGTTGGTCGCATAACCTTCCGCATTGGAATGCGGATCCTGATAGTCCGAGCCCCAGACGCCGATATAAATATCATGCTGGCGGGCGCGGTACTTGGTCAGGGTCTGCTTGTTGTCGGCCGGCTTGATCTCCAGCTTCACACCGGCCTTGGCCCAGGTGGACTGAATGGCCTGCGCCAGTTCCATGGTCTCCGTCTTGTTGGTGGTGTCCATGGTGACGCTAAAGCCATCCGGCAGGCCGGCCTGCTTCAGGAGTTCCTTGGCCTTCTCGATATTCAGTGTGTAAGGCGTGTCGGTCGAAGCACCTAGCTGGCCTTCCGGCAGGATGGTCTGGTGTGGTTTGCCGACGCCCTTGAAGAGGGTCTTGGCAAGGCCGTCATAGTCGATCAGGTACTTCAGGGCCTTGCGGACTTCCGGCTTGGCGAGGTTCGGGTTCTTCACGTTGAGGCCGAGATACCACAAGGTCGCCTTGGAAGCCGATTGCAGCTTCACGTCCTTGTCCTGCTCCAGGGCCGTTAGCTGGTCGCCGGTCACGTTGCGGGCGATGTCGACGTCACCCTTCTGCAGCAGCAACTGCTGGGTGGCGCTTTCGGTCACGTTCTTGATCAGCACGCGCTTGATCTTCGGCACGCCGTCCCAGTAGTGCGGGTTCGTGGTGAGGATCAGCGACTGGTTCGGCTTCCATTCCTTGAGGAAGAAGGGGCCGGAACCGGCATAGTTGGTCTTCAGCCAGGCATTGCCCAGATCGCCATTCTGGTCATGCGACATGACCAGCTTCTTGTCGACGATCGAGCTGGTATAGGTGATGCAGTTCAGGAAAAAGCTCGGCGAATAGGCTTTATCCAATTCGATTTCCAGGGTGTAGGGATCCTTGGCGCGAATCTTTTCCTTGGCGTTGTCCTTGGTCAGGCCGAACTGGTTCATGATGAAGGCCGGATTCTTGTCGAGAATCACGTAACGCTGCAGCGAGAAGGCGGCATCCTCGGCGGTCAGGTCGTTGCCGGACTGGAACTTGATGCCCTTGCGGATCTTGAAAATGAAGGTCTTGCCATCGGGGCTGACCGACCAGCTCTCGGCGGCCTTGTTCAGGATCTTCGAGGTATCCTTGACGTCCAGCGCGACCAGGCGGTCATAGACATTGGCCTGGTATTCGGAGCTGGAGATCTCATAGATCTCGGCCGGATCGAGCGAAATGATGTCGTCGATCACATAGGCCATGACCAAGGTATCCTTGGGCGTCGCGGCATGCGCAGCCGTGCCCGCAGCCAGCGTCAGCATCAGCGCAGCCACGGCTGATTTCAGAATCGGTTTCATCCATATGTCTCCCAGTTAAGCCCCGCTCCCCGCGACGGCAATCTGATCGCGCCTCGAGCGGGAAGCCCAAAACGCTATCACGGTTGCGCAACGAAGGTAAACGTTATCTGACCGAACGGTTAAGCTTGCAGCATGGCACCGGTCGTGCCGCACAGCACAGCAAGACTGGTCCTCCTCCGTTGGGGCGGGGCTTATACTGAGGAGGCAAGGCGGCGTCGAGGGCGAATCGGGCTGCACGCCAAGAGAAGTTGAGGGTGAGATGCAGAATATCGTGACGCCGCGCCTCAGGCTGCGGGATTGGCGTGAGAGCGACCTCGTGCCCTTCGCCGCGCTGAATGCCGATTCCCGGGTGATGAAATTCCTGCCGAAGCGGCTGGACCGGGACGAGAGCGATGCCATGGCGGCCCGGATCCAGACCTTGATCACCGCCCAGGGATTCGGTTTCTGGGCCGTGGAGGCGCAGGGTGTGGCCGATTTCATCGGCTTCGTCGGTCTGCACCGCCCAAGCTTCGAGGCACCCTTCATGCCCTGTGTGGAGATCGGCTGGCGCCTGGCCTATGGCTATTGGGGACGGGGCTATGCGACCGAGGCGGCTCGCGCGGCGCTGGGCTTCGGCTTCGATCAGCTCCACTTGACCGAGATCGTCTCTTTTACTGTGCCGGCCAATCTGCGGTCGCGCCAGGTCATGGAACGCCTCGGCATGGGCCGCGATCCGGCGGATGATTTCCAGCACCCGGCCTTGCCCGCCGGCGATCCCTTGCGCGCCCATGTGCTCTATCGGCTGGCGCGGGAGAGATGGCGAGCCGGCCCGACTGACAACACGCCTTCCTGATGCCACGCGCCACTTAACGACAATATCGGCCCGATCGAGACGAGAAGCGGCTCGGTATCGCTGTGCGCCATCTCGCGCTTGGGTTCATTTAGGATGGTTAGATGCCGCTTTTTGCAGTAGGTAGGCGGCAGGAATCATCGGGTGGAGGGCGGCCACCGAGTACTGAGAGGGCGGGGGATGAGCAAAGAGGATCAATTGGCGGCGTTCGAGCGAATCGTCTCGGCCAATCTGGCCCGAACGGTGGATTTCGTGCGTTTCGCCGAAACCAAGAACGCGGCCCTGCTGACTTTCTGCTCCGCCTGGATCGTCGTCAGCGTGAACATGCTGAAAGGTGCGGGCAACATGTCGGGCGAATATATTGCGGCGCTCACCACCGCCTTGGCGCTGTTTGCCGTGGCGGCGATGATCAGCGTCCTTTCCATCGCGCCGCGCATCGTGAACAAGGCCTCCGCCAAGACGCCGGAGCGGCCGCGCAATCTGCTGTTCTTCGGCGATATCGCGCCGCTGGACGTCGATAGCTTCAAGGAGCAGTTCACGGCGCGGTATCAGCCCGAAAGCGGGCAATCGGTGTCCCAGGCCTATCTCGACGACCTGATGACGCAGATCGCCATCAACAGCAAGATCGCGGCCCGCAAGATGCGGTTCTTCCATTGGGCGGCCCGGGTCGCTTTCCTGGCGATCACGACCTTGCTGTCGCCCGCCCTCTGGTGGTCGGCGGTCTGGTTGCTGGGGAAGGAATAGCGCGGTCGACCGCGCGTAGCGCTCAGGTCAGCCGGTCGATCCAGGCTTTGGCGGCAGGGTGATCGCGCAGAAGCGCCGATCCGTCGGCCATCTCGAAATCGGCGAAATCGAAGCCGGGTGCCACGGTGCAGCCGACCAGGCTGTAGGCGCTGCCGGGTGCGGGGCAGGCGCCGAACCAGTGTCCGGCGGGAACGACATGCTGCGGTATCTGGCCGGCCTCGAAGTCGCAGCCGAGAACGGTCACGCGGACGTTGCCATCCGATGTCAGCTCGACGACCTGCAGGGGATCGCCGAGATAGAAATGCCAGACCTCATCGGCGCGGATGCGATGGAGGCGGGACCGGTCGCCTGCTGCCAGCAGATAATAGATCGCCGTCGAGGCGTTGCGGCCGCCGGGAAAATGCGGGGCCAGGGCCGCTGCGTCCAAGGTGAGCGGCGCACGATAGGTCTCGCGGAAGAACCCGCCTTCCGGATGCGGCTGCAGCGCCAGGCGCTCAACCAGTTGCCGGGCAGCGGGCGGCAGGGTTGTCATGGCCGCACCAAAGGCACGCGTTTCACCGCGAGCGTTCTCAATCCCGCCGCCGATAGCGGGCCACGGCCTGCTGCAGCAGGTCATGGGGAATGGCGTGCACGGTCCGGTCCTTGAAGCCCGTCGTGGTGTCGGCGGCGACCATGGCATTCCAGATCGCTTCCTCCGTGGCTTCCGCCGCCGCCTGGAAGAGCGGCGTGCATTGATCGAGGCCGAGCATGCGGACATCCGTCATCTTGGCGCCGGCTGGCACCTTGTTGGCGGTGGAGAAGGCGAGGAAGATATCGCCGCTGGAATTGGCACCGAAACCGCCGACCCAGGCGAGGCCGGTCGTGGCGCGGCGGGCGAGGCGCTGGCACTGGATGGGCAGAAGCGGGGCATCGGTCGCCAGGATGACGATGATCGAACCCTGGTCCGAGGGTTCGTCGCGGACGCCGGACCGCACATCATAGCCGATCTCCTGCCCGACGGGCGCTTGGCCGCAGCGCAGCATGCCGCGCATGCCGTAGTTGGCCTGGACGAGCGCACCCACGGTCCAGCCGCCCTGGCTGTCGGCCAGGCGGCGTGACGCCGTTCCGGTGCCGCCCTTGAATTCGTGGCAGATCATGCCGGTGCCGCCGCCGACATTGCCCTCGGCCACGGGGCCGCTTTGGGCAGTCTTGAGGGCTGCCAATGCGTGATCGGTGGTGATGGGGAAAGTCTCGGCATCGGACAGCCAGCCGTCCCAGGTCTCGCCGGTGACCGGCAGGTGCCAGGGATTGGCGACGAAACGTTCGGCCGCGAGGCGGCAGATCGCGTCCCGCACCACGCCTACCGCATGGGTATTGGTGATACCGATCGGGCCGGCCAATGTCCCCTGTTCCTGCAGCCAGATGGTGCCGGTCATTTCGCCATTGCCGTTGAAGGAATGGAACCCGGCGAACAGATGCTCGGTATAGATGGCGTCGGAGGGCCAGATGGCGGTGACGCCGCTGCGCACGACATGGGGCGTGTCGCCGATGACGGTGGTGAAGCCGACCTTGACGCCGGCGACATCGGTGATGGCGTTCAACGGCCCGGGCGTCATGCGCCCCAATGTGATGCCGAGATCGCGCAGGCGCGGCCGGGCGGCGTGAGGGCGCACAGCTTCAGTCGTCATGGATTTCCCCGTCGAACGTATCGTGGAAGATATCGTGGCTGCATGGAGCAGTATTGGAACCGGAATTTCTCAGGTTCTGCTCTATAGCAGGCGGAGGGGATTTTTCCAATTCGGCCGGTTTGGTCTCGGCGGGTTCAGCCGGCGGCACTCTCCTGGGCCGGCAGACGCACCCAGTCGGGCAGGGACGGTGTCAATTTGGTTTCACCGGACAGCAAGGTGACGGACCCACCCTTGCGCAGGGCGTCCAGGGCTTCCAGGCGCAGCATGGCAAGGCCGACCGAACCGTCGGCGGCATGGCTGCGCATCTCGCCGGCTTCCTTGTCGCCGGCCATGATGACTGCACCCGCCTCCGGCACCGGGCCGTCGATCGTGACCGGCAGCAGGCGTTTACGCACCAGGCCGCGATATTTGGTACGGGCCGTCAGTTCCTGGCCCATATAGCAACCCTTCTGCCAATCGACACCGTTCAGCTCATCGAACCCCGATTCCAGCAGGATGGATTTTTCCGGGATGAGGTCGCGATTGCTTTCCGGGATGCCCAATGCCAGGCGCAAACGGTCATAAGCGCCTTCGTCGCCCTGGGTAAGACCCTGCGCCGACAGCCAGGCGACGGCTTCGTCCTTCGGCAGGATGGCGCGGGCACCGAGGCCCGCAAGGCGCGGATCGGTGAAAACGACGCCCTTACCGGCGGCAATGGTTGTGCCGGGTTCCGTCGGCAGATGCAGCTTGGCGAGGGCATCGGCGCCATAGATCGTCGCGACCGTCCAGTCGGTGCTGCCATCGGCAATGGTCACTTTCGACCGCAGCCGATACATCGACAGGCGCTTCTGCAGATCCGCCCGGCGCGCTGCTTCGACATCTAGCAGGAACTGTTCTTCTGTCGCAGCGATCAGGAAGTCATGCAGGTACTTGCCCTGGGGTGTCAGGAAGGCGGCATAGATCGCCCGTTCCGGCGCGATCCTGGTGGCGTCGTTGGAGATGAGGCCCTGGAGGAAAGCGGCGCAGTCCTCGCCGGCAATGGTCAGCACGCTCCGTGTTTCCGGCAGCAGAAAGAAGGCGTCACTCATGCTCAACAAAATCCGATGGTTGAGAATCCGATGGTCGGCTGAAACGGGAAACCCGCTATCAAACGTTCCTACCATACTTGGTTATCGCGGACGCCTTGACAAGACCTCGAAGGAAAAGCCCTATGGGCGGCCAGCCCTCTGAGTCCCCCGTCCTCTGAGTCCATGGCGCTGCGGCATGGTCCATGCCCCTGCGAAATCTAGGGTTTAAGCCCGACGGGGATGACTGTCCGGTCCGAAGAGGGAAGCGGGCGGGCGATGTGGTCGTGAGCAAGGTGATAGGTGGCATGTGATCAAGCTCAATGCCGATGGCTTCTGGGAATTCAGCCTGGCAATTTATTGCAAGCCGCAAGTCGCCACCGCTCTGCTCTCGCTGCAGGATCGCCGTGACGCCGATGTGAACATGCTGTTGGCGATCTGCTGGCTGGCGACCCTCGGCTATCAAGTGCCGGTCACCGGCCTGCAATCGATCGATGCGGCGGTGGCGCCGTGGCGCGAAAAGGTCGTGGTGCCGTTGCGTCAGGTACGGCGGCTGGTGAAGGCGGACTTTGCCGACGAGATCCCGAAGGTCGATCAGCAATCCCTGCGGCACAGCCTGCACGGTGTCGAGCTCGATTGCGAGCGTGTCGCCCAGCGGCAGATCACTTTGGCCGCCGAAGTACATTGCACGAAGCTGCTGGCCGATCCGGCGGCGGAACTGGCGGGGTCGATGATGCGCAGCTATCTCGATTTTCTGCCGCGCAACGATACCGCCAACGAAACCGATCCACGGGACGTCGCCGACATGGCGGCCATTCTGGAAGCCTTATAAAAGTCGGCTTTATTTTTCCGACCGGCGTCGGATCATCTTCTCCTCACCCCAGCGATGCACACGGTCGCTGGCGATGCCGAAGAGATCGAGAGCACGGCCGAGACTCTGATCGATCATCTCTTCCAAACTTTGCGGCTTGGCATAGAGGGCGGGGACCGGCGGCGCGATGATGCCGCCCATATCCGTCACCGCTAGCATGTTCTTGATGTGGCCGGCATGCAACGGCGTCTCGCGCACCATCAGTACGAGACGCCGGCGTTCCTTCAAGACCACGTCGGCGGCACGCGAAATCAACGTCGTTGTGACGCCGCTGGCGATTTCCGCCAGCGATTTGACGGAGCAGGGCGCGACGATCATCCCGAGGGTCAGGAAGGACCCGCTGGAAATCGCCGCCGCCATGTCGTCGATATCGTGACAGTAGTCGGCGAGCGCCTTCACCTCTTTCACCTTGTAGCGCGTTTCATGCGCCAGGGTGATCTCGGCGCTGCGTGACATGACGAGATGGGTTTCGATCATGCCGCCTTGCAGCAATTGCAGCAGCCGGACGCCGTAAGCGGCCCCGGACGCGCCGGAAATACCGACAATGAGCCTCGGCGGTATGTGCTGCGACATCTGGCTCTTTGTGGCGGTATCGCGGCTGGCCATTAGGTCAATCCTATTGCTGCATTAACGAGTCGTTTACCGACGAATTGTGATCGACGCGCGCCGATCTCCAATTTACTCGGTGCGGCTTCAGCGTTAGCATGGCCCCACGATTTCTTCACAGGGGATTTTTCCCCAGGAGGCGTCTCGATATAGGTTTCCTTCAGGGGCTTGCCGTTCCACCTGGGGAGCTGCCGGCCCTGCAACCTCCAACCACCGAGGAGATTTGCCGATGGCTTTGACGTCGCATCTGGAATCCTTGAAAGCCAAGCATTCCGATCTCGAATTGAGAATTGCCGATGAAGAACGGCGACCGCATCCGGATGAATCTTTCCTGAGCGACCTCAAAAAGCAAAAACTCCGCATCAAAGACGAGTTGGTTCTGTTGGGACGCGTCGCCTAGGCGCGATCGTTCCGCCGCCTACCCAGCCGGACGGTTCTGGTCCGGCGGCCGCCACGCTGGCAAGTGGGATCGCATGATCCGTTACGGCCAGGAAGGACGGCCATAACCGGTCCGCCGGGCCGATCGCAGGATCGGCCCCCGGGCCGGGCGCATAAAGGATAGGCCGGCATTAATTCCCTGCAATTTTCCGCAAATCTTCCGGGTCAGGCGAGCAGCCAGATACCAGCGAGGATTTCATGTGTCTTGAATAACCTCTTCCCTTAAACAGCCTGCTCTTGAAATAGCTGCCGAACGGGCACAGACTTCTGCCCGCAGGAGCCGGATGCCGCGACGGATAGTGGCGCGGAAGGGCGCCTGCCGACTCACCTGACCGATCCCGCGATGACAGGAGGACGTTATGGCGAAGGGTCAACTCAGAAGCGGCCGGGAAGCAAAGAAGCCAAAGATGGCGAAAGCGAAGGACAAGAAGGGTCCGGCGATCGCCGCCTCGGTGATGAAGAAGCCGGATCAGATCAGTTCCGACAAAAAGAAGATGTAAGACATCAAGGCTGCGAGGGAACGCGCGCCGGTTGAGGGAACGGGCGCGCGAAACGGTATATTTTGTTGCGTGTCGTCCGCGAGATTTGACGCCTGGATAAAAAACGGCGGGAGGTTGCTCCCACCGTTTGTCACGTTGACGACCACACCCCCTGTCTCAGAGCGACGGATAATCCGTATAGCCCTTGGCGCCGGGCGCATAAAAAGTGGTGGCATCCCACTCGTTCAGTGGGGCATTCAGCTTGAACCGCTTCGGCAGGTCCGGATTGGAGATGAACGCCTTGCCGAAAGCGACGGCATCGGCCTCGCCGCGTTCAAGCAGGTCTTCGGCGGTTTCCTTGGTGAACTGGTCGTTGGCGATGAAGACGCCGCCGAAAGCTTTCTTGACGCTAGGTGCCAGGCGCGGCGCCACCAGCGATTCACGGCCGCAGATGAAGGCGATTCCGCGCTTGCCCAATTCCTTGGCGACATAGCCGAACGTGCCGGCGGGGTCACTGTCGCTCATGGAATGGGAATCGCCCCGCAGATTGAGGTGCATGCCGACCCGGTCGGCGCCCCAGACATCGATTGCCGCATCGGTTACTTCCAGCATCAGCCGGGCACGGTTCTCGGTGGGGCCGCCGTAATCGTCGGTGCGCTTGTTGGAGCCGTCCTGCAGGAACTGATCGAGCAGATAGCCATTGGCGCCGTGAATCTCGACGCCGTCGAAACCGGCACGCTTGGCGTTCTCCGCCCCCTTGCGATAGGCGGCGATGATGCCGGGGATCTCACGGGCCTCCAGGGCGCGGGGCGTCACATAGGGACGCATCGGGCGCAGCAGGCTGACATGCCCGGCGGCGGCGATGGCGCTGGGGGCCACCGGCAACTGGCCGTCGAGGAAAGAGGGATCGGAAATCCGGCCGACATGCCAGAGCTGGAGGAAGATCCGGCCGCCGGCTTTATGGACGTCGTCGGTCACCAGTTTCCAGCCTTCGACCTGGTCATCCGACCAGATGCCGGGCGTATCGGCATAGCCGACGCCCATGGGTGTCACGGCGGTGGCCTCGGACAGGATCAGGCCGGCGCTGGCACGTTGGACATAGTAATCGCGCATCAGGCTATTCGGGACCCGGCCGGCACTGGCACGGGAGCGGGTCAGAGGCGCCATCACCACCCGGTTCGGCAGGTCGAGGTCGCCAATTTTGATGGGGTCGAAAAGCTTCGGCATCATTTCAGCTTTCTGTCATGTCGGTCTTGGGTTACTTAATCAGGTACCTGACAATCCCTCTGCCTCCGGTTTTGGCGTTGGCACCGGGGGAGCAAGCGGGGTGAACAGGTCGAGGCGAGCATGTCCGTCAGGCCTGGAAATAGTCGGACGGCTGATTACATATTCGATGTTCGATGAATATCGAATATGGGACGGCGACAACAGGAAACAAGGGCCCGATGAAACAACCGGAACATCCGAAACTGGAGGAAATCACCCTGACCGGCGTGTTGGGAGCCCTCAGCGACCCGGTGCGGTTGTCGCTGGTTTGCCGGCTGTCGAAGGGCGAAGAGCTGACTTGCGGCCAATTCGAGGTGGAGGTCGCCAATTCCACGCTCAGCCATCATCTGAAGATCCTGCGTGAAGCGGGGGTGACCCAGGCCCGGCGGGAAGGGACCCGCTGTTTCATTTCCCTGCGGCCGGATATCGACGATTTGTTTCCAGGCCTCGTGAGCCAGGTGCTCAGTTGTGCCCACCGCGATCGCGAGAAAGTCTGACCCCGGCCGGCTTCTGGCTGCCCAAATAAGGAACGAGGGAAGAGGGGAGTTTGGCCGATCGCGGCGAATTTCTTTCTGTTCGGTCGGGGGATTAATCCTTGACCTGCGGGAATCCGACTGGTTAATTACCCTGCATGTTTACGAACCCGACCATTTGGGCGCAGCTTCTGCGACTTACGACCCCGGCGTGCTGATCGCGCCGGGCATGGCCCTATGGGCCGGTCCCTGGAACTGACTTTCCGCTGGACCATCCTTTGTCGTAAACCAAATGGGTTAGGGGTTGATCGTGATCCCCGCTGCTTTCATAACAGTTTTCACCACCGCTCCGTCTTTGCGCGCGCTTGAGCTGCGACTTCGATGCGGTCGCCGGGTCCGGGGCTTTGCAGCCCGTGACGACCGCCCGGTGGCTGTAGCTCGTGTCGTCATGCGCCAAGACCGAAACTGACCACGGGAATTCTCATCATGCGTGTCGACCCTTCGACCAAATACCGTCCGTTCCAGCCGATCAATTTGCCGAACCGGACCTGGCCCAGCAAAACCATCACCAAGGCGCCGATCTGGTGCTCCGTCGATCTGCGCGACGGCAACCAGGCGCTGATCGAGCCGATGGGGCCGGAGCGCAAGCTCCGCATGTTCAAGACCCTGGTGAAGATGGGCTACAAGGAAATCGAAATCGGCTTCCCCTCGGCCTCGCAGACGGATTTCGATTTCGCCCGAGAGCTCATCGAGCAGAACCATATCCCCGACGATGTCACGGTCCAGGTCCTGACCCAGGCCCGCGACCACCTGATCAAGCGCACTTTCGAAAGCCTGGTCGGCGCCCGCCGCGCCATCGTCCATGTCTACAACTCGACC
Source organism: uncultured Rhodospirillaceae bacterium (assembly GCA_964406155.1). GTDB lineage: Bacteria > Pseudomonadota > Alphaproteobacteria > Dongiales > Dongiaceae > Dongia_B. The sequence continues at coordinate 140,912 of CAYOQR010000001.1, read as the reverse complement.
TCCACCTTGCAGCGCCGCGTGGTGTTCGGCCAGGACATGGAAGGTATCAAGCAGATTGCCGTGCACGGCGCCACACTGGTGCGCGAGTTCGCCGAGAAGCAGGAAGGCAACACCGAATTCGTCTATCAGTATTCGCCGGAGAGCTTCACCGGCACCGAGATCGACTATGCGATCGAGGTCTGCGAAGCCGTGATGGATGTCTGGCAGCCGACGCCGCAGAAGAAGTGCATCCTCAATCTGCCGGCGACGGTGGAGATGTCGACGCCGAATATCTATGCCGACCAGATCGAATATTTCTGCCGCCATATGACGCGACGCGACAGCGCCATCATGTCGCTGCATCCGCATAACGATCGCGGTACCGGCGTCGCGGCGGCCGAGCTCGGCGTCATGGCCGGCGCCGACCGCATCGAGGGTACCTTGTTCGGCAATGGCGAGCGTACCGGCAATGTCGATCTGGTGACCCTGGGCCTGAACCTCTTCACCCAGGGCGTCGATCCCGAGGTTGATTTCTCCGATATCAACGATCTCGTCCGCACGGCCGAATACTGCAACCAGTTGCCGGTCCATCCGCGTCACCCCTATGCCGGCGATCTGGTCTTCACGGCCTTCTCCGGCTCGCATCAGGATGCGATCAAGAAGGGTTTCGCCGCCATGAAGACGGCGAACGACCCGGAATGGGCGGTCCCCTATCTGCCGATCGACCCGGAAGATGTCGGCCGTGACTATGAGGCGGTGATCCGCATCAACAGCCAGTCCGGCAAGGGCGGCGTCGCCTATATCATGGAAAAGGACCATGGCATGCAGTTGCCGCGGCGCCTGCAGATGGAATTCAGCCAGGTGGTGCAGGACATCGCCGACCGGAGCGGCAAGGAAATCTCCGCCGACACGATCTGGCAGGCTTTCAATGACGAATATCTCGGATTGAAGACGCCGTATGAGTTCGTCTCCTACCAGACGACGGCAGACACCCATGCCACCGAGATGCGCAATCTGACGGCGAAGCTGAAGGACAAGGGCAAGGAAGTGGTGATCGAGGGCCGTGGCAATGGTCCGATCGATGCCTATATGGATGCCTTGCGCAAGCATACCGGTATCGACCTCAAGGTGGTCGATTATCGCGAGCATTCCGTCGGCCTCGGCAATGACGCCGCGGCTGTCGCCTATCTCGAAACCCGGTTGCCGGACGGCCGGACGGTCTATGGCGTCGGTGTGAATTCGAACATCGTCAAGGCCTCGCTGATGGCGATCGTCAGCGCCGCCAACCGCGTTGCGACCAACCGGGTGAGCGACACGCAGGGCTGACGAGCAGCCACTCGACCGAAGAAAGACGGCGGCCGGCAACGGCCGCCGTTCCTGTTTGCGTCATTTCGTTGGCGCGCGGCCGTCGTGCCACGTCATTGGCGGCATGATAACGGATTGTTTTGGCATAATTTTTCTTCGGAAATCCGATGAAGTGATTGGGCATTGGCTCTTGCATCAGGGCCGATATCCAGGCAGCGGCATTTACATTCCATGATCCGGAAATTCGGATGTACCATGACCGTCGGCCTGTAACCCGCATAGGGGTGCCCGGCATGAATAAACCATCGGATCACAGCGAGAGCGACAGAAACCCGGCCGCCGATCCGGTCGACATGGCGGTTCGGGTTGCGCGGTTGATGGAGCGTGCGCAGCGCGCGTTGATCGGTGGCGCCGCGCGACAGGCCGAGGACGATTATTTCCAGATCCCGGATCCGCGCATCGTCATGACGGCGCTCACCGATTTCGCCGGCCATATCTGGTCCAATCCGACCAAATTGCTGGCCGCACAGATCGACCTGTGGTGCGAGCACATGATGCTGTGGAATTCCTTCATGCGCCGGAGCGGTGGCCAGGTGGTCGAGCCGGTCATCGCACCACCGAAAGACGACAAGCGTTTCGCCGACGACTGGTGGAACCAGCATCCGGGATTCGACTTCGTCAAACAGGCCTATCTGCTCAACGCCCGCTGGCTGGAAATGGCGGCGCAGCAGCTCGATGAATTCGATGCCGGGACGCAGCATAAGATCGCATTCTACCTCCGGCAATTCATCGATGCCTGCGCGCCGACCAATTTTGTTGCCGGCAATCCGCGTGTCTTGCGCGAGACCCTGGAAACGCGCGGTGCAAATCTTATCCGTGGCCTCGAACATCTTGTCGAGGATCTGGAACGGGGTGAAGGCCGGCTCGATATCAGGATGACCGACGAGGCGGCCTTCAGGCTGGGAGAGAATATCGCCGCGACACCAGGCAAGGTGGTTTTCCAGAATGACCTGATACAGCTCATCCAATACACGCCGCTGACCGACGAGGTCTATCGGCGCCCGCTCCTCATCATGCCGCCCTGGATCAACAAGTTCTATATTCTCGATCTCAAGCCGCAAAACTCCTTTATTCGCTGGGCGGTGGAGCAGCGGCATACGGTTTTCGTGATCTCCTGGGTCAATCCGGATAAGGAACTGTCACGCAAGACTTTCGAGAGCTACATGCTGGAAGGGCCGCTTGCCGCGCTCGACGCCATCACGCAGGCAACAGGTGAAACCGATGTCAATGTCATCGGCTATTGCATCGGCGGCACATTGCTCGCATGCACGCTGGCCTCGATGGCGAAGAGGAAGGACCGGCGCTTCGCCAGCGCCACATTCTTCACGGCGCTGACGGACTTCACCGATGCCGGCGAGATCAAGGTCTTCATCGACGAAGAGCAGATCCAGCTTCTCGAGCACCATGTGGCCAAGAAGGGCTATCTGGAAGGCCATCACATGGCGCGGGTCTTCAATCTGCTTCGTGACAACGACCTGATCTGGTCCTTTGCCGTCAACAATTATCTGCTCGGCCGCGAGCCGCTGCCCTTTGATCTGCTTTACTGGAACGCGGATTCAACCCGCATGCCGGCGGCGATGCACAGTTTCTATCTGCGCAACATGTATCTGGAAAACAGGCTGGTGGAGGCAGGCGGCATTACATTGGGAGGCGTGCCGCTCGATCTGCACGACATTGCCTTGCCGATCTACCAGCTTTCCGCCGAGAGCGATCACATCGCCCCGTGGAAATCGACCTATGCGCTGAGCTGCCTGGTCTCCGGCCCCTATAAGTTCGTTCTCTCCGGCTCGGGCCATATTGCCGGCGTCATCAATCCGCCGGTGAGCAAGAAGTATTGCTACTGGACCAATCCAGATCATCCGGCCACTCCCGAGGAATGGCTTTCAGGTGCAACCCGACATGACGGTTCCTGGTGGACCGACTGGGCGCTCTGGGTGGCCAAGCATGGCGGCGATAAAGTTTCCGCGCGGTTGCCGGGTGATGGCGGGTTGAAAGCGCTCGAGGATGCGCCGGGATCCTATGTGAAGATCCGCGTGCGGGACTAGTCGTTTCAGCGTAACGTAGAGGTCTGCCGGTTAGGTCCCTGAGGGATTTATGCGGGGATCTAGGCACCGAAAACAGATAGAGTGCCGAGCACCACTCCCAGCCCGCCCAGGCCATAGACGCCCCAGAGCAACCAACGCCGCCGCGTCAGGAGTGTAATGGCGGCAAGGGCGATGGCGATCTGCGAGGCCACCGTGGCCTGTGCCCAGCGATGATGCCGGTGCATCTGTTCTTCGCTCTGGGTGTCGAAGGCGACGGCCTCGGCTTCCAGGGCCTCGGCTTTGCTCTTAAGTTCCGCCTTGTCCTGAACGGCACGGTCGACGGCCTGCTGGAAAGAGGCTTTCTTGTCATCGGGGGCGAGGACCAGGCCCAGTTCGTTCAGATTCTGCTTGTTGTTCTTGGCCTGGTAATAGTTCCACTGATCCGAGGCTTCTGTCTTCTTGATGGCGGCGTTGCTCTTGTCGAGCATCGCATTGGCCTCGGTAGCGCCCCCCATATAAGAGCAAATCGCGCCCAGGGTTGCGAGGATGGCCGTGGTGACGGCGATCCGCCCGGCGAGATCATCCGTCCGGCCATGATCCGCCGCATGTTCCAGCTCCTCGTCATGGGGGCCGTGAACCTCGAACTCCTCGCTTGCCATGCCGTCTCTCCCAAACCCCGCGACCGCCGTTCAGCAATGGCACAGAAAGCTGTTGCCTTGTTGACGGCGGCTGCGAGAGGGGAACCCGGCCGAAAGGGCGGCGGTCAGATGGTCACGACGATTTCGCCCAATCGCTTGGTCAACAAGGGATTTTCGCGGTAGTCGATGGGCACCACGACGAGCGACGGCCCCTTATGGCCGAGGGCGTTCTGCAAGGCGCCGCGCAGGTCCTTCGAGCGGTTGACATATTGTCCCTGCCAGCCGAAGGCCTTGGCGAGGTCGAGCCAGTTGGGATTGCCGAAACCGAGATCGGTATGCCGGCCGAATTCATTGTCCTGCTTCCAGGCGATCAGGCCATAGCCGCCATCTTCCCAGACCATGACGGTGATATCGGCATTGAGGCGCCGGGCGGTTTCCATTTCCTGCACATTCATCAGGAAATCGCCATCGCCGCAGATCGCGAAGATCTTCTCCTGCGGGCTCACCAGATGGGCGGCGATCGATCCAGGTAGCGGCAGGCCCATGGAGCAGAAGCCGTTGGGGATGATGCAGGTATTCGGCTCGTCGCAATGATAGTAGCGGGCGATCCACATCTTATGGGCGCCGACACCGGACAGCAGGATGTCCTTCGGCCCCAGGGCCTCGCGCACATCCCAAAGAACTTTCTGCGGCCGGATCTTGCCTTCGGTATCGTCATCCTTATGCATGGCGAGATCGCTCGCCATCAACTGCCGCCAATGCTGCTGGCGCGGCAGGTCGTAGCACGGCAGCTTCTCCTGCTCCCAGAGATCGGTGAGATGCGAGAGATTGGTGGCGATCTCGCCAGTCAGTTCGACATGGGCCTGATACTGGCCGTCGATCTCGGCGGGCAGGGTATCGATATCGACGATGATCTTGTCGCCCTTCGGGTTCCATAGGCGCGGCGGATATTCAACGAGATCGTAGCCGATGGTGATGACGAGATCCGCCTCGTCCACGGCGAAAGCCGGATAGTCCTTCTGCTGCAGGCCGATCGTGTAGAGACAATAAGGCGAATGACGATCGACCGCGCCCTTGCCCATGAAGGTGCTGATGACGCCGATGCCGGTTGCCTCGACGAAACGCCGGAGCTGCGGCGCGGCGCGGCGGCGCATGGTGCCGTTGCCGGCGATGATGATCGGCTGCTTGGCCTTGCGGATCAAATCCAGCGCTTGGCTAAAACTTTGCTGATCGCCTTGCGGCCGGCGATAGCGATGCGGTTCGATGGGCTGGGCATGGGTGTCCATCTTCGCCACGTCTTCCGCCAGTTCCAGCAACACGGCACCCGGCTTTTCCGAGCGCGTCAGGCGGATCGCCTTGCGGACCATTTCCGGAATCGCATCGGGATGGCGGATGCTGGCGGCCCATTTCGTCACCGGCCGGTACATGTCCACCACATCCATGATCTGGTGGCTTTCCTTATGCTGCCGGTTGGTGGCGCCCTGGCCGGTGATCACCAAAACTGGCGCGCGGTCCATATTGGCATCGGCGACGCCGGTGATGAGGTTGGTGGCGCCCGGCCCCAAGGTTCCGAGACAGACGGCAGGCTCGCCGGTCAGCCGGCCATGCACCTCGGCCATGAAGGCGGCCCCCTGTTCATGACGGGTCAGCACGAATTCGATCGACGAATTCTGCAGGGACATCATGAAATCGGCATTCTCTTCGCCGGGCACGCCGAAGATATATTTGACACCTTCCAGCTCGAGGCAGCGCACCAGCAGATCGGAGGCTTTCATCGCGGGGTCCTTATATGGGGTAGAGGCCCGCCGGGAAGGAGCGGGGCCGACGCCCTAGTGAAGCGCGTCGGCCCCGCGAATGCAATATGTACAGCTCGGCGATTATTGGGTGCAGGGGCCGACATATTTGCCGATGGTGGTCACGTCGGTGACCATTTTCGCGCCGCCATGATCCATCTCCATATGGGTCACCGCCGAATAGGTATCGCCGGCCGAGGTTACGGTCGAGGTGATGACGGCGGTATCGCAGGTGGCGCGGATCTTCATCTGAGGCGGATTGCGCGACAGCACCTCGGTCTTGCAACCCTCCATCTTCGGCATGGCGGCTTCCTCGGCAGCCTTCTTCGCCTGTTCCGGGGTGACGCAGCTCTCCATCTGGTTCTTCGGCATCGGCGTCTTCTGCCCGCCCATATCCATGACGCCTTCGGTCGTGATCTGCCACTTGCCGGGCTTCAGCTCCTGCGCCCCGGCTGCGGCGACTGCGATCGTGCCAAGCAAGGCAAGCAGTGTGGTGGCAAATACGGCGTGATGCATAATCTTCTCCGAAACCTGGCGATCAGTTGGTGGTAGCGTTAGCACAGCGAAGCAGTGATCGCTATCACGAGAAGAGGCGGTTGATAAATTCCGGTAGGGACGGCAGCTACAGGGCAGCGATCCATACACGTACCATTGACTGACTGTAGGTTGCGACTGATAATTGTAATATTTGTAGCGAGTCCGTGTAGTGGCAGGGACATCATGAATGCTCGTGTATGGACGACCGCCGATGTTTCAGAGCCAATGCCACCACTTTTGCCGGTTCTGGTATACGGACTGCGAGTACCGCTGTTGAGGCGCTATATCCGGGAACTTCGTTACGGCCTCATTTTCTGGTTCGTCATTGCAACCCTGATTTTCCATGCAACCTATCTCAATGCGCTGGAATTCGCCGCTCTGTCGCTCTGGCCATCGGTGCCCCTGGCTCTTATGGCTTACTTCGGCCGCGGCTTGCCTAGTTTGCGTGTCGAAATGGAAGCTCTCTATTTTGAAGACGATGGCCGGAAACGCGCCGCTTATTGGAGAGAGATCGGGCCGATGCGTTACCGGGAGGTTGACGGCCAGCCTCAACTGTGGTGGCGCCCCCGTGACGATGAGCTGGCGCTTCCGCCAGTTGAGCGCGCCAATTCAAATCGAGCCAGGGAACATATCCTCCAGATCCCCGCCGCGTCCTATTTTGCCGATCCGGCCAGAGAGGGTCCGGCTTTCGCGGCATATCTGAATCGGATCCGGGAGCATTTTGTCGCATCCGATCACCAGCTTCCCTAGCTCACTGTATTCACGCTTGTCTGATCCAGGTACGGTCCCCAAAATAGTCGCAAACATAAAGCGTGCGGGGAGGAGTACGGCATGCCAAAGACGGCAACGACAGGGAACTGGGCCACGGTCCATCGGCAATCGATTGAGAACCCGGACGCCTTCTGGAGCGAAGCGGCGGCGGCGATCGACTGGACGAAGCCGTGGGATCGGGTGCTGGATGACAGCCGGCCGCCTTTCTATCGCTGGTTTTCCGGTGCGGAACTCAATACCTGCCATAACTGCCTGGACCGCCATGTCGAAGCCGGTCGGGGCGATCAGGCGGCGATCATCTATGACAGCCCGGTAACGGGGACGGTCCGGCGCTACTCCTATGCGGAGCTGCGCGATCAGGTGGCCTTGTTCGCCGGGGTCCTGGCCGGCCAGGGCGTCGGCAAGGGCGACCGGGTCATCATCTACATGCCGATGATCCCCGAAGCACTGGTTGCCATGCTGGCCTGTGCCCGGCTGGGTGCTATCCATTCCGTGGTCTTTGGTGGCTTCGCGGCCCGTGAACTGGCGGCCCGCATCAACGATGCCCGGCCGAAGGTCGTGGTCAGCGCCTCCTGCGGCGTCGAGGTGACCCGGATCGTCGCCTATAAGCCGCTGCTCGATGCGGCGATCGACCAGGCGCAGGTGAAGCCGGAACGCTGCATCATCCTGCAGCGGGAGATGGAACCCGCCCGCATGATCGCCGGCCGTGATCTCGACTGGCAGCAAGCGATGGCGGCGGCGACACCCCGAGCCTGTGTCCCGGTCCTGGCGACGGATCCGCTCTACATCCTCTATACCTCTGGCACCACCGGCCAGCCCAAGGGGGTGGTGCGCGACAATGGCGGCCATGCCGTGGCTTTGCACTGGAGCATGACCTATCTCTACGGCATGAAGCCCGGCGAGGTCTTCTGGTCGGCCTCGGATATCGGCTGGGTGGTGGGGCATTCCTATATCGTCTATGCCCCGCTGCTGGCCGGCTGCACCACCGTCGTCTATGAGGGCAAGCCGGTGGGAACCCCTGATGCCGGCGCCTTCTGGCGGGTGATCGCCGAGCACAAGGTCTCGGTGCTGTTCACCGCCCCGACCGCCTTCCGCGCCATCAAGCGGGAGGATCCCGAGGCCAAGCTGCTGCACCGCTACGACCTCAGCAGCTTCCGGGCCCTGTTCCTGGCCGGAGAACGCTCCGATCCGCCGACCCTGGAATGGGCGGAGCAACATCTCAAGGTGCCCGTGATCGATCACTGGTGGCAGACCGAGACCGGTTGGGGCATCGTCGGCAACTGCCTGGGGCTGGAGCACTTCCCGGTGAAGCACGGCTCGCCGACCAAGCCGCTGCCGGGTTGGGATGTGCGGGTGCTGGATGAAGGCGGGCATGAGGTGAAGGCGGGGGAGATCGGCAATCTGGTCTGCCACCTGCCATTGCCGCCGGGGGCGCTGCCGACGCTCTGGCAGGCCGAGGAACGGTTCTTCAAATCCTATCTCGAGCAGTATCCCGGCTACTACCTGACGGCCGATGCCGGCTATATCGACGAAGACGGCTATGTCTATGTAATGGCCCGCACCGACGACATCATCAATGTCGCCGGCCATCGCCTGTCGACCGGTGGGATGGAAGAAGTCCTGGCCGGCCATCCAGATGTGGCGGAATGTGCCGTGATCGGTGTCGAGGATGCGCTGAAGGGGCAGGTGCCGCTGGGCCTGCTGGTATTGAAGGCGGGTGTGACCCGGGCCAGTGGCGAGATCGTCGCCGAGGCGGTCAACCTGGTGCGGGACCGCATCGGCCCAGTGGCGGCCTTCAAGACAGCCATCGTGGTCAAGCGCCTGCCCAAGACGCGCTCCGGCAAGATCCTGCGCGGCACCATGCAGAAGATCGCCGACAGCAAGCCCTTCAAGGCCCCCGCGACGATCGATGACCCCTTGATCCTCGACGAGATCAAGGCGGCGCTGACCGCAATCGGCTATGCGAAAGGCTGACACTTCCCGACCGCGTAGATACTTAACTCATTAATACATCGATACAGAGATCATGGTTGATAGATAGTATATTCTTTCGTGAAGACAATTTTCCTTAGATTTAAGGAAAACATTACGACTTCCGCGTTTGACTGACCCGTGGGGAGAAATAATTCCTGCCCAATATCGGGTCTGTCGAAAGAGCGGGGGCGATCATGCGGAAAGTCGCTGGAAATATTTCGATCAAGTTTCAGCTCTGCGCTGTGCTTGCGATGCTGGCATTGGCGCTGATCGCAGGGATCGGATCAGGCTGGTACGCCACGCGCAAGGCGGAAGCTGGATTTGAGACGTTATACAATGACCGGGTGATCCCGCTGCGGAATCTGAAGGCGATCGCGGATATGTTCGCGGTCAATATCGTCGATACGTCGCACAAGATGCGTAACGGCCACCTGAAAGCGCCCGATGCCATCGACGCCATCACCAAGGCGCAGGACCGGATCGACCGGGATTGGTCGGCTTATCTGAAGACCCGGCTGGACGATGATGAGCGCCAGTCGACGAGTGAGCTGAAGCCGCAGATCGACAAGGCGAAGGATCTTTCCCACCGGCTTGTCGACGCATTGCGGCGTGAGGACCGGACGGCCCTCGATCAACTGATCGATAGCGAGCTTTATCAGATCATCGATCCTGTATCCGAGGGTATTGCTGAATTGGTGGAGCATCAGCTTCGCGTGTCGGCCGATATCAAGAGCAGCTTTGAACGCGATGCCAAGGCGGTGTCCATCGTCTTCGGTATCGTCGCGATCGCTGCCGCAATAGCTGGCGCCATCGCGCTTCTGGCCACGTTCGGCGGTGTCCTGCGGCCCCTCAAGCGGATCACCGGCGCGATGCTGCAATTGTCGAAAAACGATCTCTCCGTGGAGATTGCCGGCCGTGACAACCGCAACGAGATCGGCGACATGGCGCGTGCGCTGGATGTCTTCAAGGCGAATGCGATCGAGATGCGGCGTCTCGAAGCCGAGCAGAAGGAAATGGAGCGCCGAGCTGCCGACGAGAAACGCCGGGCGATGAACGAGCTTGCCGACGGCTTCGAGAGAAGCGTCGGCGGCATCGTCGAACTGGTCTCATCGGCGGCGACGGAGTTGCAGACCACGGCGACGGCGATGACTGCCACCGCCGAGGAAACCAGCCGTCAGGCGACGACGGTTGCCGCCGCGTCCGAGCAGGCTTCAGCCAATGTGCAGATGGTGGCCGGTGCCGCCGAGGAATTGACGGCCTCGGTCAAGGAGATCGGCGGCCAGGTGACGGAATCGGCGAAGGTCACCGAACAGGCCGTGACCAAGATCGAGCATGCCAATGTGTCCGTGAAGGGGCTGACGGAGGCCGCTCAGCGGATCGGCAAGGTGATCGACCTCATCAACGACGTGGCCAGCCAAACCAGCCTGCTTGCCTTGAATGCGACAATTGAAGCCGCGCGGGCCGGTGCCGCCGGGAAGGGCTTTGCGGTGGTGGCATCCGAGGTCAAGGCACTGGCGACCCAGACGGCCAAGGCGACCGAGGAGATCGGCGATCAGATCACGACCATGCAGGGCGCGACCACGGATGTCGTCTCCATGGTCGATGGCATCGGCCACGTTATCAGCCGGATCGACGAGATCGCGGTGACTATTTCGTCGGCCGTCGAGGAGCAGGAAGCGGCGACCCAGGAGATCGCCCGAAACATTCAGCAGGCCGCCATCGGCACGCAGGATGTCTCGGTCAATATCACCAGCGTCACCCAGGCCGCCGGCGATACCGGAGCCTCCGCCCTGCAGGTCCTCAATGCCAGCCGGGATCTGGCGCAGCAGGGTGCCCTGTTGCGCGGCGAGGTGAGCAAATTCCTGGCCGTGGTGCGGGCTGCTTGACTGTTTTGGGCGAGAGGCAGGACCGGATCATGTCAGATCCGATCCTGCACGCATGTATGTGAAGAATCAGCGCGGCTGATTGTTGTTACGCTTCAGGCGCTGCTGGCCGCCGTGAGATTGACCACCCTGCGTCTGACCGTTCCGGGACTTGCCGCCACCAGCATTGCGCGGACCGCGCTGCTGGCCGTCCTGGCGATGATTGCGGTTGCCGGATTTGCCTTTGCCGGCTTGGTGATGGTTGCGGTCCTCGCGGCCGCGGCCTTCGCCGTGGCGGTTATCGGTGCCGCGGCTTTCCTGGCGCCGGTTATCATGGTGCTGGCCATCCCGATGCGAAGCAGTCTTGCGCTGCCCCTCGTGACGCTGGCCATCCTGACGCTGATCATCGTTACGGTGATCGCGGCTTCGGCGATCTTCGCGCGCTTCCAACTCGCGGATCATGGCCGCTGGCTGCGACAGGTGGCGGTTGCCGCGATCCTGGCGATTGCGGTCATCGCGGTGCTGGGAGTCGCGCCGCTGGTCAGCATGCCGATGTTCGGCCGGACGGGCAGCGGGACGAGGAGCGGGACGAGCGGTTGGACGGCTGTCGGCCTGATCCAGTTCGGCGGCGAAGGCGGCGCGGTCGTCGCGCGTACGGGTGGCTTCGCGCTTACGCTTGGCCTGGCCGGGACGGGGCGCACGCTCCTGGCGGCCACCGCCACCACGTTTCGGCTTTGGACCGATCACATCGAGCGGCGGAAGATCACCGGTGAAGGGATGGTCCTCGATCACCGGAATCTGCTGCCGGGTGATCTTCTCGATATCGCGCAGGAAGGCGCGTTCCTCGACGTCGCAGAAGGAGAGGGCGATACCCGAGGCGCCGGCCCGCGCCGTGCGGCCGATGCGGTGGACATAGCTCTCCGGCTCGTTCGGCAGATCGACATTGATCACATGGGTGACGCCGTCGATATCGATGCCGCGCGCGGCAATGTCGGTCGCGATCAGCAGGTTGAGACGGCCGCTCTTCAGGTCGCCGATGGCGCGCTGGCGGGCGTTCTGCGACTTGTTGCCGTGGATCACGGCGGCCTCGAAGCCGTCCTTCTCCAGATTCTCGGCGATCCGGTCGGCACCGTGCTTGGTGCGGGCGAAGATCAGCGCACGATCGACCTGATGGCTGCGCAGGATATGCGCCAGGAGGGCACGCTTGTTGCTCTTCGCGACATGGTAGAGGCGCTGCTCGACGCGCTCGGCCGTCGAGGAGACCGGTGCCACTTCGACCCGCTCCGGATTGTTGAGCAGGCTATAGGCGAGATCGCTGATCTCGCGCGGCATGGTGGCGGAGAAGAGCAGGGTCTGGCGCTGCTGCGGCACCAGGGCGACGATCTTCCGGATCTCCGGCAGGAAGCCCATGTCGAGCATGCGGTCGGCTTCGTCGAGGATCAGCACCTCGACACTCTTCAGATCCATATGGCCCTGATTGATCAGGTCGCGCAGACGGCCCGGCGTCGCCACCACCAGATCGACACCGCGTTGCATGGCGCGGACCTGGGAGAATTGCGTGACACCGCCGAAGATCATGGTGCTGCGCAGCGGCAGATGGCGGCCATAAGTGCGGATCGATTCCTGAATCTGCACCGCCAGTTCGCGGGTCGGGCAGAGGATCAGCACGCGGGTGGATTTCGGCGCCGGGCGGCCCTTCTTCTCCATCAGGCGCTGCAGGGTGGGGAGGGTGAAGGCGGCGGTCTTGCCGGTACCGGTCTGCGCCAGGCCGAGGAGATCGCGGCCGGCCAGCAGATGGGGGATCGACTGCGCCTGAATCGGCGTCGGCGTCGAGTAGTTCTCCTCGGCAAGCGCCTGCATCAGCGGCGCGATCAGACCGAGTTCGGAAAAGGTGGTCATACTACGTCATGTCCTTTCGGCGACCGCAAACAAACCGCGTCCGGAAGGCATCAAACTGGCGGGAAACCGCGCGCGACGCACCGACGGACGACGGCCTTTCGAGGCCGGCATCATGATCCCGAGGCGCGCAAGCGCGGAACCATTGGGTTTGTCGATGAATCTCAAGACGCGACGCCGGTCAAAAAAGCGCTTCTGAATCAAGCGCATGATGTAAAGGCGTCTGCGCGCGGTCACGAGAAATGACAGCATCTTTTACCTATGCTGCGCTGCGGCGTCAAGGGAATTTTGGCACCCAGCGCGGGTCTAGCCATGGGGGTGATACTGTCCCGGATTGCAACAACCATGCGTCAATCTGACAGCATCGCGCTCTAGGATGCCCGATCCGGCGGTGGACCTGACCACTTCACCGGACGCGTCCAGCCAAACCGAAAATCCAGAATGGAGGAGTGATCACATGATGCTCGATTGGAATGCCTATCGTCAGCAACTCATGACCACAATCGGCGATTTCGCGAAGTTATCGCCGGACACGGTGAAGGGCTATCAGACGCTGTCGGGGGCCGGGAAGCAGACCGGACATCTCGATGCCAAGACCCGGGAGCTGATCGCCTTGGCGGTGGCCGTGACGACACGCTGCGACGGCTGCATCACCGTTCATACTGATGCGGCGATCAAGCAGGGGGCGAGCAAGGAGGAAATCGCCGAAGCACTCGGTGTTGCGGTTGCCCTCAATGCCGGCGCGGCCCTGGTCTATTCCTCGCGCGTCATGGATGCCTATGCGGCGAAGCAGGGCTGATCCGCTGGCGCTTCGTTAGAGTCTGATGCTCGCAAGTGGAATCGCTGAGGCGATTTTACTTGCGAGCTGAATCCGCCTCTATTCAGTAAATGAGAGGGCGATAAGCATCGCGCTCTAGCATTTTCTTGCTGAAAACATGATTGCCTGTAGAAGCCTTCGGGTTGGGCCCATCCTGAAGGCCTTTCGCAGGACAACGTTCAAAGTGCCGACGATCTGATCGGACGCGACAGTGCCGCGTGCGTGAATTTGATCGATCGTCGGATTGCCGTGAACGAGCACCCAGGCGAAGGCGGGTGGGTGCTTCACTCTACGACCCGCAGGATGCCCCTTCGCTCGGTGGCGGCAGGGTCTTCTTGCTGCGTGGTTGCCGGCGCTTATTGCGGCTTGATCCGGTAGATGCTGGCGGTCCAGCGCATTTCCTTGATGAAATCCTTGTAATTTATCAGGTACTGGCCGCTGTCGAGGGCGCTGGCACCTGCATCGACATAAGGATCCGAGCCGAGCTCATAGACCTTGGGGTCGTTGATGATGATCTGCAGATGGTCCGCCGTTCCCTTGTAGCCGACGATCAGGGCGACCTGTTTGGTATTCTTATCGGCGTCCGAGACTTTCGGCGGCTCGATGGCGACGACGATGGGCCGCTCGAATTCGATTTCGTGGATGACTTCGTCGGCCGGCAGCACCTTGGCCTGCTCGAAGCGCATCGTCACCGGGTCTTCCTGGAAATACTTATAGGCATAGGGCTGATAGCCGGAAATGATCTTGAGGATCGCCTGGAACGCACCGAGCTTGACCGGCGTCGCGCAATCGGCCGACACGTCCTGGCCGTTCAGATAGTGCGTCAGCCCGCATTGATAATCGTCATTGGGGCCCGTATTGGGAACGGTGTAATAGCGCATCACCATTTCGCCGACGGCGGCCCAGCTTTCGCCATGCTGGTCCTCCTGGATCGGGTCGATGCTGAGCGTGCTGTCGGCGGCCGCCGGGCGCGACGCCACGGTCAGCGACCAGGACAAGGTGCCGGCAAGGATGGCGAGGGTCAGGAAAGCGGCGGACAGAGGTGATTTCCGCACAATCCGAAAGGAGATCCCCGAGGCTGTCCCGGTCGACATGCTGGGGCTGGCTTTTCCCGTCACCCGCCGGCTGATCATCGTCTGTCTCCCATCCTTTTCACTTTTGACTTTCCGCATGCAATTTGGCGCTCAGCATGCAATCTGACGGCATGCTGCCGCAAGCCCCGTCAGGTCGCAAGGCCTTCCGGCATTCCGCCGGTTGACAGTGCCTGACCCTTCCCGCATGGATTGGAGCCATCTGGCGATGCCTTTCATAATGGAGACCCCATGTCGATTACCAAAGTGCTGAAGCAGCTCGGCCTTGATGCCAAGGACCTGAAAAGCGGCGATCTGATCGCCCGTTCGCCGATCGATGGCAGCGTCATGGCCAAGGTCAAGACCGACAGCAAGGCGGCGGCAGAAAAGAAGATCGCCCGCGCCGACGAGGCCTTCAAGGCCTGGCGTGCGGTGCCGGCGCCGCAGCGTGGCGAGCTGATCCGCCTGTTCGGCGAGGAGCTGCGTGCCCATAAGGAGGCCCTGGGCGCCCTGGTGTCCCACGAGGTCGGCAAGATCGTCCAGGAAGGCCTGGGCGAAGTTCAGGAAATGATCGACATCTGCGATTTCGCCGTCGGGCTGTCGCGCCAGCTTTACGGTCTCACCATCGCCTCTGAACGGCCGGGCCATCGCATGATGGAGACCTGGCATCCGCTCGGCGTGGTCGGCGTCATCAGCGCCTTCAATTTCCCGGTCGCCGTCTGGTCCTGGAACACGGCGCTCGCCATCGTCTGCGGCAATGCCGTGGTGTGGAAGCCCTCGGAAAAGAATCCGCTGACGGCTCTTGCCTGCCAGAAGATCTTCGAGAAGGCCGCGAAGAAGTTCGGCAATGCGCCGAAGGGCCTGCTGGAAGTCGTGATCGGCGGCCGTGAGGTCGGCGAAGTCGTGGTCGATGACAAGCGTGTCGCGCTGGTCAGCGCCACCGGTTCGACCCGCATGGGCCGCGAAGTCGGCCCGCGCGTCGCCGCGCGCTTCGGCCGGTCGCTGCTGGAACTGGGCGGCAACAACGCCATGATCGTCTGCCCCAGTGCCGATCTAGAACTGGCGGTACGGGCCATCACCTTCTCGGCGGTCGGCACGGCCGGTCAGCGCTGCACCACGCTGCGCCGCGTGATCGTGCATGAAAGCGTGCGCGACAAACTGCTGCCGCGCTTGAAGAAGATTTACGGCAACTTGCCGGTGGGCAATCCCCTGGACAGCAAAACCCTGGTCGGTCCGCTGATCGACGAAGCCTCCTTCGAGCGCATGCAGGCGGCCCTGAAGGCCGCGAAGGAGCAGGGCGGCAAGGTCACCGGCGGCGAACGGGTCAAGGTGAAGGGCTGCGAAAACGGCTTCTACATCCGCCCGGCCATCGTCGAAATGCCCGGTCAGACGGCGGTAGTGAAGGAGGAAACCTTCGCGCCGATCCTTTATGTGCTGAGCTATAAGAAATTCGACGAGGCGATTGCCTTGCAAAACGATGTGCCCCAGGGCCTGTCGTCCTGCATCTTCACCCAGGATCTGCGCGAAGCTGAATTCTTCCTCTCGGCCCAGGGGAGCGATTGCGGCATCGCCAATGTCAATATCGGCCCGTCGGGCGCGGAAATCGGCGGCGCCTTCGGTGGCGAGAAGGAAACCGGCGGCGGCCGTGAATCCGGTTCCGATGCCTGGCGCGCTTATATGCGCCGCGCGACCAATACGATCAACTATTCGGACAAGCTGCCGCTCGCCCAGGGCATCAAGTTCGACGTCGGCTGATTGGCGACGGATCAATCGTAAAAAACGGCGCTCCGTTCGGGGCGCCGTTTTGCTTTTGGGGGCCATTCGACGAAACCGAACCGGTTCAGTCGCTATCCTTCACCCACATATGGGTGAAGACCATGATCATGTTGACCGTCTCGCCGTCATCCGACAGCGGCAGATAGAGAATGTCATCATGGGCTACTTTGCCCAGCGGCGTCGGATACGGTTCGTTGAAGAAGAGAGGCTCGCGGCTGGTCACCACGGTATCGTATTGCTGCAGCGCCTTTTCTGCGCTCTCGGCGAAAAAGGCTTCGGCCACCGGCCGGCCGGTCGGGTCGCGGCGGCGCTGGGCAACCTCACCAGTGCCAACCAGGCGATAGACGAAGCGCGGCTCGGTCGGCAGGACATCGACCAGTACCATATGGGCGAGCCAGGCCTTCATCTCGATCGGGTCGATGTCGCGGCGGCTGGGCATGAGCCGTCCCTCGCGCTTGCTGTGCCAATAGCGGTACAGCAAGCGGACTGACTCGTGACTGATGGTCAGGAACGATGGCTCCTTGACCTGTGCGGGATCCGGTGTTCGGTGTTGCATTCGAGCCCCCCGGCAGGCAACAGCGCGGCGGATCATATAGCCGGCTTTGGAGACGGTGGGAAGGATAAGTTGAATTTTATAAGTAATGTTCTTTAATTTTGCCTAAATTTCAATCACTGCGATCGTGGCGTCACAAGATGGTGTGGGGATGATCGTCGCTTTGCTAGATCAAGTGGTTAACGACCCCAAGGCGACAGCGATCCGCGCGGCGATCTCGGCATTATTCTTAACCAAGGCGATATTGGCGGTGAGGCTGTCGCCCTGACTCAGCGCCTTTACGCGGGCGAGGATGAAGGGTGTGACGGCCTTGCCGCGAATGCCTTGCTCCGCAGCGTCCCTGAGGGCAGCATCGATGATGGGCTGCAGGCTGGCGGCCGGGATTTCCGCCGCGGCTGGGATCGGGCAGGCGATGCTGATACCGGTGCCGAGCCGCAAATGCCGGTGCTGGTGGATCAGCTCGGCGATCTCGGCGATGCTGTCGAGGCGCAGCGGGGCGGGGCAGCCGCTGCTGCGGGAATAGAAAGCTGGGAACTCATCGCTGCCATAGCAGATCACCGGTACGCCCAGCGTCTCCAGCTTTTCCAGGGTGAGAGCGATATCCAGGATCGATTTGACGCCGGCCGAGACGACGGCCACCTCGGTCCGGGCCAGCTCGCCGAGATCGGCGGAGATATCGAAGCTCTCGGCTGCGCCGCGATGCACCCCGCCGATGCCGCCGGTGGCGAAGACCGCGATCCCGGCCAAGGCGGCTAGCCGCATGGTTGCGGCAACGGTCGTGGCGCCCTGGCCGCCAGTGGCGAAGAGATAAGGCAGATCACGGGTACTGGCCTTCATCAAACCGGGATCGGTGGCGACCCGGGTCAACTCGGCCACGGAGAGGCCGATCTTGGCCCGGCCGTCCAGCACCGCGATGGTGGCGGGAACGGCGCCTGCCGTCCGGACAATCGCCTCGACTTCCTGCGCCGTCCGTAAATTGTCGGGATAGGCCATGCCATGGGCGATGATGGTCGATTCCAGGGCGACGACGGGCTGCCCGTCTCGCTGCGCTGCCGCCACCTCATTGCTTAAATCAAGTTTGGGGTGCATGTCGTTGGTCTTGTGAAAAGAGAACCTGGGTTTCAGCCAAGCAAAAAGGGGATGCCGAAGCATCCCCTTTGATCTCGTCCGGCACCGTCCGTGGCAGGGCCGATGGACATGACCGGATTCCGGTCAGTGCTTGTTCGGCAGGAAGGTGCTGATATCGAAACCGCCGGGCAAGCGCGTGCTGCCGTGCTCTTCTTCGTGATGCTCTTCCACCGGCAGCGGATCGAGGGTCGCCGGCTTGCCGGCGGCCTTGCGCGCTTTGATGATGGCGGCATTGAGATCGGTCTGCGAGCAGAGGCCGAGCAGCACCGGATCGCGCGGCCGCAGATTGGCCGAGTTCCAGTGGCTGCGGTCGCGCACCGCGGCGATGGTCTGCTTGGTGGTGCCGATCAGGCGGGAAATCTGCGCGTCGGAGAGTTCCGGATGATGGCGGACCAGCCAAGCCACCGCATCGGGCTTGTCCTGGCGCTTGGAAATCGGCGTGTAGCGCGGGCCCTTGGTGCGGGTGACCGGCAGGGGGATATCCACCCGGGCCATTTTCAAGCGGCCGGCCGGATCGGCCTCGCAGCGCTGGATCTCTTCCTTGGTCAACTGCCCGTTGCTGGTGGGGTCGAGGCCGACGATGCCGACCGCCACTTCGCCATCGGCGATGCCCTGGACTTCCAGCGGGTGCAGATTGCAGAACGCGCCGATCTGCTCAAAGGTCAAAGCGGTGTTTTCCACCAGCCATACCGCCGTTGCTTTCGGCATCAGAAGTTGCGCCATGATACCTCCTTCTCGGCCGCCGGGAACCGCGCTCAGCTCAGCCTGCGGACGGCCAAGGCATTCCTTGACCATAGTCAAACATTAAAACACCGGCGCGCACCAAGCGGCCGGGCTTGCGTGCCCAGCTCTGCCGCCAGGCTCGAAATTCATCCGCCACTTACCATCAATGGCGGTTGCCTGCCAAGCAAAAGTTCCAATCCAGCAAGCCACTTAGGCTGCATCGGCAAAGTTCAGCGCCATTCACGGTATATGGGTGTAATTTATTGTTTTTAAAGTAAGAAAAAGGCTGGCGCCAGAGCGAACGCCGCAGCCCATGCGATCACCCCGCGCCGATCCGACAGAATCAGTTTTACAATGATTTCCTGGCAAAAGCTGCAAGATCAAAGAGTTAAAATAATCTTCCCGGTATGGGCGCTGGTTTCCATCAACCGATGTGCATCGGCGGCTTCGGCGAGAGGGAAGGTCTTGTAGAGGACCGGTTTCACTTTGCCGCTCTCGAACAGCGGCAGCACCTTCTCCCGCAAGGCGGCGGCGATCTTGGCCTTGTCGGCGACCGAGCGGGGCCGCAGGGTCGATCCGGTAATGGTCTGACGCTTGACCATGACCTGGGCGAAATTGATTTCCGCCGTGCTGCCCTGCAGGAAGGCGATCTGCACCAGCCGGCCATCCATCGCCAGGCATTTCAGATTGCGCAGGATGTAGTCGCCCCCGACCATGTCCAGGATCACATCGATCCCGGCTCCTCCAGTCTCCTGTTTGATCGCTTCGACGAAATCCTGTTGCCGGTAATTGATGGCGATATCGGCGCCGAGATCCCGGCAGGCCTGGCATTTGTCGTCGCTGCCGGCGGTGGTGAAGACCCGGGCGCCGAAATGATGGGCGAGCTGGATCGCCGTCGTGCCGATGCCGGACGACCCGCCATGGACCAGGAAGCTCTCGCCGGGCGTCAGCCGGGCCCGGTCGAAGACATTGGTCCAGACGGTGAAAAAGGTTTCCGGCACGGCCGCCGCCAGGACCAGATCGAAGCCCCGCGGCACGGGCAGGCAGTGCAGGGCGGGGGTGAGGCAATATTCGGCATAACCGCCGCCCGGCGTCAGGGCCATCACCTGTTCGCCGATCTTCCAACCGGCGGTATCGCCATCCCCGAGCGCGACGATGGTACCGGCGACTTCCAGGCCGGGCAGGTCGGAGGCGCCCGGCGGTGGTGCGTAACTGCCGAGGCGCTGCTGGACATCGGGCCGGTTGACCCCCGCCGCCGCGACCTTGATCAGGACCTCGCCGGTCCGGGGGACAGGCAGCGGACGGATTGCCGGCTTGAGGACCTCCGGTCCGCCGAAGGTGCTGATCTCGATGACGGTCATCTGGCTGGGCAGGGTCACGGGGCAGGTCCTTGTCTTTGGCCTATCAGGACATCTTGGGTTTCGTCTTAATCGATTTCGGCTGAGGCGTCGACGCCATGAAACCGTTTCCTTGAGAGGCTGAAGCCCGATGGCGCGACTCCAGTCAGGTGGGACTCGGTTTGCCGGATCGGCGCATCTGTCCGATCAAATATGGTAAACGCCGCATGGGAAGATGCTTTGACCGGACGCTCCCCGATTCTAGAATGCCGGACGACATGGAGGCCCTGATGGATATCGAAGATCTGGAACCCCGGAAAGCGAAGCCGCAATTGCGCAATCTCGATCCGATGTCGATCGAGGATCTGACGGATTATATCGCTGAGATGAAGGCGGAGATTGCCCGGGTCGAAGCAAAAATCGCTGCCAAGAAGGCGCATCTGTCGACGGCGGCCGGATTCTTTAAGAATGGTTGAGTAAAGGGCCGATTCTGCCGGCTCCAGTATGGGCCATTACTTTCTATTACTGGGGACGACATGAAGTTATCTAAGATCGGCATGAAATTATCGCGGAACATTAACGCTCTGTTCGCATCTTTCTGCTAGATTATCAGGCAGGAAAGTGGCTTTCCCACGATTCCTGTCTGGGCAGGAGCCCTTCTGATCCAGATCATGCCTCCCTGTCTAACTTGCCGCCGCTTGTTCGGCGGCATTTTGTTTGGCGGTTTTGTGACCGACTTTTTGGCGTCTGCACACACCCTTGTATGAAAAATATGTATCTCTCATGAAACTTGTCGCTGATGTGAGTTTTTTTGCCGCTTGACGTTAAAAAGCGTCACTCGTAACTTTCCCGGGCCTGCGGGCAAGTTAGACAGGTTGAGGCTTATAAAAGAGAGGGCCGCCACGGAGAGATCCGGTTGAGCGGCCCTCCGTTTTTTCGGCCATAGTCTCGAAACCGGTATCGCCCCCGAATGGCGGGCCGATCGTTCCGGTTCAGGATGCCAGCCCCGCCTGGACCGGTCTGCCAAAGCGGGGTCATGTTCAGTCTGCGGAGGCACAAGATGGCAGAAGCGAAATTCCTCGGCCCGGAAACGCTGAGCCTGCATGCAGGGCAGGTGGTCGATCCGGCGACCGGTGCGCGGGCGGTGCCGATCTATCAGACCACTTCCTATGTCTTCGACGATTCCGATCATGCCGCCGCCTTGTTCAACCTGGAGCGGCCCGGCCATATCTACAGCCGCATCAGCAATCCCACGGTTGCCGTACTGGAGGAACGCGTCGCGGCGCTGGAGGGCGGTGTCGGTGCGGTGGCGACGGCCAGCGGGCACGCGGCCTTGCATCTCGCCATCGCCACCTTGATGAGTAGCGGCGGCCATATCGTCGCCTCGCGGGCACTCTATGGCGGCAGCCTCAACATGCTGCGACTGACCTTGCCGCGTTTCGGCATCACCACGACCTTCGTACCGCCGCGCGATGTCGCCGCCTTCCGCGCGGCGATCCGGCCGGAGACCCGGTTGGTCTTCGCCGAGACCATCGGCAATCCGGGCCTCGAGGTACTCGATATCCCGGCCGTCGCCGAGGTCGCGCATCAGGCCGGAATACCGCTGCTGATCGATTCCACGTTCACACCACCGGTCTTGCTGCGGCCCTTGGATCACGGCGCCGATCTCGTACTGCATTCGGCGACCAAATGGCTGGGCGGCCACGGCCTCGCGATCGGCGGCGTGCTGGTCGATGGCGGCCGCTTCGACTGGCAGCAGAACGACAAGTTCCCGACCATGACGGAACCCTATGCCGGCTATCACGGCATCAGCTTCGCCGAGGAATTCGGCCCGGCCGCTTTCATCATGCGGGCGCGTCTGGAAGGCCTGCGCGATTTCGGTGCCTGTCTCAGTCCCGGCAATGCCTTTCATATCCTGCAAGGAGTTGAGACGCTGCCGCTGCGCATGGCACGCCATGTCGAGAATGCCTGTGGCGTTGCGGCATTTCTGAAATCCCACGCCACCGTTGCCTGGGTGAATTACCCCGGCGATAGCGATAATCCGGACCGGGCGCTGGTCGAACGCCTGATGCCCAAGGGGGCCGGTTCCATGATCAGTTTCGGCGTGAAGGGCGGACGGAACGCGGGACGCAAATTCGTCGATGCGCTGCGTCTCGTTTCCAATCTCGCCAATGTCGGCGATGCGAAATCGCTGGTCATCCATCCGGCCAGCACCACGCATCGTCAGCTCGATGAGGTTGCCTTGCAGGCTGCCGGCATCGGCGAGGACATGATCCGTCTCTCGGTCGGCCTCGAGAACCTGCAGGATATTCTCGACGATCTCGGCGCGGCCTTGCGGGCCTCACAGAAGGAGTAAGAGGCGATGATCGTTTCCGTGGCCGGGCAAGCCATTCATCTCTCGACCGGCGGTCAACCGTTCGACAAGGCGAAGCCGGCTGTGTTGCTGCTGCATGGCGCGGGCCTCGATCATTCAGTCTGGACCCTGCAATCGCGCTATCTTGCGCATCATGGCCGGACGGTGATCGCGCCCGACCTGCCGGGCCATGGCCGCTCCGGCGGGAATCCGTTGAGGAGCATCGCCGCCTTGGCCGATTGGAGCTGGCAATTGC
This sequence comes from uncultured Rhodospirillaceae bacterium, assembly GCA_964406155.1. Classification (GTDB taxonomy): domain Bacteria; phylum Pseudomonadota; class Alphaproteobacteria; order Dongiales; family Dongiaceae; genus Dongia_B. The sequence continues at coordinate 118,060 of CAYOQR010000001.1, read as the reverse complement.
TCGATGCGCTCGATCTGCCACGCGCCTCGATCGTCGGGCATTCGATGGGGGCGTTGACGGCTTTGGCGATGGGTGCGGCCCAGCCGGCGCGGGCCACATCGCTGCTGCTGATCGGCGCGGCGGCAGCCATGCCGGTGCATCCCGATCTGCTGAAAGCGGCTGAGGATGATCGGGCCTTGGCCAGTGCCTTGATCAGCATGTGGGGCTTCGGTCCCGCCGGGCAGGTCGGCGGCAATGCCGTGCCTGGCCTGCAGATGCGCTTGACCGGCCAGCGTTTGCTGGAGCGGGCGAAGCCCGGTGTGCTGGCGGCTGATCTGATCGCCTGCAACGATTATAGCGCAGGCGCAGAAGACGCGGCGAAGCTGCGCGCGCCGACGGCTCTGTTGCTCGGCTCGGAAGACCGCATGACGCCGGCCGGCAAGGGCAAGCAACTGGCGGCGCTCATGACCGGTGTTCCCGGCGGTGCACGGGTCGTCGTTCTGCCGGGCAGCGGGCATATGATCATGGCCGAGCGCCCCAACGAAACGATCGACGCGCTACGGGCCCTGTAGAGACGTCCTCTCCCATCACACAACGCCGCAGGCTTTGAGGATGTCCCGCTGCAAGGCCGGCTCGTCCGCAAGCGCCGGCAGATGAAGCACGACCCGCTGTCCGTCTTGTGCGGGTTGCCGCAGCCGTCCGGTATCTTCGGGGAAGAGCAGCAATGCGCCTGAGTCGAGAAGGCGTGCGACCGCCTTGCGCGAGAGGAAGAGGCCCTGCGCCAGCAGACGGTCAAGCCGGATGACACTTGCCGGGCTTAAATGCACGGTGATCGCGATGTCCATTGGCTGTCCGAGCGCGGCCGTGATGATCGCTTTGTCGATGCGAATCTCATCAACCGCATCGACCTCGATGCCGTATTGCCGGAACCGCTGCAGATCGGTGGCATAGGATCGCACCAGCAAGGGATCGTTGTGCGTCATCGCGGTCAGATCGTGCTGCCCGATATTCTTGACGGGCCGGCGTTCAAGGATCGGATAGTTCCAGCTTCTGTCGCAGGCCCCGCAATTATAGATCAACCAGGCGTCGAGTATTTTCTTCTGCGCATTGACGCGGAACTTGCCGCTGCAGATGAAGCGCATCCTGCCGTCGCAGCGACTGCAATGACGCCAGATGGCGGGAATTACGGTGGCGGATGAGACCCGCCACTGAACATGATGGGTTTGGGGCGTGGTCTGCCACGCCGGGCCTTGAGGGAAATGCTGCATATCGTAAACGGCCTTCCAGGCGGGAAGTGCTGCGTTGCGATATGGAGGAGGGAAGGAATCCGAGACGTTTCAGAGCGCGGCCAGATTAGCGTAGACAGAGCTCCACGAGATTCCCGGCGAACACGTCATCTTATGGGGCAACCGCTTGATGCGACGAAACAATTTGATCGATGCAGCGGTCACTGAGGAACCTGGCCATTCCGACCCCAGCTCGATCCCGCCGCACGCACGGAAACCCAAATCCGGCGACATATGACATGCCGGTATGTGACATGCCTGGGCCGGCTGGGCAACGGAATGTACTGAGATCGGTCAACGCTGGGGCAAAGTCAGCCTCGAGAGGGAATCTACGCGCAAAACTAGTAGCGTGCTGTCTTATCGAAGTCAAACCGACGGCATCCCGTATTCGGACGCGGCGGTGGATTGCCTATCCTTGGCTTTCACGCTATCGCTGAGGGAAACCATTTTCCGAGACCGGCTGGAAGCGTGTCATGAGCCTGCGCCTGACTGATCGCGATACCGCCATGATCCAGGGTGAGGAGGGGGCGGCTACCGCTTTCGCCATGCAGATCGTTGCCGCTTTCGCAAAAGCGGTCGGGGCTGACGCCCTGCTGGATATCACTCGCGCGCATATCGATGGCTGTCTCTATCACGGCCAGGCCAGCCTCGATTTCGCCGAGCGATTGGTGACCGGCGGCGGGAAGGTGCGCGTGCCGACGACCTTGAATGTCGGATCGCTGGATCTCATCCATCCCGAGCTTGTCCAACTGGCAGCCGATGAAGCGGCACCCGCCCGGCGCCTGATGCAGGCGCATGAAGCGCTGGGATGTCAGCCCAGTTTCACCTGCGCGCCTTATCAGACATTGTTTCGTCCCTCCTTCGGTGAGCAGATCGCCTGGGGTGAGTCCAACGCCATCGTCTTCGCCAATTCGGTGATCGGCGCCCGCACCAATCGCTATGGCGATTTCGTCGATCTCTGCTGTGCCGTCACCGGTCGCGCGCCGGCCTGGGGACTGCATCTCGCGGAGAATCGTCGGGGACGCATCCTCTTTCGCCTGAGCGGCTTTGGCCGCGAGCCGGCGCCGACCGATGCGCTTTTTGTTGCCGTCGGCCTGATCGTCGGTGCGGCAAGTGGTGAACAAGTGCCGGTCATTGAGGGGTTGCCGCGACCCCGGGACGAGGATCAGTTGAAGGCCTTGGGCGCGGCTGCGGCCTCGGCCGGCGCGGTGGCACTGTTTCATGCGGTCGGGCATACGCCGGAGGCGCCGACTTTGGGCGCGGCTTTCGATGGCGCTGTACCCGACCAGACCATTCTCATCACACCGGCCGACATCGCCCGGGCCCTGGGCCAGCTCTCGACCGTGCCGGACGGATCGCCGCTCAGTGCCGTTTGCCTCGGGACGCCGCATTTCTCGCGGGCGGAATGGGATCGCCTTCTGACATTACTCACCGAGATAGAGCCGCGCCGGAGCGTGCCGATCTATGTCAATACCGGCCGGGCGACCTTGCGGCAATTGGAGGAAGAGGGGCTGCTAGCAGATCTGGAGCGGTATCGCCTGATCCCGGTCGCAGATACCTGCACCTATATCACCGCCATCCTGCAGAAGCTGGAGGGGGCTGTGATGACGAATTCCGGCAAATGGGCGCATTACGCACCCGGCAATATCGGCGTCGAGGTCGCTTTCGGCGAGCTGGAGGATTGCATCGCCTCGGCTGCCGCCGGCCATGTCGTGAGGGCGGCCTGATGATCCGAGCGGCGCAAACCTATGCTTCCGGCATGGCCGAAGCCGAGATGATCGTCCTCTCCACGCCGCTGAGTTTCTGGGGCGGCATCGATGCCGTGACGGGGCGCATCATCGATCATTCGCATCCCGATCTCGGCCGTGAGATCGCAGGACGTATCCTCGTCATGCCGAGTGGGCGTGGTTCGTCTTCCTCGTCATCGGTTCTTGCGGAAACCATCCGGCGCGGAACTGGTCCGCTCGGAATCGTCATGGCCCGGCCGGATCCGATCCTTACCGTCGGTGCGATCGTGGCGCGATCGCTCTACGATTTGCGCTGTCCGATCGTCGTCTGTCCGATCGACGGTCTGCACAGCGGCGACCTTCTGGCAATTTCAGCGCCGGAGATGGGTGGGGCGGAAATCCGATTGTTGCCGAGATAGCCATTGGCCAGGCATTGACCGATGCTCGCTGTTTGTTAAGCTGACGAGATGCTGAAAGACCGTGCCCATGTCGTTTCCGTCGTCGTTATCCGCTTGCGCGGGGTGGCGAGGCGCGTGACTTGAGGCGCGTGTTTCAGCCGACCCCCCGCTAGCCGGCGAGGGGTTTTCCGGCGAGCTCCTCCGCCTTTTCCAAGAGGAGCCATCATGTCCAAGCCAGACTGGTATTACGACGATCTGCGGCAGGTCGGTATCGACTTCGATGACGCGGCACAGGTCGCGACCTATGACGATCGCCAGGGAGAGGATGCCGACGCGGATGTCGCGATGCTGCGGGATCTGGGGCTTCAACCGCATCATGTGATGGCGGATATTGGCTGCGGCACCGGTCTGCTTGCCTGCACGGCCGCCGCGACCGGGGCGCGGGTTCATGCCGTGGATGTTTCCCGGCCGATGCTGCGCCGGGCGGCGGCGCGGGCGGTCAAGATGGGGCTGGCCACCATCTCGTTCCATCATGCAGGATTCCTCGGCTTCGATCTCGGCACGGCAAAGCTGGATATCGTCACCAGCAAAAACGCTCTGCATCACCTGCCGGATTTCTGGAAAGCGGTTGCCCTGACACGGATCCACGATGGCTTGAAACCGGGCGGGCAATTCCTGCTGCATGACGTAGTTTTTTCCTGCGCACCGCGCGATGTGCCGCAAACGGTCGAGAACTGGGCCGCGTGGATGGCGGCCAATACGGGCTATAGGCGAGAGGATGTCGCCTGCCATATCCGCGAGGAACACACGACTTTCACCTGGATCATGGAAGGGTTGATCGAACGTGCCGGGTTGCGCCTCGTCTCGAAGGAATATTACAGCCTCGGCGTCTATGCGACCTATGTGGCGGAGCGGCTGGCGTGACTTCGTGCGCGGCTAGAGATGAAAACAGGGGACGATGAAAATAGGGGCCGGGCAGTTGCGCTGCCCGGCCCCATCGGATGGACCGATTGTGTCGGTCGATGCTGCGGCGTCCTGTCACCGCAGGAAGGTACTCGGAGATCAGGCGGCCTGATCGAGCACTTTGGGAGCGCTCGGCGCGGCAGTGCCGATCTGCACCGTGCGGGGCTTCATGGCCTCGGGGATCTCACGCACCAGTTCGATATGCAGCAGGCCGTTCACCAGGCTCGCACCGACGACGCGGATATGGTCGGCGAGATCGAAGCGGCGCTCGAAAGCGCGGCCGGCGATGCCACGATAGAGGAAGCTCGGTTCCGCCTCGCTCTTCGCCGGCTTGCCGACGACGGACAGTGAGTTCTGCTGCGCAGTGATGGTGAGATCGGCTTCCGAGAAGCCGGCAACCGCCATGGTGATGCGGTAGGCATTTTCACCGGTGCGCTCGATGTTGTACGGCGGATAGGAAAAACTGGAGTCGTCCAAGCGGGATGCGCTGTCGACCAGACGCGACAGGCGATCGAAACCGACGGAGGAACGGAAGAGAGGGGAGAGGTCGAAACTACGCATGCCATATTCTCCAATGAGCAATACGGTTGAACAGGAAGGGCCACCACATGGTCTGCCCCGATTGGTGCCGGCGCCATCGAGGCCGTCCGGCAGCTATCAGGTAGGTATCATTTTTTCCCTTTCAAGAGGCGGGGAAGGGAGCCCTGTCCTAACGACAGCACGAAAGTGGATCATGGTTTCCGCAGGCTTACCAAACACGGTGCCGGCCACCTACTGCTCATGGCAAAGTTTTGTTAATCCGTCACACGTATTAGTGATGCGGGGGTGGTCGGATTCCGGCCTAGGCTGAATGATGACTGGCCAGCGGATCTTGGGATTGATCTCGAGTGGCTGATCCCGGGGGAGTTCATCTCGACGGGGCTGGCAGTGAGGTGTTCGGGCAGGCGTCATGGCGACCGTGGAATTCTTCGACCGGACGATGACGGAGACAATGGCGCTGCTGGCGGAATCTCGGCGCTATCTGATCGAGCGCGCCGAAAGCGAAACCAAATCGCGACCGGTTGATCAGGGCCTGGTCAGCAGCATGGAAACCATGCGCCTGGTGGCACGATTGACCCAGGTCCTGGCTTGGCTGCTGACCCATCGCGCGGTTCATGCCGGCGAAATGACGCTCTGGGAGGCGACGCGTCCTGACCGCCGGCTCGGCGGCCATACTCTCTGCAACAAGGATATCAGCGACGAGGATCCCGCATTGCCTGACGAGTTGCGGCGCTTGCTGCAGCGTAGCCTGGCGCTGTATCAACGTATCGCGCGCCTTGATGAACAGGTGGCCCGTGCGGCGGAGCAGGAACGTCGCGATGCTGCCGGTGGTGGGCCGCGTCACCTGACCTGACAAGGCCGGTTCGTTGATGGGCAATCAGGAAGAGATACGTGCTGAGTGATCGCTGGCAGAGCAAGCATCGGACGTGTCGCAGTCCACGCCGAACCGGGGCAGTTCCGCTTTTTCTCCTATCCATTCTCCTTGCCTGCGGTATTGCTTCAGGCAACGCCTTCGCCGGCGCGACGATGCCCCAGCCCGCCGTTGAAGCAAAAGCTGCTGGCGATGGGCCTCACGATCTCGCGGGCTACGACCTCGGCATGACGCTGGACAATTTCAGGGCGCTGCCGTTGATCGACCGGACTCGGTTTCCCAAAGCACAGGTCCTGTGTTCGGGGGATGCGGACCTGCAGCGTTCGACGGCGCTGGGCGATATGTGGCAGATGCCCGACGAGACTCGTGTCGGCATGATCCGCTGCAACGTCTTTCATCCAGATCCGGTCAATGTCAGCTGGTGGGCGCCGCTGCTGCCAACGATCGGCGGCCAGCCCGGCAAGGAAGCCACCTATTTCTTTCTGCCGGAAGCTGGGATCAGCCGTGACCCGGCCCGGGCAGGTGCCAGCTACCGCTTATTGTTCAGCCAATATGTCCTGCCGGTCGGCGTGGCCGATGACATTCGTGGCCGACTGACCGCGCAATTCGGCCAGCCGGCTCGTCGCCAGGCCGGTGCCGATGCGCTCAACAACGTTGCTTGGAACGAGCTCTGGCAATCGCGGGATGCCTGGGTGCTGCTGGACAGCAAGGATCACGCTCGCAAATTTACCGTCACCTATGTTGCCGTGGCGGTCGCTGAAAGCGCTGCCGGCCGCAGCTTCGATGTTAACGGCAATCCGCTCTTCTATTCGATTTTCAGCCATCTGCGCTGATCCGATCCGGCAAGGCCGGCGCGATGCAAAACCACGCAACGCAAAAAGCCGCCCGGAGGGGCGGCTTCCAGCACCGGCTGTCGCCGGAATGAGTCAAGCTTACTTCTTGAGGGACAGGCCCTGGAAGCGCTTGTTGAACTTGGCCAGCTGACCGCCGGTATCCAGCAGACGATGAACGCCGGTCCAGGCCGGATGCGACTTCGGGTCGATGTCCAGCGTCATGGTGTCGCCAGCCTTGCCCCAGGTCGACCGGGTGGTGAACTTGGTGCCATCGGTCATGACCACGTTGATCTCGTGGTACTCGGGATGAATATTCGCCTTCATGATGAAACTCCTCGAATCTCGCGGCGGGTTATAGCGAAGAGGGTCCTGGGGCGCAAGTCTTTGTACCTTGGCGCGTCATTGTCTCCAGGAACGGGCAGGTGAAAGGGGCTGCCGGCCTTACAGGAATCCGGCGATTGCGGATCCCTGGTATCCTGATCGGCTGATGAAGTTGGGGATGTGCCGGTATTCCCGGGGGATTTATTGTCAGGATAATAATCTCATGATTCGCTGGCTGATTGGCGAAATCGACGCCTGACGAGGTGCTGTTAAGCTGACGTCTATGTCAGCTTAATTGTCAGTTTTACTCTAAAACTCTCGATAAAAGCAATTATAAGCATACTATAATGTATTGATCTAAGTTAACAGATGCTTTGTGTCCTATATTCCTGTCCGTAGTATGTCGCCGCCGATGGTGCCTGGGCTCGCACCATCCTTCCTACGGGAACACCTGGGAACATGAGAGAGGACGCATTATGGCGACGGACAGCACCTATGTTTCGCGGACTGAAACTTCCAGTAACCGGGAAGATATCGATCTGACCCCGGAGATGGTGCAACTGGCGCAGAATACCGCGACGCAGAATGCTGCCCCGGCGGCTGTAATCCCGGCGGCACCCGGCGGTCAGGTTCAGGTCGCTTTCCCCGAAGGCCAGACGGTTATCCGCCTTCAGGTCGGCCCCGGCGAAACCATCGCCCTGCCATTCGATGGCAGTCTGGCGGCGCGCTTCAGTGAAGACGGCAATCTGGCCGTCAAGCTGGGCGACCGGACGGTCATTCTGCTGGGCTATGCCGAGGCGAACCAGGAAGCCGGCGTTACGCTGACCGATGCGAAGGGCGGGACCGTCGACGTTGCCTCGGTTGTCGCCTCCACCGACCCCAATCTCGATATTCAGACGGCCGCTGGCGGCACCGCGGCCGGGGATACCGGCCCGAGCGGTTCCGCGGCTTTCGCCCCCTTTGGCTTGAGCAGCGGCCTGGGCGGGTTCAACGCGGTCGATGTGCTGGCAGAAACCGCACTGACCTATCGGACGATTCTGCCGGACAACAATCGTGAAACGTTCAATACGGCGGCCGACAATAATGCCCCCGGTGCGATCAATAACGGTGTCACGGTCACGATGCCCGGTGTTGAGGGTGAGGGGCGGAGCGTCGACGAGGCCGGCCTGCCGACCGGATCGCGCCACGATGGCAGCAACGAGACCAGCGGCACGATCCAGATCTCGGCTCCCGATGGGGTGGCGTCGATCCAGATCGGCGACACGGTGATCACGGCGGCGCAGCTCGCCGCTTTGGGCACGACGCCGATCACCATCACCACGCCGGAAGGCAACACCCTGACCCTGACGGGATGGAACGGCTCGCAGCTCAGCTATACCTATCAGCAGAATGTGCCGACCAAGGGCGATGAAACCGATCAGCGTTTCGTCGTCATCGTCACCGATGGGAACGGCGATCAGGGCAGCGGCACGCTGATCATCGACATTCGCGACGACGCACCGACCGCGCATGACGACACCGACACGGTGGGAGCCGGCGGCTATGAGCAATCCGGTAATGTGATCACCGGTTCCGGCACGACCAGCGGCGAAACCGGCAAGGATGTCCAGGGCGCCGACGGCGCCAAGATCACCGGTGTTTCCCTGGTCATCGGTGGAGAAACCATCGGCGATCCGAAACCGGTCACCGATGGTGGCGTGAAGATCGAGGGCCAGTATGGCACGCTGACGATCAATCCCGATGGCAGCTATACTTATGAGCGTCATCCGAACACGCCGGGCGGCGTTTCGGATCAGTTCAGCTACCGCTTGACCGACGGTGATGGTGATTCCTCCAATGCCAAGCTGACCATCACGATCGAGGATGCGGCGCCGACCATCGGCAGCGAGACACGCACTTCCGTCGAGGAAGCCGGCCTGCCGGGCGGCTCCGACGCGCCTTCCAGCAAGGAAGCCACCAAGGGGGCGGTTTCCTACGGCCAGGGCGACGGCCAGGCAAAGGTGGAAATCACGGTGGGCGGTAAGAGCTATGAGCTGAGCGGCACGCCGAAGACCATCACCGGCGATTACGGCACGCTGAAAGCCTGGCTGGAAAACGGCCAGATCAAATACGAATACACGCTGACCAAGACCACCACGGGCGATAATACCCATGACGATTTCGGTGTCGTCGTGACCGACAAGGACGGTGACAAGGCCAATGGCAAGCTGGTGGTCGATATCGTCGATGATCAGCCGCAGGCCCGCGACGACAGCGACACGGTGAAGGCCGGTGGCGATTCGGCTTCCGGCAATGTGATTACGGGCGAGGGCACGACCAGCGGGTCGGCCGGTGCCGATACCAAGGGCGCCGATGGTGCCTCGATCACCAAGATCGTCGGCCATAACGGCGCGTCCGATACGACCTTCAGCGGTGGCCATAGTGGCGGCTATCTGGAGGTTGCCGGCAAATACGGCACGCTGAAGATCTGGGCCGATGGCAGCTATACCTATGAACGCAACGCCAATACGCCGGGCGGGGTGACGGATGAGTTCACCTATACGCTGACCGACCGCGACGGCGATTCCTCGACGGCCAAGCTGACCATCGAGATCAAGGACGCGAAGCCCGGCATCGGCGGCGATTGCGGCAACGATCTCGAGGCGAAGGTCTATGAAGCCGGCCTGCCGGGCGGCTCCGATGCCTCGTCCAACAAGGAAATCACCAAGGGCTCGATTTCCTACAGCCAGGGCGATGGCCCGGCGACGGTGGCGATCACCGTGGGCGGCCAGAGCTATACCCTGGGGACCAAGCCGCAGACGATCACCGGCGACTACGGCACGCTGAAGGCCTGGCTGGAAAACGGCCAGATCAAGTACGAGTACATCCTGACCGGCAAGACCAATGGCGACGGCCTGCATGACGACTTCAACATCGTCGTGACCGACAAGGACGGCGATATCGCCAATGGCGAGCTCAAGATCGATATCGTCGATGATGCGCCGAAGGCGCGTGACGACAGTGACGTCGTGGAGGCCGGGAAATATTCGGAATCCGGCAACGTGATCACCGGCTCGGGCACTACCAGCGGCTCGACGGGTGCCGATACTAAGGGGGCCGATGGTGCGAAGATCACCGGGATTTCCCTGATCGGCGCCAACGGCCATGCCGGACCCGAGATCGCCGTCACCGACGGCGGCGTGAAGATCAAGGGGCAATATGGCGAACTGACCATCAAGGCCGATGGCAGCTATAGCTATGAGCGTTATCCCGATACGCCGGGCGGTGTCTCGGATCAGTTCAGCTATAAACTGACCGATGGCGACGGCGATTCCTCCAGCGCCAAGCTGACCATCGAGATCAAGGATGCAAAGCCCAGCATTGGTGACGATTGCGGCAACGACCTCGAAGCCCGTGTCCATGAATCCGGCCTGCCGGGTGGCTCCGAAGCGTCCACGAATAAGGAAACCACGACGGGCTCGATCTCCTACAGCCAGGGCGATGGTCAGGCGAAAGTGGAGATCACCGTGGGCGGTCAGACTCTGGCGCTGGGTGTGACGCCGCAGGTGATCGCCGGCCAATACGGCACGCTGAAGGCCTGGCTGGAAAATGGCCAAGTCAAATACGAATACACCCTGACGAAGACCAGCTCTGGCGACAATACGCATGACGATTTCAATATCGTCGTGACCGATAAGGACGGCGACAAGGCCAGCGGCAAGCTGGTGGTCGATATCGTCGATGACGAACCGAGAGCGCGCAATGACAGCGACGCAACCGAAAGCCTGAACGGCGAGCGCGTTGCCGCTGGCAACGTGATCACGGGTGACGGCACGACCAGCGGGGCGGCAGGGGCCGACACGAAGGGTGCGGACGGTGCGTCGATCACCAAGATCGTCGGTCAGAACGGCTCGGATACGACCTTCAGCGGTCCGAACGGCTATCTGGAAGTGGCCGGCAAGTACGGCACGCTGAAGATCTGGGCCGATGGCAGCTACACCTATACCGCCTATAAGAACGGCGGCTATGGCGTCGACAGCTTCACCTACAAGCTGACCGACAAGGACGGCGATTCCTCGACGGCGAAGCTGGATATCACAGTCACCAACAAGAAGCCGACTGTGGATCTAACGGATTGCCACGACCCCAATGGCTCGGTCCAGGAATCCGGCCTCGATACCGGCTCTAACCCGTCCAGTACCAGCAAGGTGACTAAGGGCAACATCGCCTATACTGAGGGCGATGGCAGCAATACGGTCACCATCAAGTTTGGTGGTGCAGTCATCACTCTGGGTGAAACCGCCAAGACCATCAATGGCGAGTATGGCACGCTGAAGGCCTGGCTGGAGAACGGCCAGATCAAATACGAATACACCCTGACGAAGAACAGCTCGGGCGATCATACCGACGAAAACTTCACCGTCACGGTGCGGGATGCCGACGGTGATCAGGCCAGCGGTACGCTTATCATCGATATCGTCGACGATGCGCCGAAGGCTCGTGACGACAGCGATGCGACCGAGAGCCTGGGCGGCGATCGTGTTGCCTCCGGCAATGTCGTCACCGGCGAAGGCACGACCAGCGGCTCGGCGGGCGCCGACACCAAGGGTGCGGACGGTGCCTCGATCACCAAGATCGTCAGCCAGAACGGTTCGGATACGACCTTCAGCGGCCCGAATGGGTATCTGGAGGTGACCGGTAAGTACGGCACGCTGAAGATCTGGGCCGATGGCAGCTACACCTATACTGCCTATAAGAATGGTGGCCACGGCGTCGACAGCTTCACCTATACGCTGACTGACAAGGACGGTGATGCCTCGACGGCCAAGCTCGACATCACGGTCACCAACAAGAAGCCGACTGTGGATCTGACGGATTGCCACGATCCCAACGGCTCGGTCCAGGAATCCGGCCTTAATACGGGCTCCAATCCCTCAGCCACCAGCAAGGTGACGACGGGGAGCATCGCTTATGCGGAAGGCGATGGCAGCAATGCCGTCACCATCAAGTTTGGTGGTGCAGTCGTCACCCTGGGTGAAACCGCCAAGACCATCAGTGGCGATTATGGCACGCTGAAGGCCTGGCTGGAAAACGGCCAGATCAAATACGAATACACCCTGACGAAAAACAGCTCGGGCGATCATACCGGTGAGAATTTCATCGTCTCGGTGACCGATGCCGACGGTGACAAGGCCAGCGGTACCCTCATCATTGATATCGTCGATGACGTTCCGACGGCCCTTGCTGACAGCGCCACGGTGAAGCCGGGGAAGAGCATCACGGATAATGTGCTCGCCAATGACACGCAAGGCGCCGATGGTGCCAAGGTCTCGCAGATTCAGTTTGGCAGCAAAACCTATAACGTGCCGGAAGGTGGCCTGACGATCGGGGGGAAGTACGGCGATCTGACGATCTATCCCGATGGCCGTTATACCTATCAGGCGGATCGGAATGCCAAGGGTGTCGATACCTTCACCTATACGATCCAGGATCGCGACGGCGACACGTCTTCGGCCAAGTTGACCGTCACGATCGGCAACAAGACACCGACCCTGGATCTGACCGATTGCCATGATGCGAACGGTTCGGTGCAGGAATCCGGCCTCGATACCGGCTCCAATCCGTCCAGCACCAGCAAGGTGACGAAGGGCAGCATTGCCTATACCGAAGGCGACGGCAGTAATCCGGTCGAGATCAAGGTCGGCAATTCGACACTGGTCCTGACCGGCACGAAGCAGAGCATCAAGGGCGATTACGGCACCTTGACGGCCTGGATCGAGGGCGGTCAGATCAAGTATGAATACACCCTGACCAAGCGCAGTTCGGGCGACTACAATCACGACGATTTCACTATCTCGGTCCGGGATGCCGATGGCGACAAGGCCAGCGGCACCCTGATCATCGACATCGTCGATGACCGGCCGGTGGCGGTCGCCGATGTCAACGCGGTGAAGCCCAATCAGAGCGTCGACGGCAATGTCACCGACAACGACAAGCCCGGTGCCGATGGCATAACTGTGACGCAGATCCAGTTCGGCAACCGAAGCTATGAGGTTTCAGGCTGGTACGGCACCACGATTGCCGGCCGGTATGGCGAACTGACGATCAATGCCGATGGCAGCTATTCGTACAAGGCCTATCGGAACGCCAAGGGCACCGATACCTTCACCTATACGGTGAAAGACGGCGATGGCGACCGGATCGCGGCCGATCTGACCATCAAGGTCGGCAATAACGTTCCGGCGGGCGAGCTGGTCGTTGGCATGGATGTGAACGACCGGCAGGGTAATGATCCGCATCGCCCGGATCTGTTCGAGCATGTGGTCGATACCACCCCGAATCCGCATATCGGCGAGATCCTGGGGACCGACGGGGCCGATGTCCTGATCGGCGATGCATCCACCGGATTGAGTGGCGAGAAGGCGGACACGATCAATGGCGGTGCCGGCGACGACGTCATTTTCGGCGACAGCATTGCTGGCGGTTGGAAGAATTTCGTCGACGACCATCGCGGCAAGTCCTATGCCGAGATGCATGACGAGCTCTATGCCAATCACGCGGATTACGCGCAGCATACATCGGGCGGCACGGACATCATCAAGGGTGGTACCGGCAACGACATCATCTATGGCGGCGGCGGTGACGATCGGCTCTATGGCGACAATGGCGACCACAAGACCAGCGGCAGCCAGGGAGACGGCAACGACACCCTCTTTGGCGGCAAGGGCAATGACGAGCTCTATGGCGAGGGTGGCAATGACTATCTCGATGGCGGCGACGGCGACGACAAGCTGTTCGGCGGGGATGGCGATGACACACTCATCTATGACGCCGCTGACAGCGATGTCCGGGGTGGCAGCGGCTTCGATACGCTGATCATCAGGACCAACATGGACTTCGACCGGGCGGTCGGCAAGGTGTCGAGCTTCGAGCGTTTCGACATGACCGATGGCAAGCAGGAGGTCCTGGGCAGCAAGGACAGCGGCAAGCCGCTGAGCGCTTCGGATGTGCTCAGCATTTCCGGCGACAACAAGACCTTGCAGATCCTGGGCGATCATGACGGCCCGTCGGCCGACAAGGTCTTCATCAACAAGAACGACTGGACCGCGACCGGTACCCAGCAGAGCCAGGACGGTCACACTTTCGATGTCTATACCGGCCATGTGAACAACAACACGGTGACGCTGCTGATCGAGCACGGCCTGCAGGTCGATCGATCGGGCCAGTAACGGCACCCCGTTCACTGAGTGCAGCGCCGTCCTCTTATCGGGGGACGGCGCTTCTTCATTGATGGGCGAGAATGTTGACGAGCTTGCCGAAGGGATCGCGGACATAGAACCGCCGAACGCCCCAGGGTTCGTCGGCCGGTCCGTATTCGATGGCGAATCCAGCGGCCCGCATGGCTGCCAGGGTCGTATCGACATCGTCGACTTCGATCGAGAGATCGGGCGTCGGCGTACCAGATCCGCCTTCCGTGGCGAAGCTGATCTGCACATCCATCTTCTGCGCCGTGCCGTAGGTGGCGATCCAGCCGTGATCCATCATGAGATCGAGCCCAAGCACGTCCTGATAGAAGCGCTTGGCCGCCGCGATCTCCCGCGTATCGATATTGGCGATGATCCGTTTGACCTTCATGCGGGGCCTTGGCGGTGGTTCAGTTGAGGCTAGGATCATCATCCGTACCTGCAGATATTGGCAAGCCAGGAGCTGATGCGATTCTATCTATCTGATAAATAATTACTTTTATCGAAATTCTCCTTCGTGACCGGCCTTGATGGGCGATTTGGATATCGGCGCACCCCTGCGACGGAATCGCCCAGGCGATTGCAAGGGCGGTGCAACATGTCTATGCAAGTGTCGCATCTGATGGGCCGATCTGGCGGAAGAGGAAAATGGATCAAGGAACGTTCGAGCGGCAGGCTGCGGCGCTGCTGGAGGATCTGTTCGACAAGATCGACGAGCAACTGGGCGATGTGCTGGAGGCCGATTACGAAGGCGGCATCCTGACCTTGAAATTGCCCGACGGCCGGACCTTCCTGCTGAACAAGCATGCGCCCAACCGGGAAATCTGGCTGTCCTCGCCGATCAGCGGTGCCTGGCATTTCGCCGGCGAAGCCGGCGGCCGTTGGCGCTCGACCCGCGCGGTCAGCGCCGGGCCGGACGATCTTCATACGCTTCTGACCTCGGAACTCGGCGCCGCGACCGGCACGTCCGTCGATCTCCAGGATTGAGCCGCGACCGATGACGTATCTCCGCGAAACCCGCCAGAGCGACCGGCCGAAATCGCGCAATCTGCGCCAACTGCGTCCTCTGCTTCACTTCACCAAACCCTATCGCTGGCAGATGATCGGCGCCACCATCGCTTTGGTCGTCACCGCCGGCACCATGCTCGGCTTGGGACAAGGCTTGGGATATCTGATCGACAGGGGTTTCGGCGCCCGCGACAGCCATTTGCTGGAATATTCGGTCCTGGTCCTGTTCGGTGCGGCCGTGCTGCTGGCTGCCGGCACCTATGCACGCTTTTATCTCGTCTCCTGGGTTGGCGAGCGGGTCGTGGCGGACATTCGCCGCACCATCTTTGACCATCTGCTGAGCCTCGATCCCGGATTTTTCGAGACCACGCGGACCGGCGAAGTGCTGTCGCGCATGACCACCGACACCACGCTGCTCCAGGCCGTGGTGGGATCATCGATTTCCGTCGCCTTGCGGAACGCGCTGATGCTGGTCGGCGGCACCGGCTTGCTTTTCTTCACCAGCCCGAAACTGACCGGCCTCGTTTTCCTGATGGTACCGCTGGTGATCGTGCCGATCCTGGTCTTCGGCCGCAAGGTGCGGGGGCTGTCCCGCCTTTCCCAGGACAAGGTGGCCGAGGTGAGCGCCGAGGCGAGCGAGGCGCTCTATGCCATTTCGACGGTGCAGGCCTTCGCCCATGAAACCCATGAGCGCAAGCGCTTCTCCGGCCGCAACGAGGAATCCTTCCTGGCGGCGGTCTCCCGCGTCCGCGCCCGTGCCTTCCTGACCGCCATCGTCATCCTGCTGGTTTTCGGCTCGATCAGCATCGTGCTCGGCATCGGCGGGTTGGATGTGGTGGCGGGGCGTATGTCGGCCGGCCATCTCTCGACCTTTGTCTTCTACGCGGTGATCGTGGCCGGTTCAGTGGGCGCGATCAGCGAGGTGGTTGGCGATCTGCAGCGGGCGGCGGGCGCCATGGAGCGTATCGTGGAACTGCTGGAAACCCGTCCGACCATCGCGGCGCCGGTCGACCCCAAGCCGCTGCCGAGTCCATCGCGTGGGGCGGTTGCCTTCGAGCAGGTGACCTTCCGCTATCCCTCGCGTCCCGAGGTCGCCGCGCTGGATGGCTTCTCGCTGTCGGTGGCGCCGGGTGAAAGCGTCGCCTTGGTCGGTCCTTCCGGGGCCGGCAAATCGACTGTCTTCCAACTGCTGCTGCGTTTCTACGATCCGGCTGCCGGCGGTATTACCTTCGACGGCCAGGATCTGCGCCGGCTCGATCCGGCCGCTTTGCGCGGGGCTATCGGCCTGGTGCCGCAGGAGCCTGTAATCTTCGGCATGAGCGCCTGGGAGAATATCCGCTATGGCCGGCCGGGGGCGAGTGATGCCGAGGTACGGGCCGCCGCCGATGCCGCTTATGCCAGCGAATTCCTCGACCGTCTGCCGCAGGGTTTCGATACGCATCTGGGCGAGCGCGGCCTGCGCCTCTCGGGCGGTCAGCGTCAGCGTATCGCCATCGCCCGGGCCATCCTGCGCAATCCGGCACTGCTGCTGCTGGATGAGGCAACCAGTGCGCTGGACGCGGAATCCGAACGGGTGGTGCAACGGGCGCTGGACGATATCATGCGCGACCGTAGCACCATCATCATCGCCCATCGTTTGGCAACGGTCCTGAAGGCGGATCGCATCGTGGTGATGGATGAGGGTCGTATCGATGCGATCGGCACGCATCATGAGCTGATCAAACAGGGTGGGCTCTATGCCCGTCTGGCGGCGTTGCAGTTCCAGCAGCCGAAAGCGGCTGAGTAAAAGAGGAATGGGTCCGTCGTCTATTGCGCGGCGGCGCTCTGCACCGTCGGCCTGACCCGTTCCGGCGGGAAAATCAGGGTGATGATGGTGCCGATCCCCAGGCCGCTCTGGATACGCAGCTCGCCGCCATGCAGTTCCATCAACGCCTTGCTGATGGCAAGGCCGAGGCCGGTTCCCTCATAGCGTCGCGACAGACTGCTCTCCACCTGGGAGAAGGGCTGGAGGGCGATGGCGATCTCCGCTTCCGCCATGCCGATGCCGTTATCCTGGATGGCGATGGCAAAATTACCGACCGGGTCGCGGTCGATGGTGATGGCGATCTTGCCGTGATCGGCGGTGAATTTCGCCGCATTCGACAGCACCGCCATCAGGACCTGCCGCAGCTTGCTGCGATCAACGAAGAGGGAGGCGGGCGATGTCTCCGGTTCGATCCAGACGGTGAGGTTCTTGCTCTGGATGATTTCCTCTTCCATGCGCAGACACAGACGTAGTTCGGCAATGGGATCGAGCAGGATGCTGTCGATCCGATGTTGTCCGGATTCCGCCCGGGTGAAGTCGATGATCGTGTTGATCACCGCCAGCAGGTTCTTGCCGCTGCGGTTGATCTCCCGGGCGAAGTCCCCGTATTGCGGATCGCCCAGGGTCCCGTAGGGCTGCTGCACCAGCAGATCCGAGAAGCCGATGATGGCATTGAGCGGGGTGCGCAGCTCATGACTGACATTCTTCAGGAAGGCGGCCTTGCTGCGGTCGGCGGATTCCGCTTTTTCCTTTGCCTGCTGCAACTCCTGGGCGACACGACGCCGTTCGGTGATGTCGCGCAGGGTCAGGACCACGCCGTTGACGCTGGGGTCGGCGGAAAGATCGATGCCGGATAGTTCCAGCCATTTCTGTGCGCCGTCGGCGGTCGCCATTGCCAACTCGAATTCGGCCCGGCCTTCGCTGCGCAGCAACATCAGAAGATCCCGCAGCTCGCCTTGATGCTGGGGGTCGACGAAGCCGAGGAAGGATTTGCCGAGCCAGGCATCCGTTGTGTAGCCGAGCACGCGCGCCGCCGCCGGCGTATCGTAGCGGACGCAGTTTTCCCGATCGAGGACGACGATGATATCGGCGCTGTTCTGTACCAGCGATCTGTAACGCTGCTCGCTGCTGAGCCGGATACTCGCTTCGCGGACGGCCTGATCTGCGGCGCGGCGATCGAGGATGGAACCGCCGAGGCCAAGTACCAGGATAAGACTGCTGGTTGCCGTGATCAGCAAGGCCAGGAGGGATTGATCGATGCCGCTGTTGAGGACCAGTTCGGGGCCGGTCCCCATATCCAGGCGGAGCGCCGCCATGCCGGTGTAATGCATACCGGCGATCGCCGCCGCCATGACCAGGGAAGCCAGCAGCCTGTGCCAGAGGGACCGGAGGTTGAAGCTGAGCCACAATGCCGCTGTTGCCGCGACAACGGCGATCACGATCGAGACGGTGAACAGGGTTGGATCATAGGAGATTGCGGCGGTCATGATCATGGCCGCCATGCCGGTGTAATGCATGCCGGCAACGCCGAAGCCGGCGATCAATCCACCGGCGATCAGGCGCAAGGGGGCGGCCGGGTTGCCGACGAGGATGCGGTAGCTGATGCCGGCGGCGGCAATGGCCAGGAGCAGCGAGGATACCGTCAGGCTTATGTCATAGGTGACGCCGATGGGCATGTGGAGGGCCAGCATGGCGACGAAATGCATCGACCAGATGCCGCCGCCCAGCGCGATTGCCGCAGCGCAGAGCCAGCCCGATCGGGCCGCGCCCTCATAGGCGCACATCCGTTCGGCCAATTGCAGGGAGGTGAAGGAGGCCAGAAAGGCGACAAGGACGGAAACGACGACCAAACCCGGATCGTGGAAGGTCATGACGTGATGATCCATCGTATCGAGCGATCCCGTCCGCAAATGGCTCCAAAAGGTCGACAAACCGACATGGCACCGGCGGGGATGCCGGTGACCGATGGCACGGAGCAACGACTCTAGGAATTAACGCGGGAAGGATTAAAGAAAGATTGCCGGGCGGAATGGTTCCTGTTGGTTCGTAGCGATAGGGCGGTGGGAATGGAAGCCGGCCGATCCGTTGATCATTTCGCACCAGTTTTCTTTGAGGCTGCCATCGATGAAGCACCCAGGCAGGCTTGTCATCTATATGACAAAAAGGGGACGGCTGCTTGCGGTTCAGCAGAAATGATGCGGGTCATCGATGCATAGCAGAAGGCGTGATCGTTGCCGGCGCGGTCTCTGCCCAAGCGGCGGCGAACGATGGAGGATACGGGGTGTCTGATCGCAATATGCCTCACCCTTGAAGATCGCCACCTGCATGGCGGCGAGGTGCCGGACATGGTCTGCCGCGTCAAGCCATTCCGTGCCGGGTCCGGCATAGGTGCAAAGCAGCCGGAGCCCGACCGCGTCAGTATGGAATTTCCAGCAGGCATCGTCCGTGACGTGGTCGAAGCGAAGGCGGATCGAGGTCAAGCCGGCGATCGCCGCGAAGAGAGCCGCGAGCGACTGGATATCGGTAATCAAGCGGCGCCTCGCGGCACGGTATGCGGCGGGCGAGGGCGGCATGGACGGCAGTTCCGCAGCCAGATCGCGGGCTGCTTCCGCTGGACTGCCTTCCGCCATCAGACTGAAGCCGGTGTTTCTCCGGAGGGGATGCAGGGCCCGTTGCGGCATGCTGCTTTCCAGGCGCTGCCAGATGGCCAGGCCAATGCCGGCCGTGTGGATGCCCCGTAACCCCTGGGCGGAATCGTCATGGATGACGCCGTTCGTGGCGTCGACACGGAGCGTTCGCAAGGCTCAGTGATCCTCCTGTGTGACGGCCAAAGCGAGGCCCTGCAACAGACGGGCGGCACGTTCCGGGCCATAAAGCGTTCGCAATCGCGGCATCAGTTCGACCATCATGGCCGCCATCACGGTACGTTCCGACAAGCCGTCTTCGACACAGAGGCGCCAGCACTCGCGCCACTTCTCCAAGGCGGCCGGTAGATCCGTCACATGTTGCTCATTTCCTGTGGCAACAGACATGGTCAAGCCCTTCCCATGGCATTGCCGGTCTCATGTGTTTCCGCAGGAGTGCTGGTTGCCGATGGTGTGAGAATCCGCAGCGTATCGCGTATGACCGTTTCATCCAGTTGATGGCCGATGAACACGATGCGCGATCGGCGGTCGGCGCTCGGCCAGGCTTTGAGGAAGACGGGCGGGTGGAAGATATGCTGCACGCCGTGCACCACTATGGGGCGGTCGTGGCCAGCGATATGAATGATCCCCTTGAGACGCAGCAGGTCGGGGCCGAGAAAGGCCATCAAGGCGCCAATCCAGAGATCGAAACAAATGCCGGTGACCGGTGTATCGAGTGTCAGGCAGAAGGCGCGGATCCGGGCATCGTGCCGGTTGACGTCATGGTGATGACCGCGATCAGGACCGGCATGGTCATCATGCTCATGGGGATGGAACTGAGGGTAGGTTTCGGCCCGCAGCCAGCGCTGCACGTCGAGGCTCTTGCGGCTAGGATCGTAGAGGCCCAGCGCCGTTACCTGCCGTGGATCGACTTCGCCATGATGCGCGACGAGAATGGCGGCGGCCGGATTGATCGCCTGCAATTTCTCCTTGAGGCGGTCGACTTCCGCCGGCGCGGCCAGATCGATCTTGCTCAGTAACAGCCGATCGGCCACGGCGGCCTGCTTGGCGGCTTCGATATGCCGGTCCAGCGTCGCGAGGCCCGCGACGGCGTCGACGACCGTGATAATGCCGTCGAGACGCAGGCGTGTCGCCAGGGCCTGATCGGTCATCAGGGTGTGGAGAATAGGTGCCGGATCGGCAAGCCCGGTGGTTTCGACGACAATGCGATCGAAGGGGGGAATTTGTCCCTTGGCCTGTTTCTGAAACAGGGTGCCGATGGTGTGGATGAGATCGCTGCGGACGGTGCAGCACAGGCAGCCATTGTTCAGTAGGACCAGTTCCTCCTGTGCGGCTTCGATCAGATCGTGGTCGAGCCCGATTTCACCGAATTCGTTGATGATCAGCGCGGCGCCACAGGTCAGGGGATGCCGCATCAGGCGGTTGAGGAGGGTGGTCTTGCCGCTGCCAAGAAATCCGGTGAGCAGGGTGACGGGCAGGCGATCGGGTTCGGGCATGT
Source organism: uncultured Rhodospirillaceae bacterium (assembly GCA_964406155.1). GTDB lineage: Bacteria > Pseudomonadota > Alphaproteobacteria > Dongiales > Dongiaceae > Dongia_B. Next base: position 96,964 of record CAYOQR010000001.1, on the reverse strand, counting down.
CATCCTTGGCGCAAATAATCGCCGGGGCACGGGGTCCCTGGGGGATTTTGGAAAGGTGGCGGATCCGCCGGACAGCAGGCCCGCCACCCTTTGGCCGACAGGCATTCGGAGGTGGACTATCCTCCCGTCGGCCAAAGCAATTAATTATGTTATGATATAACGTAACAAATTATATTTTGTCGAGATGAAAAGATGCCTTTTCCATTCATGCCCGACTTTCAGAGATAACGGCTTGTCGGGCTTCAGGTGGCGTCAGCGCTGGTCGAATTTCAGCTCGATCCGACGGTTCTTCTTATAGGCGTCTTCCGTATCGGCCGGGTCGAGCGGATTGAATTCGGCGAAGCCCGCCGCCGCCAGATGCTCTGGCGGAATGCCCCGGCTGATGAGGTATTTGACCACGGAGACGGCGCGTGCGGTGGACAGCTCCCAGTTGGAGGGGAAGCGTGGATTGGAGATCGGCCGCTTGTCGGTATAACCGTCGACCCGCAATACCCAATGGAGCTCCGGCGGGATCTCCTGCGAGATCAGGATCAGCGTGGTGGCGAGCACGTCGAGCTGGTCCTGGCCGGCGGGGCTGACATCGGCCGAACCGCTGGCGAAGAGCACTTCCGATTGGAAGACGAAGCGGTCGCCGACGATCTGGATGTCCTGGCGATTGCCGAGGACTTCCCGCAGCCGGCCGAAGAACTCCGACCGGTAGCGCGCCAGCTCCTCGACCTTCGAGGCGAGGGCGGCGTTCAGGCGCTTGCCGAGCTCGGTGATCTGGACATTCTGCTCCTTGCTTTTCTGCTCGGAGATATCGAGGGCCTTGGCGATATCGGCCAGTTGCTGGCGCATGGTGAGGATCTGCTGGTTGAGCAGCTCAACCCGGCGCTGCGCCTCGGTCGTCACCTGCTGGGCATTGGCATCGCTGGCGCCGAGCTTTTTCTGCAGCTCGTCGCGCAGGCTCTGCAAGGCGGCGATATCGGTCAGCAGCGACTGGATCTTCTCCTTGTCGGCGTCGATGGTCTTATAGGCGTCTTCGAGCTGTTTCGCCTGATCGGCGGTAACGGCTACTTGCTGCTGCAGCTTGTTTCGTTCGGCGGTCAGGGCCAGCACCTGGTTATGCAGGTCGTCCCGTTCGGCGGTCGATTTGGTGAGCTCGCTGGAGAGCTGCTGGACCTGCGATTTCAACTGCGCCGAATTCGACTGCTCCAGGGCCAGCATATCCGCCAACTGGGCCAATTGAGTGTTCAGCTTGGCGAGGGCGGCATCCTTGCCGCTCAGGACTTGGCTCAGGAACAATTGACCGATGACGAAGATCATCAGCACGAAGACGATGACCATCAACAGATTCGACAGGACGTCGACATAGCCGGGCCAAACTTCGACATGACGACCGCGCCGGCGGCTGAAGGCCATGGCCTGGGTTCCTTATCCGCGCTGGTCGGGGCCGCTGCTCATGCCGGCCGCTGCCGCGATCGTACGGGCAAGCAATTTGATTTCACTGCGCAGTTCCTGCACCGACTGGTCACGGCCGTGACTGACCTCCTGCAGCACATGGGAGAGCTGGGCATCGATATTGCGCAGATGCGCCCGGCTTTGGTTGTCGAGGCCAAGCCCGCCGCTCTGCGCCACATCCACCAGCTTGGTGAGGACGGTACGGATGTCGCCCTGGGCATCAGCCAGTCGGCCGCTCATCTGCTGCTGATTGCGCAGGTGATCGGCGAGGCCGACCAGTTGATCCGCCAGGGCGTTGAAGCTGTTGATGCTGTGTACGCGGTTGTCTTCGGCCCGCGCCATGGTGCGCTGCAGATTCTCCAGACTCTCCGCCGTCTGTTCCAGCAGGGCCTGGATATAGGCCGGCACCGATTGGTCGCCATCAGCCAGGGCGCCGCCACCGGTCAGCCGGGCCATGCCGGAGAGCCAGTCCTCGACATCGACATAGAAACGATTCTGTGCCTGGCCGGCCTGCAGATCGAGATAGCCCATGAGCAGCGAGCCGGAGAGGCCGAACAGCGAGGCGGAGAAGGCTGTGCCCATGCCGTTCAGCGGGCCTTCAAGGGCCGTCTTCAACTGGTTGAACATGGCGACCGGATCGGTGGCCGTCATGTTGAGGTCGCGGATCGCACCTGCCACCGCGCTGATGGTGCTGAGCAGGCCCCAGAAAGTGCCGAGCAGACCGAGCAGGATCAGCAGCGAGATGAAGTAGCGGGAAATCTCGTGGCTTTCGTCGAGACGGGCCTGCAATCCATCCAGCACGGAGCGCAGCGAGGTCGCCGACATGTTGAGCCGGCCGGTGCGTTCCCGCATCATGGCGGCCAGGGGAGCGAGCAGGCGCGGCTGGTCGTGACTGGTGGTATGGCCGCCGCGCACGAAGGCTTCCAGCCAGTTGATGTCGCTGTTGAGGCGGATGACCTGCCAGAAGACGAAGATGACGCCGATCAGGAGGACGGCGAGAATGCCGCTGTTCAGGGCCGGATTATGCCAGAAGGCCTCGGTGATCTTGCCCCAGAGCAGGAAGACGAGACCACCTGCGGCAATCAGGCCGACGACCATCCACAGCAATTGTCGGGTAGGGCGACTCATGGATGCCACCTAGGAATCAAGAAACAGAACAGCGCCATCGCAGCCCGGCTCATCGAAGCACAGTGCCTTCCGGCCCTATGTCATGGCCAAACCGATCATGCTAGTCAACATGACACGGCTGACGCATTCTTGATAGGCGTCGCGATGCCCCATCCATATATAGGGCCTGTATCGGACCCCAAATGCAAAAAGCCGGGCGAGTCCGCCCGGCTTCTGCTTATTGGATGGCTTCCGCCGGCACGATATCGACGCGGTCGGCGCCGTTGCCCTTCAGGCCGAGCGCACGGACGTCCATCCGAGTCGAGGAGACACCTTTGTTATAGAGGTATTGCCGCACGGCCAAGCCACGCGCCAGCGAGGTCCGCCGCGCATTGCTTTCGGTTTCCTCCGTACCGGAGGCATAGGCGTCGATCTGTATCCGCATATTTCCGTCCGCGGTCATCTTCTCCACCAATTGGTCGAGCGAGGCGGCGGCGTCGGCCGGCAGATCCGTGGCATCGCCGGTAAAGGCGATGCTGACCTCTGCCTTCGGCGTCGCCGCAGGCTGCGGTGCCGGTTGGCTGGGCGCAGCAGCAGGTGCCGCCGATGCGGCCGGAACAGTTGCGTCGGGAGCGGGCGGGGGCGTGGGTGTCGTGGTCGCAGCCGGTGCCGTTTCCGTGGCCTGCGCCGGTTCCGGCGCTGCAGTGGCGGGCGAGGCCGGTGCCGGGCGAGGCGCTGTTTCCATCGCCGCGGCAGGAGCGGCAGCCGGGGCCGTTGCCGCCGGTGCCTTGGCTGGCTGGGTTTCGGTCGTGCTGGCCGTCTTCGCGCTGTCCGCCGGAACGGGGACGCCAGGGCTGCCATCGGCGGTCGGAATCGGGATACCGGTTCCCTTCAGCATTTCAGTCGGCGAAGGAACGGAGCTCGGAATCGTGGTCGGCTCTGCCGGCGGCGTCTCACCGACGACGCCGGTATCGGTCGTTGCCGGACTGGTATTTGCCGAACTGGTATTCGCTTGGGCGAGGGTCGTCGTCGTGGCTGCCGGCTGGGCATCGGTCGCATCGGTGGCGCTGGGCTGCGTCGAAGCAGTCTGCGTGGCCGTGGTCTGCGTGCCAGTGGTCTGCGCACCGGCGGTTTCAGTTGCGGCCGCGGCGCCCTTGGCCGCCTCGGTCGCTGGCTGGGAGGCCGGTGCCTCGCTCGTTGCCGGTTGGGCCGCCGTCGATGGAGCGGATACTGTCTGTGGCTCGATCGTCGATGGTGTCGTCGCGGAGGCAAGCTGTGTCTCGGCGCCAACCAGTTTCGTCGTTGAATCGGCCGCAGTGCTCGCCGCCGTATTCTCCGTGGCAACAGCCGTCGTGAGAGGCGCCGCGGTGGCACTGCCGATCAGAGCCATGCCAGTGCCGGTCGCATTCTGTGTCGCGGGCGCAGCGGATTCCGTGCTCGCGGTGTTGCTGCCGGCAGTATTGGTTGACGGATTGTCGCCTGCGGATGTCTTGGCGGCATCCGCCGTCGCAACAGCCGCGTTATCGGTCTTGGCCGGCGCAGCGGATTCCGTTTGTGCCGTCGTGCCGGCCGTTGCGTCAGACGGCTGCGCGTTGCCGGTCGGCTGGGTTGCCGCTGCGTTTTGCGTGGTGTTGTTCTTGGTTGCCGTATTGGCCGCGACCGCCTTGTTGTCGCTTTGCGGTTTTGCCGCTGTTTTTTTCTTCTTGGCGGTGGCGGTCTTCTGCTTCAAGCCGGACGGCGCCTTCAGGTGGATCGGCTGTTCCGTCTCGGCGGCATAACCGGCGACGATGGTATAGGGGGTGAAGCCCGGCGCCACGGCAGGTGCGGCACCGCTGGCAGCAGCGGCATTGCCCGGCATGAAAGCCGCGCGCGGCTTGCTGGTGGGATAGGTGCCGTTATAAGCGGCACCATAATTGGTGTTGGGTGCAGCGGTTACCGCATTGGCGCCGGCTGCCGGCAAATTGTCGAGGACATCGTAGTTGACGATGACGCCTTGCGAGCCGCCACTATAAGCTTGAGCCTGTGACGGTGCGGATTGCGCCAGCAATATCGTGCCGACGGCACCCGTCAGGATCGCAGCCTGCAACCAGAAAAGACGGCCAGACTTCGTCATCATCGTACTTCCTGTGCCATTCCCCAAAACGCCGCCCTGTCAGACCCATCCCCTGGCCGTAACCATCCCTTGGCGCGGGGCGACTATAACGCAACAAATTTTTCCTTAACAGTCTGCTGATCGGCATGTCCCTGTGCCTTCAGGCCGGCCGAAAAGCGGCTCCTCTTCTTGCGAGGAAACCACTGTCGGCCAGCCCGATTCGCCTCTCAGCAGGCTGATATCTCAGATTTAGGCAGCGTTGGTTAACAAAGCCTGAAGCGGTGCGTGCAGCAGACCGTTGCTGGCGAGAACGGCGCCGCTCTCCAGCATGGTCTGGCCGCCCCTCAGGTCGCTGATATAGCCGCCGGCTTCCTTGACCAGGAGCAGGCCGGCAGCCATGTCCCAGGCCTGCAGATCCTCTTCCCAGAAACCGTCGAGCCGCCCGGCCGCGACATAAGCGAGATCGAGCGCGGCGGCACCCCAGCGGCGCACACCCGAGGTTTCCCGCATCATGGCGCCAAGCTGCTTGGCGAAGCGGTCGGGATTGCCCTGGCCACGGAAGGGAATGCCCGTGCCGATCAGACTCTCATGCAGGCTCTTGCGGCTGGAAACACGGATGCGGCGGTCGTTGAGGAAAGCACCGCCGCCTTTCTCCGCGCAGAACATCTCGTCCTTGATCGGGTCGTAGATGACGCCGGCAACGATCTCGCCCTGTTTCTCCAGACCGATTGAGATGGCGAAATGCGGCAGGCCGTGCAGGAAATTCGTGGTGCCGTCCAACGGATCGATGATCCAGCGATGATCGGGATCGCTGCCTTTCACCGTGCCGCCTTCCTCCAGCAGGAAGCCGAAAGCCGGGCGGGCCTTCTGCAATTCCTCGCGCAGAATCTTCTCGGCCTTGAGATCGGCGTTGGAAACGAAATCGGCGGGACCCTTTTGCGAGACCTGAAGCTGCTCGACTTCGCCGAAGTCGCGCTTCAGGCCGCGCGCCGCTTTGTCGGCGGCGCGGGTCATGACGTTCAGGAGCGGGGAACGCGTCACCATGATGGCGTCGCTGCCTCAGTCCTTGGCGCGTTCGATATAGGTCGCATCGGCCGTATTGACCACGATGCGGGTGCCGCTTTCGACATGCGGTGGCACCATGACGCGCACGCCGTTCTCCAGCTTGGCCGGCTTGTAGGAGGAGGCGGCGGTCTGGCCCTTCACCACCGGATCGGCCTCGACGATCTGCATGATGACGCTTTCCGGCAGCGACACGGAGATCGGGCTGCCTTCATAGCTTTCGACAGAGACGACCATGCCTTCCTGCAGGAAGACGGCCGGCTCGCCGATCAGGTCCGCATTCAGCGTGAGCTGTTCGAAGGTCGTGCTGTCCATGAAGGTGTAGTCTTCGCCATCGGCAAAGAGGAACTGGTATTCATGTTCGTCCAGACGCACGCGCTCCACGGTTTCCGAGGAACGGAAACGTTCGTTCAGCTTGGTGCCGTCGCGGATGTCCTTCAGTTCGACCTGCAGATAGGCGCCGCCCTTGCCAGGTTGGGTGTGCTGCGTCTTGACCGCGCGCCACAACCGGCCCTGGTGCTCGATGATGTTGCCGGGGCGAATGGAATTGCCGTTGATTTTCATGGGATCAACCCGTAAGTCTCAGATAATTGTCGGAAAAGTGGCGCGGAACCTAGCAGGAAGGCCGGTCTGAGTAAACCGGGATTCCGGGCTTGTTTGTTCCTTGTTTGTTCGTTTTGCCGGTGACGCTCTACGTCCTCTTAGATTGGCACTGGCGCGCGGCATCGCCTTTCGAGAGAAAAAAGTCCCAAATTTTCGACCCGGGCCAATTTGCCGGACGTTGCAGATATAAGGCGCGAAAGAGCGTCTATGTAATCCGCGCATATCGTGTAAAGTTGTTCCGAGGATATCATCGGGAAATATCGCTCAAATCCAAGACCTGATGCGCTGGAGTCTGGCTCGTGTCCGATGGCGAAACAATCACGCTTCGGGTTTCAACCGACTCGTTCCTGCCGGGCGATCGATCCCAGCAGGATCGGCTGGACGCTTTTCGGGAGATTTTCGGGCGGTCAATCCTGAAATTCGAGATGGATCCGCGCCCCGGATGCCCTGTGCACGTAGATATGACGTTACGCGCCCTGCCAGGGCTCTGCATCGCCGCCGGCTCATGGTCGCCCATGAGCAACAGGCATACGGCCGGGCTGATTGAAGACGACGATCTTGTTTTGACTGCTTTGCGTCGTGGCGCTCTGACGGCCCGGCAAGCCGGCCGTGAGGCAAGTGCGGTTGCCGGACAAGCCATCATGACCAGCAACGGCGAGATCGCCAGTTGCGCCTCGACGGTCGAGACCGACCTGATCAACTTCCGTATCGGCCGCAAGGCGTTGACGGATCGCTTGATCGATGTCGATGCAGCACTGATCCGCCCGATCCCTGAAGCGAATGCGGCTCTGCATCTATTGACCAGTTATATGAGGGTGATCGAAGACGGCACAGCGTCCGCGACACCTGATCTGCAGCATACGATCTCCACTCATCTGCAGGACTTGATTGCCCTGGCATTGGGGGCCACGCGCGACGAGGCCGAATTGGCGCGGCGGCGGGGGGTGCGGGCTGCGTGCTTGCACGCCATCCAAGCGGATATCGCGACACATTTGACGCATCGCGGTTTGTCGGTCTCCTTGATGGCAGTCAAGCACGGGGTTTCGCCGCGCTATATCCGCAGTTTGTTCGAGAGCATCCAGACGACGTTTACGGATTATGTTCTGGCCCGGCGCCTGGCGCGTGCCCATCGTTGCTTGAGTGATCCACGCTTTGCCGGTGAGAAGATCAGCACGATCGCTTTCGACAGCGGCTTCGGCGATCTCTCCTATTTCAATCATAGTTTTCGTCGCCAGTACGATTTGACCCCATCGGAAGTGCGGGCCCTGGCGGGAGCGAGGGAATGAGAAGTCCTGTCGGATATCTGCTGCCGTTCGAGACCGGACAGCTTTCTTATGATCCGTTCCGGGCGACCGGGTGATTCGGGGGTGGATGGGGCACCGCCGGGAGTGGACCGCATTCAGTCGCGACGATGATAAGCGCGATTTTGACAGCTAACTTTCCGTTTGTGAAAACAAACCGCTGTTGTGCCTTTCAGGCCAAATCTTTGCGTCATTCAGCCCAAGCGTCTCTTGGACGATCTTCGTAGGCTGAAGCTCTGTTTGGGGGGACAGGGCAGGGGTAACGTGCAGGTTCATCACGATTCAATTCGGTTCTCGACGTCGGATTTGCCGGATCGGGAACGATTGCCGGTTTGGCGCGAGGTCTTTGGCCGGCAATTCGTCAAGGTCGATATGGAGCCTATCGGCGAGGCTCCATTCCACAGCGATGCCGATATCCGTTTGCTGCCGGATTTATCCATCGCCTCTATCAATATCTCGGCAAATAGGATCCGCCGCACCCGGCATCTGGTCGCGGACGGCAGTGACGATTTCATTCTGGCGCTCATGACCAAAGGGCAGGCGGTCGCGTCGCAGGGTGGCCGGGAGGCAACCTTTCACGAAGGCGAGGCTATCCTCTGGTCGAATGCGCGGACAGGCGCCTGCCATTATCCCGATCCGATCGGGTTCATCGCATTGACCATTCCGCGAACCAGCCTGGCGGCGACCGTCGCCAATATCGACAAAGCCTTGATGACGGTGATTCCGCGCGACACCGGCGCCTTGTCGCTCTTGACCGGTTATCTGAAGATTCTGCGCCCCGAAATCAGTGGCATGTCTCCCGACCTTCAGGCGCTTACCGCCACGCATATTCGGGATCTGGTTTCCCTGGCTGTTGGGGCGACCCGCGACGCAACGGAAACAGCTAGGGGGCGTGGCGTACGTGCGGCCAGGCTGCGGGCGGTGGAAGCGGATGTCATTGCCAATATCTGCAATCGAGATCTCTCCATCGATTTTCTAGCACAACGCCATGGACTCTCACCGCGTTATATCCGCAGCCTTTTCCAGAGCGAGGATTCCAGCTTTACGGATTTCGTCCTCGTGCAGCGTTTGGCGCGAGCGCATCGCTGCCTCATCGACCCGCGCTTCGCCGATCACATGATCAGCACCATCGCCTTCGAATCCGGCTTCGGCGACTTATCCTATTTCAATCATGCGTTCCGCCGGCAATATGGTGCGACGCCATCCGATATACGGGCTCAGGCACAGGAACAGCATGACGACGTATAGGCCGTTCATGCGGGGCGGATCGTTGGCAATATGCGGGGCTATACTTGTCATTGCCGTCTTTCCATGGATGTGCCACCCAGCCGTATAGATTCGGACCTCTAACATTACCAGGGGCGGATAGACACCTGTTTCGTTGATCTGTGACCTGCCGATCGCATGATCGACGGCGTCGCCGCCGAACGCGGTTTCAACAATTTATCCGATATCAATTGCGCCTTCCGATGGCGATGCAGCGCAATGCTTTCAGCTATGCGCACAAGTGCAGCGGCACAGCACTTCCCCGAACGGAACGCTTTGTGTCCCTGAACCCAAATCATCATGTCGCTCAGCCCAAGCGGAGTCATGCGGTTGCTTGATAGCGTCGCCGCCGGCTCTGTTGAGTCGGATGATCATTTCCGTTCTGGGGGTATTTCGTGACTGGTTGTCTTGATAAGGGTGCAGCGCGCCACGCGATCATGCGTGATGACGTTAAGAGCACGATTGCGCGAATTCCATATTCGACTATCCGGCGCAACCGGCGGTTCAATCGATTTCTGCTGTCTGTTCTGAGTTCGACCTCCATCCTCGGCTATGGCACGCTTGCCGGTTCTGGGATGGCCTGGGCCGGTCCCGTGGATTGGACGGGTACGACCAGCGGTGACTGGAATACGTCAACGAACTGGAGCACATCGACTGTTCCGACTGCTGGCGACACTGTCACGATTGACCTGAGCGGATCGACTGCCGCACTGGTTGATGCGACGAGCGCCACTGCCGGCGGCCTGTATGTGGGCGTGAACGGAACCGCCGCTGGTCTCGGGATCATCAATGGGGGTACATTGACGACCGACTACGGCACGATCGGCGTAGACCCTGGGTCATATGGTTCAGTGGCGGTCAACGGCACTGGATCGAAATGGAATCTGGGAGGCTCAGACCTCACGATTGGCGATGGCGGCAACGGCCTTCTAACCATTTCCCAAAACGGCCGTGTGGCAAGTCAGAATGGGTTCATCGGCAATAGCAGCGGTGGTTATGGTCGCGTCGACGTGTCCGTCAGCGGAGCCTGGACCAATGCCGGTGATCTCTATGTCGGGAACGACGGCTCCGGCTTGCTGAATATTTCGGATGGCCTCGTCACGAATGACATGGGCCGGCTCGGCAATGTTGCTGGGTCGGCGGGTTTCGTCAATGTCGATGGCGCGGGATCGTCATGGAAAAATTCTCATGCAGTTATCATAGGTGTCGATGGCGCCGGCACACTCACCATAACGAACGGTGGTAGAGTTACCAGCACGGATGGCACGATCGCTGAAGGAACAGCAGCGACCGGCAATGTTACTGTCGATGGCCAGAATTCTCGCTGGACAATCGGAGGGGTGCTGGATGCCGGTCATCTTGGCGATGCCACCCTGTCGATCCTGAACGGCGGAACGGTGACGGCCACGAGCTATGCGCTTATTGGCAGGCATCAGGGTTCGCAAGGTGCGGTAACTGTCGCAGGCTCCGATTCATCATTGTATGTCGGCGATTTTCTGTCCGTTGGCAATGCCGGAGGCGGCCGGCTCGCCATTCAGTCAGGCGGCCGAGTTGATAACCAGGACGCCTTCGTGGCGGCGACTCTCGGGGCCTCCGGATTGGTTATAGTAACCGGCGCAAATTCTATCTGGAACACCCAGGGACAGTTGTACGTCGGCTATGGCGATTATGGCAGAGTCACCATCTCGAGCGGCGGCACTGTGAACAGTGGCGACTCTGTCGTTGGTTTTGCAGCGGGCCGCGAGGGCAATGTCGTTGTCAATGGCGTGGGTTCTCGGTGGGACTCTTCCACGCTCGTCGTTGGCCAGGCAGGCACAGGTTCGTTGACGCTTTCGGACAGCGGCAGTCTCAGCAGCAATATCGTAATCCTCGGAAATGGTGCCGGGTCAATAGGCTTGGCGACGGTTGACGGTCCGGGATCTCAGTTGAACGCTGGTACTGGCAATGCCATCGTCCTGGGGGCGAGCCTCATTGTGGGATCGAGCGGCAACGGGTACTTGACCGTGTCAAATGGCAGCTCGGTCAACACCAATGGATGGGTTTTGATCGCAGAGAATTCAGGATCGTTCGGCACGCTTAACATCGGTTCCGATCTATCGAATCCAAGTGCGACTGAGGCTTCTGGAAGAGTGAATGCACAGCATGTCACTTTCGGTGCGGGCACCGGCGTGATCAACTTCAACCATATAAGCTCGAACTACTCTTTCGGTTCGGAGATCAGCGGGTTCGGCACGATCAACCAGGCGGGGGGCAAGACAATACTGACCGCGGATTCCAGCGGCTTCACAGGGGCGACGAATGTTTCGGGTGGCACGCTTGCTGTCAATGGCAAGCTCGGCGGCACGATGGACGTCTTAACCGGTGGCCGCCTGCAGGGCATCGGTACGATCGGCGATACCAGCATCTCGGGCACGATCGCACCGGGCAACTCGATCGGCACGATCAAGGCCAGCAACATTGCCTTCACCCCGGGCTCGATCTACGAGGTCGAGGTCAATGCGAAGGGGCAGGGCGATAAGATCCTCGCTTCGGGTACGGCGATGATCAATGGTGGCTCGGTGAACGTGCTGGCAGGGATGGGCCTCTATGCGCCGCAGACCCGGTACGTCATCCTCACCGCCAATGGCGGACTTACCGGCCAAGGTACCTTCGACGGTGTAAGCTCGAACCTCGCCTTCCTGACGCCGAGCCTCAGCTACGATCCAAACAACGTCTATCTGACCTTGATCTCGAGCGGAACCGGTTTTGCCGATGTGGCACGGACCCGCAACCAGCGGGCCGTCGCGACAGGCGCGGAAGCGTTAGGCGGCGGCAATGCTGTCTATAATCAGATCCTGGGAATGGATGTTGCCTCGGCCCAGTCGGCCTATGACAGTCTGTCGGGTGAGGTGCATGCGGCGGCGGGCGGCCAGTTGCTGCGCGATGCCCATTATGTCGGCGATGCGGTGATCGGCCGCCTGCAGCAGGCCGACCGGCTCTCCGGCGATACCGCCGCCCGGGAGATCGCCTATCTGACCCCGGCCGAGATCACCACGGCCGCCGGCTCGGCCGACACCCTGGCGATCTGGGGTCAGGCCTTCGGCGGCTGGAGCGCGGTCGATAGCGACGGCAATGCCGGGGCGCTCGACCGCACCTTGGCCGGCTTCCTGATGGGGATTGACGGCCAGGTCGCCGAGGATTGGCGCCTCGGCGTCGCGGCCGGCTACAGCCGCAGCGATCTCGATTTGTCGGCGCGCAACTCCACGGCCTCGATCGACGGCTACCATGTCGCCCTCTATGGCGGCGGCCATGTCGGACCGGTGGCACTGCGCCTGGGGGCGTCCTACAGCTTCAACAACATCGACAGCCAACGCGATGTGACGGTGGGCAGCCTGAGCGACCACGACAAGGCCAGTTACCAGGCCCGCACCGCCCAGGTGTTCGGCGAGGTCGGCTATGACCTGAAGCTGGGGCCGGTGGCGTTGGAGCCCTTCGCCGGCATGGCCTATGTCAATCTCGACACCGACGGCTTCAAGGAGAAGGGCGGGGCGAGCGCCCTGCACGGCAAGGGGCAGAACCAGGACATGCCATATTCCACCCTGGGCCTGCGGGTGGCGGGGGAGATCGCCAAACTGGGCGGGGGCAGCCTGACGGCCCATGGCATGCTGGGCTGGCGCCATGCCTATGGCGATGTCACGCCGACCGCCGATCTGTCGTTCGGCGGCGGCTCCTCGGCCTTCACCGTGGCGGGGACGCCGATCGCCCGCGACGCCCTGGTGGCCCAGGCCGGGCTCGATCTCAATATCACCGATCGCCTGACCGTGGGTCTCGCCTATGACGGCCAGATCGCCGGCAATGCCCAGGACAATGCCGTCCACGGCAGCTTCACCTGGAAGTTCTGAGGCGCGGCACGCAAGCGAGACCGACCGATGCGCGCCTGACAGTCCCCTCGGAACCAGGGCGCATCGCCGGTGCCAGGCGGAGGAGATGATGGCAACCAGGAGCCGCTCACCTCATCCGCCTGGCATTGCGTGCATGGTGAGGTAATCGATCAATCCTAGGTTTTGACCGAAGGCCATTCCCGCCATTTCATGATCCGCGTCTCGCCGATCGTGTGATCGATGCCATCCTGTAAATGCACGGGTGCAGCGGCACTGTGCTTCCCGGAACGTGGCACCTTGTGTCTCTAAGCCCAAATCATCATGTCGCTCAGCCCAAGCGGAGTCATGCGGCTGCTTGATAGCGTCGCTGCCGGCTCAGTTGAGTCGGGTGATCATTTCCGTTCCGGGGGTATTTCATGACTGGTTGTCTTGATAGGGGTGCAGCGCGCTACGCGGTCATGCGTGGTGATGCCGAAGATACGATTGCGCAGATTCCATATTCGACTATTCGGCGCAATCGGCGGTTCAATCGATTTCTACTTTCTGTTCTGAGTTCGACGTCCATCCTCGGCTATGGCGTTCTTGCCATTCCTGGCATGGCCTGGGCCCAGGATTTCACGGGTACAATGACGACGAATGGTCCCTTCGCCAGCGGGACGCAGAACTTTTACAATAACAGCAGTTTCGACGCGAATGCCGCCGATGCTGCCACGGGAAATTCACTACAGTTTTTCTACGATACCAGCTCGCTCAACGCGAGCGCGGCTGGCATTGCGAGTGGCTCGACAGCACAGTTTTTCTATAATTCCAGCGTGCTGAATGCCGGCGTGGCCGATGCAATCAACGATCGGGTGCAGCGTTTCACAGATACCAGCAGGTTGAATATCACCGCCACGGATGCCGTCAGTGGCGGTACTCAAGGTTTTTATGGCAGCAGTATTCTCAGTCTGACCGCGACGGGTGGTCTCAGCGGCGGCACCCAGGTCCTTTTTGATCAGAGTAATCTGAACGTAGACGCTGCGGGCAGCATTACCGGCGGCGCGCAGACATTCTATACCAGCAGCGCCCTGAATGCCGGCTCGGCCGGTGCCCTCAGTGGCGGTTCCCAGGATTTCCATGATGCATCCAGGTTGAACGCAAATATGGCCAGTGCGGTGGATGGCGGTCTGCAGGGGTTCGTGGATAACAGTTCCTTGAATGCCAATGTGTCTGATGCCATCAGTGGTGGCACGCAGACTTTCATGGGCAGCAGCAGCCTGCAAGCGAATGCATCCGGTGCGATCAAAGGAGGCTCGCAAGCCTTTTATAATGCCGCGCATTTGGAGGCGAATGCGGCAGATGTTTTCGGCAATGGTACGCAGCAGGTTTTCCATCAAGACAGTATCTTGAATGCGAATGTGGGTCACGCTGTCAGCAATGGAGGTCAGGTATTTCAGGAAAGCGCCGTCCTGAACGCATTGGTCGCCGATAGTATCGTCGGTGGTTCTCAAAGATTCTTCGATGACAGCACCCTGAAGGCCGATGTCACCAGCTCGATCAATGGTGGCTTCCAGTTATTCCACGATAACAGTGTCCTTCAGGCAAATGCGTCAGGTGCTGTCGGTAACTCAGCCATCCATCTTTACAACAACGCCGTTGTCCAGGTGAACGCGGACAATGCGCTAACCGCGACGTCCGGTATGACTTTTGATGATAGCAACGGCGGACCAGGCGGAACATTGCGTTTGAATGGCCACAACACCAGTCTTGGGGTCATCATGTCGGTCAATTCATCGGCCAGCCCTGCCGGAATCATCACGAACGGGGCGGCAACGGCTGCGACATTCACGGTCGACGATTCCGCCAACCCGACGACGTCGGCCTTCTATGGCGTGATTCAGGATGGCGGTGCGGGCGCACTCAACCTTAAGCGGATCGGCTCCACCGGGTTGCTCTATCTCGCTGCCGCCAATACTTACACTGGAACGACGACCATTGCCGGTGGCACCCTGAGTTTGCTCGGCGCCGGTGACATCGCCAGCAGCAGCGGTGTCGATCTGACCGATGTGAGTGCGGATTTCGACATTTCCAATGCCACTGGCGGTAGCCGAACGATTAGGGGGTTGTCCGGCGTTTCCGGCAGCCAAGTGAATCTCGGTGCGACCACATTGGTCATCGATAGCAACGGCAATACCGCTTTTGCCGGTGCCATTATGGGAACGGGCGATCTGGTCAAGCAGGGCAGCGGCACACTGATCTTGTCGGGTGCCAGCAATTTCTCCGGCGCGACCGATGTCCGTGCCGGACGCCTGGCGGTGAATGGCACCTTCCTGAATTCAATCGTGGAGGTGGAGCAGACCGGCGTCCTCGGTGGCAATGGTACGATTGCGGGTCTTCTGGCCGGGCTGGGGGGCACCGTGGCGCCGGGCAACTCCATCGGCACGCTGCAGGTAAACGGCAACGCGAATCTGGGCCAGGCCTCGATCTATCAGGTTGAGGTTGATGCGACCGGCCAGTCGGATTTGTTGAATGCCACTGGCCAAGTCATCATCGACCCAAGCAGTGTTGTGCGTGTCCTGGCCGCGTCGGGGCATTATGCACCGTCGACCACTTACACGATCTTGTCGGCGGGTGGCGGCATCACAGGTGCATTCGGTGGTGCAAGCTCGAACTCTCTGTTCCTGGTGCCGAGTTTGAGCTACGACCCGAACAACGTCTATCTGATCCTGACCTCGAACGGGACCAGCTTTACCGATGTGGCGAAGACCCGCAACCAGCGGGCGGCCGCGACAGGCGCCAGCTCTCTCGCGCCCGGCAATGCAGTCTATGATGCCATCATGGCGAGCCCGGATCTGGCCTCGGCCCAGGCGGCCTATGACAGTCTGTCGGGCGAGGTGCATGCGGCGGCAGGCGGCCAGTTGCTGCGCGATGCCCATTATGTCGGCGATGCGGTGATCGGCCGCCTGCAGCAGGCCGACCGGCTCTCCGGCGATACCGCCGCCCGGGAGATCGCCTATCTGACCCCGGCCGAGATCACCACGGCCGCCGGCTCGGCCGACACCCTGGCGATCTGGGGTCAGGCCTTCGGCGGCTGGAGCGCGGTCGATAGCGACGGCAATGCCGGGGCGCTCGACCGCACCTTGGCCGGCTTCCTGATGGGGATTGACGGCCAGGTCGCCGAGGATTGGCGCCTCGGCGTCGCGGCCGGCTACAGCCGCAGCGATCTCGATTTGTCGGCGCGCAACTCCACGGCCTCGATCGACGGCTACCATGTCGCCCTCTATGGCGGCGGCCATGTCGGACCGGTGGCACTGCGCCTGGGGGCGTCCTACAGCTTCAACAACATCGACAGCCAACGCGATGTGACGGTGGGCAGCCTGAGCGACCACGACAAGGCCAGTTACCAGGCCCGCACCGCCCAGGTGTTCGGCGAGGTCGGCTATGACCTGAAGCTGGGGCCGGTGGCGTTGGAGCCCTTCGCCGGCATGGCCTATGTCAATCTCGACACCGACGGCTTCAAGGAGAAGGGCGGGGCGAGCGCCCTGCACGGCAAGGGGCAGAACCAGGACATGCCATATTCCACCCTGGGCCTGCGGGTGGCGGGGGAGATCGCCAAACTGGGCGGGGGCAGCCTGACGGCCCATGGCATGCTGGGCTGGCGCCATGCCTATGGCGATGTCACGCCGACCGCCGATCTGTCGTTCGGCGGCGGCTCCTCGGCCTTCACCGTGGCGGGGACGCCGATCGCCCGCGACGCCCTGGTGGCCCAGGCCGGGCTCGATCTCAATATCACCGATCGCCTGACCGTGGGTCTCGCCTATGACGGCCAGATCGCCGGCAATGCCCAGGACAATGCCGTCCACGGCAGCTTCACCTGGAAGTTCTGAGGCGCGGCACGCAAGCGAGACCGACCGATGCGCGCCTGACAGTCCCCTCGGAACCAGGGCGCATCGCCGGTGCCAGGCGGAGGAGATGATGGCAACCAGGAGCCGCTCACCTCATCCGCCTGGCATTGCGTGCTTAGGGGCTGCGCCGATACACGGCACCTGCTTCCATCAAATTTGCCTCTTGCAGGCAATTTCTGTGTCGGGTATATAGTCCTTCCATTATTCAACGTTTTTCCCGGGAGGGCTGCATGATTTCGGTTTTTATGCTCGTCGCACTCCCGGCGCGTCCGCGGCATTAGGTCGGACATCTCGCGAGCCGCTCTCCGCCTCGCGAATTCCCCACACTAATCAGAGCTGACCGTCGCGCGAGAAGCCGGCGCCATGTCTTGTTGCTGGCGCTGCAGGCTACCGATCTCCCGCGATCTCTTTTCTCACTCTTAAATTTGGGCGGTGTGTGCCGCCGGATTCCGCCTTGCGCTTTTCGCCTCGGCCTGGAGTCCCGGCTTCACCGGAAAAATCATGATTTTCGCTGAACTCATACGGCGCGCCGCGCCGTTCCGGGATGTCCTCGGATTCACTTTCAGGCAGTGGCAGCGTCAGGGGCTTCTGACCTGGACGATCGCCATCACGATTATGCTGTCGACCCTGGCCGAAGTGCTGCTGCCGCTCTATGCCGGTCATCTGGTCGATGCGGTGGCGCTTGGTGCCGAAAACCGGCAGGTCGCTCTGAATGCCGCCGTGATGGCGCTTGGCGCCATGGTGGTGCTGGGCATGGTCATGCTGGTTCTGCGTCACCTGGCCTTCATCGGCATCGTGCGCTTGACCTTGCGTATCATGTCGGATGTTGCGCAGGAGGCCTTCTGGCGGGTGCAGCGTTTCGCCACCGAATGGCACGCCAATACCTTCGCCGGGTCGGTGGTGCGTAAGGTGACACGTGGCATGTGGGCGATCGACCAGCTTAACGACGTAGTGCTGCTGGCCCTGTTGCCCTCGGTGATCGTGCTGATCGGCTCGACCGTGCTGCTCGGCCTGCATTGGCCATTGATGGGGCTGGTGATCTTCGTCGGATCGGCTGTGTATCTGGTCCTGACGACGGTGCTCTCGATCGCCTATGTCGGCCCGGCGGCCCGGCTTTCCAATGCCTGGGATACCCGGACGGGCGGTGCCCTGGCCGATGCCGTGAGCTGCAATTCCGTGGTCAAGGCTTTCGGTGCCGAGATCCGGGAGGATGACCGCCTGGCCAAGGTGATCGCGAAATGGCGCCGGCGCACCAGCCGGACCTGGGTGCGGTCCACCAATAACGGCACGGCGCAACTGGTTGCCCTGCTGATCCTGCGCACGGCGGTGATCGGGACGGCTTTATGGTTGTGGCTGCAGGGTCAGGCCACGGCCGGCGATGTCGCCTATGTGCTGACCAGCTATTTCGTGATGCACGGCTATCTGCGCGATGTCGGCATGCATATCCGCGATCTGCAGCGCTCGATCAACGATATGGAAGAGCTGGTGGCCATTCACGACGATCCGCTCGGCATCGAGGACCGATCCGGCGCACGGCCGATCGCGATCGAGGAGGGGCGGATCGAGTTCGATCATGTCCGCTTCCACTATACCGGCCATGACAAGCCGCTCTATGACGGTCTCTCGGTGACGATCGGGGCGGGCGAAAAGGTCGGGTTGGTGGGGCTGTCGGGGTCGGGCAAGACGACTTTCGTCAAGCTGATCCAGCGGTTGCATGACATCAACCAGGGCCGGATCCGCATCGATGGGCAGGATATTTCGCAGTGCACACAGGCCTCTCTGCGATCGCAGATCGCCATCGTGCAGCAGGAGCCGATCCTGTTCCACCGCAGCCTGGCGGAGAACATCGCCTATGCCCGGCCGAGTGCCTCGATGGCCGAGATCGAGCGGGCGGCCAGGCTGGCCAATGCCCATGATTTCATCGCCCGGCTGCCGGGCGGTTACGGCACGCTGGTCGGCGAGCGGGGCGTCAAGCTGTCGGGCGGCGAGCGCCAGCGCGTCGCCCTGGCAAGAGCCTTCCTGGCGGATGCGCCGATCCTGATCCTCGACGAAGCGACGTCGAGCCTGGATTCGGAATCTGAGGCGCTGATCCAGGAGGCGACCGAACGGCTGATGGAAGGGCGGACGGCGATCGTGATCGCCCACCGCCTGTCCACCATCCGATCGTTGAAACGGATCCTGATCTTCGAACGGGGCAGGATCATTGAAGAGGGCGATCACCGCAGCCTGATCCAGCGGGACGGCACCTATCGCCGCCTGTTCGACCGGCAGGTGCTCGGCCTTGTCGATGTGCAATGAGGAGTGAAAAACATGGCAGTAACGATTTATCTGCCCCTGGATGGGGTTGGTCTGGAGATCGAGAGTGAGGACTGGGATATGGCGGAGGGCATCGTCGGGAAGAGCGATGCCGGGAAGCCGGTGACGGTGCCGACTGGCGTCGGTCCGCCAGCCCGGGCTGGTGGGGAAAGCCAAGCAGGACCGTCCGCACCGGCGATTTTCCGCGCGGCGATCTTCGGCGGCGGGATCACGATCCTGAGCCATGGCGGCCGTCTTCCACATCGGCGCGGCATGTCCGGCATTGCCAATGAGGTGGAGCCGATCGGCTCCAATTCCATTGGCGGCGATCAGTCTTGATTTCGGCGGCCGGTCCTACGACCGGCCGCCGCTTTCTTTGCAGCGAAGGGCATTGCCAGCTCGGGCAAACTCGATGATGATACGCGCCGCGATTTTGGGGAGATATCGCGATGTTGGGACAGGCGCAGAGATCGATAGCGCAAAAATCGAGTGAGCATACGACGATATGCGATGCGGCAACCGATAGCCGGAATGACGCCGTTATTCGCGTGGCTCGCGACAAGGACGCGGATGGACTCATTACGCTGATCCGCGCGATCTATGAAGAATATCCGGGCTGTATCTTCGATCTGGAGCATGAGCTGCCGGAACTGAAGAAGCCTGCCAGTTTCTTCGCCCGCGCCGGCGGCCGGTTATGGGTGGCGGAGTGTGGGGGCGCCGTAGTTGCGTCTTGCGGCTTCCTGCCGGCCGATAAGCCGCAGGGCTTGGAGCTGCATAAAGTCTATTTGCGGCGCGATCACCGGGGTAGCGGCCTGGCTGCCCGGATGTTCGACACCGCCCTGGCGGCGGCGCAGGCGCAAGGTGCTTTGTTCATCGAACTTTGGACCGATACCCGTTTCCGGGCCGCGCATCGTTTCTATGAAAAGCTCGGCTTCATCCGCTCGCCCGGCGAGCGCCTGTTGGACGATCTCAGTCGGTCGAGCGAGTATCATTATCTGCGGCCCCTGGCGGTGGTGTGAACCGGGCCGTTCACCAATTGCGCGGCATCGGCCCGAAGACGGCGGCCGGTCTGGCTGACGTTGGAATCGCCACGGAAGCGGAGTTGCGCCAGATCGGTGCCGCAGCAGCCTATCGCCGGCTCAAGCACTACGATCCACGCGGCGTCAGCCGGAATGCGCTTTGGGCTCTTTATGGCGCTTTGAACGATCTTGCCTGGACCGATATCGATCCCGCCATCAAGCGGCAATTGCTGGCGGAAGCCGGCGAGGGATGAGAACCGCTTCCGGCAAGGCCGCTGCCGCTCGGGCGGGTTGGTCAAGCGGCAGCGGGATCAGTGGCTGAGATTGTTGATGAAAAGCATGGCATCGACCCGGGTCCAGAGCAGGTCGGTCGGGCGCATATAGCGGATCGCGTAGCCCAGGACCGCATTGCCCTGGCGCTCGACATACAGCGCCAGGGTCGTCTTGGCGTCATCCAGGACGATGCAATCCACCATCTCGATGAGATGCGCGGCAATGAAATCGCCGCGTGGTGCTGCGTGCAGGCTGCCGCCCGTGCCATACTCCGCTTGCTCACCAGATGTGGAGGCGGAAGAAGAGGCGCCGGACAATGCGCCGCCTTGTCCGGGGCCCGGGAAGTCCGTGCCCGGCCATTCCAGTTTCAGGCGACCGGGCGTGAAGCCCGGCATGACCGGCTCATGAGCGACATAAGGCCGCTGTTGCGGCATGAGCGGACCCACGCGCCGATGTGCGAGGACGTCGCTGCCATGGAGAATGACCTTGCCGGTACCGGGCACGATACCGTCATAGCTCTTGCTGAAGATGACCTCACTGGTGCCTTCCAGCAATTCCTCGATATGGATCGACAGGCCATCGGGCTGTGTTTGCGATGGCTGGATTTGACAGAAGATGCTGGGAATCCGGCCGGGGGCACAGCGGTTATGCCGCTTGCCAATCCAATTGTCCAAGGTCGCATCGCTGGCGGGGACAATGCCGCTGGTCAGAACCGGATTTTGCTCATCCTGTTCGTATGAGGCATCGACGATCAGACTGAAGTTGAGCCGGTATCGCGGGGCCGGCTGCCGCGCAGTGTCTTTCACGGGATCCGCGGTGGCCAGCGGTTGTGATGCAACTGGCCCTTGAGCAAGGCGCCAGATATCGACCGTCTCAATCTGTGCGATCAGATTATCGGCGGTTTCAGCGCGGTTGAGCAGATCGACCATTGCCTGGCCTGGCGTGTGATAGGCGAAGACGGGGCCGGCGCAATCTTGCGGTGCTTTAAAAAGCTTCTCGATGATCTCGTTGCCCAGTGCCTCGGCGATCAGGCCGGAGCCGGACGCCGCCGCGGTCAGCACCGGCATGTCCTGCGGCAACAGGACATCGGCGGCGATGGCGCTGAGCGCACAGGCCCCTCTGGCGAGATAGTGCTGCACGACGGCAGTGTCGATGCCGCGGATGTTATGAACGAGAACCAGGAAACCGAGCTGTGCCGCCGGATTGCTTTCATCCAGCGCAACGCTCAAAGACCAGGATTTGGCATTGTCCGGCGTAAAATCGCCGAAGCTCAACATGTCTCCCGGCCGCATTTCGTCGGACAGATAGCCGGCAACCGCTCCCACCGGATGGTTGTCAACGTAGACAACGAAGATTGCCGCCAATTGGTCCTGATCGATGTCGCGAATACGGCCAGCCTGCAGCGTGTCGAGCTGCACTGTAATCGTCGTGCTCATCCGTCCCCTCCAGTTGATGGCCTGGAATGACACTTTTCTTATGTGATGTGCTTTTCTTGTGGCTATGCGATGTATCCGATGTCGGATGCATCGGCCGACGTCGCGCCGTTGTGTCGCCAACAAGGCGGCCACATTTCGGCCTCATGCAAGGTTTCTTTCCCACTTTGCGCCCGGCGCGGCTCCCTCTCCCTGAGGCGGCTCAGCTTTCGGATTGATACCTGCTTGTGACAACCAGGAAGCTGAGCATTTCGCCTTCCAGGAGATGGCCGAGCGATGATGTCAAACGTCATACCAGATTATGCACAAAACAGCGTCATTCGTCTGGACGAGAGTGTGAAATAACTCATCACGCTTCGGTGAGATGTCGAGATGGGACACGGGGCACGAGATGCACGCCGCGTCTTAATCGGGCATCTGCGGATCGCGTTGCACGGGTGGCGTGCCAACCGAGAGGCTGGCGCGAATACCATCGGCGGAAGCGGGCCTCAATCCCATGCGGCGGCAGATGCCGAGGATGAGATCGGCGCGATTGAGCGTGTAGAAATGAAACTGATCGATGCCTTCCGCCATCAGGGCGCGGCATTGCTCCGTTGCCACCATCGCGGCGATCAGCTTGCGCGTTTCGGGATCGTCGTCCAGGCCCTCGAAGAGGTCATGCAGCCATTGTGGCACTGTTGCGCCACACATGTTGCTGAATCTCACCACCTGCGCATAACCGGTCACTGGCAGGATCCCCGGCACGATGGCGCTGTCGATGCCGGCACGGCGCGCACGCTCAACGAAAGTCAGAAAAACATGACTGTCGAAAAAATATTGCGTGAGGGCTCGGTCGGCACCAGCATCGAATTTGCGCTTGAGGTTGTCGAGATCGGACTCCCCGGAGAGCGCCTGCGGATGTGTTTCGGGATAAGCCGCGACACTGATCTCGAAATCGGCGATGCGTTTGATGCCGGCGATGAGATCCGCCGCATAGGCATATCCCTGAGGATGAGGTTGATAGAGGATGCCATCGGGTGCATCGCCGCGCAGGGCGACGATATGCCGGATTCCCGCGTCCCAGTATTGCCGCAGCAGATCGTCAATCTCGCCCCGGCTATGTCCGACGCAGGTCAAATGCGCCGCTGGATGCAGCGAGGTGTCGGCGACGATGCGGTGCACGGTGGCAAAGGTGGTCTCGCGCGTGGTGCCGCCCGCTCCATAGGTCACCGAGACGAATTGCGGGTGCAGTGGCTCCAGGGCCCGGATCGTGGCCCAAAGCTGGTCGCTCATTTGGGCATTCTTGGGAGGGAAAAACTCAAAACTGACGCGGGGGAGATTACTGACCCGGGCAATCATCTTTTGCTCGTCACTCCCATGTCATTGGACGGAACCGTCATCGGATTCCCATGACGGCCGCAAGGTCCTGGTATTTATCGGGTCTGGTATTTACCAATGGCGCAAATTGAATATGAACCACCGCTTTCAAGCTAACATCTGGCCCCATCCCAGGCGAGCGCGGAATGCTGTCGTCCGCTGAATAATCACGCGGAGGATCAACTGGAATGATCTGTGATGGCTGTCATGTAGCTGACGGGAATTGCTTCCGGACCTTTTGCACAGATGTTAAACGGGCATCTGAGATGAGAGATGCCTCCGGAAAACACAAGAGAGGGCGGGGATGACCGGGAAGGCCAAGATTGGGAAGGGCATGACTGGGAAAACCGAAACGCAGCATCTGGACGGCGGAAGCCCGGGGACCGGACGATCGCTGATCGTGCATCGGTATGGCGCAGCGGGCGCACGGCCGAAGGCTTATGTTCAAGCCTCGCTGCATGCCGATGAAATACCCGGCATGATCGCCGCCCACCACCTGATCCGGCTGCTCGACCAGGCTGAAACCCGGGGTGAGATTCGCGGCGAGATCGTCGTCGTTCCGGTGGCCAATCCGATCGGGCTCGCCCAGGTGGTGAACGGTACTCATCTCGGCCGCTTCGATCTCCGCGGCGGCGGCAATTTCAATCGCAACTGGCCGGATTTGTTCGATGGACTTGAGGCCGCGATCTCGGATCGGCTGGGCCAGGACGAAGCCGCCAATGTCGAAATCATCCGCGCGGCCATCGGCAAGCGGCTGGCGGAGAGGACGGCGTTAGGTGAAATACCGCAGTTGAAGCTGTTGCTGACGCGCCTTGCTTATGACGCGGATATCGTTCTCGATCTGCATTGCGACGATGACTCGCTGCTGCACATCTACATGCCGCCGGAACATTGGTCGGTTTACGATGACCTCGCGGCGGAACTCGGGGCCTATGCCTGTCTGACCTGTGTCGATTCCGGCAGCTTCTGCTTCGACGAGACCTTCTATACGCCCTGGGTCAAGCTGCAGCGGGCACTCGGCGATACATTCCCGATCCCAGCCGCCTGTTTCGTCAGCACCGTCGAATTGCGCGGCCAGGCCGACGTCTTCGATACGCTGGCGATACAGGATGCCGAAGCTCTCTATCGCTTCCTGCAGCGCCACGGGCTGATTGCCGGCGATATCGGCGAAGCGCCGGCTCTGTGCTGCCAGCCGACCCCGCTGGATGCCGCCGATATTGTGCAGGCACCCGAGCCGGGCATCCTGGCCTATCGGGTGGCACCGGGCGATCGGGTCAAGCAGGGGGATCTCCTGGCCGAACTGATCGATCCGATGCAAGCCGATCAGACTCAGGCACGCACCGCCATTGTCGCCGCGACCGACGGCCTCGTCCTGTCCCGTCGCCAGCACAAATTGGTGAGTGCGGGTGACAGTGTCGCGATGATCGTCGGCACGCAATCGCTCAAACATCGACGGGAGAAGCTGATGCTCGATTGAGACCGCGCGTGTTGTTGTGTTCTTCATTCGATAAGAAAAAACGAAAGCCTGGGAGGCATAATGAAATCGACCTGGTTCAAGGCCGCGCTGACGGCCGTTATCCTGATGGCTGGCGCACAGGCTGCGCAGGCCGAGGTCCTGCGTTTCGGCGTTGCCGCCGAACCCTATCCGCCATTCTCCTATAAGGACAATGACGGCACCTGGAAAGGGTTCGAAATCGACCTGATGACGGCGGTTTGCGCCGAGATGAAGGCGGAGTGCAAGCTCACGGAAGTGGCCTGGGACGGCATCATTCCGGCATTGAACGAAAAGAAGATCGACCTCATCTGGTCGTCGATGTCGATCACGGATCAGCGCAAGGAGGTGATCGATTTCACCGTGCCGTATTATGATTCGCTGACCGTCATCATCGGTGCCAAGAGTGACACCGCCAAGGTCGATCTCACCAATCCGGATGCGGTCAAGGGCAAGATTTTCGGCGTGCAGACTGCGACCATCCATGCCGACGTCATCCACAAATATTTCGGCAAGACCGCGCAGGTGAAGCTCTATGACGTGCTCGACAATGCCATCGCCGATCTCGGGAACGGACGGGTCGATTACGTGGAGGAGGGGCTGCTCTCGCTGGACCCCTTCCTGAAATCGGAGCGCGGCAAGGATTTCGAGGTCAAGGCCGAGATCCGCAACGAACCGCTGCTTGGCATCGGCGTGGGCGGCGGCCTGCGCAAGGGCGATCCCCTGAAGGCCAAACTCGATGCCGCGATCAAGGCCGTGGCTGCCAAGGGCGATTACGAGAAGATCGAGGCGAAGTATCCGGAGCTGGTCGGCAATATCATCCGGCCCGTGGTGGATTGATCCTGCCTATTCCATAAACGGAAAACAGATTGCCGGTTCGTGCTCCGCGTTCAGCCCGAATGGCAGGAAGCTTGAGCCGGCAATTCTTTTCTAATTGAGATTTAGAAGTCAGCCGATCGCCTGGACAAAGCCCCGCAAGGCAGTGCGCGGATCGGGCTGCTGCCAGAGATCGGCGGTGACGGCGATGAAATCGGCGCCGGCTTCGGTGAAGCGGGTGGCTTCGTCCGGCGTCGCGGCCTGGACGACGCTCGGGACCGTCATCATTTCCGCCCACCATTGGATGAGGGGCAGAGCTTCAGCCGGCGCGGGTGCCGGATCGAAGGCGACATAATCGGCGCCGGTCTCGGCGGCGATCATCGCGGCATGGCGTTCCAGGGGACAGGCAACGCCGATCGAGAGATCGCCGAGCTTGCCGCGCAGGGCCTTGAGCTGTGTTATCTCCGTGAGATGCACGCCATCCGCGCCGGTCGCCGTCAGGAGATCGGCACGGTCCCGCAGCAGCAGGGCGAAATCGCGCTGCCGCAACCGGGGCAGCAGAAACTCTTCAAGATGAGCGAGGGCGGCGATCTCGCCACCGAGATCGACCAGCAGTGCCGCCGCCTGACTTTCCTCGACCGTCTGCAGCAGCAGATCGCAGAAGGCCTCAGGCGAAACGCCGCCCGGCACCAGGCCGGACGGCGTCGTCAGATACAGGCGACACGAAAAAGGGTCGGTCGCGATGATCGTTACTCCTTGCCCTGATAGATCTTGATGATCTGATCGAGCATGGCGAGGGCTTCGGCCTTCGGACGCTGGAAGGTGTTGCGGCCGATGATCGAGCCGTTGCCGCCGCCATCGCGGATGCCCTTGGCTTCGTCATAGATGCCGTTCAGATCCTTCGCGGCGCCGCCGGAGAAGACAACGATGCGGCGGCCGTTGAAGCAGGCCTGAGTCACGTGGCGGATACGGGCCGCGAGGGTCGAGATATCGACCTTTTCCTTTTCGTAGACCTTCTTCGCCTCGGCCTGTTCCAGGAAGGCTGTGGGCGGCTTCACCTTGATGATATGGGCGCCGAGCAGCGCGGCCATGTGCGCGGCATAGGCGCAGATGTCCATCGCCGTTTCGCCGTCCTTGGAGATGCTGTCGCCACGCGGATAGGACCACATCACGACGGCCAGGCCGGCGGCCTTGGCCTCTTCCGCCATCTCGCGGATTTCTTCCATCATCTCGAAGGCATAGTCGCTGCCCGGATAGATGGTGAAGCCGATCGCCGAGCAGCCGAGGCGCAGGGCATCGTTCACCGTACCGGTGACCGCCTGGTCCTTTTCGCGGGCGAGGCTGTTGGAGCTGTTGACCTTGAGGATGGTCGGGATGGCACCGGCAAAGGTATCGGCGCCGGCTTCGATCATGCCAAGCGGGGCGGCATAGGCGCTGAGGCCGGCTTCGATCGCCAGTTCGAAATGGTAATGCGGGTCGTAGGCATCGGGATTGGGGGCGAAGCTGCGGGCCGGGCCATGCTCGAAGCCCTGGTCGACGGGCAGGATCACCAGCTTGCCGGTGCCGCCCAGCTTGCCCTGCATCAGGATGCGGGCCAGATTGGCCTTGGTGCCCGGATTGTCGCTTTCGTAATTGGCGAGGATTTTACGGACCTTCTGGGTGATTTTCATTGCCTCTCAGCTCCGGATTGAATGGGATGCCGGTTCTTAGCCAAGATTCCCGGTCTTTTCAACGCCAGGGGCCGGAAATAGCGATTAGTTGATCCGGTTTTGGGCCGGTTTCGGGAAAAAAGCCCGGCCTCGGCAGGGCGGGCTGTGGATGATGTCCTGGTTAGCGCTGTCAAAAATTCACGGTCTGGAAATTTATTAGCCGTGGATTTGCCGTGATCACGGTGCGAGGACCAGGTGAAAAACGGAGCGCAAATCGGCCGGAAGGTTTGCGCGTCGACGGTTCGCCTCGTCGCTGGCGACTTGCCGGCATCAAAACTCGCCAGTCTGTTTCGGCGCCTCTTTTGACGGAGCGGGATAGGCAGGCTCGATCCTGGCGCCCAGTTGTGCGGCGATGCTGTCGAGCTTTGCCCGTAGCTCCGGCGCGCCATCGAAACAAATGATGCGCAGCCCGTCGCACATGGCGGCATGGGCGAGATCGGCGCGGTCGCCGCAATCGAGGGCGATGAGCGGTTGCCGACCGGGAAAGGCCGCGGTGATCTGCCGTTGCAATTCGGCGAACCAGAGGACGCCATAGATGCTGGCGGCATGGCGTGGCGACCACAAGACCGGGCGTTGTCCTTCGGCCTTTGCCAATGCCGCTGCCGCATCGTCGAAGGACGCGACAATGTGATCCGGCTGACTAGTTGACTGGTTGATTAACGTTGTCATCATGACAATCTAGCATGGAATTGGCCGCTGCCTGAACCGGGTCGGGCGGTGTGCGACGGTACCGATAATCTGCAGATGGAGGGATGCATGATGCGACGGAAAGCTGCACGCGTGGTGGGAAGCTGCGCCCTCGGTTTAAGCCTGTCCTTGCTTGCTGGCGGTGCCGCGCGAGCGGATCAGGCGACGGCTGCCATGCATCTGATTTCCGCCGACGGCATCGGCCAGGCGGTCGGCAGCATCACCTTTACCGATTCACCTGACGGCCTGAAGGTTGCCTTCAGTGTCCGGGGCCTGCCGCCGGGCGATCATGGCATCCATGTCCATGAAAACGCCTCCTGCGCGCCGGCGGAGAAAGACGGCCAGATGGTGGCCGGTCTGGCGGCCGGCGGCCATTACGATCCCGGCCATACCGGTCGTCACGAAGGGCCGAACGGGCAGGGGCATCTCGGCGATCTGGAAGTGATGAGCGTCGATGCCAGCGGCCTGGATACGGAAATCACCACGGCGAAACGTCTGCGTGTGAGCGACGTCCGGGGGCATGCCGTCGTCATCCATGCGGGCGGCGATAATTATGCCGATACGCCGCAGCCGATGGGCGGCGGCGGTGCCCGCATCGCCTGCGGCATCATCAAGTAAGGGACCGATCAGGCCTGTAGCGGCCCGGTTTTGCCAAGGACACGGTTCAGGAATTTTTCCTGATCGATGACGGCCCGGTCATGAAAACCGGCGCCGATGTCGTCAATCTCGTCACGGCAGAGCACCTTGAAACGCAGGCGACGGTCTTTGATCTCGATCAGTTCGACCTCGGCCGTGACCTGCATGCCGATCGGCGTGGCAGCCTTATGGCTGACATCGACATGGACGCCGACCGTATGCTGATGCGGCAGCAGATAGGGCCGCAACGCCTCGACACAGGTCCATTCGATGAAGGCGATCATGAAGGCGGTGGCAAAGACCGGCGGCATACCGGCGAGGCTCGGATAGGCATGAGCCATGGCCGGCACGGTCAGGGCCTCGGTGACGCGGATCGAGGCCCGATGTGTCAATCCCGGCTGCAAGCGCTCCAAGCCCATCGGTTATTTCCTCCCTGCATATCGCAGCCCTGGATATCGCAACGCTGTCTCAAAGCGTGCCGCTTTTGAGGCCCGGCAGCAGCAGCGACCATAGGGCTTCGAAGGCATCGTCGGTGCCGGGTTCGGTCCAGCTTGCGGCATATGCCGGGTGATGGAAGCGGCTGGTCGCATCCCAGACGGCTTGGGCTGCGCGATCGACATCGGTGATCATGAAGTCGCGGCGCTCGATACCATCGGCGATGATCGCGGCGATCTGCCCGATCAGGGTATCGACATGCGCGATGACGACCTCACGCGCTTCGCTGGCCAGGGTCATATAGGTGGCACTCAGTTCCGGGTCATCGCGAACCTTGGAGCGTTTGGCCTGCAATAGGGCCTTGCACCAGCGATAGAGCCGGTCGGGGGCCGGACCGTCTTCCGCGACGATGGATTCCAACGGCCGTGAGATACGCTCCAGCCAGCGTTCCGTGACCGCATCGCGCAAGGCCGCCTTGCTGGGAAAGTGGCGATAGACGCTGCCATGGCTGACGCCCAGGCTGCGGGCGACATCGACGACATTGGCCTTGCCGGGCCCAAAGCGGCGTAATACATCGGCCGCCGCTTCGAGGATCCGGTCGGGGGTCAGCGCCGTCTCATTCATGGCGCTGCCCCAATGTCATTTCTCGCCCATCATCACTTCTCGCTGTCGAGCATGGCCATTTGCGGTGCCGCATAGCGCTCGCCGGCCGCCGCGCCCGCCGGCACGGCTCGTTCGATGGTGGCGAGATCGTCGGCAGTAAGGTCAAATTCCAGCGCTCCCAGGGCTTCGCTCAAGCGGTCGCGACGACGCGCGCCGATCAGCGGCACGATATCCGAGCCGCGCGACAATGCCCAGGCAATTGCGATCTGGGCGACGGAGATGCCCTTCCTCTCAGCGATCTGCCGCAAAGCCTCGACCAGGGCCAGATTGTGGTCGATATTTTCGGCGTTGAAGCGTGGGCTGTGGTTGCGGAAATCGCCGGCGCTTTGCGTCTGGCCTTTGTTCCAATGGCCGCTGATGAGGCCGCGCGAGAGAACGCCATAGGCCGTGATGGCGATGCCGAGCTCCCGGCAGGTCGGCAGGATCTTTTCCTCGATGCCGCGTGAGAGCAGCGAATATTCGATCTGCAGATCGGCGATCGGGTGCACGGCATGGGCACGGCGAATGGTCTCCGCGCCGACTTCCGACAGGCCGATATGGCGGACATAGCCGGCCTTCACCAGATCGGCGATGGCGCCGATCGTCTCTTCGATGGGGACGGCCGGATCGAGGCGGGCGGGACGATAGATATCGATGTAATCGGTTCCCAGCCGCTTCAGGCTGTAGGTGGCGAATGTCTTCACTGCGGCTGGGCGGCCATCGAAGCCGAGCCAGGAATTGTCCGGCCCGCGCAGGGCGCCGAATTTGACGCTGATCTGTACCTGGTCGCGGTTGACGCCCTGCAGTGCTTCGCGCAGCAGCAATTCGTTATGGCCCATGCCGTAGAAGTCGCCGGTATCGAGCAGGGTGATTTCGGCATCGAGCGCCATGGCCAGGGTGGCGAGGCTTTCCTTCCGATCACTGGGGCCATAGAAGTCGGACATGCCCATACAGCCGAGGCCGAGGGCGGATACGCGGGGACCGGTTTTGCCGAGTTGACGCATCTGCATGACTTTCTCCTCTCAGAAGGTGAGAGGAAGAATATAAAATAAAATGACAGATTTCAATATTTGTCATTTTCAAATCATAAGAAATGTATCTTCCTCATGACGAGGCGTGGGCAAAAATTATTTTCTAATAATAGGTTACGAGGAGCCTAGTTGGCGGGGCCGAGTACCGTGAAGGGATAATAGGTGTTGGGCCCGTTATCCTTGCTGAGCGAATGGATCAGGGTCGCATCGGCGAAACGGGTACCGCCCATCAGCTCGAAGCAGGTACCCTCCTGCCACCAGGTGGAGCTTTTCAGGCAGAGCTGGCCGGCTTTGTTGACCCGCCAGGTGCCGTTCCCGACCGCGACCTTGTTGCCGATCCCAGCGGTGACGCTGCGGTTGCGCGACAGGTTGATCCAGAAGGGACCGTCCTCGTCGGTGACCTGAATCCGGTGGCCGGCAACCTCATTCGCGTTGAGAACGATCCGCTGCCGGGCCGCCACTGGCTTGGCGAAGCGCGTTTCCTGGCCGGATGTCGGCGGGGGTGGATTGGACGAGCCGAACATGGCGCAGCCGGAGAGCAGGAAAGCCGCCATCATGCTGGCGATAAGGGGGCCGGCGGCGAAGGGGGGGCGTCCGGTTGGACGGATGCGGGTTGGGCGGATGCTGCGCTCTGTCATGGTGCTCGAATCGAGGGAAAAACAAAACCCCTGCCACGGTCGCCCGAGGCAGGGGTCGAAGCAAGCAGATAACACCCCAGGACCGGCCCGGTTCCGTTACCTGATGAGGTTTGCTCAGCCGAGCTTCGCCATGGCGACGGCGGTATCGCTCATGCGGTTGGAGAAGCCCCATTCGTTGTCGTACCAGGACAGGACGCGCACGAAGGTGCCGTCAATCACCTGGGTCTGCGACAGATCGAAGGTTGAGCTGTGCGGATTGTGGTTGAAGTCGCTGGAAACCAGCGGCTGGTCATTGACGCCGAGAATGCCCTTCAGCGGACCTTCGGCAGCCTTGATGATCGCCGCATTGACCTTTTCCTTGGTCGTCGCCTTCTTGGCGACGAACTTGAAATCCACCACCGAGACGTTCGGGGTCGGTACGCGGATCGAGGTGCCGTCCAGCTTGCCGGCCAGTTCGGGGAGCACCAGGCCGACGGCCTTGGCGGCGCCGGTCGTGGTCGGGATCATGTTGAGGGCCGCGGCGCGGGCGCGATAGAGATCCTTATGCATGGTGTCCAGCGTCGGCTGGTCGCCCGTATAGGAGTGGATCGTCGTCATGAAGCCATGCTCGATGCCGATCGCCTTATGCAGCACCGCCGCGACGGGGGCGAGGCAGTTGGTGGTGCAGGAGGCGTTGGAGACGATCTTATGCGTCTTCTTCAGCTTCGCATGGTTGATGCCATAGACCACGGTGAGGTCGGCATTGCTGGCGGGGGCGGAGATCAGCACACGCTTGGCGCCGGCTTCCAGATGCTTCGCGGCCTTTTCCTTGTCGGTGAAGAGGCCGGTGCATTCCATGACGATGTCGATGCCATGCTTTTCCCAGGGCAGCTTGGACGGGTCGCGCTCGGCGCTGACGCTGATCCAGCCCTGGCCGACATCCATCGCGCCGTCCTTGGTCTTGACCTTGCCGTTGAAGGCGCCGTGCACGGTGTCATAGCGGAACAGATGGGCGTTGGTCTCCACCGGGCCGAGATCGTTGATCGCCACGACCTGGACGTCCTTGCGGCCGCTTTCCATGATGCCGCGCAGCACCAGACGACCGATGCGCCCGAAGCCGTTGATCGCTACCTTCACTGCCATTTTTTCGTTCCCTCTCTTTTTATGAGGCGGCGTTAGAGCCGCGCTTTGGCTGCCGCGACAGCGGCGTCGGCGGTGATGCCGAAATGCTTGTACAGATCGCCGATCGGGGCGGAAGCGCCGAAGCCCTTCATGCCGACGAAGGCGCCTTTGTCACCGAGATACTTCTCCCAGCCGAAGCCGCCGGCGGCTTCGATGGCGACGCGCACGCCGCTGCCGAGCACATCCTTGCGATAGCTCTCCGGCTGTTCGTCGAACAGTTCCCAGCAGGGCATGGAGACGACGGCGGTGCTGATGCCTTCGGCCTGCAGCTTCTCACGGGCGACGACGGCGATCTCGACTTCCGAGCCGCTGGCCAGCAGCGTCACCTTGCGCTCGCCTTCGGCCGGACGGATCACATAGCCGCCACGGGCGCAGTGATTGGCGACCGCCGCATCGGCACGCAGCAGGGGCAGGCCCTGGCGGGTCAAAGCGATGACCGAGGGCTTATCCTTGGCGCTGAGCGCCAGCGCCCAGCATTCCGCCGTTTCCATCGTGTCGCAGGGGCGGAAGACCAGCAGGTTCGGAATGGCGCGCAAGGCGGCCAGATGCTCGACCGGCTGATGGGTCGGCCCGTCTTCGCCAAGGCCGATGGAATCGTGGGTCATCACATAGACGACGCGCTGATGCATCAGGGCCGAGAGGCGGATCGAGGGGCGGCAGTAATCGGTGAAGACCAGGAAGGTCCCGCCGAAGGGAATGACACCGCCATGCAGGGCCATGCCGTTCATGGCGGCGGCCATGCCGTGCTCGCGCACGCCGTAATAGATGTAATTACCGTTGTAGTCGCCGGGCTTCACCGTCGTCGCGGTCTTCGCCTTGGTGTTGTTGGAGCCGGTCAAGTCGGCCGAACCGCCGACCAGTTCCGGCATCACCGGCACCAGGGCTTCCAGCACCTTCTGCGAGGACTGGCGGGTGGCCAGCTTCTGCGCCTCGGCGGCGATGGTGTTCTTCAGGTCGTTGACGGTCGCCGCGAAATTCGCCGGCAGTTCGCCCGCCATGACGCGGTCGAACTCGGCCTTCTGGGCATTGGCGTCGTGACGCTTGGTCCAGGCGGTATAATCGGCGGCACCACGGGCGCCGGCGGCTGCCCAGGCGGCGCGGATCGCGGCCGGGATTTCGAAGGGCGGGTAGGGCCAGTTCAGGTGCTGGCGGGCGGCGGCGATCTCGTCCTTGCCGAGGGCCGCGCCATGGGTGGCCGAGGTGCCCTGCTTGTTGGGGGCGCCGAAACCGATGATGGTCTTGCAGGCGATCAGCGTCGGGCGGTCGTTCTTCTGCGCGGCGGCGATCGCCTTGGCGACGGCTTCGGGATCGTGGCCGTCGACCTTGTCGGTGGCCCAGCCGCTGGCCTTGAAACGCGCCAACTGATCGTCCGAGACGGAGAGATTGGTCGCGCCGTCGATGGTGATGCTGTTGTCGTCCCACAGAACGATCAGCTTGTTCAGCTTGAGATGGCCGGCCAGCGAGATCGCTTCGTGGCTGATGCCTTCCATCAGGCAGCCGTCACCGGCAATGACATAGGTGTAGTGATCGACCAGGTCCTTGCCGAAGCGGGCATTCAGGATGCGCTCGGCGAGGGCGAAGCCGACCGAGTTGGCGATACCCTGGCCGAGCGGCCCGGTGGTCGTCTCGATGCCGTCGGCATGGCCGTATTCCGGATGGCCGGCGGTCTTGCTGCCCCACTGGCGGAAGTTCTTCAGCTCATCCAGCGTCATATCGGCATAGCCGGTCAGATGCAGCAGCGAATAGATCAGCATCGAGCCGTGGCCGGCCGAGAGAATGAACCGGTCGCGATCCGGCCAGTGCGGGTGCTTCGGATCGAATTTCAGGAAGCGGGTGAACAGCACCGTGGCGACATCGGCCATGCCCATCGGCATGCCGGGATGGCCGGAATTGGCCTTCTCGACCGCATCCATGCTGAGGGCGCGGATGGCATTGGCCATATCGCGCGGGGTGACGGCATTCTGGGGGGTGCTCGCTTGGGCGGCCGCGTCCATCGTCAGTCCTTGAATTCTCGAAAAGGTATCAATACCAAATTGGTGCGGAACATGCCGTCTGGCCTAGCATTGGTCAACTCCCGAATCCGTCATATCAGCCTCCCGGCGGCCAGTTGCCGCACCGGCTGGTGCAGTGCCTCCCAACTATTTCGTTCCATTGACAATTTATTGATCGCTTCAGCGGCGAACCGGGAGGCGAATGAGTTCCAATGCGCTCCGTTTATGCAACGTTGAGTTGTCCAGCTTCGATGCTGTGGTGGAATTGGAGGTGGCCGAATCGCAGGCGGCTTCATCGCCACCAACGCCTGGTCCCTCGCCGAGACCTATGTCGTGCCGGAACGCGTGATGGTGGCGATTTGCCGGGACGAGGAGGTTATCGGTTTTGTCCCCTACACCTTGGACCGCGATGACGAAAATCCCTGAATCGACCGTTTCATGATCGTCTGATGCCGGGTGTCGATCCGGCAAATACCGTGGCGATCGTTTTATATGAGCGCTGGGGATTCCAGAGATGCGGGATGCTGGGAGATGAGATGATGATGGCGCTCGATCCTCGACAGGCATGATCCAATCGGACGAGATCCGGTACCGGATGAGCGTTGTAAAATTGTTGTGTTTTGAGATGGATGCGCGGCCTTGTTGACGTCGCGTCGCGCGCCCGCTTTAATCTAACCACGTCCTGCGGGCCAAATTATGGGGCCGGCATCGAGGCTTTCCTCGTTGCTCAAGACAGGATGGGGAATAAAAAGGCAAAGCATGTCGAAACTGGATCTGGCGATCAGTCGCTTGGACGCCGCCATGGCGCGGCTTGACGCGGCCGTCGAGGAAAGCTCGAAACGGGGCGCCCATGACCGCGATGCCTTGTCCAGTGAACTGGCTGTTTTGCGTCAGACCTATGCCTTGCTGCAGCAGGAAGCGCGCCTCGTGTCGGACCGCCTCGACACGGTGATCGGCCGCCTGCACAACGTCACCAAAGACAGCCAATAACTAACAATCCGAGAACAGGGTCCACCCCATGCCGACAGTGACGATCTTCCTGAATGGGCGCAATTATGACGTGGCCTGCGGCCCCGGCGAGGAGGCCCGTGTCCAGGAAGTCGCCGGCCGTTTACGCCAGCGCATGGAGGCCCTGGCGAAGTCGATCGGCTCGGTGCAGGAGAATCTGCTTTTCGCCGTGACAGCTTTGCTGCTGGCCGATGAATTGGAGCAGCGCGAGCGCGAGGTCACGGAACTCCAGAGTGCCGGCCGGGATGTGGTCACCGACCGCGACACGGTTCTGGCGGATGCGCTGGAACATTTCGCCGGCAAGATCGAAGCCCTTGCCGCGCGGCTGGAAGCAGCCTAAATCTATCCGCGGGCGGATAGCTGCCGGGTGCGACCGGCCATAGCAATCCCTGGGGCCAATAAGGACCTCTAGGGAGCTGTCCCTGTCGGGGCCGTGGCCTCGATATATGGCGCCCACCTGCTTTAGCAGGCCACAGAGGATCTCTGAGCCATCGGCCCATGCGGCGCCGCCCACCTTTCTTTCTCCTATCGACGACCCCCCCACAAAGTGACGACAGCCTCATAACTGTCTGTTTCGGTGTGGCCCGAAATCGGTCTAGCATCTTCTTCCTGAATCATCCGTCGAGGGGAGGGGCGCGTGGGGGATTTGCCGGGTATCGATTTCGCGAAAGGCCAGCGGACACATCGCCTATTGCTTGGCCTCGGCAACCGCCACGGCCTGATCGCCGGGGCGACCGGAACCGGCAAGACGGTAACCTTGAAGGTCCTTGCCGAAGGTCTCTCCGCCGCCGGTGCCGGTCTTCGTGGCCGATGTGAAGGGCGATCTCGCCGGCATCGCCCAGGCAGGAACACCCAATCCGAAATTCGCTGAGCGGGCCCGTCAGCTCGGGCTGGCTGAACCGGGCTATGCCGGCCGGCCGACGGTCTTCTGGGATCTCTTCGGCA
Source organism: uncultured Rhodospirillaceae bacterium (assembly GCA_964406155.1). Taxonomy (GTDB): domain Bacteria; phylum Pseudomonadota; class Alphaproteobacteria; order Dongiales; family Dongiaceae; genus Dongia_B. The sequence goes on along the minus strand of CAYOQR010000001.1, from coordinate 60,782 downwards.
CCCAGGGTTATCCGGTCCGCGCGGTCACCTCCGAGATGGGGCCGGTTCTCCTGTCGCGATTGCTGCAGCTTAACGACACCCAGGAAGGCGTGCTCAACATCGCCTTCAAGGCGGCGGATCAGGAAGGATTGCTGCTGCTCGATCTCAAGGACCTGCAGGCTCTGCTCGCCTATATGGCGGAGAATACCTCGCAGTTCACCGGCACTTACGGCACCGTTTCCAAGACCTCGGTCGGCGCCATCCAGCGGCAGTTGCTGATCCTGGAGCAGCAGGGCGCCACCGGCTTCTTCGGCGAACCGGCGCTCGATCTCCGCGATTTCATCCGTACCACCTCCGACGGCCGGGGCGTCATCAATGTGCTGGCGGCGGACAAGCTGATCCAGTCGCCGCGCCTCTATGCCACCTTCCTGCTCTGGATGCTCTCGGAACTGTTCGAGATCCTGCCGGAAGTAGGCGATCCGGAAAAGCCGCGCCTGGTCTTCTTCTTTGACGAGGCACATCTGCTGTTCGACGACGCGCCGAAGGCGCTGGTGGAGAAGGTCGAACAGGTGGTGCGGCTGATCCGGTCCAAGGGCGTCGGCGTCTATTTCGTGACCCAGAACCCGATCGATATTCCCGACCGCGTCCTCGGCCAGCTCGGTCACCGGGTGCAGCATGCCCTGCGCGCTTTCACGCCGCGCGATCAGAAGGCCTTGAAGGCCTGCGCCGATACCTTCCGTTCGGATAAGGGATTCGATGTCGCCGCCGCCTTGCAGGAGCTGGGTGTGGGCGAGGCGCTGGTCTCGGTGCTGGACGAGAAGGGCACGCCGGAAGTGGTGGAACGTGCTTTCGTCTATCCGCCCCAATCGCGGCTGGGGCCGTTGAGCATCGATGAACGACGGGCGGCCGTGGCTGCCGGCGGGCTGGATCTCAAATATGCAACCGCCATCGACCGGGAATCCGCCTATGAGATACCGACGGCCCGTGCCGAGCAGCGCCAGCGGGCCGATGCCGTGGAGCAGGCTGCCAAGGATGAGGCCAAGATGGCCTCGCGACCGGTTGGCCGGCCGCGTGACAGCCTGGCGGAATCCGTTTTCAAGAATGTGGTGCGCAGCACCGGCAGCTCGGTCGGCACGCAGATCGGCCGCAGCCTCGGCAAAAGCACAGGTGGCTCGGCGGGCGGCAGCCTGGGCAGCACGATCGGCCGGGCCGTGGTGCGCGGCATCCTGGGCTCGATCTTCGGCAACCGATAGGGCAGGCGGCCGGCTTTAGGATTACAGATCGACGAGAAGCAATGTGCCGCTACTGCCCTCGGCGATGCGGTGGCGGCGGCCGGCGCCGATGACAAAGAAGTCGCCGCCGCGGATTTCCAGGCGCTCGCCCTGCATCTCCAGCACCAGGATGCCCTCGATGACGAAGAGCGCCTCGTCATAGGGATGATCCTCTTCCGCCGAGCCCCATTCGTTCATCTTGATCAGCTTGATATTGGCCGGACCGACCTTGCCGATCACCGCGGATTTCCAAGGCGTCAGGCCGGTCGCCAGAGCCTGAAGATGTGAAATTTGGGGCATGAGAGAAGCCATCCGGAATGGGAAGCCGGAGCTTCTCCTCATTGAGCACAGCAAAGCAATCGTGAAATATTATTTGACACAGTCAATTAATTATTTGACTATGTCAAATACATGGGAGGCGGTCATGTCCGAACTCGATTTCGACCAACGCATCGCCGCGATGCGCCGCTTCAACCGGTTCTATACGAAGCAGATCGGCCTCCTGCAGGAAGGGCTGCTGCGCAGCTCATTTTCCCTGACGGAGAGCCGGGTGCTCTATGAGCTGGCTCATCGATCGGCCCCAACCGCGACGGAACTCGGCCGGGAGCTCGACCTGGATGCCGGCTATCTCAGCCGCATCCTGCGCAAATTCGAGCAGCAGAGGCTGATCGAGAAACAGGCCTCCCCGGTGGATGGGCGTCAGAGCCTGCTGGTCCTGACACAGGCGGGCCGGGCCGCATTCGCGCCCCTGAATGAGCGGTCGCGGGGCGAGGTCGGGGATATCCTGGCCCGGCTGCCGGTTACCGATCAGCGCCGTCTGATTGCCGCGATGGATACGATCACCGGCCTTCTTGCTGAACCGGAGGAAGTGCCGCCCGTTCCCTATATCTTGCGGCCACCCCGCATCGGCGACATGGGTTGGCTCGTCCATCGACAGGGCATGCTCTATGCCGAGGAATATGGGTGGGACGAACGGTTCGAGGCCCTGGTCGCGGAGATCGTCGCGCAATTCATTCAGACCTTCGATGCGAAACGTGAGCGATGCTGGATCGCTGAGCGGGACGGCGGGATTGTCGGCTCGGTCTTCCTGGTCAAGGAAAGCGACGAGACCGCCAAGCTTCGGTTGCTTTATGTCGAGCCGAAGGCGCGGGGGCTCGGCATCGGGCAACGCCTGGTGGCGGAATGCGTGCAGTTCGCGCGGCAATGCGGCTATCGGAAAATGATCTTATGGACCAATGATATATTGGCTGCCGCTCGTCATATCTATGAGGCGGCCGGCTTCCGCCTCGTGCGGCAGGAACGGCACCACAGTTTCGGTCACGATCTGGTCGGGCAATATTGGGAATTGACGCTGTAACGGCCGGGCCATGGATGGCTGGGCGGCCGGGTGTGTCGCTAACAGGCTTGCCTCGTCCCGCGTCCTGGGGTTCCCTGCTGGTTCCGTCCAGACTCGAATTTCCCGGACCAAGCTCATGGAAAGCCAAGAGATTACTGATCTGAAGGCGAATTTGCGCGAAACCGCCACGCGGCGGCGGGAACAGGCCTTCGCGGCCAATCCCAGTGCCGGGCATCGTCTGGCAGAACAGTTCCTCCATGCCATCGCCGTCTCGCCGGGCCTTGCGGTTTCTGGTTACTGGCCGCTGGAAGGAGAGCTCGATGTCCGGCCGCTGCTGGTGAAATTGCGCGACTTCGGCCACCGGATCGGATTGCCGATCGTGATCAAGCGCCATGAGCCGCTGGTTTTCCGGGAATGGCGGGATCATGATGAGATGGTCGAAGGCAAATTCAAGGTCATGACCCCGCCGGATCATGCGCCGGAAGTCGCGCCGGATGTCCTGCTGGTGCCGTTGCTGGCTTTCGACCCCAACGGCTATCGTTTGGGTTATGGCGGCGGCTTCTATGACCGGACGTTGGAGAAGCTGCGGCGCCGGGCCGAGGCCGCAGGGCATCATGCCCCGCTCGCCATTGGTGTCGCCTATGCGGCGCAGGAGGTTCCCGATGTGCCGCGCGGGCCTTATGATCAGCCACTCGACTGGATCGTGACGGAACGGTCCGTCTTCAAGTTTACCTGAAGCAGAAAAGTATAATTATATGAATTTATTGTTTTGTGGTGATCTGGTTGGCCGTGCCGGCCGTGATGTGGTGATCGAGCGCCTGCCGGCTTTGCGCCGTGACCTCGGCCTCGATTTCGTCATCGCCAACGGGGAAAATGCCGCCGGCGGCTTCGGTATCACTCAGAAGATCTGCCAGGAACTCTACGATGCCGGGGTCGATTGCATCACCACCGGCAATCATGTCTGGGACCAGAAGGAAACGATGTCCTTCATCGCCAACGATCCGAAGCTGCTGCGGCCGGCCAATTTCCCGGCGGGCACGCCGGGCCGGGGGATGGGGCAGTATCAGACCACGCGGGGCAAGAAGGTCGTCGTCATCAATCTGATGGGGCGCCTGTTCATGGACCCGCTGGACGATCCGTTCCAGCAGATCGAAAGCCTGCTCAACACCCATCGCCTGGGCGGCAATGCCGATGCCGTAGTGCTGGATTTCCACGCCGAAGCGACCAGCGAGAAGATGGCCATGGGACATCTGGTGGATGGCCGGGTCAGCCTCTCGGTCGGGACCCATACCCATGTGCCGACCGCCGATCACCAGATCCTGCCCAAGGGCTCGGCCTATCAGACCGATGCTGGCATGTGCGGCGACTACGATTCCGTCATCGGCATGGAAAAGGCGACGCCGATCGCCCGCTTCACCAAGAAGCTGCCGACGGAGCGGCTGTCGGCGGCCAACGGACCCGGCACGCTTTGCGGCATCTTTGTCGAGACCGATGACCGCACCGGCCTGGCCAAGCGGGTCGAGCCGGTTCGCCTCGGCGGCCGCCTCAGTCAGACCAAGCCGCAGGTTCAGGCGGCGGCCGAGCGGGTGACGGCTTAGCTCTATCGCAATCCAGGCCGCGTCATTCCAGGCCGCGCAGTTCCGCGGTGACGGCATCGATCAGGCTTTGCTCGATGCGGCTGGGTGCCTCGCTGCGGCGGCGCAGGACATGGACGACCGGCGGAAAGCCGGGCAGGTCGCCTTCCGCTTCCACGATACCGGGCGCGAGGTTGCGCCGGTTGAGCAAGGCGAGGCCAAGCCCGTGGCGTACGCCGGCACGCACACCTTCGCTGCTGGGGCATTCCAGGATCACGTTCAAGGCCTGGCCGCGCTCAGCCAGGGCCCGCTGCGCCGCCAGGCGATAGAAACATTGGGCATCGAACGAAACGAAGGGGATCAGCCGGTCATAGGTGATCGGGTGATCCGCCGCCCGTACCCAGAGCAGATCCTCGCGCCATAATTCGATATCGTCCGGCTGCATCTCATTCTCGAAGACCTGCAAGATGGCGAGATCGACTTCGCCACTTTCCAGCCAATGCCGCAGCATCAGGCTCTGCGCTACCTTGATGCTGAGGGTCACCTGCGGATGCAGGCGCCGGAACCGGCCGAGGACCGCCGCCAGTTTCCGGCCGGTGGAATCCTCGGTGGAGCCGAGACGGATCTGCCCCGAGAGGTCGGAGGAGCGGAAGTGGTCCGCCGCCTCGTCATGCAGTGCCACCAGCCGGTCGGCATAAGAGAGGAGGTTGCGGCCGTCTTCCGTCGGGCCGAGGCCGCCGGGGCCTTTGCTGAGCAAGGGGCGGCCGATGCGCTCTTCCAGACGGGCGAGCTTGTGGCTGACGGCGGATTGCGTCAGATGCAGCTTTTGCGCGGCGCGGGTGATGCCGCCCAGTTCCACCACCATCTTGAAGGTCCGCAGGGAGTCGATATCGAGGCGCATGGAGCTATTTATCCTGAACATGACAGAAATAGATTGAAAATATGAAACCATATCAATTTCGTCATGTCGATCCTTGATCTAAGACTGGTGCATCGTCACTCCTGAAACGAGGCAAGCATGGCGCTCCGGGACCGTAAAATTCTCACCTTCGATGTGGTGGGCACGCTGATCGATTTCGAAACCGGCATCTTGGACTATCTGCGGCCGATCGTCCGGCAGGCGGGTCGGCCCCATGACGATCAGCAGATCCTGTCGGCCTATGGCCAGGCCGAGGATGAACAGCATCGACTGACGCCCGAGGCGCCCTTTCCCCGGATGCTGGCACCGGCTTATCGACGGATCGCACAGGAATTGGGCCTGCCGGCCGATGAGCAGACGACAGAAGGATTCCGGTTGTCGATCCCGCATTGGCCGGCCTTTCCGGATTCCGTCGCGGCTTTGGCCAAGCTGAAAAAACGCTTCCGCCTGGTGGCGATGACGAATTCGGACAATTGGGCCCTGGGGCATTTCGCCCGCCGCCTGGGCGATCCCTTCGACGATACCGTCACGGCCGAGGATGTCGGGGTCAACAAGCCGGACCCGCAATTCTTCGCCTATGCGCGCGGCCGGCAGAGTCCGCATGGCTACCGGCTCGGCGATTATCTGCATGTGGCACAGAGCCAGTATCACGATATCGGCGTCGCGAAGCGTCTCGGTTATTGCGTCTGCTGGATCGAGCGGCGCTGGGACAAGGAGGGGTTCGGCGCGACACCGTCGCCGACCGGTGTAACCAAGCCAGATTATCACTTCCATAGCTTGCAGGCGCTGGCCGAGGCCGTGGAAGCCGACGCGTAAGGAGGGAGCAGAGCAATGCCCACCAGCATTCCGAAGATGATGCGCGCCGTCGCCTTGACCGGCATCGGCGATCTTGATCGCCTCCGCTTGGTGGAGGCGCGTGTGCCCCAGCCGAATGCCGGCGAAGTACTGATCAAGGTCGGCGCCTGCGGTCTCAACAATTCAGATGTCATGTTGCGGATCGGCGGCTATGGACGCCAGGACGATCCGGAGGCGCGGACGGGCTGGAAACGCGACGCGGCGCAGTTTCCCCGCATTCAAGGCTCCGATATTGCCGGGACCATCGTGGCGGTAGGAGAGGGAATAGCGGAAGCGCGGCTCGGCGAGCGAGTCCTTGTCAATCCGACGCTCTATCTCAATCAGGGTGACGATCCGACGGAGGTCGATTATCTCGGCTCGGAGCGCGATGGCGGCTACGCCGAATATTGCTCGGTTCCGAGTGCAAATGCGGTGGCTGTTAAGGGCGATCTGCCGTTCGAGGATCTGGCGACGTTTCCCATCGCCTATCTCACGGCGTTGCATCTGTTGAACCGAGCAAGGGTGGGCGCCGGTGAAAGCCTCGTGGTGACGGGGGCCTCAGGCGGGGTTGGCTCCGCGCTGCTGCAGCTTGCCCGCCTCAGAGCGGCCAAGGTCATTGCCGTGGTCGGTGGTGGTAAGGAGCGGCAGGCGCTGGATCTCGGCGCATCGGCGACGGTGGATCGGGCCAGCGACAACCTTGAGGCTGCTTTGCGCGAGGCGGCTGGCGGACCCATCGATGTCGTCGCCGATGTCGCCGGCGGCAAGGCTTTCGGCAGCCTCCTCAATGTGCTGCGACCTGCCGGCCGCTATGTCACCTGCGGTGCGATTGCGGGATCGGTCGTCACGCTCGATCTGCGCACGGTCTATCTCAAGCATCTGGAACTGATCGGCTCGTCCTACGGTACGGCGGCAGAATTTGACGAGCTGGTGCGCCTGATCGAAAGCGGCCGGCTGAAACCGCTTCGCGCCAAGACCTATCGGCTCGATCAACTGGTGGAGGCGCAGCGTGCCTTCATAGCCAAAAAGCATTTCGGCAACATCGTGGTCCAGCCCTGACGGCAGCCGGCTCGAGGTTTAAGGGCTGGGCCCATTCGAGAGCGGGACAGCCGCATGTCAGGATTTGGTGGGGTAACCTCGCTATTGGCTTGGCAATACCATCCTCCCACTGCTTAAGGTCATGTCACGTCACGCAAGCCGGCTCTTAGGTTCCGACGGATTGACGCATGTCAGGTGGCAGGGCGCCCGTGATGGGCTTATAGTGCCGGTCATGCGCGGTCAGCGGCACCTGGCGAAACAGCCCTTTCTCCACCGGTTCGGTCACGTGGTGACCTGGCTGGCCGTTGCCTCGTTGCTGATGCAGATGCTGGGCGGTGCCTCTTTCCTGGCACGGCTGGTGGCGCGGGGCGATGATCCGATCCGCATCCTCGCCATGGAATATCTGTGCACTGGCAGCGGCCCCGCTTCGACCGGCCAGGACGATCAGCATCGGTCTGACGACCGGATGTCCGTGGTTTGCACGCATTGCCTGCTGTGTTCCGTCGGTTTCCTGCCTTTCCTCTTGGCGGCTGCGCCCCTGGCGTTCGTGCTTCGCCTTGGCTTGATCCAGGTTGCACCGCGCCTGCGTGTCCTCTTCGCGACCCAGTTTCGCCGCACGGCCCATCCGTCCCGCGCACCGCCCTTGCCGGCATGACCTCATGCGGCCGGCCATTGGGCCGGTCTCTGCTCCCTTATCCAAATTCGATAAACGAGCTGCCTGTTCCCGCGATCAAGCGAGGAATGGGCACACCAATCTTTTTGAGGAATATCTCATGCGTTACACGATGATCCTGCCGGTTGCGACCATGCTCACCGTCGCGGCCAGCACCGCCGCCTTCGCTCATGCCGAACTGAAGACCTCGGTACCGGAGAAGGATGCCACCCTGAAGACGGCACCCAGCGAAGTTGCCATCGACTTCAGCGAAGAGGTCAATCCGAAACTCAGCAAGATCGTTGTCATGGATGCCAAGGGGCAGCATGTCGACAAGGGCGACAGCCATGTGGCGGCCAGCGACGCCAAGCATATGAGCGTCGATCTGAAGGCCTTGACTGCCGGCACCTATAAGGTGGTTTGGACCTCGGTCGCCGCGGATGACGGCCATAAGCTGAAGGGCAGCTTCAAGTTCACCGTCGCGCCCTGACAACCGTCGTATCTAGACCATGAGCGGCGCCGAGCTGATGCAGGGGCTGGCGCGTGGCACGCATATCGCGGCCACGTTATCGATCTTTGGTGCGATGCTGTTCCGCATCGCCATCGCCGGCTCGGCGCCGCTTCCCATCTCGAGCGGGCAACCATCCCCCATCTATCGCCGGTTGGCGGCGGTGGTTCGGCTGAGTCTGCTTGTCGCCTTGATCTCGGCCGGCTGCTGGCTGGCTCTGCAGGCCGTGGATATGGCGGATGAGCCCGAGACCGATCAGGTTTTGGCAACCCTGCCGGTCGTCCTGCTGCAGACGCATTTCGGAACGCTGCTGATCCTGCGCCTCGGCTTGCTCCTGTTCGCCTGCCTGACCTTTGGTCGTGGAAGTCGGCGATGGCCCGCCGTAATCGCGACGTTGTTTGCCGCGATCGCTGCCGGTCTTCAGGTCGGCTTGGGACACGGCATGTCGATGGGCGGCGCGACGGGCATGACGTTGGTCGTGGCGGAGCTCTTGCATCTACTGGCTGCCGGAGCTTGGCTGGGGGGATTGCTGCCGCTTCTGCTGCTGATCGGCGTGTCCGATCCGGGAAAGGCCGTGATTTCGGTCCATCGCTTCTCCCGGCTGGGCCTCACTTGCGTTCTTGTCCTGGTCGGCACGATCCTGGTCCAGGGCTGGGTCCTGATCGGCAGTCCTGCCGGACTGGTCGGTACAGATTATGGGCGGACGGCTTTGTTGAAGGGCGTGCTCTTCATCGCCCTACTGGGATTTGCAGCGCTCAACCGGTTTCACTTCATGCCCGGCCTTACGGCCGCCCAGGGCATCGTCACACGGCGGCACCTGCAATGGAGCGTGGTCATCGAGGCGGGTATCGGCCTGGTGGTCGTTCTGGCGGCGGGTGTCCTCCTGACGCTCGCACCCGCCATTCACCAGCAGCCGGACTGGCCCTTCGCTCATCGTTTCAGCAAGGCGGTCATGGCCGATCCCGAGTTGCGCGACGAGGTCCTGCTGAGCCTGGCAGGGGTTGCGCTGGCCCTGGTACTGCTGGCCCTCGCAATCGTCTGGCGCCGGCTGCGATGGATTGCGATTGCCATGGCGGCCGTTATCGGCTGGCTGGCGATCCCGCAGATCGATCTGCTGTTGGTGCCGGCTTATCCGACCAGTTTCTATCACTCGCCGACCGGATTCACGGCGGCGGCGATTGCCCGGGGCAGCGAGCTGTTTCCGGCGAATTGCGCCGCTTGCCATGGCGCCATGGGGCGGGGCGACGGGCCGCTCGCCAAGAGCCTCTCGATCCCGCCGGCCGATCTCACCGCCGGGCATCTCTTCGAACATGGCGACGGCGACCTCTTCTGGTGGCTGAGCCACGGCATCGAAGGACCGCGCGGTGACCTGGTCATGCCCGGTTTCGCCGACCACCTCTCCGACGATGCCCGCTGGAATCTGATCGACTACATCCGGGCGCATAATGCCGGGCTCGCATTGCGTGAGACCGGGCAGTGGCCGCAGCCGGTCAAGGCGCCCGATATCACGGTCATGTCGGAAGGCAAGGCCGTCCCGCTCAGCACATTGTGGACAGATGCACCAGGCGGACAGATGTTCCGTCTCGCGGCTGCCAATGGCGATGTCGGCCCGGCTCCGCCCTTGCCGCCGCAAGGCGATCCGAGGATCGCAACCTTTTCCCTGGAGCCGGGTTCGGATGCCTGGACCGCCTATGCGATCCTCGCCGGCGTTACTTCCGACAAGCTGGTTGGTACGGAATTCCTGGTCGATGCGCATGGCTGGCTGCGGGCAGTTCTGCGGCCTGTCGATGCGGGAACCTGGGCGGAGACGGGCGATTTCCTGGTGGCCGCCCGTGAGGCGGCGGCGCATCCAATCGCCGCCGTCGATGGCGGACAGATGCATCACCACTAGAGATAAGCTTCGCGCAAAAAAAGAGCCCGCTCCGAGGAGCGGGCTTGCAGGCGCACATTATCCGGGGCGGTTCAAGCGGCCCGGATCTCCTGGAGGAAAGCTTGGACATCGACCCGCAGGGCATCGGCCTGGCGGGCCAAGGCGCCAGCGGCGGTCAGAACCTGGGAGGCGGCGCCACCGGTCTCACCGGCGGCATCATTGACACCGACGACATTGGTGGCGACTTCCTGGGTACCGGTCGCGGCCTGTTGGACGTTGCGAGCGATTTCCTGGGTGGCGGCTCCCTGTTCCTCGACGGCGGCGGCGATGGTCGCGGCGATCTCGCTGATCTGATGGATCGTTGTGGTGATCTCCTGGATCGAGGTGACGGAATCCCGCGTGGCGCTCTGGATCGCCTGGATCTGGCCCGTGATTTCCTCGGTCGCTTTTGCCGTCTGAGTGGCGAGGTTCTTCACTTCCGAGGCAACCACGGCAAAGCCTTTGCCGGCTTCACCGGCACGGGCCGCCTCGATCGTGGCGTTGAGCGCCAGCAGATTGGTCTGGCCGGCGATATCGTTGATCAATCGCGCGACATCGCCGATGCGGTCCACCGCCTTTACCAGGCCTTGGACCTGATTGTCGGTATTGCCGGCGGTGACGACGGCGCGGCTGGTGATATCGCTGGATTGCGCGACCTGCCGGCTGATTTCATGGATCGAGGACGTGAGTTCTTCGCCGGCGGCGGCGACGGTCTGCACATTGGCCGAGGCTTCCGTCGTTGCGGCAGAGACGATCTGTGCGCGCTGAGCGGTCTTTTCGGCGATCGCCGACATGGAGCGGGCAGTGGCCTGCATTTCCGTCGCGGCACCCGCCAGTTGGTCGAGCACGCTGGAGATTTTTTTGTCGAAGCCGCGGATGAGATTTTCGACATGCTGCTGGCGCTGTTCGCGTTCGGCCTGCGCCTGGGTGCGCTCAGCCTGCATCCGCTGATTGGCCAGGCCGTTCTCCCGGAAGACCACGACGGCGCGTGCCATGTCGCCGATCTCGTCCTGGCGCTGGCGATGCGGTACGTCGAGTGTGTAATCGCCATCGGCCAAGCGTGAAACCACACCCTGCATCTCGACGATCGGCTTCACGGTGCGGCGGTTGAAGACGAAATACAGCATGGCGATGAAGCTCAAGGCGGTCAGCGCCAGCATAATATTGACAAGGATCATCATCATATGTGCGCCGCTGCGCGCATCATCGACTTCGGCGGCGGCACGACTGTTCATCTTGTTCTGAAATGCCGTAGTCAGGCCCGTGATCTTGGCCTTGGCGGCATCGTAATCGGCCCCGAACATCAATGTGCGTGCCTGATCGAGCTTGCCGTCCGCCACGGCCTGCATGGCGGCTTCCTCGGTCTTGATCAACGTGTCGGAATTGTTCTTGGCTTCATCAATCAAGCTAAGCTCGTCCGCGGGCGCGCCCAGTTCCTGCAGCCGCGTAACGGCCTTGTCTCGGCTTTTGGTTTCCTTCACTTCGCGCCAGTAATTATCGTAGTACACTTTTTCGCCAGCGATGGTGTAACGGCGGGCCTGTTCGGTCAGATAATCGGAAGCGTTGGAAAGGTCGAAGCCGATCTGTTTGAACTCGGCCTGCCGCCTGAGTGCGGTTCGCTCCGCATCGATATGCACGTTCTCCTGCCATATGCAAAGACCGGTGAGAACGGAGAGAATGACCGTTGCTCCGAGCGATACTTTGGTAATCGTTGCGATGCGCATCTTTTGTTATGGCTCCTCGGTGGGATATGGCTGAATGCGGATGACGACTGCATACAAATGCATTCAGCCTCACCTTATCGAGACGCTCTTAACGGGCTGTTAAACGGAACGGCGAGTTACATGACAGATCTGTAACTCTTTCATATTGTTCTCGTGCTCATGGGAATGAATATCGTAGATGCAGTCGATGGAAGGCTTCTTATCCTGCTTGTTGGGAATGGCGGACTGGTCGCCTAGACAACAACAACGAATGGCCCGATGGCAGCGGCAAACGATGACGATGGCAAACGATGACGACGGCAATCGGTTTCTTCGATCTTTCCGATAAGGTGGCTTTGGTGACGGGAGCGGGGCAGGGGCTCGGCTTGGCAATCGCCACGGGACTGGCGAAGGCCGGTGCAAAGGTCGTCTTGAACGGACGGCGAGTTGCACCACTGGAAGCGGCGGCGAGGTCGATCGAAAAGGCGGGCGGTCAGGCCAGCATCGCCGCTTTCGATATTACCGAGACGGAGGAAGTTGACCGGCGGATTGTCGCGCTCGGCGAGCAGTTCGGGCGGCTGGATATTCTGGTGAACAATGTCGGTCAACGGGCCCGGGCGGATCTCTTCAGTTTCACCCTGGCGGAGATGCGGGCCTTGCTGGAAGTGGATCTCATCGCACCCCTTCATCTCGCGCGATCCGCCGCGCGGCTGATGCTGCCGGCGGGTCATGGCCGGATCATCAACATCACGTCGATCGCGGGCCCCATCGCCAGATCGGGCGATGCGGTTTATACCGCCGCGAAAGGTGGGCTGGCGGGATTGACGCGGGCGTTGGCTGCGGAACTCGGGCCCGGTGGCGTCACCGTCAACGCGATTGCGCCTGGCTTTTTTGCCACGGAGGCCAATGCCGAAATGGTTGCCGATCCCGCCATTGGTGACTGGCTCATGAAACGCACGTCACTTGGGCGCTGGGGGACACCGTCGGAGATCGCCGGTGCGGCGATCTTCCTTGCTTCCGATGCCGCCAGTTACGTGACCGGCCAGATCATTGCCGTGGATGGCGGCTACCTCGCCCATTTCTAGAAGCCGAAGCCTCGCGTTGATGATACGGACGCGCTAATCTGCCTCTAAGGGAGAGGCTCAGGCGAGCAGGCCGGCGACCAGCGGGGTGGCGGCAACATTGCCGAGGCCGGCCAGGATCATCACCAATCCGGCAATCGATCCCTCTTCGCGGCCGAGTTCATAGGCCTTGGCGACACCGACGCCATGGGCGCCCATGCCGAACAGGGCGCCTCGGGCAAAGGTGGAACGCAGCGGCAGGTACTTCAGCAAGATGTCGCCGATCACCGCGCCGATGAGACCGGTGATCGCCGTGCTGACGGCGGTCAGTTGAGGAATGCCGCCAAGGCCGGCGGATACGGTCATGGCGAAAGGCGTGGTGATGGAATGCGGCACCAGGCTTCGCCCCAGATCGGGTGCGAGATTGATCGATTTGGCCAGCAGCCAAGAACTCAGGATGGCCATGCTGCTGCCGGCGATGACGCCGACCGCAAGGACCGGCCAATGGCGGCGAATGAAGACGCGCTGTTGATAGATCGGCAAGGCGAAAGCGACCGTCGCCGGGCCAAGCAGCACAAGGAGCCAATTGGTTCCCCGCAGATAATCGCCATAGCTGGCATGCAGCGCGAAGGCCGGGATCAAGCAGGCGAGCCAAGCGAGGAGCAGCGGCGAGGACCACCAGCGCCGGTGCCAAGTATAGATCACGCGCGCCAGGCCATAGGCGGCGAGGGTGATCGCGGCCCAGAAAACCGGCGCGAAATTATTCAGCAAGGGTGGCGTCATGGCGCACTCTCCGGCGGTAATAGAATTCCACGGTCATTGCGGTCGTCATCATGACCACGATCGTGCCGACAAGAATGACACTCAACATTTTCAGGCCGGTGATGCCCAGCAGCTCGCGATGGTCGAGCGGCGCCATCATTGCCGGAATGAAGAACAGCAGAAGGTGATTGAGCAGGCTGTCGGAGCCCTGTTGCAGCCAGGCGGGCCGGACGATGCCGCTCATCAGGGCGCCCAGCAACAGGATCATGCCAAGGGCGCCGCCGGGGATCGGCAGGCCGGCCAAATGAGCCAGGCGATCGCTGCACCACCAGATCGCGATCAGCAGGCCGATCTGCGGCCAGCCGCGGGACGGCGCGATATGGTGCATGGCAGCGGCGAGGCTGGCTCTAGCGTGGTCCATGATTTATCCGACGATAGTCCGGGCAGCGGGAATGAAAGCAGCGGGGATGAAAGACGGCGGCTGCTCTCTTGATGCTTCAAATTAGGGATTTTCCGGATATAATAAAAATGAATTGTCTGAATTAAATTAATTCCAAGTAGGCATAGATGGATTTGCGGGTTTTGCGCGCTTTTGTGGAGGTGGTCCGGCAGGGCGGTTTCTCGGCCGCGGCAACGGCCATTCACGCCACGCAGCCGACCATCAGCAAGGCGGTCAGGCAATTGGAAGAGGAATTGGGCGGACCGGTCCTGCAACGCCTGGGGCATCGGGTGCAAGTGACGGCGATGGGAGAACTGGTCTATCGGCGGGCCATCGCTATGCTGGCCGAACGGGACAGCCTGATCTCGGAGCTCGCCGAATTGCGCGGCTTGCGGCGTGGGCGTCTTCGTCTCGGATTGCCGCAGTTGGGCAGCAGCATCCTGTTCGCGCCATTGGTGGCACGCTATCGCATGCTCTATCCCGACATCGACATCGATCTGGCGGAGCAGGGGAGCAATCGCTTGAAACAGGCGGTGCTGTCGGGCGAGCTTGAACTCGGGGCAGCCTTGGCGCCGATCGACGATGTCTTCGCGACGCAACCGGTGCGGGATGAGCCGCTGGTCGTCGTCCTGCCGCCCGGTCATGCCTTGGCGGGACGTAAGAAGCTGAAGCTCGCGGCGCTTGCCGAGGAGAATTTCCTGATGTTCGAGGCGGGTTTCGCCTTGAACGAGATGATCCGCAATGCCTGTCAGGAACGGGGTTTCCTGCCCCGGGAGGCGGCTCATAGCGCTCAGCCGGAATTCATCATCGCACTGGTCACGGCTGGCCTCGGCATTGCGCTGCTGCCGCGTCTGGTTGCCGAGCATCAGGTCGAACCGCCGTTGCGGACGGTCTTGCTGGATGAGGCCGATCTGCGCTGGCGGCTCAGCCTGATCTGGCGGGCCGGCAGCATATTGTCGCCGGCGGCGCGGGCCTGGATCGACTTGGTAGCCGGGCAAGAAGACGTGTGACGATCCGATTTCGCGGCATCCCGTCAATTTACTTGCCGGTATGCTGTCAATCAGCGTCATGTGATGAGCGGCGGCACCGGACCGGCTGGCCGACGACGGATGAAACGTGTAGAACGAAAACTCGGCGTGGTTGAAGTTTGCGAGCGCGCGACATGCGATACGTCTTGTTCATTTGTCTTGCCATGATCGTCGGATTGGCGAGTTCTGCCGGGAAAGCGACGGCGGGCGAGGTGATCGGTTACACCGGCTCGGCGAAGGATTGCCTGCTGCGGACCGGCTCGGCCCGCGAGGTTTGCGATTCGATGATCGATTCCGTCCGCCGGGCGATGCAAGGGGGACGATCTTATGGCGATCATCGGGCCTGTTCGCCGCATAGCCTCGAGGACAAACAGGATACCGAGGCGGTTATCGACTGGTTCCGGCGCCATCCGGAGCGGCAGGACGAAGATACCGACGTGCTGGCCCGGGAAGCCCTGTCCCAACTTTATCCCTGCCAGTCATGAGCGCCGGCCCGGCCCGTCAACCATTCATCTGATCGACATGCCGCGCCAGGCGATGCGCCAGCATGGCGGTCGGCAGGTTGGTATTGGCGGCCGGAATGACCGGCATGATCGAGGCATCGGCGATCATCAACCCCTTGAGGCCGTGAACCCGGCCATAGGCGTCGGTGACGGCGCCTTGGTTGGGATCGGTGCCCATGGCGCAGCTCCCGGCCGGATGCCAGTAGTGCAGATAAGACTGCCGGATCCAGTCGGGCAGGGCGGATGCATCGAGATCGGCGCCGGGCGCGGTTTCCGATGCCAGCATGGCGGCGAGCGGCTCCTGGGCGGCGATCCGCCGAGCGATTTCGATTCCCTCGCAGATCACCGCCATGTCATGGCCGGCGGGATCGCTGAAATGCCGATGCTGGATCGTGAAATGCAGCGCGTCGTCTCGCCGCTCAGGCAGAATGCAGCCGCGCGATTGTTCCGTCATCAGGCCGACCCAGAGCTGCCAGAACCACTGGCGGTCATCTCCCGTGCGGCCGCCACAGGAAAAGATATGAAGATCGACCGGTGAGGTTGCCCGTGAAGAGCGGGCTTTGACGATGATGCCTTCCTCGAAAGCCGTAGCGGCCCGCTCATGGGCCATCATGCGCGCGATCAGATCGGGATGGGCCCGGTAATCCAGCACGGCGCAAGGATGATCCTGCAGGTTGCGGCCGACGCCGGGCAGATGATGCCGCACAGGAATCTCCGCCGCCGCGAGCGTGGCGGCGTCACCGATACCGGCGCGCTGCAGCAGGATGGGCGAACCATAGGCGCCACCAGCCAGCACGATGAGATCGGCTTCGATCTCGATCAGGCGGCCGTCGCGCCGGCCGCGGAGGCCGGTCACGCGATTGCCGCTCATCAGCAGGTCCAGCACCTCGCAGCGGTCGACGATCGAGAAATTGCCTTGGCCGCGAACCGGATCGATGAAGGCGAAGGCCGCGTTCCAGCGGGTGTCGCCGCGTTTGTTGACCGGGCAGATCGACGCGGCGACACCTTCGTCCAGGTCGTTGATGTCGCGTGAGGCGGGGAAGCCGGTGGCAAGTGCGGCGGCATAGACATCGTCCTGGAAAGGCGTGATCTCGCCGGAGGCGTAGGTGCGGACGTTGAGCGCCCGGTCGATCGCCTGGAAATCCTCGAGCAGGGCATCCGGCGACCAGAAATCACCGAGGCTCCGCGCCCAGCCGGCATAGTCGCTGCGCAGGCCGCGCACCGCGCTGCAGCCGTTATGCGACGAGCAGCCGCCGATCACACGGGCCCGTTCCAGGGCATAGCGGCGGGACGAGCCGGCATCCTCATTGACCAGGCCCCAGTCATGGGTGGTGGGGATGCCTCGGGAATCCAGTAGTTCCGCCGGCCAGGCAGTCGTGGAGTGGGGGCCGTAATCCGGTCCGGCCTCGACCAATACGACCTCATGCCGGCTCCGCGCCGCCAGGGTTCCGGCAAAGGCGCAGCCACCCGTTCCGCCGCCGATCACAACGACCTTCATCGCACGTCCTCCCGCTTCGGGCCCGTTCATCTTCAGCCAAAGCCTAATGGACATGTATTTGGATTGTCTATAAAATAATTAATTGATTAGTTATTTTTATAATATATTGTAAAAAAGAGAAAATTCATGAAATCTTTAGGCCAGCAGAGTCGCAGAAGGAGAAACGGGTGACCACAGCGACGGCGCCGAAAATCCGACCGGAGGCAACGGCGAAAGCCGGCCGGCGTCATGCCCCGGCGGAGACGCGGCGCCGGCAATTGATCGCGGCCACCGTCGAGGCTCTGGGGCAGGCCGGTTATGCCGGGCTGACCATTGCCGATATCGCCCGGCGCGCCGATCTCTCGACCGCGATGGTCTTCATCCATTTCGAGAGCAAGGAAGGATTGCTGCTGGCGACATTGCGGCATCTGGCGACGGAGTATCGCGACAACTGGCGGGATGCCGTCGCGGCGGCGGGTACCGCACCGGCGGAACAGCTTCGCGCTTTGGTGGAAGCGGATTTTACGGCGCATATCTGTTCCAGCCGCACCCTCAATGCCTGGCAGGCCTTCTGGACCGAGGCACAGCATCAAACGGACTATGCCGATTGCTGCCGCGAGAACCATGCGGAATACCGGCAATTGCTGGAACAGCTCTGCGCCCGACTGACGGCGGAGGCTTATCCCGAGATCGATGCGCGGCTCGCGGCGCGCGCCATCGATACCTGCCATATGGGACTATGGATGGATCTGACGCGGGGGATATTGCCGCTCTCGGCGGATGAGGCGCGGCGGACGGCCCTGGCGCATCTCGCCATGATCTTTCCCCGGCATTTCACGCCAGCCGGAGAGCGACGATAATCGTGCTACGGTAATGACAGGATCAGGCCGGGAAACGGCCGGTCAGTTGGTGCCGCGCAGCTTGGGCTCGGCCAGGGGGGCGTTTTCGGCAAGGCTCAGGAAGCGTCCGATTTCCGCTTCCATGATCTCGGCGCGGCTGAGCAGGTCATGGGCGATATCGCGTACCCGGTCCGGGGTGGCGAGGTCGCTGTTGCCGGCCAGCGACAAGGTGGCGGTCACGGCCTGCAACCCCGTCTCCCGGGCGATGCCGGAGACCAGTTCCGCCATGCGGCCGATCTCGGCTTGCAGGCTGTCGATGCTGAGCTGTTCCAAATTCGTCAGGTGGATGGGCTCGGACATCTGGGACCCCCAGGGGAACGGGTAAGAAAACGTCAACCGGCACGACCGCCGGCCACACATCACGGAAAACGATCCGATGCTATGCTGCCGTCTGGGCGGTTAAGATTTGGTAAAACGCCTGCCGGAACATAGTCGCGGTCGATGCCGGCTACCGGCGCCACAGTCAGGCCGCCAACGGCCCGGCGCCACTCTTCTGGGGGCTTGGCCTGCGCCAGAATTGTGCTAAAAGGCTGGCGAATCCGCCGCTTACCGCCCCAGCGCCCAGTCCCGATACCTGGCGCGCCGTTGCGCCCTCCCACGCAAGATGTGGTAGGATGCGGCCCTCAGGTAACCCAATTTCTGGAAGCAGAGTCGCGACCATGGCTGGTCATTCACAATTTAAGAATATCATGTACCGCAAGGGCGCGCAGGACGCCAAGCGGGCCAAGGTTTTTACCAAGATCATCCGCGAATTGACCGTGGCGGCGAAAACCGGCCAAGCCGATCCCAATGCCAACCCGCGTCTGCGGGCGGCGATCCTGGCGGCGCGTGAAGCCAATATGCCCAAGGACACGATGGAACGCGCGATCAAGCGCGGCGCCGGCGGCGATGACAGCACCAACTATGACGAAGTCCGCTATGAGGGCTACGGCCCGGGCGGCATCGCCGTCATCGTCGAGGCCCTGACCGACAACCGCAATCGCACGGCCTCGGAAATCCGGACGGCCTTCGCCAAGGCCGGCGGCAATCTCGGTGAAACCAATTCGGTTTCTTTCATGTTCGAGCGCAAGGGCGTCATCGTCTATCCGGTGAAGAACGCCAAAGGCGTTGCGCTCAGTGCCGACGCGGTCTTTGAAGCGGCGCTGGAAGCCGGTGCCGACAATGTCGAGAGCGACGACGAGAACCATACCGTCACCTGCGCCACCGACGATTTCTCCGCCGTGCGCGATGCGCTCGAGGCGAAATTCGGCGAGGCCCGGGAAGCCAAGCTGCAATGGCTGCCCTTGAACGCCACCAATGTCGATGCCGAGACGGCGCAATCGCTGATGAAGTTGATCGACGTCCTGGAAGACAATGACGACGTGCAGAACGTCTATGCCAATTTCGAAGTCTCCGACGAGACATTGGCGACACTGACGGCTTAACGAAGATATCCGGCGCATCATCGGCGGAAATCGCCGATGATGCGCCGGGGCTCTTCTCACACCGATTTCTCGCCGGCAGGGCGAGCAAGGCAATGGGCGGTCGATGCGTCTTCTAGGGCTTGATCCGGGGTTGCAGCATACCGGCTGGGGTATCGTCGATGCGCATGGCAATCCGCCGGGCTCGCGGCTGACCTTCGTGGCCGCCGGCGCCATCCACACCGATCCGAAGCAGTCGCTGGCCGAGCGCCTGGTGGAAATCCATGACGGCCTGAAGCAGGTGATCGATCTCTATCAGCCGACCGAGGCGGCGGTGGAGGAAACCTTCGTCAACAAGAACCCGACCTCCACCTTGAAGCTCGGTCTGGCGCGCGGTGTGGTCCTGCTGACGCCTGCGACCTACAAGCTGCCGGTGGCGGAATATCCGGCCAATCTGGTGAAGAAATCGGTGGTCGGGGCGGGGCATGCCAATAAGGATCAGGTGCAGATGATGGTGCGGGTGCTGCTGCCGGCCAGCAGCGCGGAAAGCCCCGATGCCGCCGATGCCCTGGCCGTGGCGATCTGCCATGCCCATCATCTGAGCTCGTTGCGCCGCTGGGGCGCCAAGGATTTCCGCGAGGTGGCGCGATGATCGGCAAGCTGACCGGCCGCGTGGACAGCATCCAGGGCGATGCGGTGATCGTCGATGTCGGCGGCGTCGGCTATGTCGTGCATGCCGCCGGCCGTACGCTGCAGCGTCTTGGTCAGAACGGCGCGGCAATCTCACTGTTGATCGAGACCCAGGTGCGTGAGGATGCGATCAATCTCTTCGGCTTCCTGGATACCGGCGAGCGCGATTGGTTTCGTCTGCTGCTGACTGTCCAGGGGGTCGGATCGAAAGTGGCGCTGGCCATTCTCGGCGTGCTGGCCCCGGACGATCTGGCGACGGCGATTGCCGCCCAGGACAAGACGGCGGTGACGCGGGCGCCAGGTGTCGGGCCGAAACTGGCGGCACGGATCGTTGCGGAACTGAAGGACAAGGTCGGGGGACTGAGCCTCGGCACGGCGGCGCTGGCGAAGGCCGCAGCCGCGCCCGGCAAGGCTGGCCAGGCAAATGGAACGGCCGCGCTGATCGAGGATGCGGTTTCGGCTTTGGTCAATCTCGGCTATCGCCGGGCGGAGGCTTTCACGGCCGTCGCCAAGGCCCAGCGGGCCAGCGACGGCGGCGCCTCGCTCGATCAGTTGATCCGGGTGGGGTTGAAGGAGTTGAGCCAATGATTCGCTACCCGGCTATCTGGCGCCTAGATCGGGATATCGCCCATGGCTGACGATCGCGCGACCGATCCGCGCTCCACCGATTCGCGTCCGGCCGATTCACGCCTGACCGATGGCGTGCGGACGGAAGAGGATGGCGGCGAGCAATCCCTGCGTCCGCTGGCCCTGACCGAATTCATCGGCCAGGAGAAGCTGCGGGAAAATCTCGCGGTCTTCGTCGCCGCCGCGCGGGCCCGGGGCGAGGCAATGGATCATGTGCTGTTCCATGGGCCGCCGGGCCTCGGCAAGACCACGCTGGCGCAGATCGTGGCGCGGGAATTGGGGGTCGGCTTCCGGGCGACCTCCGGGCCGGTGATCGCCCGGGCGGGCGATCTTGCCGCCTTGCTGACCAACCTGCAGCCCAATGACGTGCTGTTCATCGACGAGATCCATCGTCTCTCGCCGGCAGTCGAGGAAATCCTCTATCCGGCGATGGAGGACTATCATCTCGACCTGATCATCGGGGAGGGGCCGGCCGCCCGCTCGGTACGGATCGACCTGCCGAAATTCACCCTGGTTGGCGCGACCACGCGGCTGGGGCTGCTCTCGACGCCGTTGCGTGACCGCTTCGGCATTCCCCTGCGGCTCAATTTCTACACCCCGGCCGAACTGGAAACGATCGTGCGGCGCGGCGCCAAGGTGATCGGCCTCGATCTCGCCGCCAGTGGGGCGGGGGAGATCGCCCGCCGGTCGCGGGGTACGCCGCGCGTCGCCGGTCGGCTGCTGCGCCGGGTGCGGGATTTCGCATTGGTGGGCAAGGCCGGCCAGGTCGATGCCAAGGCGGCGGATGCCGCGCTGGCCAGGCTGGATGTCGACCAGCTTGGGCTCGACGCCATGGACCGGCGCTTCCTGCTCTGCATCGCCGAGAACTATGCCGGCGGCCCGGTTGGCGTGGAGACACTGGCGGCGGCCCTGGCCGAGCAGCGCGACACCATCGAGGAGGCGATCGAGCCCTATCTGATCCAGCAGGGATTGCTGCAGCGGACCCCGCGCGGCCGCATGCTGACCGCCAACGGGTTTAAGTATCTCGGCCTGATGCCGCCCCGGGGCAGCGCCCAGTTCGATCTGCTGGGGCCGGTCGACGGGAATGAGGAAGCCCTCGATGACAACTGAGCCCGCTTGCCTGCCCGATCTTTCCAGGCGTTTCTCTGGCCGATCCGACTATCTTCCTGGCCGAGCCGCGTCGTCCCATCTGTCTCTGCTGCCATCGCCAGGATCGTCCCGATCCTGGTTTTGCCACATTCTTGCCATGCTGACGGGTGATGAATAAGCCCGATTTCGAGTGCAGCCATGCATGAGCATCTCTGGACAAGCCGAGCCGGCACGAATATCCACCGCCACGCGATCCGCGTTTATATCGAGGATACCGACTCGGGCGGCATCGTGTATTACGCGAATTATCTGCGGTTCGCCGAACGGGCCAGGACCGAGATGCTGCGCGCGGTTGGGATTTCCCATGCCGAGATGATCGAGGGCGGGTTGTTTCTGGCGGTGCGCCGCTGCGAGGTCGATTATCTCCGGCCGGCGCGCCTGGACGACGAACTGGTGATCGAAAGCCAGGTAACGGAGATGGGCGGTGCCAGCGTCGATCTCGCCCAGCGTATCTGCCGCGACGGCGTCGAGCTGGTGCGGCTGGTGGTCAAGGTGGCCTGCCTGAACGATGCCGGGCGCCCGACCAGGCTGCCGGCGACCATGCGGGCGGCTTTCGACCAGGCGGTCCCTGACCAGGCAGTCTCAGGCCGGGCGGTATCCGGCGGGACGGCTGCAGGGTGAGGGGTGTGACAAGCGTAATACCGGGGGCGCCGCAGCGGATGCGCGACCCCATGATGACCGAATTGTCGGAACAATGACGGAAGAGTGAGAGAACGTTATGGATCAGACAACACCTCCAGCTACGCCGATCGCGCCGGTCGCCGGCAGCGCGCTGGACCCGCTTGCGGGGCAGGCCGTCAGCACCGGGCCGGGCATGGCGCAGGCGGCGCATGATCTCAGCATCATGGGGCTGTTCCTGCAGGCTGACTGGATCGTCAAGGCGGTCATGATCCTGCTGCTGATGGCCTCGATCTGGAGCTGGGCCATCATCATCGACAAGACCATCCGCTTGCGCCGGCTGCGCGCCCAGGCGAAGCAGTTCGAAGAGGCCTTCTGGTCGGGCGGATCGTTGGAGGAATTGTTCGACCGCATCGGTAACCGGCCGCCGGATCCGATGTCCTCGATCTTCGTCTCGGCCATGCGCGAATGGCGCCGCTCCGCCGCCAAGGGCCTGCTCAGTTCCGAATTCCTTCGCGAAGGGCTGCAGGAGCGCATCGAGCGCGTCATGGGCATCACGCTCGGCCGCGAGATGGACCAGCTCGAACGCTACATGACCTTCCTGGCATCGGTCGGCTCGGCGGCGCCCTTCGTCGGCCTGTTCGGTACGGTCTGGGGCATCATGAACAGCTTCGCCGCCATCGCCGGCTCGAAAAATACCAGCCTTGCCGTAGTCGCGCCGGGTATTGCCGAGGCGCTCTTCGCTACCGCCCTCGGCCTGGTGGCCGCCATTCCGGCGGTGCTCGCCTTCAACAAGCTGAACAGCGACATCTCGCGCTACGGCAATCGTCTGGAGGCCTTCTCCGGTGAGTTCGGCGCCATCCTGTCGCGGCAGCTCGAAGAGAAGCACTGATCATGGCGGTCAAGCTCGGCTCCGGTCCCAGGCGTGCACGCGGCGGTCGCCGCCGCTCGACGCCGATGGCCGATATCAACGTGACGCCGATGGTCGACGTCATGCTGGTGCTGCTGGTCATCTTCATGGTGACGGCGCCGCTGCTGACCGTCGGCATCCCGGTCGATCTGCCGAAGACCAAGGCCGAGGCGATGCAGGATCCCGACGAGCCGCTGGTCATCACCATCAACAAGCAGGGCAAGATCTATCTGCAGGAAACCGAGCTGCAGTTGGAAACCGTCGGCCCGCGGCTGGAAGCCATCACCCATAACAATCCCGATGCCAAGATCTTTATCCGTGGCGACAAGGGCATCGATTACGGCACGGTGATGCAGGTGATGGGCGAGTTGACCTCGGCCGGCTTCCGGGCCGTCTCGCTGATCGTCGAAACACCCGGTGGATCGAGTGGCGGCGGATCGGGCAGCGATAACGCCAGCAGCAATACCGCCAAGAAGAAATCGGCCAATTGAGGGCAGGCTGTTGATTAAGCCGTCGAGCAACCAGCGCCCCTTCAGTATCGGGCTGATCGTCTCCGCCATCCTGCACCTCCTGGTGCTGGGGCTGGTGGTGCTCGGCCTGCCGGTTTTCTGGGCGCCGGAGCCGCTGCCAGAGGCGATCGGCGTGCAATTGGCGCAGCTCTCCGACATCACCGCCGCGCCCAAGGCGAACAAGGTCAATAACGAGAAGATCGTCAAGAAGCCGGACGCACCGAAGCAGGATCAGCCGAAGAAGGAAGAGCCGAAGAAGGAGACGCCGCCTCCGCCGCCCAATCCGCAGCCGGCCGCGCCACCGCCGCCGCCTCAGCCGGAGGCGAAGCCGACCCCGACTCCGCCGACGCCTCCTAAGGAGGAAGAGGCGCAGAAGATTCCCGATCCGGAGAAGAAGCCGGAACAGAAGAAGCCTGAGGAAAAGAAACCGGAAGAGAAGAAGCCGGAAAAGAAGGTCGAGAAGAAACCGGATGAGGTGAAGAAGAAGCCCGACAAGACGTCGGATCAGCAGCTCAATGATCTGCTGAACAACGTCCTGCAGAAGGATGCGGCACCTGACACTCAAGAGAAAACGTCGAAGAACGCGAAACCCGCTCCGGCTGAACAGTCCGAAGGACCGCAAGCATCGCAGGTCTCCGAGATTCCGTTGACGGCTTCCGAAGAGGATGGGATTCGCGCGCAGGTCGAAAAGAACTGGAACCTGGGCTCGCTGGCCGGCTCGCCGGACATGGAGAGCATTCTGGTTGAGGTACGCGTCACCCTGCAGCCTGATGGGACCGTGACCAATGTCCAGGTGGTCAACAGTCAATCCAGCCCGTTCTTCAAGCAAGCGGCGGAAAGCTGTGTCCGAGCGATCAAGATGAGTAGCCCAATTAAGCTGCCGCCGGGTAAGACGTATTCGACGATGCTGCTGCGCTTTGCACCGAAAGATGTGAGCTTCTAGTCGGCTCCCCGAATTTCGGCATCAATTGCGGCTGACTGACGAAGGGGAAAGGCAAGCCGTTTCTAATCCGAGGGGGGAGCATGAGGCGACGACTTCCCAACCTGATCGTCCTGATCGGATTGCTCGCAGGTTGCGGTACCAATGCGAGGATCGAACAGTCGTCAGAATCAGTGTCTCCAGCCTCTGCGCCGCAAAGCCTGATGGAGCAGGTCGAAGCGAATTGGAACGTGGCGGCTGTTGCCGAACATCCGGAGCTTTCTCGCGAGGTCGTTGAATTACGTGTGTCGCTCAAGCCTGATGGGACGGTGACGAAAGTCGACGTGGTCAATGATCGTCCGAACGATCCGGCCTTCCGGGAGCTGTCACAAAGTTGTGTTCGGGCGGTCTGGAGATCCAGCCCGCTCAAGCTGTCGCCTGGTAAGACCTATCCTGCGATCTTGATGCGATTTCGACCTGCGGATGTCGATTCCTGACTGTTTTCGGCTGTCGGCCGGCTGTCGTCATGGGCCATATTTCGGTCACAAAGGCCCTGCAATTATTAATTGGCCGCGCAGCAGGCGGCCGGAGGACGATGTTTCGCGCAAGGCGCCTGCGTCTTGCGTCTTTTTGTGTGCAGGTCGGAACGGTTCTTGAGGAAGGGCCGCTTGCGAATCCGTTGCCGCCGCTCTAGTGAGAGATTGGGCGGACGCGGGGCGACCGCTTGGGATCGATAGTGAGGCTGAATGATGAAGTGTCTCCAGCGTTTGATGATGATGATCGTGACGGTCGCCGCACCGATGGGATTTGCCGTCGGCTTTGGCGGGGCCGCCCAGGCGGAGCCGGTGATCGATATCACCAAGGGCAATATCCAGCCGATGCCGATCGCCATTCCGGATTTCTACGGCGCCGGCGGCGACGGTCAGGTCGGGTCGGACATCGCCCGGGTGGTTTCCGCCGATCTGGAGCGCTCCGGCCTGTTCTCGCCGATCTCCAAGCAAGCCTTCATTCAGGATAACGCCTCGCTGCAGCAGGGGCCGCGTTTCCAGGACTGGCGGGTGCTGAACGCCCAGGCACTGGTCAGCGGCAGCGCCCAGGCGCAGTCGAACGGCCAGATCCAGGTGCAGTTCCGCCTGTGGGACGTCTACGGCGAATCGCAGATGACGGGCTTCCAGTACAGCGCCGCCCAGTCCAACTGGCGTCGCGTCGCCCATCAGATCGCCGACGAGATCTATAAGCGGATCACCGGCGAGGAAGGCTACTTCGACAGCCGCATCGTCTATGTCTCGGAAAGCGGCCCGAAGACCGCCCGTGTGAAGCGCCTGGCGATCATGGATCAGGACGGCGAGAATCACCGCTATCTGACCGATGGCAGCTCGCTGGTGCTGACGCCGCGTTTCTCGCCGGTCAGCCAGGACATTACTTATATGTCCTATTACAATAATAAGCCGCGCGTTTACTTGTTTAATATCAATACTGGCCAACAGGAGATCCTGGGTGATTTCCCCGGCATGACCTTCGCGCCGCGCTTCTCGCCGGACGGTTCCAAGGTCATCATGAGCATGTCGCAGAGTGACGGTACCTCGCAGATCTATGTCATGGATACGCGGACCCGCCGGACGACCAAGCTCACGGACCATCCCTCGCTTAATACCTCGCCCTGCTATTCGCCCGACGGCACCCGGATCGTGTTCAACTCCGACCGTGGCGGCGATCCGCAGCTCTACATCATGAATGCCGATGGCAGCGGCGTGCAGCGTATCAGTAAGGGGCAGGGGCGCTATACGACGCCGGTCTGGTCGCCGCGCGGTGATCTGATCGCCTACACCCGGCAACTTCAGGGGCAGTTCTACATCGGGGTGATGCGTCCGGACGGTTCGGGCGAAAGGCAACTGACGTCCGGCTGGCTGGTGGAAGGTCCGACCTGGGCGCCAAATGGTCGCGTTCTGGCTTTCTTCGCTTCAGACCCTAGTGGCAAAACCCAACTGCATTCGATCGACCTGACGGGTTATAACGAACGTGTGATCAAAACCCCGCTGGATGGCTCAGATCCGGCTTGGTCACCCTTGTCAAGTACCCAATAATGCAGTATCTTTCGCCCCAATTCCGGGGGTCAACGGACCGATTGTAGGTTCCACCACAGCGCGGAATATGGAATGCAAGTCGGCCCTCGTCCTGGTTGTGTAACCCTGGCGCGACCGGCTTGTTGAGACAAGTGAGAGGATGAGAGGACAACATGCGTATTCAGCTGATCTCGGCCGTGGCTGCGGCCCTTCTTCTGGCGGCTTGCTCGTCGGATGACACCAATGCCGGCAACACTGCCGGTACTGGCACCAGCAACACCGGCAATACCGAAGTTGCGTCCAGCTCGGTCGCCCCGGGCTCGGCCGAAGACTTCAAGCAGAACGTCGGCGACCAGGTTTTCTTCGCCTTCGACCGTTACGACCTGTCGGCTGAAGCCCAGCAGCAGCTCCAGAAGCAGGCTGCCTGGCTGAAGCAGTACCCCGCCGTGACCGTGACCATCGAAGGCAACACCGACGAGCGCGGTACCCGTGAGTACAACTTGGCGCTCGGCGAACGCCGCGCCAATTCGGCCGCGAACTACCTGACTGCTCTCGGCGTCGAGAAGAGCCGACTGAGCGTCATCTCCTACGGCAAGGAACGCCCGGTTTGCACCGAAGCGAACGAAGCCTGCTACTCGCAGAACCGTCGCGCCGTTACCGCGATCAACAAGTAAGAATCTGTTGATCGACGGCCCGGCTCAGGGCGATTGTCCTGAGATCAGGTGCGAATGAGATGGAACGCCGGTGTGCTGATGGGGCACACCGGCGTTTCTCTTTTCCGGCTGGTTCTCGGCAGCCGGCTATCTGATCTCCAGGGCGCAGGGCGCGCTGCTGCGGCTTGCCTGGGACCGAGTCTCTCTGGCATTTTCTTAACGTTTCCGGTGGCTGGAGCGGGTTTCGCGGCGGGTTATTGAGCTGGATGGTCACTTGCCATAATTTCGCCCCGAACGGGCGAGACAGTTTTAGTCTCAGGAGTAGCGGTGATAACGGCATGACACGGTATTTGGCGACGGCGAATGAGATGAAGTTTATGGCACGGCATGTCCCGGGGCAGGACGCCCCAAGGCAGGGGCGTGCGACTTTGTGTCGCTGGCTGGCGATGCCGGTGGTGGCCCTCGGGATCGTGGGGGCAGGCATCGCAGGAGCCGGCCTGCCGGGTGGCTTGACACCGATCAGTTCCGCGATGGCCGATGATATCGCCGCGCAGCAGGAAGTCCGCCTGCAGCAGATGCAGCAGCAGATGGCGGATTTGCAGGGGCAGATCGAGCAACTGCAATTGAAGGTCAACGATCTCAACGACAAATTGGACCGTGCCCAGAAGGATAACGAATTTCGTCTGAACGCGCTGGAACAGGCCGGTCAGAATGGAGGACAGGGCGGCGCGACCGGCGGCAATGGCACGAGCGGCAGTGCCAATCCCGCGCTCGGCTCTGGCGGTACGGCTCCTTCCGCGGCGACCAATGGCTCGGGCAATGGTGGATCGAACAATGCCGGGTCGAACAATACGGGCGCCAACCCGCCGTCGGCTTCGGGTCAGCCCAATGTCCTCGGTACGCTGACGTCGGAACAGGCGGCCAATCTGCCGCAGGCGCCGGCGGGTGCGGCTGAAGCGGCCGCGGCTGCGGCCGGCGGCAAGTCGACGACGGCCAACACCAATCTTGGCAACAACATCGTGCTGCCGGGCGAGACGCCGCGCGAGCAATACGAATATGCGATCGGCCTGCTGCAGAAGGGCCAGTATCCGGAAGCGGAAGTGGCGTTGAAATCCTTCGTCAAGGATCATCCGAGCGATCCCCTGGCCGGCAACGCCCAGTACTGGCTTGGGGAAACCTATTATGCGCGCAAGGACTTCAAGAGCGCGGCAGTGGCCTTCGCCGAAGGCTACCAGAAATATCCGAACAGCTCGAAGGCGGCGGATAACCTGCTGAAGCTCGGCATGTCGCTGGGACAGAACGGCCAGAAGGACAATGCCTGCGTCGCCCTGAAGCAGCTCGACAAGAAGTATCCCGATGCCACCGAGGCGATCAAGGATCGCTCCGCGCGGGCGAAGCAGCGGTTTGGCTGCTCCTGATCGTTATGACGTGAGGGGCGGCATCTGAGATGGTGCCGGCCGTTTCCGTTGATCCGGTATCCACTGCCGATTTTGCACAGGTCATGATGCGCCTGGGGCCGTTCGAAGAACGGCCCCATTTGGCTGTCGCCGTCTCTGGTGGCGTCGACAGCCTGGCCTTGGCGGCTTTGACGGCGGATTGGGTTGCCGGCAAGGCCGGGCGGCTCAGTGTCCTCAGCGTCGATCATGGCTTGCGGCCGGAAGCGGCGGCCGAATGCCGGCGCGTTGCCGAATTGACGAGGCAGCTCGGCCGGCAGGCGGGGCTCGCGGCAATCGATCATCACATTCTGGTTTGGGATGGAGCGAAGCCCGCGACGGGGCTGATGCAGGCGGCGCGCGAGGCGCGCTATCGACTGCTGGCCGATTGGTGCCGGGCGCAAGGCGTGTTGCATCTCGCCGTCGCCCATCACGCGGATGATCTCGCGGAAACCTATCTGATGCGCCAGGCTCATGGCAGCACGGATTATGGCCTGGCGGCGATGCCGGCGGTCCGTCCGCTGGATGGCGTCAGGCTGTTGCGGCCTCTGCTGGCCGTGTCCAAGGCGCGGTTGATCGCTTCGGCACGGGCCCGCAACCTCTCCTGGATCGAGGATCCCAGCAATCGGGCCAGCCGATTCGAGCGGGTCCGATGGCGTGAACGGCCGAGCGCTGCGCAGGACGCCCCGGTCCTGCTGGCGGCGGCGGTGGAGGCAGGTGTCCGGCGGGACGGGAACGAGCGGTCGGCGGCGGCCTGGCTGGGGCGTCATGCGCGGATTGCCGGGGCAGGCTATGTACAGCTTGACCGGCGGGCGATGACGGAGATGCCACAGGAAACCGCTTTTCAAGTGCTGCGCGATCTGCTGCGGCTGATCGGGCCTGATCCCTTCACGTCGGCCCCGGCGCTTCTGGCAACCGCCTATGGCCGGCTGATCGCTTCGGCGCGGGGGAGCTTTACCCTGGGTGGTTGCATTCTTGATTGGCGCGGCGGTCTGCTGCGGCTCTATCGCGAGGCAGCCGCCTGCGCCGGACCGCTGCCGATCGAGCCGGGCGAGGCCTGCCATTGGGACGGCCGGTACCGCGTGGAACTGGACGTGCCGCGAGTTGCCGTTAACGATTTAGGCCTTAACGATGTACTGGGCGGGAGTTCCGCCCCTGCAAACCTTACCGTGGCGGCGCTGGGCGAATGGGGTCTTGCCAATCGTCCTGTACCGCCCCATCTCGCTGATGTGCCATTGCGGGCGCGACAGGCCTTGCCGGGATTGTGGCGGGGGCGGGACTTGGTTGGCTGGCCCCGGATCATCTGGCCCCTAATCGCCCGATCCGGCAGCGGATACGACCTTCGTCAAGGGTCAGATTGCGGACAGCCGGAAATCGGACAAAGGATAGTGCCCGGACAAGACGTCGCGGGCGAGAATTCGCATGGCCCCTATACACTGAATGTGGCATTTTTGCCCAACTGGCCGGCCACATCTTGCGGCTTTACAGTTGTTATCCCGGCAAAGCACACTATGTAATTGAGATCATGTGATTGAGTGCGAAACCGGATTGGTGGCTAAGCCGGCCGAAACGCTTTATGTAATGATTTCAGGATTGATGCGACCCAGGCCGGCGGGCAAGGATTTGCCGGGCCGGGGTAACAGGAAGAGGACGAGGAACGCGACGTGAATATCGGCAAGAACCTATTGATCTGGGTTGCCATTCTGGTGCTGCTGGCGGTTCTCTTCCAGATGTTCCAGTACAATTCGAGCCGCGATCAGCAGGCGATGGATTATTCGGCCTTCCTCAGCGCCGTCAATGACGGCCAGGTGAAGGACGTGACCATCCGCGGTCAGGACATCACCGGCCATCTTGAAGGCGGCCGCGATTTCTCGACTTACGCGCCCCAGGATCCCAAGCTGGTCGATGCCCTGCGTGGCAAGGGCGTCGTGATCAAGGCGGCACCGGCGGAGGAGGGCAACACCTTCCTGTATCTGCTGGCGCAATGGGGTCCGATCCTGTTCCTGGTCGGCGTCTGGATCTTCTTCATGCGGCAGATGCAATCCAATGGCGGCAAGGCCATGGGCTTCGGCAAGTCGCGAGCGCGCCTGCTGACCGAGCGCCAGGGCCGCGTCACCTTCGATGACGTCGCCGGCATCGAGGAAGCCAAGGGCGAGCTTGAGGAGATTGTCGAATTCCTGCGCGATCCGCAGAAGTTCCAGCGCCTCGGCGGCAAGATTCCGAAGGGCTGTCTCCTGGTCGGCCCTCCGGGTACCGGTAAGACGCTGCTGGCCCGCGCCATTGCCGGCGAAGCGAATGTGCCCTTCTTCACCATTTCCGGTTCGGACTTCGTCGAAATGTTCGTCGGTGTCGGCGCCAGCCGCGTCCGCGACATGTTCGAACAGGGCAAGAAGAACGCCCCCTGCATCATCTTCATCGACGAAATCGATGCGGTGGGCCGTCATCGCGGCGCCGGTCTCGGCGGCGGCAATGACGAGCGCGAGCAGACCCTGAACCAGTTGCTGGTCGAGATGGACGGCTTCGAGGCCAATGAGGGTGTCATCCTCATTGCCGCGACCAACCGTCCGGACGTGCTCGACCCGGCACTGCTGCGTCCCGGCCGCTTCGACCGCCAGATCACCGTGCCGAATCCGGACATCAATGGCCGCGAGCACATCCTGAAGGTGCATATGCGCAAGGTGCCCCTGGCGCCCGACGTGGATGCCCGCACCATCGCCCGCGGCACGCCCGGCTTTTCCGGCGCCGATCTTGCCAATCTGGTGAACGAGGCTGCCTTGCTGGCTGCGCGCCAGGGCAAGCGGGTTGTCACCATGCTCGATTTCGAGCAGGCCAAGGACAAGGTCATCATGGGCGCCGAGCGCCGCTCCATGGCCATGTCGGATGACGAGAAACTGGCGACCGCCTATCACGAGGCCGGCCATGCCATCGTCAATCTGGAAGTGCCGGAATTCGATCCGCTGCATAAGGTGACGATCATTCCGCGCGGTCGCGCGCTGGGCGTCACCATGCCGTTGCCCGAGAAGGATCGGCACTCCTATTCCAAGACCTGGATGGAAAGCCGCATCGCCATGTGCTTCGGCGGCCGGATCGCCGAGCAGTTGATCTACGGTGAACAGCACCTCAATACCGGCGCGGCTGACGATATCCGCCAGGCCACCAACATGGCCAGGCGCATGGTCACCGAGTTCGGCATGAGCGATCGCCTTGGGCCGCTGCGTTATTCGGAAAACGAGGAAGAAGTGTTCCTCGGCCATTCCGTGACCCAGCGCAAGAATATCTCCGAGGATACCGCGCGGCAGATCGACGAAGAGATCCGCCGTCTGGTGGAGGAGGGTGAAACGCGCTGCCGCGAGATTCTCGCGCGCAACATCGATGCCCTGCATCGGGTTGCCAAGGCCTTGGTCGAATATGAGACCTTGAGCGGCGACGAGGTGAAGGCCCTGCTGAACGGTGACGAAATCCGCCGCAATGACGGCAAGGATGCCAGCGCCAGCCGGCCCCGTTCCTCGATCCCCACCAGCGGGTCGACAGTCGGAAAGCCGCAGGCCGGCGGCGGGTTCGAACCGAAGCCTCAGCCGGGGGCCTGATCCTTCCGGCCGGTACCTTGGCAGGACAAATCTGTGATCAAGCAAAGCCCCGCCTCGGCGGGGCTTTCGCTTTTTCCGTCGAAGCGATATGAGGGGCGCAGATGCAGCAAGACGGGAGCAAGCAAGGGTGGCGTCTTCCTATCTCATTCCGGGCGGCCTGCTGAACGGCTCCGGTGCCGCGCGGGCCGTGGCGGCGGGTGAGGCGCGGCCACTGGCAGGCGGATCGCTCGCCTTTGCCCTGGTGACGCAACTTTCCCGTGCTGCCGATGGCAGCGGAACGCGCCGGGTCCTGTCGCTGGCCCAGGCGGAAGCCGCGGCACCGGCTCAGCTCGCGGCCCTGGGCGCGCCGCGCAAGCCCTGGGCCGGTTTCGATCTTCGACGCCCGGCGATCATGGGCATCATCAATGTGACGCCGGATAGTTTCTCCGATGGCGGCGACCACGCCGATACCGCCAGCGCTATTGCCTTCGGCGAGCAATTGCTGACGGCCGGTGCGGATATTCTCGATATCGGCGGTGAATCGACGCGACCGGGATCGCTGGAAATTTCAGCCGAGGAAGAGGCGCGTCGCGTCGTGCCGGTGATCCGCGCTTTGGCGGAGAAGGGTGCCACGGTTTCCGTTGATACACGGCATGCCGCGGTGATGGCCGCGGCGGTCGCGGCCGGTGCCAGGATCATCAACGACGTCACGGCGCTGACCGGCGATCCCGACAGCCAGAAGACGGCGGCGGCCAGCGGCGCCGATCTCGTGCTGATGCATATGCAGGGTGAGCCTCGGACCATGCAGCACGAGCCGCATTACGCCGATGCGACGCTCGATCTCCTCGATTATTTCCACCAGCGGCTGGCGGTACTGCAGAACCTGGGTGTCGCGGCCGACAAGGTGTCGCTCGATCCCGGCATCGGCTTTGGCAAGAACGATGCGCATAATATGCTGCTGATGAATGAACTGGCGGCTTTTCAGCAATTTGGTTGTTCCGTGACGCTGGGCGTCTCCCGCAAGAGTTTCATCGGCCGGTTGAACCGCAAGGAACCGCCGAAGGAGCGGCTGCCCGGATCGCTGGCGGCCGGCCTCGCCGGGCTGGATCGCGGCGTGCAGATCCTCCGGGTGCATGATGTGGCCGAAACCCGTCAGGCGATTATGATTTGGCAGGCCATTGCAAGTTGATATCTAATTGTACCAGTGACGCCGGGGCTCGACAGTTCGGACAGATAACGGGATAGATGATGACGCGGAAACTGTTTGGAACCGATGGCATTCGCGGCCTTGCGAATGCCGAGCCGATTACCGCCTTGACCGCCTTGAAACTGGCGCTGGCGGCGGGAGCGCATTTCACCCGTGGCGAGCATCGCCACCGGGTGATCATCGGCAAGGATACGCGCCTCTCCGGCTATATGCTGGAAACGGCGCTCACCTCCGGCTTTCTTTCCATGGGCATGGACGTGCTGTTGCTGGGCCCGATGCCGACACCGGCCGTGGCCAGCCTGACGCGTTCGATGCGCGCCGATCTCGGTGTGATGATTTCGGCTTCGCATAATCCCTTCGCCGATAACGGCATCAAACTGTTCGGGCCCGATGGCTACAAGCTCTCGGACGAGATCGAGATGGAGATCGAGCAGCGCCTGGAGGGCAACGATCTCGCTGCCGGCCTCGCTCCCTCGGCGCAGCTCGGCCGCGCCAAGCGTATCGACGACGCGCCGGGCCGCTATATGGAATTCGTCAAGGCGAGCTTCCCCAAGGGGCAGAGCCTGGACGGGCTGAAGGTCGTGATCGATTGCGCCAATGGAGCCGCCTATAAAGTGGCGCCGACGGTGCTCTGGGAACTGGGTGCCGAGGTGATCGAGATCGCCTGCGAACCCAACGGCACGAATATCAACGAGAATTGCGGCGCGGTGCATACCCGCACCATGCAGCAGGCGGTGCTGGATCACGGCGCCGATCTCGGGATCGCGCTCGATGGCGACGCCGACCGGGTGATCGTCGCCGATGAGAAGGGGCAGCTTCTGGACGGCGACCAGTTGATGGCGCTGATCGCCGCGTCCTGGCATAAATCCGGCCGGCTCAGCGGCGGCGGCATCTGCGCCACCGTGATGTCCAATCTGGGCCTGGAACGTTTCCTCACCAGCCTCGGTCTTTCTCTTATCCGCACGCCGGTGGGCGACCGCTATGTGCTGGAGGAAATGCGCCGGCGTGGCCACAATATCGGCGGCGAGCAGTCCGGCCATATCATCCTCAGCGATCATGCGACGACCGGCGACGGCCTGCTTGCGGCCTTGCAGGTCCTCTCGGTCCTGGTGGCAGCGGAACGGCCGGCCAGCGAGGCCGGGCGCCTGTTCGCACCCTTGCCGCAGCTCCTGAAGAATGTCCGCTATCAGGCCGGCCAGGCACCTTTGGAAGCGGACAGTGTCCAGCAGGCTATTGCCGCCGGCGAGGCGCGGCTCAATGGCAGCGGCCGCGTGCTGATCCGCAAATCCGGCACCGAGCCGTTGATCCGAGTCATGGCCGAGGGCGAGGATGAGAAATTGGTCGCCACCGTGGTCGGCGAGATCGTCAAGGCGGTGGAAGCCGCCAGCGTGTAATCGTCAGATATCGCATCTCAGAAGATCACCCCGGCAACCAGGTTGCCGGGGTGATTTTTTGTCTTCACTTCAGCCGCCGAACCACCAGCGCAGCAGCAGAAAGGCGCCCATGCCGAGGATGATGGTGGCAAGCAGGTTGCGGCCGAAATAGCTGACCAGCGCGGTGAACACGGCTGCCAGCAGATAGGGATTGCGCCAGTCGAGCTGGGCTGTGCCGCCATGCGGGAAGACGACCATGGGAACGATGATCGCCGTCAGCACGGCGGCCGGCACGAAAGCTAGAGCGCGCTCGATCAGCGGTGGAAAGCGGAAGCGATCGGCCAGCAGGAAAACCGGCCAGCGGATGCAGAGATTGATCAACGCCATGCCGAGGATCAGCAGCGGGATCGAGAGGTCCTGGGTGGCGTCAGGCATGGATCGGTTTCCTTCTGAGATCCAGGACGAGGCCGACCGCAACGCCGGCTAGCGCGCCCAGCATCAAGCCGCTCTGATAAGCGAGGTGATGCAGCAGGGTGGCGACGAGGCCGGCGGTCATCGCGGCGGCCCAGAAGGGCGGCGTCTTCAATCCCGGCACGACGATGCCGATGAAAGTGGCGACCATGGCGAATTC
The DNA here is from genome assembly GCA_964406155.1 of uncultured Rhodospirillaceae bacterium. Lineage (GTDB taxonomy): Bacteria > Pseudomonadota > Alphaproteobacteria > Dongiales > Dongiaceae > Dongia_B. The sequence continues at coordinate 25,145 of CAYOQR010000001.1, read as the reverse complement.
GAGGCCCCAGGCCTGGACATTCGGAAAACTGCGGCCGACCAGCACGCCGATCAGGGTCCAGAAGTTCCAGTTGATCCACATGCCGATGCAGGAGGCGAGGTAGAACCAGTGGGCGTAGCGCGCGGAGCCGCGTTCACGGTAGCGCAGGTCCATCACCGCGAAGGTTTCATCGGTCAGCAGGGCGGCGAGGGGGAAGCGCCAGTATTGCGGCAGGTGGCGGACATGGGCGACCAGATTGGCCGCATAGAGCAGATGCCGCAGATTGATGATGAAGGTGGCGGCGAGGATGACCCAGAGGGCTGCCTTGGTGGCGACCAGGCCGACGGCGATGAATTGCGCCGAGCCGGAGAAGACAAAGATCGACATGCTCATCACCTGCAGCGGCGTGAAGCCCTGGGCGATGCCGAGCGTGCCGAAAATGACGCCGAAGGGGAGGGCCCCGACCATCATCGGAAACGTGTCGCACAGGCCGTGCCAAATCTCGCCGCGACGGGATATTTCACCTGCCGTTGTCGTCGTTGTGGCCATGCAGTGGCTCCCCTCCACCTATGAAGATCCGGTCCCTTATTTGGGGGATTACCGGTTCAAATTGCTAGAGGCGGATTCAGCTTTCAGGTTGAAGCAGGCCTGCTTCAACCTGAAAGCATCGCGCTCTAGACGACTCCCATGCCGGCGCGGCTGGCGGGCCGCTGGCGCAGCAGGTCGGCGAGAATCTCCAGGCCTTGAATCAGCAGCTCCCTGGTGGCAGGCGCACAGAGGCAGAGGCGCACGCCGGACAGGGTGTTGCGGGTCAGCGCAAAGGTGCCGGCGGGAGATACCGCGACATTGCGCAGGCGCGCTTCCAGCGCGAAATTGTCCGATGTCCAGGCATCGGGCAGGTTGAGCCAGAGGTGATAGCTGGCGCGATAGCTGCGGATATCCCATTGGCCCAGGATATCTTGCGCCAATTGCTGGCGGGCGATGGCCTCGGATTTATGCTGATGCACGAGGCGCGTGCCGGTGCCGTTATTGATCCAGTTGGTGGCGATCTCGGCGGTGAGGGGTGTCGCCATCCAGGTGGTTGAGCGGACCACCTGGGCGAAGGCGTCCTGGCCTTCCGGCGGAATCGCCAGATAACCGACGCGCAGGCCCGGGCACATCGACTTCGAGACACTGTTGATATAGTGGCCGATCTCGGGTGCGAAGCTCACCAGGGACGGGGGCTGCTCGTCCAGCAGGAAACCATAGAGATCGTCCTCGACGATCTTGACGCCGTGACGCCGGCAGACATCGGCGATCTCGCGACGACGCGATTCCGGCACGACATAGCCCAGCGGGTTATGGATGTTGGTGACGCAATAGAGCGCCTTGGGTGCCAGGTTGCGGCAGGCGGCATCGAGTGCATCCGGATCGATGCCATGCTGGTCGAGTGCCAGGCCATGCAACTTCAGGCGCAGGAAATCGGCCAGGCGGCGCATGCCGGGATAGGTGAGGTTCTCGGTGACGACGACGTCGCCGGGCTGGGTCAATGCGCCAATCACCGCCGTCATGGCGTGCTGGCCGCCGGAGGTGACGATCACGCGGTCCGCCGTGGTGGGGAAACCGAAATTGCTCATCCATTGCGCGCCGGCTTCCCGGTGATGGGCGAGGCCGGCATGCGGATGATAATCCATCAGCCGGGCGATGCCGGGGCGGTCGGCGATGGTCCGCAGGCTCTCAGCCAGCAGATTGTCACCGGACATCGGCGTCGGGAAATTGATGCTGAAATCGATCAGCGTCTGTTGCGCGGTCTGCGCGACGGTCTGGAACGGTTCGGGCAGGCGGCGGCCGAGATCACCGCGAACATAGGTGCCTCGCCCGACCTCGCCACCGATCAGGCCGCGCCGTTCGGCCTCGTTATAGGCCCGTGTCACGGTGCCGACGGTGACACCGAGGCGATAGGCGAGATCGCGATGGGTGGGCAATCGATCGCCGGGCGCCAGGCGCCGGTTGCGGATATCGGCCATCAGCGCATCCGCAATCGCCAGATAGCGCGGCCCGTCAAATTGTGAGAGATCCGGTGCCCAAATTGTCATGGAGACAATGTAACAATTGACACCTTATTGTGTCAATGTGAAGATGTTTTTCAGTACAATAATTGATACAATAGATACAATCAGGAGATTGCATCATGCGTAGCCAGGAAAATATCCGACCTAACACGCTCAGCTCATTCGAATTATCCTGCGCGCGCCAGACCTCGGCTTCGGTTTTTGTCCGACTGGTCGACATGTATTTCGATTGGCGCGAGCGCAGCCGGCAGCGGCGGCATCTGGCCGGGCTCGATCACCATATGCTGCGCGATATCGGCCTCAGCAGAGCCGATGTCGACCAGGAAGTGAGCAAGCCCTTCTGGCGCATCTGATCCAGCATATCTGGGGCGCTGCCATGGACTTGCCGCTCTATCAGGTCGATGCCTTCACCGACCGTGCCTTCGCCGGCAACCCGGCGGCCGTCATGCCCTTGCAGGACTGGCTGCCGGACCGGCTGATGCAACAGATCGCCGCCGAGAACAATCTGGCGGAGACCGCTTTCTTCGTCCAGACCGGCGATCGCTTCCACATCCGATGGTTCACACCGACGGTGGAGGTCGATCTCTGTGGTCATGCCACCTTGGCGGCGGCGCATGTCATCACGGGTCTGCTGCAGCCCGGCCGGGAGAATATCTGCTTCGATAGCCGGTCGGGCGAATTACGGGTCACGCAAGCCGGCGACAAGCTGCAATTGGATTTCCCCGTTCTGCCGGTGATGCCCGCCGATGACCGGCTCGATGCCGTCGCCACCTGCTTCGACCGGCGGCCGGCCGAGGTGCTGAAGAACGATCGCTATATCGCCTATGTGGCGGTATACGAGAATGAGCAGACGATCCGCGATCTTGTGCCGGATTTTCTTGCCTTCAGCCGGTTGGACAAGGACGTGATCGTCACCGCGCCGGGCGACGAGGTCGATTTCGTCTCGCGCTTTTTCGCGCCCAATCACGGTATTCCGGAAGACCCGGTGACGGGATCGGCGCATTGCCTGCTGGCCCATTACTGGGCGGGCCGACTTGGCAAAACCACTTTCCATGCACGCCAGGTATCGCCACGTGGCGGCGATCTTTGGGTCGAGTTGAAAGGCGAGCGGGTTTTGATCGCCGGGCATTGTGTTCGCGTGCTGACGGGCACGATGTCGATAAAGAGCGCGATGCGTTCAGGTTGAAGCATGTGTGTTTCAACCTGAAAGCTGAATCGCCCTCTATCTTTTTGAGAAGAGGCGGATTCAGCTCACAAGTGAAATCGCTCCAGCGATTCCGCTTGTGAGCATCCGGCTCTAGGTCAAACGAACGGAAAGGCCATGGACCTGCCGCTCTACCAGATCGATGCCTTCACCGATCGGGCTTTCGCCGGCAATCCGGCGGCGGTGATGCCGCTGGAGAACTGGTTGCCGGATGCGCTGATGCAGCGGATCGCGGCCGAGAACAATCTCGCCGAAACCGCTTTCTTCGTGCCGACGAGCGAGGGCTTCCATATCCGCTGGTTCACTCCGACGGTGGAGATTGCGCTCTGCGGTCATGCCACCCTGGCCTCGGCCTATGTCATCACCCGATTCCTGCAGCCCGATCGCCGGGAGATTCGCTTCGAAAGCATGTCGGGCGAATTGATCGTACGGCGCGACGGCGAAAGGCTGGTGCTGGATTTCCCGCGCTACTCGGTCAAGCCGGCGGATGAGAAGCTGGAGGCCGTGGCCGGATGCCTGTCGCATCGCCCGGTCTCCATTTTCGACAGCGACGATTACATCGCCTATTTCGCCCTCTTCGAGGACGAGACGATGGTGCGTGAGGTCGTGCCGGATTTCTCGGCCCTCATGAAGCTCGACAAGGACGTGGTGGTGACCGCGCGGGGCGACGAGGTGGATTTCGTCTCGCGCCTCTTCGGCCCATTGCATGGCATTCCGGAAGATCCGGTGACGGGATCGGCTCATTGTGTCCTGACGCCGTATTGGTCCGGCATCCTCGGCAAGACGCAATTCCATGCCCGGCAGGTATCGCCCCGTGGCGGCGACCTCTGGATCAATCTCACGGATGACCGCGTGCATATGGCGGGCTATGGCATTTGCACCCTCAAGGGGATCATGACCATCTGATCGGAATGATCTGACGGCGCCACGCCAATGGTGTAAGTCGTGTCGCGATATCGACGTTCCGGCTGTTCCGGCGCGGCGGACCGACCCCGAGGGAATGAGCATGAAAGTCTACCGCTATCTGACCGGCCCCGATGATTCCGCTTTCTGCCACCGGGTATCGGCGGCGCTGAATGCCGGGTGGGAGCTCTATGGCAATCCCACCTTGACGTACGATCCGGAGCGGCAGCGGGTGATTACCGGCCAGGCCATCGTCAAGGAAGCGCCCGGCGATTACACCTCGGACCTGGATCTGTCCCAGCTCTGATATCAGCCTGTCGAGGGTAGCTCATCCCCTCGTCTTATCCTGTAAAGACAAGTGGTTGGCGGGTGCTTTCCTGGTCGCGGCGCGGTCCGCCGCGACACAGACGATGCTTGCCGTAGGGCGGCGAATTCGCTATTAGGCTCTGCACTCACGCCGCTTGCCGGCCTGGGCGCATCGTTTGGACCTGAGCAGCGCCCGTGACCATGCCGACTGACAGCCATAACTACCTCTTGCCCGCCGGGTTGGCCGATGGCCTGCCGCCGGATGCCGCCTTCGAGGCAGCCATGGTTGAACGGGTCATGGCGGTTTTCGCGGCTTGGGGTTATGAGCGGGTGAAGCCGCCGCTGATTGAGTTCGAGGACAGCCTGCTGTCTGGTCCCGGCGCCGCCATGTCGGCCCATACCTTCCGTCTGATGGATCCGGTTTCGCAGCGCATGATGGGGCTGCGGGCCGATATCACGCCGCAGGTGGCGCGGATCGCCGCCAGCCGGCTGCGCAACAGCCCGCGCCCGTTGCGGCTCTCTTATGCCGGGCAGGTGCTGCGGGTGAAGGGCGAGCAGATGCGGCCCGAACGGCAGATCGGCCAGGCGGGCGTCGAATTGGTGGGCGCGGCCAGCGCCGCCGCCGATGCCGAAGCGGTGCTACTGGCCGTGGATGCCCTGCATCAGGCGGGCGTGCCGCATCTCGCGGTCGATCTCAATCTGCCGACCCTGACGCCGACGATCCTGGCCGCGCATGGAGTACAGGAACCCGCCTTGCTGATCGCGGCTCTCGATCGCAAGGATGTCGCCGCTGTGCGCAAGCTCGCGGGCGGATCGACGAAACTGTTGGAAGGCTTGCTGCGCGCCGTGGGACCCGCCACGCAGGCGCTCAAGCATCTGAACGCGCTCGATCTGCCGGCCGCCGCCCAGGTTCAGCGCCAACGCTTGAACGAAGTGGTTCAGCTCATTCAGCAGGCGGCGCCGGATCTCGCCTTGACGATAGATCCAACGGATCATCGCGGTTTCGAATATCATACCGGCATCACCTTCTCGCTGCTGGGCCGGCGGATCAGCGGCGAATTCGGCCGTGGCGGCCGCTATGTCAATCAGGCCGGGGAGGAAGCGACCGGCTTCACGCTGTATCTGAACACGGTACTGGCGGCCTTGCCGGCGCCGACTGTGACACGGCGTATCTTCCTGCCGCAGGGAACACCGCCGCAACAGGCGGCGAAGCTGCGGTCGGACGGTTGGGTTACCATTCAGGATCTGGGTGCCGCCGCCGATCCGGCGGCCGAGGCAAGGCGCCTGGGTTGTCAGCATTTGTGGAACGGGCGCGACGTGCAGGCACTCTGATCATCATCGATCAGTCCGCAGGTAAGATCGTGCCGTGAATGAGGATCATCATGGCCAATGTAGCTGTCATCGGATCGCAATGGGGCGACGAGGGTAAGGGCAAGATCGTCGACTGGCTGTCGGAACGCGCCGATGTGGTGGTGCGCTTCCAAGGCGGCCACAATGCCGGCCATACGCTGGTGATCGGCGGCCAGGTCTATAAGCTGAGCCTGCTGCCATCAGGCGTGGTGCGCCCCGGCAAGCTCGCCGTGATCGGCAATGGCGTGGTGGTCGATCCCTGGCATCTCCTGAAGGAGATCGACAATCTGCGCGGCCAGGGTGTCGCCATTTCGCCGGACAATCTGGCGATCGCCGAGAATGCAGCGTTGATCCTGCCACTGCACAGCAAGCTCGACACCCTGCGTGAAGAAGCGCGCGGCGCGGCGAAGATCGGCACCACCGGCCGCGGCATCGGCCCGGCCTATGAGGACAAGGTGGCGCGCCGCGCCATCCGCGTCTGCGATCTGGCGGATCCGGAGAGCCTGCCGGGCAAGGTCGAAAACCTGCTGCTGCATCACAACGCGCTGCTGCGCGGCATGTCGGCGCCGGAGGTTGACGGCGCCGAACTGATCGCCCAGTTGCGTGAGATCGCGCCGAAGATCACGCCCTTCGTGCAGACCGTCTGGCAGCGTCTCGATGCCGCCCGCAAGCGCGGCGACCGCATTCTGTTCGAAGGCGCCCAGGGCATGATGCTCGATGTCGATCACGGCACCTATCCCTATGTCACCTCGTCGAACACGGTGGCGGGGCAGGCGGCGACCGGCTCGGGCCTCGGCGTCGGCGGGATCGGCTATGTGCTGGGCATCACCAAGGCCTATACGACACGGGTTGGCAGCGGTCCGTTCCCCAGTGAACTGACCGACGAGATTGGCGAGTTGCTGGGCCAGCGCGGCAAGGAATTCGGCGTCGTCACCGGGCGCAAGCGCCGCTGCGGCTGGTTCGATGCAGCCCTGGTGCGCCAGTCGATCAAGGTCTCCGGCATCAACGGCATCGCCTTGACCAAGCTCGACGTGCTCGATGGCCTCAAGGAGCTGAAGATCTGCACCGGCTATCGCATCAAGGGCGAAACCGTGGATCATCTGCCGGCGGGCGCCCATCTGCAGGCGGCGGCCGAGCCGATCTATGAGACGCTGGAAGGGTGGTCTGATTCGACGTTCGGGGCCCGTTCCTGGGCGCAGCTCCCGGCCACGGCGATCAAGTATATCCGCCGCATTGAGGAATTGATCGAGGCGCCGGTCGCCCTGTTATCCACAAGCCCGGAACGGGACGACACGATTCTGGTGACGGACCCCTTCACCGACTGAAGTTTTGCACAAGTTTTTCGCGTCGATGTCAGGAAAACGGTCCACGTTTAAGGGCTGATTAACCGTTTCCCTGTGGAATGCCATGGGTAGGGAGCCATGGCAGAAGACAGCGATAACATCTTACTCGGCGGCCGGTATGAAATCCTGCCGAACGAGCGTCTGCCGCACCTCGATTCACCGGGGGTGATGGCTTATGCCGTGCGCGATCAGCAGGATCACGGAAAGCAGGTCTTCGCTTTGATCGCGCCGGGGCACCTGCCGTGCCGGGCCTTCCAGCACGCGACCCATACCGGCAATCCGCTGACCGTCCTTTGGCCGCTCTCCACCGGCATTGTCGACTGGCCGATTTCCGGCGAGGGCGAAGACGTCGTTTGGGGGCGCCGTCCGGCCCTGGTCTTCGCCATTCCCGCCGGCGAACGTGTCTTGTCGGGTACCAACGGCGCCTTGCCGCAATGGACCGAGAGCCAGTTGACCAAGCAGGTCCTGCAGCCGGTCGCCAAGGCGCTGCGCGACATCTCGGCGATGGGGGCCACCCATCGCGCGATCCGCCCGGATAATCTGTTCTATCAACTCGGCAATGACGGCGCGATCATGCTGGGCGAATGCTTCAGCATGCCGCCGGGTTTTGCCCAGCCGGCTCTGTTCGAAACCATCGATAGCGGTTCCTGCCTGCCATACGGCCGGTCCGTCGGCACCCAGGCGGACGATCTCTACGCCTTGGGCGTGCTGTGCCTGATATTCTATCTCGGTCGCAATCCCCTGGCCGGGATGAGCGACGAGCAGGTGGTGCTGACGAAGATCAATTACGGTTCCTTCGCGGCTTTGGCCGGTCGTGAAAAGCTGCCGCCGTCCCTGACCGAAATGCTGCGCGGCCTCCTGAACGACAAGGTGACCGAACGCTGGAGCCTGCGGACGCTGGAGTCCTGGCTCGAGGGTCAGCATTTCAATCCCGTGCTGCCGTATCTGCCGCAGCGCGCCAGCCGGCCGTTCACCTTCGCCGGCAGCGATCATTTCAACAAGCCGTCCTTGGGACATGCCATGGCCTGGCATTGGAGCGAGGCGATCTCGGCGGTCGAGCAGCCTGATTTCGAGAACTGGCTGCGGCGCAGCTTCAACGACGAAAAGATCGGTGAGTCGCTGATCAAGATCCGGGCGCTGTCGCAAGGCTATGGGCCCGCCGCGACCCTGCGCGACCGTCTGGTCGGCCGGCTGATCGTCCTGCTGGGGCAGCCCGTACCGATCTGCTACCGGGATATCCGCGTCAGCCTGACCGGCCTCGCGGTGATGCTGGCCGAACTGCTCGACAAGCAGGACCTGCTCAATCAGTTCGGCGAAATGCTGCGGGCCAAGCTGCCCCAGGCCTGGATCGGCGAGCAGGCGAGCTTGCGGCCGGAGCAGATCCAGGCGCTGAAACCGCTCGATGAGGCCGAGAAATATATCGACCGGGCGGGATATGGCTACGGCATTGAGCGTGCGTTGTATGAGCTTGACGCGACCATGCCGTGTCGCAGCGCCCTGATTGCCGATTATTATGTGACCCATTTGCGTGATCTTCTGCCGGCCCTGGATGCGGCGATGCCAGGCCAGGAAAGCGGCGCCAGGCCGATGGACCGGCATATCGCCGCCTTCATCGCTGTCGGGCTCAAGCGCTCGATCGACCGGGAGATGGCCGCGCTCAACAACGCGACGACGGAGAGCGCCCAGGCGATCGCCGTCTTGCATCTGCTGGCCATCGTTCAGGGCGTCCATCCCAACATCAAGCTGCCGCATCTCGCGCAGACGGTGAAGGAGATGTTGCAGCCGGCGATTGCCAGTTTCCATCTGGCCAGCACGCGCGAGCATTTGCAGAAGCAGGTCGATCGGCATGTGAACACCTGCGATTTCGGTGCCATGCTCGTGCTGTTCGATCCGGAAGGTGCGTTGCGGCGCAGCGATGAGATCGGCTTCGGCGCGGCCAAGCAGGCCTTCCGCAACACGGTGAAGGAGATGACCTGGATCGAGGATGGCGGCTTGACCAATCCCGAGCGCGTCCGGCTCATCTCGCATCGCAGCGCCGCGGTCACGTCGAGCCTGATGGCCAGCATCAGCCTGGCGATTTTCACGATGCTGATGGTGTTATAGGGGCGTAGATGGCGGCGATGGGGCAAACACAATTCACCTTCAAACCCAAGCTGGTGCTGCTCCTGCTTGTGCCCTTGGCTTTGGTCTTCCTGCCGACCACGGCCGTCCTGACCGTCGGCATGATTCCGACCTTGGTCGCCTTTGTCGTCGACAGCAATCCGCGCCGTTATCTGACGATCACCGTTGGCGGGCTCAACCTGATCGGCTCGCTCTATTTCCTGCGCCAGCTCTGGAGCCTGGGACAATCGTTGTCGGATGTGCCGATCGTGCTCGGCAACAGTTACGGATGGCTGACGGCCCTGATGGGTGCCGCCTTCGGATGGCTGCTCTTCCTCGGCATGCCCTTCATCATCCGCCATGTCGCCGCTGCCGAAGCCCGTATTCGCCTCTACAGTCTGCGACGCGATCAAGAGAAGCTGATCCAGGACTGGGGTCAGCAGGTCACGGGCACGGAAAGCGAGACGGGCGGCTGACGAGCCGTCCGGCGCCAGTGGTGGAATAAAGGAAATGCCCGGCGCGATGGCCGGGCATTGTCGTTATCTGGAACTCACGTCGCGTCAGGCGTGGGTGAGGTTTTCTTCCACAGCCGATTTGCGGATCGCCCGCTGGACCTTTTCAAAGGCGCGCACCTCGATCTGGCGCACGCGTTCGCGGCTGATATTGAATTCGCGGCTGAGGTCGTCCAGCGTCGCCGGATCTTCCTTCAGGCGGCGTTCCACCAGGATACGGCGCTCACGCGGATTGAGCGTCTGCATCGCCTTGGCCAGCATCTTCTGCCGCTTGCCCAGTTCCTGGTTTTCGGCAAGTTGGACTTCCTGGCTTTCGGTATCGTCCACCAGCCATTCCTGCCATTCGCCGCCTTCGCCGTCATTGCGCACCGGCGCATTCAGCGAATGGTCCGGCGCGGCGAGGCGTCGGTTCATATCGACGACATCGGTTTCCGACACGTCGAGGCGCGTGGCGATTTCCTTGACGTTCTCCGGGCTGAGATCGCCATCCTCGATCGCCTTCAACTGGCCTTTGACGCGCCGCAGATTGAAGAACAGCTTCTTCTGCGCTGCCGTGGTGCCGATCTTCACCAGCGACCAGGAATGCAGGATGTATTCCTGGATGGCGGCGCGGATCCACCACATCGCATAGGTAGCGAGGCGGAAGCCCTTATCGGGGTCGAACCGCTTCACCGCCTGCATCATGCCGACATTGCCTTCGGAGATGAGTTCGGAGAGCGGCAGGCCGTAGCCGCGATAGCCCATGGCAATCTTCGCCACCAGGCGCAGATGGCTGGTGACCAGACGATGCGCCGCCTCGGGGTCCTCATGCTCGCGCCACCTCTTGGCCAGCATGAATTCCTCGCTCGGTTCGAGCATCGGAAACTTTCTGATCTCCGCCAGATAGCGGGACAGGTTACCGTCACTGACAAGGCTGGGCAGATTCTTTGTCGCCATAGTCGCTCTGGTCGCTCGCTCGATGTTGATCCGGTTACTATCCGATTCTAATCCGTCCCGGCCGTCATGCTGCTGACGGTGGCGGGAAATCCCGGCCTGCGAAACGCGGCCTGGGAAAGAAGCAGGGCAATCCGGTTCTTTTTATTTTACGGAGCAGCCGGCTGTTCCCCCCGGCGAACCCTGACTTTCCCCCGGCGCATGCTGCCAGTCCAGGATGATTAATAATATAGTGCGTTAGTCAACTTCTTCAAGGCGACCCTGGAATCATTTCAAACTAGTCCTTAATTCCCACTAAGGGATTGAATTAATTCAATCATATCAGTGGGCAGGGGAGCGTTCCAGCGCAGTGCTTGGCCGGTCCGGGGATGGGTGAGACCCAGTGTCGCGGCATGCAGTGCCTGGCGGGGAAAGGCCAGGGCGGCGGTCCGCGCGGCGGGGGAAAGGCGGCTGCGGCGGGCTGGCGTGACCCGTCCATAGATCGGATCGCCGATCAGGGCATGGCCGAAGGTGGAGAGATGCACCCGGATTTGATGGGTGCGGCCGGTTTCCAGCCGGCACTCGACCAGGGCGGCGCCATCCCCCAGAAGCTGCTCGACACGGTAATGGGTGATCGCGGTTTTGCCGCCGGAGCGCACCACTGCCATCTTTTTCCGGTCGGCGCGGTCACGGCCGATATTGCCTTCGATCCGGCCCTCGCGCGGCTGCGGGACACCCCAGACCACACATTGATAGCTACGCTCGATGGCATGGCGGGCGAATTCGGCGGACAGGGCCTGATGCGCCGCGTCGTTCTTGGCGGCGACCAGCAGGCCGCTGGTATCCTTGTCGATGCGGTGGACGATGCCTGGCCGCTTCACGCCGCCGATGCCGGAGAGGCTGTCACCGCAATGGGCGATCAAGGCGTTGACCAGGGTCTGGTCAGGATTGCCGGGAGCGGGATGCACCACCATGCCGGCCGGCTTGTCGATGACGATCAGGTCGGCATCCTCATAGACCACCGCCAGGGGGATGTCCTGGCCGCTGGGGATGGCTTCCTCGGCCGGCGGCACGGTCACCTGGACGGCTTGTCCCGGTTTGACCCGATAGGACGGGTCGTCTATGGTCGCGGCGGCGCCGTCGGTGCCGGCAAGCATCACATGTCCCTGTTCGATCAAGGCTTTGGCCCGGCTGCGCGAAAGCTCGGGCAAGGCTGCCGCGATGACCCGGTCCAGCCGTTCACCGGTCTGGTCGGGTGTGATCGTCACTGTGGCTGCGGTCTGGTCTTGCATGATCGGCTCGGTGGTACTTGCTGGATGTGGGCGGGGCGCCGCCATAGGAAGAGGGTCCCGGTCGCAACAGATGAATGACACAGATCAACTACCGCGCCACTTGCGTCGGCTCAAGGCTTTGGTGATCGGGCTCGGCATCCTGCTGGGTGTCGCGGCCCTGGCCGTGGTGGGTACCGTCTTCTGGAAGATATCGCAAAAGCCGCCGGTGACGGCGGCGGCCGGCTTGGAGAAGGCCGGAGCTAAAGTGGCGTCCACGGATGCCGCGGCTTTCGGCGTCGCCGATCTGCCCATTCCGGTGACCTGCCAGGTGAAGACGATCTCCACCGCCGGCGATCGGCTGGTGGTGCTGGTCGAGGGGCCGGATGATTGCAGCCGCGCATTGGTGGCCGATCTGCGGACCGGCAAATTGTTGGGACAGTTCCTGTTCGCCGGGCAATGACATATCGGAAGAGCGGCCGGGCGGAACGACGGATGAGGAGGGGAGAATTAAATGAATTTCTGCAGTGACAATGTTGCTGGCGTGGCGCCGCAGATCATAGCCGCCATCGATGCCGCCAATCAGGGCGCCAGCGGGGCCTATGGCAATGACGCGCTGACCGCCAAGCTCGATCAGCACTTGGCGACGATTTTCGAGCGTCCGGTCATCGCCTTTCCGGTTTCGACCGGCACCGCCGCCAATGCCCTGTCGCTCTCCGTGATGACGCCGCCCTGGGGCGCGGTCTATTGCCATGACGATGCGCATATCGCCGTCGATGAATGCGGCGCGCCGGAAATGTACACGGCGGGCGCCAAGCTGAAGACGCTGCCCGGTGCCGATGGCAAGATCGGGGCGGAAACCCTGGCGGCGGCCCTGGCGGATGGCCGGGCCGGCGATGTCCATCACGTGCAACCCGCCGTGCTCAGCCTGACCCAGACGACCGAGGCCGGTACGGTGTACAAGCCGGCGGAAGTCGCGGCCCTGACCGCCATCGCCCGCCAGCACGGCCTGAAAGTGCATATGGACGGGGCGCGGTTCGCCAATGCCGTCGCGCATCTCAATCTGTCGCCGGCCGAGATCACCTGGAAAGCGGGGATCGACGTGCTCTCCTTTGGCGCCACCAAGAACGGTGCCCTGGCCGCCGAACTGGTGGTGTTTTTCGATCCGGCGCTGGCCGAGACCTTTGCCTTCCGTCGCAAGCGGGCGGGCCATCTCATTTCCAAGATGCGTTTCGTTTCCGCTCAGCTCGATGCCTATCTGGCCGATGGACTGTGGCTGAAGCTGGCCCGCCATGCCAACAGTATGGCGCAACGCCTGATCCAGGGGCTGACCGCCCTGCCGGGGGTGAAGCTGCTCTACCCGGTGGAAGGCAATGAGATCTTCGTGCAATTGCCGGTACCCATGGTGGACGGCTTGCGTCAGGCCGGGTTCGATTTCTACGACTGGCCGGGCATGGCACCGGGCACTATCCGCCTGGTGACGGCCTTCAACACGGAACAGGCAGCGGTCGATCAGTTCGTGGTGACGGCACGACGTCTCCATAACGCGGCAGCCTAACACCAGCGGGCCGATTTCCCGACTACCTCTCCTGGAATCCGGCTGAAAATGGGGGCAGCCGGGCAGGGGAGAGCCCTGGATTTCAAGGGGATCGGCCCAATGATCCTTCCTGCCGTCCAGTCCGGCGGCAGAAAGGGGCTTGATCCCGGCCGCGCCATCCACTATCAGATGGCGCATTGCGGAAGCAGCCACGTCCCCATCGTCTAGTGGCCTAGGACACCGCCCTCTCACGGCGGTAACAGGGGTTCAAATCCCCTTGGGGACGCCAATCATGCAACTCGACGCCGGCACTCTCTTTATTTGCCTGATCATTGTCACCGCCCTCAGCGGCGGTCTGCTGTTATGGGTCTGGTCGCTCAACCGGCAGGTCCAGGCGCTGAACTGGTGGGGTTGGGGGCATCTGGTCGCGGCGACGGGGCTGGCCATGCTGAGTGGGCGCGGTTTCTGGCCGGACCGCATCACCATCGATCTCGGTAACGCGCTCATCATGGTGGCCTATGGCTTCATGTGGAACAGCGCGCGCGCATTTGCCGGTCTCCGGCAGTATCTGGTCCTCTCCCTGGCGCCGGCGATTATTTGGCTGCTGACCTGCCAGATTCCCGCTTTCTATGCTTCGCTGCCGGCTCGGGCCTTGCTCTATTCGGTACTTTGCTCCGTTGCGGCATTTGCGATCACTCCGGTTTTCCTGCGTATCCGGGAACCTTTGCCCGCGCGTTATCCGATCGCCATCGTGACGGGACTGCATGGTATTTTTTTCGTCTTCCGTGCCGTCGCCATGACGCTTGCGCCCGATCCGGAAGCGGCATGGCCATTCTGGTTCTCGGCAACCGGTGCGGAAGGCATCATTTATGTCTTCGCTTGTGCCTTCCTGCTGCTGGCATTGGCCAAATCACGGGCCGAGCTGCAATACAAGCTGGCCTCCGAGGTCGATTTCCTGACCAAGGTGGCCAATCGCGGCGGCTTCTACGCCCAGGCCCAGCCACTGCTGATGCTGAGCCGCGTCAAAGGCCTGTCGAGTGCGGTGCTAGTTTTCGATCTCAACGATTTCAAGGCGATCAACGATACCTATGGCCACCAGGCGGGTGACCGGGTGTTGCAGGTCTTCGGCCGGATCGCCGGCGCCAATCTCCGGCGATCCGATGTGCTGGGCCGTCTGGGCGGCGATGAATTCGCGGCGCTGCTGACCCAGGCCAGTGCCGGCGAGGCGCGCGATATCGCCGATCGGATCGCCGCCAAATTCACCGAAGCGATGCGGGCCGAACCGCAATTCGCCTTCCAGCCGACGGTCAGTGCCGGCATGGCGATCAGCCCGGATAGCAGCGACGATCTGCAAAAGCTGATCGACAGGGCCGATCGCGAACTTTATCTGGCCAAACCCGGCCGGCGCGTGAGTGCCGTCCAGGCCTTCTAGCTTGTTGAGCGGAACCGATTCTTTGGGGCAAGATGGGCTCCTGGGTGGGGACTCTGATCGATGAAGCTGAAATGAAGCAGATCGAGTTACGGCTGGCTGTCGTGCTGTACGGGGGCGTTTCGTTGGCCGTCTATATCCACGGTGTCACCCGCGAAATCCTCAACATGGTCAGGGCCTCGAAGCTGTTTCATGTGGGGTCGGGCGCCGAACCGCCCACGGATGAAACGACGGCGGTCTATTACGACCTCTTCAAGGAACTCTCCGCGACCATCGATTTGCGGGTGGTGGTCGATCTGATCTCCGGCGCCTCGGCTGGTGGTATCAATGGGGTGATGCTCGGTCGGGCCCTGGCGCATGATCTGCCACTGGAACCGCATCGCGATCTCTGGCTGCGAAATGCCGACGTTACCAGCCTTGCCGCGCCGGCCAGCTTGCTCAGCCGATGGGGGAAGGTGCTGATCTCGCCGTTGGTGGAACGTTTGTTGAGCGGACGCTTCGGTCGGGAGATCGACGATCCGGAAACGCGCGACAAGCTGCGCAAGTTCGTTCAGTCGCAATGGTTCAAGCCGCCTTTCTCGGGCGAGCGTTTCGCCGGCTGGATGCTGGATGCCTGCGATGCCATGGATGAGCAGGTGGCTGATCGCCAAAAAGCTCGCCAGGATACCTTGCTGCCGCCGGGACATCGCATGGATCTCTTCGTCACGCTGACCGACTATGTCGGTCATCGTCACCACATCGAGTTGCATGATCCCGCCAGCGTCGAAGAGACCGAACATCGCCGCATCGTTCCTTTTACCTGTCGTCGCAACCTATCGGGCGACCTGACCAGCGATTTCAAAACCGAAGACGTGCCGTCGCTGATTTTCGCCGCGCGGGCTACCGCTTCCTTTCCCGGTGCCTTTCCGCCCGCCGCCGTGTCGGAGATGGACCGGATCCTCATGGAACGCCGCCGTGCCTGGCCTTCGCGCGCGCGCTTCATCACCGAGAAGCTGCAAATACGAGACGTTCAGGACGGGGCTTCCCGCTATTTCATTGACGGCAGTGTCGTGATGAACAAGCCGTTTTCACCCGTCATCCATGCCCTCGGCCACCGCCCGGCAAGCCGCGAGATCGCGCGCCGTATCATCTATGTCGATCCCAATCCCCATCGAGAAGCGGCCCAGCGCAGTGCCAATGGAACGCCGGGCTTCTTTCGAACGGTTTTGTCGGCCATGGCACTCATTCCGCGCAACGAACCGATTGCCGATGACCTGCTCGGCATCCAGGCGTGGAACGAGCGGGCGCGCCGCATGGCGGAGATCCTGGCAGCCGCCGATCCCCAGATCGAACATCTGGTCCGCGAGCTTTTCGACCGCGATCCGCAGAACCCGCCAAGCATTGCCGAAGTGGGGCGTTACCGTGCTCAGGCAAATGAAGCGGCGCATGCCGGTGCGGGTTACGCCTATCTCAGCTATCAGACGCTCAAGCGCCGCCGCCTGATCGATCAATTGGCGAATCTGATTGCGTCTCTTGCGCGCAGTGTCGGTAAATCCCCGGATATTGCGCAGATCAACGCATTGCTCGATCGTTCCTGCGGCCGCAGCGATGGACGGAACGGGCAGGAGATCGTTGCCTTCCTCAGGGCCTTCGATATCGATTTTCGCCTGCGCCGTATCCGGTTCGTCATCCGCCGGCTGAACGAGCTTTATCGGACATTAGGGGATAGCGGCCAGGAATTGGATTCCCGCTCGCTGGATGATCTCAAGCAGATTCTCTACGAGACCGTGGAGCGCATCCGGCGGCTTTGGGAGCCGGACCATTACAGTCCCGAGGTCGCTGAGGCGGTCGGCGGGATCGCGGCGGCTGCCGCTGCCGGTGAAACGCTCGCTCCGGAAGCCTTCGCGGCTCTCGAGACGGCGATGCGGTTGACGTCGATCGATCAAGAGTTGGATGAGGTCATCTCGCTCATGGGCTTGGCCTATCTGCCGCCGGTGGCGCGCCGGGCCGTGGGGATCGCCTATGTCGGCTTCGCCTTCTATGACCTCATCACCTTCCCGATTCTGCAATGGACGGAGATGGATGAGATCAACGAAGTGCTGGTGGACCGGATCAGCCCGATCGATGCCCGTGGCATGGGGCCGGAGAAGGTGACGCTGAAGGGAACCGCCCTGATGAATTTCGGCGCCTTCTTCAATCGTGCGTGGCGCGAGCATGATTATCTTTGGGGGCGCCTGAATGCCGCCGACCGTTGCATCGACATGCTGGTCTCCGCGATCGGCACACGTGTCCCCGAAACGATCGACGTGGATCGGTTGCGCGCCCGGCTTTTCCGCGCAATCCTCGATGCGGAAGCGCCGCATCTGCTGGCCGATCCTGATCTGATACCGGGTTTGCGGCGCAGGCTTGATGGGCAGCCCTGATGCGTGATTGTCCTAATAGGCCCGCTCGATATTCACTGTCAGCGTACGGCGTAACGCTCCTTCGGGGCCGGTCATCGCCCTGACGCCATGCAACGAATTGAAGGTCTTGACGAAGAGCATGGCTTGATTGGGTCGGAAGGGGACCGTCCGCAGCACATCGCACTCGGCGTAATCGAGGGATTGGTTGTAGTAGTTGTAGGTCTTGGCCGGGTCTTTGCAGCGCAGGATATCGGTTCCACCGCCCCAGGTTTCGTCCCAATCGTCATCGCCGACCATGGTAAAGACCAGGGTGATGAATTTCCGGGGCGCATCCGTATGGGGCACCACGATGCCATCCTTTGCCGGCAGCACCGAATATTCGAAGCGTGAATAGATCGGCGGGTGAGTGCCCGGCAGCCGGCCATGGCGGATGTTCCGCAGTACTTTCCGCCAACGATAGCCGAGCCCTTGCCGCTCTCGCCGAATGCCGAGATCGACATTTCGGTCGCGCAGCATATCGATCACCGCATAAATGAAATCGGCACTTTTGATATAGCGATGGAACTCCCGCCAGGCCGGATGCCCGGCGGTGTAATCCTCATAGGCTGCGCGATTGTTCTTTTCCGACAGGGAGTATTTGTTGCCGAATCGCGGCATGTACTGGAACAGCGCCAAGGGCGGGAAGCTCTGTAGAAGTTCCTGATACAAGGTGGTGTCGAAGACGGGGCTGATGATACCAACGGGATATGGCTCATAGGCCATTTCCAGATTGTCGAGATGAAGCGATAGCATGATGCCTGTGAAAAACGAATGCATTGATCTGACGGAAATTGAAGGAGCGATATCAGGACGGATGTCTCATCGTCAACCTTGCGCTGTCGCCGCTTGGGCTGGGCGAACGGAGCGATTGCAGCCTTATCAGCCGGTCCGGAAACATGTTTACTTAGATCGCAGACTGATCAGCGTGTAGTCACGGTTGCATGGGGGCGGGAGAAAAGATTGATGATCGATATCTTTAAGATTTTTGTGGCTTTAGCTTTGGGCTATCTCCTCGGCAGCCTTAATACAGCGGTGATCGTGGGGAAAATCTACGGCAAGGACATAAGAAGCCATGGAAGCAAAAGTGCCGGACTGACTAATACGCTACGGGTACTTGGGAAACCTGCCGCGGTGCTTGTTCTTTTGGGAGATATATTAAAAGGGATAATCGCCTGTTTTATCGGCTTGCATCTCAGCGTTTATGTTTACTCGGGAGAGGCTGTGGATTGTGTGAGCCTTTTAGCCTCGGGTGCGGGAGCGGTGATCGGGCATAACTGGCCGGTATACTTTGGGTTCAAAGGAGGCAAAGGAGCGCTTACGGCGGCGGCCGTGATGTTCATGCTTAACTGGGTTATGGCCCTTATATCCCTTGGCCTTTTTGTGACGATCGTCGCTTTGACCCGTTATGTCTCCTTAGGCACCATATGTGCTGCTATGTTTTTTGTGGCTATTTCATTCATACCTGCTTTTGGGACTACCTTTTATTTCCATATATTTGCGTGCCTCATAGCGACCATCATCATTTTCAAGCACAGGGAAAATATTAAAAGGCTGCTTTCTGGAACAGAAAATAAGCTCGCTTTTTGATTCCTCAACGATGTCTCGTCGCTTGCGTATCTACGACTTCGCCGCTGTCAGGAACCGCGTTTGGATAGGGTTTGCCCAATCGACGCTATTGGTGGCCGGCGTCATCCAGCGCGGTTAGCGGGCGGGCGACCTGTTCCAGAGGCTTTCGCTCCGAAGCGATACCCCAGATGGCCTGAATGACGGCGGCTGCCAGCATCAGGGCGGCACCGATTTGATAGCCGATAAAGACGTCGTGGCGCGAACCTGTATCGATCAGCCGGCCGAAAAAGGAAGGTGCGACGATGCCGCCAAGGCCGGTACCGATGGCGAAGAAGACAGCTATCGCCAGGGCACGAATTTCCAGGGGGAATGTTTCGCTGACGGTCAGGTAGGCGGAACTGGCAGCCGATGAGGCGAAAAAGAAGATCGTCATCCAGCAGACGGTCTGGGTGACGGCAGTCAGTTGGTTCTGTGCGAAGAGATAGCCGCTGAAGAGGAGAAGCAGGCCGGACAGGGCGTAGGTCAGGGTAATCATCGGACGGCGGCCCCAACTGTCGAAGAATCGTCCGATCAGCACCGGCCCCATGAAATTGCCGAAGGCGAAGGGGAGGATGTACCAACCGACGTGATCTGCCGGGACTTTGTAGAAGTCGGTTAGAACCAGTGCATAGGTGAAGAAGATCGCATTGTAAAAGAAGGCTTGCGACGCCATCAGGCTGAGCCCGACCAGGGAGCGGCGTCGATGGGTTCGGAAAAGCGTGCGGAAAACCTCGCTCAGGCTGGTATATGAGCGGGGATGCAACCGCAAGACAGTCAGGGAGCGATCGCCGGTGAGATGCCGGTATTCGAAGCGCCGCTCGATCCGATCGACGATCTCCGCTGCTTCGTCGGCCCGGCCATGTGTGATCAGCCAGCGGGGGCTTTCCGGAATCCAGAATCGCATGACGAGGATGATCAGGCCGAGAAGTGCGCCGATCAGGAAACAGAGCCGCCAGCCGAGATCGCCGGGAAAGAGGACCGGGTCGAGCATCAAGACCGATGCGCCGCCGCCCAGGGCGGCACCGATCCAGAAACTGCCATTGATGACCAGGTCGCTCCAGCCGCGATAGCGGGCTGGGATGAGTTCCTGGATTGTCGAATTAATGGCGGTGTATTCGCCGCCGATCCCCGCACCCGTCAGAAAGCGGAACAGGATGAAGCTTGGGAGATCCCAGGCGAAACCGGTCGCCATCGTCGCGGCGATATAGACGAACAGCGTGATGAAGAACAATTTTCGCCGCCCCAACCGGTCGGTGAGCCAGCCGAACAGAATGGCACCCAGCACCGCGCCGCAGAGATAGGCACTGCTGGCGAGGCCGATATCGGTATTGTCGAAATGCAGGGAAGTGCTTCTTTTCAAGGTGCCGGCTACCGCGCCAGCCAGGGTTACCTCGAGGCCATCGAGGATCCAGGTGATGCCGAGGGCGATGACGACAAGCGTATGGAACCGGCCCCAGGTCAGGCGATCGAGGCGCGCCGGTATGGTGGTGTCGATGACGGCATCGTCGGAACTTAAGCGCTGATCCCGCATAAAAGCCTTCGGTATGCGATGCAACCGAAAGCTAAACACCTGGCGGTGCGATGAGTTCACGCACCATCAGCACAACCCGGTGATCGGGCCGGGATGAGGCCGGTGATCAGGGCATCTTCAGCCGGCGAAGAGAGGTGTCGGCAAACCTGTCACGCCCGGATCGATTTCGAAGAAACTGCCGGCATGGGGCTCTTTCGCAAGGTCCTCATCGCTGAGGCCGATCCGTGCCGAAGTGACGAACATGCGGTCCAGCTTGTCACCGGCGAAGGTACAACTGGTGACCTGGGAGACGGGCAGGGGGATGAAGCGGTCGCGGCTGCCGTCGGGGCGAAACCGGGTGATGCCCCAACCCTGCCAATGCGCCACCCAGAGATGGCCTTCCGCATCGGTCGTCATACCGTCGGGGAAGCCGTCCTCGACCGCGAAACGGATGAAGGGCGTTTTATTGGCGAGACTGCCATCGGGCTGGACATCGAACCGATAGATGACGCGGTCGTCGGTGCTTTCCGTGTGATAGACGATTTTGCCATCCGGGCTGAAGGTCGGCCCATTGGAGCAGAAATAGCCGTGATCGACACGGTGATAGGAGAAATCCGGATCCAGGCGGTAGAAGGCACCTGTCGGCTGTTTCTCGGCATCATCCATGGTGCCGAACCAGATGCGGCCGCTGAGGTCAACTTTCGCGTCATTGAGACGATTGCCCGGCAGCGTCGCTTCGGGAGTAAAGCGCTTGACGATGTCGAACGGGGACAGTGTGAGTTCGGCGACAAAGTCACGGAAGCCGGCGACGAAACCCGGCTTGTCCCGGCGCTCCAGAACCCAGCCGATGCAATCCGGCATGGTCCAACTGTTCTGGCTGCCATCCAGGCCGTACCGATGCAGCAGGCAACCCTTGATATCGACCCAGTAGACGGCCTGGTCGCGTGGCGACCAGAGCGGGCCTTCGCCGATTTTTGCCCTGGCATCCCAAATCAGTTGCGCATCGCTCATCAGCCGGTTCCCACCCATTCCACGTCTATATGCGCTCAGTCTATGTTCGCTCAGTCTATGTTTGCTCAGGGCCAACTGCCATAATGCTGTGGGCCCGCGCGCCGGACATTTGTGCATCTTTTCCGGCAAGGAACAAGGCTATCCGTGAAATTTAAGCGCATCCGATCCAAAACGAGGTCTGGTTCGTGAACCCCCCTGGCCAAGCTCCGGACCAAACTCCGGGCAAGTCCCGGAGTCAGGCTGCGGGCCGTATCCCCAGAGCGGCGTCGATATCCGGCTCGTCGATCTGATCCGGATGCAGGAACATCTGTGCATAGTCGCGCCAGATGCCGGAGGTCAGGAACAGGTCGAGCAGTTCGCCGTCCAGATGGTGCTCCTTCTTCATGAAGCCCATGATCCTGATCGCCTCGCTGAGTTTCTTCGCCTTCTTATAGGGGCGGTCCGCGGCGGTCAGGGCTTCGAAGACATCGGCGATCGCCATCATACGGGCCACCGGGGACATCTCGCCGCCATGGAGGCGCTTCGGATAGCCGGTGCCATCCATCTTCTCATGATGTCCACCGGCCAGCTCCGGGACATTCCGCAAGTGTTTGGGGAAGGGCAGGCTCTGCAGCATGATGATCGTCTGCACGATATGATCGTTGATGCAGTAGCGCTCTTCCTCCGTCAGCGTGCCGCGATTGATGGAGAGATTATAGATTTCTCCCCGGTTATATTTGTACTTGGGGACAGAGAGCTTGAAGCCCCAGGGATTATCCGGGGCGATGATGTTGCGTTCGGTCTGCTCGACGATATGGTCGTAGCGGTCTGCCAGCAACGGCTCTTCGACGGGCAGAACCGGTTCCGGCAGGCGCTCCGCCCTGGCTTTCTCTTCGTAAGAGAGGCCCAGGCGATTGCTCAAGGTCCGGCGCCAGGTCCGCGCGGCGATCTTCTTGATCCGTTCGATTTTTGCCGGCTCCATGAATTCGCCGCCTTCGTTGCAGGCAGCGATGAAGGCGAATTCCTCATCCAATTCCCGGTGAGCGGCTTCCATGATCTGGCGCAGCTTGTCTGAGTCGCCGCCTTCCGCAACACCGCGCCAATAGGCGGTTTCGGCATCCCGCTTGAGGATTTCGAAGCGACAGCGGATCTCGTGGATGCGGTCGTATATGGTTTCGAGCTTCGTTGCCTTGTCGATGACGAATTCCGGCGTGGTGACCTTGCCGCAATCATGCAGCCAGGCGGCGATATCCAGGGCCTCCCATTCTTCTTGAGACAGGGAGAAGTCCTTATAGGGGCCGGATTGTTCGGCGCAGGCGGCGGTTGCCAGCATTCTGGTCAGGACCGGAACCCGCTGACAATGGCCGCCGGTATAGGCCGACTTGGCGTCGATCGCACCGGCGACCAGCTTGATCAGGGAATCGATCAGTTTGCGTTGCGATTCCATCAGCAGTTTATTTTGGATGGCAACACTGGCGCTGCCGCTGACCGCGTGGATCAGCTTGGTCATCCGTTCCCCGACATTCCAATGTCCGTCGGCTGAGGTGATCGCCTTGACCAGCAGCATTACACCGAGCGTCGCCTGGCTGCGATCCAGCAGGGGAACGATCACCAGGCCGACGCGATGCGCGTTCAGGCTTCGGACCATGTTATGCAGCCCCAGAGCCGTCAGCTCGGTTTCATCCAAATGGTGTTCAATTGTCTGGATCGATTTCTCGCGCAAGGCCATGGCGAGATACTGGAAGATACCGGGGGCACTCAGATCGATCGTCTGCGGCGCAAGCTCGTTTTCATCGGTATCGCCGTTATTCCAGCGTGTCACCTCGGGTATCAGGCAGCGCCCCTCTTCATCCATCAGATAGATGGCGCCGCCATCGCTATGGACGATCTCCACAGCTTCCTGCAGGACGCGGAGGAGGAGGGGGTGGATTTGTTGCTCCGCGGCCAAGGCGGTGCCGATTTTGAGAAATTTCCTGACGGTTCGCTTCACCCGGTCCAAAGAACGGCCGAGATCGTCGATTTCCCGGATCCGGCTGCGGATCTTGACATCGCTGGTGAAATCGAAGCTCTCGATTTTGACCGTTTCACGGGCCAGCTTGCGCAGGGGGCGCATGACCTTCAGCGTGGCGAACCAGACCAAGGGAATGATCAACAAGAGAAGAAGGACGGCGGCAAGTGCCTGGCGCCAGACAATTTCACGCGCCGACGCAAAGAACTCGTCATCCGGTATGGCGACAAGCAAGGTGACCTGCTGGCCGTCTTGAATCTCGATCCTCGATTGGATGACCTGCCAGTTCCGGCCATGATCGGTCATCGCCTCGCGTTCCTTGGTCGAGCCGCCCATCGACATGGCGGCGGCACGCGATAGCGGGGGACTGTCCAATTCGCCGATGGTTGCCAATCTTGTTTTCTCGCCAGGTTTGCGAACGATCATCTTGTTGATGTCGCGATAGGCGATAAGTTCGCCGCTCTGGTTGATCAGCGCGATTTCAGAAGAAGGCGTGATGCGCAGATCATTGAGTTGACTGGCGATCGAGGAGAGTTTCGCATCCAGGCCGATGATGGCGTTGCCGGTCATCGCGCGGCGGGCGATGGTGAGGCCGACCGCTTCCGTGGTGAAAAAAACATAGGGGGGCGTGATGATGACCCCATTTTGCTCTTTGGCTTTTTCATACCAGGGACGCGTGCGCGGGTCATACTGATATCCGGGCTCGACGCTTGCCGATATCAGCTCGTTCTCTCCATCATAGAATCGGTATTCGCCGATCATCTCCTGATTGGCGTTAAGCGAAATGGATTGCACCAAGAGTGACGCCGAATCCGGTGCCTTGAACCGCTGTCTCGCCGCCTCGGAATAGAGCGGCCGGAAGAGGATGAATTCACCATTGGCGTAACCGATATAGAAGGCATCGATGAGCGGATTGCGGTTGAGTGCCTCGGCGATCATCGGCACCTGCTGCAGACGGGTCGGCAGGTCGGTTGCCTGGGGCAGGGGGCTATAGGCGACGAAATTGAGCTGTTCTTCGGCGGGATCGATGATACGCCGCGTCTTCTCGGCAATCGCCTCGCGGATAAAACCAATCGCATCGGTCGAAGCACTGATCAGGGCTTCCTGCGCTCCTCGATAGGCCTGCCAGCTCAGGAGCGAGACGACGAGGGTGAGAAAGCCGATGACGCTGAAAGCCGCCACAAGCTGCATTGACACCCGCCAATGTTTTTTCGGCGGTGTGGCAAGGGAGTGATCTGTCATTGGCGCCCCCCGTTTGCGCGACATCGAGATCAATATCTGGGCATCGTCGTGATCGCCTTCGGCGACGGCAGAGCCAGATGCATTTCCTCCCGGGCGACGGATACCAGGATCTTCATGGCGCAAATAACAGGAGACCGCGTAAAGTCGCGACAAATCTCCGCCCCAGGCCCGGCTGCTGCGCCATGCGGTGCATTTGCATAGGTGACGTCTTATTATCGCTGCAGAGCCTAATCCCGACGATAGAAATATCGTCAAGGAGATTAAAATTGTCTGAATCGGCTCATTTTGTCCAATGCCTTAACGGCGGTAACCTTTGCGGAAAAGGAGTATGGCGCGTCCTTCGTCGCGGCGGACAGTCCGTCAGGAAGGCAGGGATCGAACTAGGTTCTGTACTCATAAAGATGATTCCCCTCGAAGCGGAGATATGATTCAACCTCCTAAACGGTAGGAGTTGTCATGGCCCGCTTTGACCTTTC